>CAYPSQ010000019.1:24868-32180 GCA_964413115.1 uncultured Rhizobiaceae bacterium | reverse complement strand
GAGCCCGAAAATTGGCAGGAACGATTTGCCGCACTGTCGCTCAAGCTGCCACAAATTTCGTGGCGCCTGGCCTTCGTCCAAAAGGTCACGTCTAAGACGGCCAATTTCCTGCTTGGCGATGGTGAGGAGGGAAACCTATCCGTAGCTGATTTGGAATGGGCACGGAAAACGCTAAAAGGGCAAAAACGCGGACCGAAAGTAAACAATCCTTCTCAGGTGCTGGCGGCTGGCGATGTCATATATGTCGAGGCGCTTGCCTCAGGCGAAGAAACGCCCGCCAGTTTCGCCCTCCGGCAAGTCCCAGAAGTGAGTGGTGCGCTGGTAGTGCTGGACCCGCACTCGGGGCGTGTGTTAGCGCTTTCAGGCGGTTTCGACTTTTCTCTTAGTCAATTTAACCGGGCTACCCAGGCTAACCGACAGCCCGGCTCCGCGTTCAAACCATTCGTCTACTTGGCGGCTCTCGACAACGGGTTTACGCCGGCAACCATGGTTCTTGATGCGCCCTATGTGATTGATCAAGGTGAGGGTCTAGGAAAGTGGAAACCGGAGAATTACTCACAGAAATTCTACGGTCCAAGCACGCTACGCCTTGGGTTGGAAAAATCTCGCAATTTAATGACAGTGCGGATCGCGCAGCGGCTCGGCATGGAGACGGTGGCGGACTATGCTAGGCGCTTTGACGTTCATCCCAATCTGCCGATTATGCCGTCGATGTCTCTCGGCGCCGGCGAAACAACGGTCCTTAAATTGACCTCTGCTTACGCCATGCTGGTCAATGGTGGCCGCTACATTTCTCCCGAATTTATCGAACGCATTCAAGACCGTCATGGCCTCACAATTTACACACGTGATGGCCGCGCCTGCGAAATTTGCAGCGAAATATCTTGGGATCAGCAGCCACCACCGCAGCTACCCGATATGCGTGAGCAGATTGCAGATCCTTTAAGCGCCTATCAAATTGTCTCTATGTTGGAAGGCGTGGTGATTCGTGGCACCGGCCGCTCGATTAATGAATTGGGTAAACCAATCGGTGGCAAAACCGGGACCACCAATAATTTTAAGGATGCCTGGTTCATAGGCTTTACGCCCGACCTAGCAGTTGGTGTTTATGTTGGTTTCGATCAGCCGAAGACATTGGGTAGACGCGAATCTGGCGGTAAGGTTGCGGCACCTATATTCCGCGAATTCATGCGGCAATCCCTCGCTGATACACCGGCGGTACCGTTTCGTGTCCCGCGCGGCATCCGCTTTATGCGAATTGATGGCCAGACCGGATTGGCAGCTAGAGAGGGTGATAAAAATATATTGATGGAGGCATTTCGTATTGGTACCGAGCCGAGCCCGTCTATCAAACGAGCCGGCAATCAAAACAATCTCGAGGGCACTCCCGTTTTGACCGAAGGCTCTGGCGGCTTATACTAAAGCTTCTTCTAAACGGTCGCCTTCCATCTTTCCAGACCCTAACCCCAACATAAGAGACGCCAAGCATGCGCGCCGACATTTTGTCCCTTACTGAGAAGATCAAGCAGTCGATGGCTCTGCTGAGGAGGCATCTTTGACTTCGATCAGGCGGTCAAAAATCTTGAAGAATTGAACACCCGTGCCGAAGATCCGGCGTTGTGGAATGATCAACAAGCCGCGCAATCCATGATGCAGGAGCGGACCCGGCTCGATCAGGCGATTACAGGATACTACAGTCTTGAGCACGAATTAGAAGATGCGCTGGCTCTTGCTGAGTTAGCGGAAGAGGAAAATGATGAGGAAAGTTTTGCTGAAGCGGTGGAGAATTTACGTGAGCTTCAAAGCCGCTCCACTAAGCTAGAGTTGGAAAGCCTGCTTTCAGGTGAAGCCGATAAGAATGACTGCTTTTTGGAAGTTCATGCTGGCGCTGGGGGGACCGAATCACAGGATTGGGCGCAAATGCTGCTCCGCATGTATGTGCGCTGGGCGGGTGCCAACGGTTATAGAGTAGAATGGATTGAGGAGAGCGCAGGCGAAGAGGCTGGCATTAAATCAGCGACAATCCGAATATCAGGCGCCACGGCCTATGGTTGGCTGAAGACCGAAAGTGGGGTGCATCGCCTGGTGCGTATATCGCCGTTTGATTCAAATGCTCGCCGGCATACGAGCTTTGCCTCCATCTGGGTTTTCCCGGTCGTTGACGACGAGATAGATATTGAACTAGACGAAAAGGACCTCCGCATCGATACCTACCGCGCCTCTGGTGCTGGTGGACAGCATGTGAACCGCACCGATAGCGCGGTGCGCATCACGCATCTTCCAAGTAATACCGTCGTGCAATGCCAGGCCGAACGCTCTCAGCACCGCAACCGCGCGGCGGCAATGTCGATGTTGAGGGCACGCCTGTACGAGGCTGAATTGCAGCGCCGGGAGGAAGAGTCCCAGGCCCTAAATGCGCAAAAAAGTGATATTGGCTGGGGACACCAAATTCGTTCTTACGTTTTGCAGCCTTATCGTTTGGTGAAGGATTTACGTACCAATATAGAGAGCTCCAATCCGGACGCTGTGCTCGATGGCGAGCTCGACAAATTTATGGCAGCTTCCCTCGCTCAACGCGTTGGCATCCTCGGCGTAGAGCCTGCTGATAGCCCTGAAGCCGAAAGCCAATAAGCTGGGATTAGGCGAACAGTTGGTAGAGTTCGGGTGTCATGCCTGCAGCTCGGCGCGCGGCTTCGTTGAATGGCGGTCTTTGAACTCCACGATAATGCGCTGCTACCAGTTTGCGCCAAGTTTCAATTTCAGGGAGGCCGCGCAGGCGGCAGAGATAACCGAACCAGCGCTGACCGGCCGCTACATGAGAAATTTCTTCACGCAGGATGATCTCGAGAAGCGCCGCACTGGTATCGTCACCGGCACGCTGTAGTCGTTTGATCATCCCAGGTGTTACGTCGAGCCCACGCGCTTCCAGCACCATCGGTACCACGGCAAGGCGGACGAGAGCGTCGTCTGCCGTTGCCATCGCTGCTTCCCACAAACCGTCATGTGCGGGAAGGTCTCCATAGCTACCGCCAAGCTCCTTCAGGCGCGCCGCGACCTTAGTGAAGTGGCGGGCTTCATCATCGGCGACGCCGATCCAGTCATCAAAAAATTCTGTCGGCCAATCGTGGGCGACAAATCGCCCAATCAGGTCCCAAGCTAGATCGATTGCGTTTAACTCGATATGCGCGACCGCATGGAGAAGCGCGATACGCCCGCGCACGCCTCCCACCCGCCGACGCGGCATAAGGCGGGGCTTCATCAATTTAGGCAGGGCGGGTCGAGCTGGCCAATCGGGCATAGCGGTGATGGAGGAGCTAGTCGCAATTGTCGGTCGTCCCGCAGATGTCCTGGCGGTAAGCCAATCCTCTGCGGCTGAATGGGTGCGCGCTACCTTGGCACCCGGATCAGGCTCGCACAGGATCGTACGGGCGATAACGGCCAGATTATAGATCGGCAAGGGCACGCATGACGGCTTCGATATGTCCATCAACCTTAACGTTCCGCCATACATGGGAAACGCACCCTTTGTCGTCGATGAGGAATGTCGCGCGTTGGATGCCCATATAGGTACGCCCGTAATTCTTCTTCTCCACCCAGGTGCCGTAGGCCTCGCAGATTGACCCATCTTGATCTGACACCAGAGTGAAGGGCAGGCCGTATTTATTTTTGAAATTGTCGTGCCGTGCGACACTGTCCTTGGAAACACCGACTATCTCAGCATTCTTATCCATGAAGTCCTGGTGCATTTCGGCAAAGCCGCAGGATTCTTTCGTGCACCCGGGCGTATCGTCCTTAGGGTAAAAATAGAGCACCACATGCCTACCCTTTAAAGACGACAGTTTCAGCTTGCCGTTGCCATCCGTTACAGCTTCGAAATCAGGCGCCTCGGATCCTTCAACAATATCTTTTCTCATACTATCTCACTTTCTTTTTTGTTTTTGTCCTGGATACCGGCTTCCGCCGGCTGTTGCACATAACGCGCATAAAAGGCACGGACACTCTCCTCCGATTTCATAAGCCGCTCTCTCACCTCACCGAATGTCTCAACGCCAGCCTCTTTGGCAAGTGCTTGGCGCACGCCCGCAGGATATCGACCCTCGTCGCGGCTGACGCCAACCGTCAACCGGAGGAGGGCTTGCAGCCGGCGCATCAGCCGGGTGGCATTAGTCAAGCTTGCCGCATCTTCTTCCTCGATAATGCCGCAACGTGCAAGTCGTTCAAAAACCAGATAGGTCTCCTGCGATAGGATCTCTGAGTGCCGGGATGCATTACGAAGTTGGAGGTATTGGGCAATGAATTCAATATCGAGTAGACCGCCGCGTACATGTTTGAGTTTCCAAATATTGTTGGTTCTGCGCTTCTTGTCGATACGTTCGCGCATGCTCGCGACTTCGATGACCAGCCCCGGGTCTTCGCGGGGCTTCTCCACAACGGTGCGAATGATCTCCATAACATGTTTCCCAAGCGCTGGACTGCCGCTAATCACCCTGGCGCGGGTCAACGCCATATGCTCCCACGTCCAGGCGGATTTGTTATGATAGTTGGCAAATCCCTCAACTTCCGAGGCCAATGGTGATGAGTTTCCAGACGGCCGGAGGCGGGCATCGATCTCATAAAGCTTACCCTCCGGTGTTAGCGCGCTCACAGCCGTTACCAAACGTTGGCTCAGGCGTCCGTAATACTGGCTGAGGGGGAGCCGGCGCGGACCCTCAGACTGGTTCTGATCGGCGGAGCCACCGCGATAGATAAAGATCACGTCGAGATCCGACGAAAAAGTTATTTCCCGTCCGCCGAGTTTGCCCAATCCGACAATGACAAATTCGCCGCCCGGCATTTTGCCATGGGCGCGCTGAAACTCTGCTTCTACGTGGGGCAGCAGTCCGCGCAGAGATGCATCAGCAACATCGCTCAGCGCGGTGCCAGCTTGCTCGCCCGAGATCATGCCGCGGAGCAGCTGCATGCCGATTTGAAATTCCCGGTCATGTGTCCAACGCCGCGCGGCGTCGAGCACATCCTGGAAATCGATTGCCAAAACCAAGCTTTCGCTCAAATTCTCCGAAAGCTCTGATACTTTGCCGATGGGTTCATAGAATTGTCCGGTCAAAACGCCATTGAGGAGATTCGGGTGCCGGCTTAAATGCTCGGCGAGGCTGGGCGCGCTTCCCATGATTTCCGCTAATGAATTCAATAGGCCGGGGCGCGCATAAAACATGGAAAACAGTTGGACGCCAGCCGGTAGTTTGGTGAGAAATTCATCGAAATGCCGAAACGCTGCATCAGGATTGACAGTTTGCGACAACGAGCCGAGCAAGCCTGGCATCAATTCGGTCAAGAGTTCGCGCGCGCGGGTGCTTCGGGTTGCCCGGATGCGGCCGTGATGCCAGCCACGCACCGTCGCCGAAACTGCTTTGCCGTCACCAAACCCAAGATCGCTCAGGGTTTGTAGTGTATCAAGATCATCTTCTGTTCCGGTAAAGACTAAATTGCCTCCCGAGCCACCGAGTTGGGGCGAATCCTCGAATAGGGCTGCATAATGGCTCTCCACCCGGGAAAGATGAAATTTCACATCAAATGCCAACTCGTCCGTTGTTTCATAACCCATAAAGCAGGCAATGGCAGCAAGGTCTCCCGCCTTAGCGGGCAACAAATGAGTTTGTTCGTCAGCGACCATTTGAAGACGATGCTCGAGACGGCGCAGATATCCATAGGCGGCCACCAAATCATCGACCACCTCCGAATCGGCGTGGCCGGCTTTTGCCAAGGCACGGAGAGCCTCGCATGTAGCGCCGAGACGTAGTTCCGGCTCCTTGCCGCCCCAAATCAATTGTTGGGTTTGCGCGTAGAACTCGATCTCGCGGATTCCGCCGCGGCCGACCTTGATATCGTGCCCGGCGACCGCTATTTCATGGTGCCCTTTATGGGCGTTGATTTGGCGTTTAATCGAATGAATATCCTCTATCGCAGCAAAATCGAGATATTTGCGCCAGACGAAAGGCACCAGGCGATTGAGAAACTGAGCCCCGACTTCTTGATCGCCAGCTACAGGGCGCGCCTTTATCATCGCCGCGCGCTCCCAATTTTGCCCTAGACTCTCGTAATATTGTTCCGCAGCCGCGGTTGAGACTGCAAGTGGAGTGGCCCCAGGGTCCGGGCGTAATCGCATGTCGGTGCGAAACACATACCCGTCCGCACTGCGCTCTCCCATCAGCGATACCATTTCCCGGACCATACGATGCAAGCCCTGTTGCGGGCCGTCACTGCCGTGATGATTAATTTTTTCGCCATCGAAGAGAACTAGAAGATCGATATCGCTTGAATAGTTCAACTCGCGGGCACCGAGTTTACCCATCCCGAGAACGACAACGCCCGATTCGGATTCAGGATCATCCGGGTTTTCCAAGAGTAATTGCTCCGACTTATAGGCTTGAAAAAGAAGGTAATTCAGGGCGATCGAAATTGATATTTCGGCGAACTGCGAAAGACTCCAACAGACCTTCTCAAGAGGCCAAGCTCCGGAGATATCTGCCATCCCAATGGCTACAGCGACGCTGCGCTTAGCTAAGCGAAGACCGGACATGACCTCTGCCCGACCCATACGCCACAATTGTTTGCTTTCCAGCGCCGTCAACAAGTACTCAAAGGTTTTATCGAAACCGTGCTCGGTCACGTGTTGTAATATCGAGGGATCGTGACGCAGGCCAAGCGACAGGAACGGGCTGTTACCAAATACCGCCTGGAGAAATTCACGGCCATCGTTCTGCGTCAAAAGATCAGCCATGAACTGAGCTAATTCGGGCTCGTCGGTGGACCTTGTGTGCGCTTCGTGAAGCCACATATCCAATTCACGTTGAGCGCGCTCTGGCTCAGCGGGTTTCGGCAAAACGCCTTTATCTGTTAAGAAGGATAGACTCCGCATGTCTCAGACAGCACTTTGATAGATGTCGTGTGCGACCATAATGAGTGCAACCTGCGCGACATAATGGGTTGGGTCAAGATTTTGGCGACATGCCGGCCATAGCCGCTTATGCATAAGACGTTAAAATATATTATTCGTATCGCGGCAGCGGTGTTTGGCAGTTTGGCGATCATATTCGCCATCGTCTCCTGGCGTTTGTCGAACGGGCCCATATCAATCGCCTTTATTTCGCCCTACATCGAAGAAGCGTTCGAAGCGGAAGATTTGAGCTACCGGTTCAAATTTGAGGATACAATTCTGACATGGGCGGGATGGAACAGGTCTCTCGATATCCTCGTCATTAATGCACACGCTGTGGGCCCTGATGGCAGCGTCCTTGCCACTGTGCCGAAGATT
>CAYPSQ010000019.1:15673-24768 GCA_964413115.1 uncultured Rhizobiaceae bacterium | reverse complement strand
ACGCGCCAGAAGCCGATTTGACTTTCGACCTTGATGAAACCGCCATAGAAGGTGAGCGGTTTGCCGATATTAAGATTGGCATCACTAATGCACACGCTGTGGGCCCTGATGGCAGCGTCCTTGCCACTGTGCCGAAGATTTCACTCGAATTAGACGCACTGTCGCTACTCAAGGGCAAGATCTCGCCGACAAGCATTGAATTGCTTCGGCCCGAGCTCCACCTCGTACGAAATTTGCAAGGCAAATTGGGATTTGCCTTTACTTCCGAGTTTGAACAAGCCGACGCGGGCGCCAATGAGCTGGTGAGCGACTTTCTTGCGGCGCCGGGAACCGATCATCCGCTCGGCCAATTGAAACGGATTAGTATCTTGGGGGCGGTGCTTAGCGTGGATGACAAGCTATTGGATATGTCATGGAACGCGCCAGAAGCCGATTTGACTTTCGACCTTGATGAAACCGCCATAGAAGGTGAACTGTTTGCTGAAATTGAAATTGGAGGTGTCGCTTTTAAAGTTGTGGCCGCGACTGCCCTCGATCGTGCCAACGGCAAAGTACAAACGAAGCTCGAGTTCGGCGAAATGGTACCTGCAGAACTTGCAGGCATTTCGCCTAAATTGGCACAGCTAGATGCATTGCGCCTGCCGGTTTCCGGCAATTTAGAATTTACCCTGACACGTGATGGCAATCTGGTAGATCGTGTTAAATTCGATCTCAAGGGCGGCGAGGGATCTCTACATTTGCCGGACGTATTCCCAGCGCCACCTCACATCACCTCGCTGAGCATCCGCGGCGATACCGATGTCGCCTATAGCTCGATTAATTTAGATGATTTAACCATCGTAACCGGCGGTCCGGTCATCAAATTTCGTGGGAAAATTTCCGGCATGCCCGAGCGAACGGGAATGGTCGGTAACTTCGAGTTTACAGAAATGCCGTTTGCTCAACTCGGAGATTATTGGCCTGAATTCCTTATGGCCAAAGCCAGGTCTTGGATTCTTGCCAACGTCCACGATGGTGTGATTTCGAAATTCAGCGCAGCTCTGGATATCGAACCGGGTGAGATTGACCTGGTCAAGACTGGAAGGCGCCCAGACTCGATCGATGTGAACTATGTAATCCGAGATGCGACGGTAAATTATTTTCCAGGACAACCCTACATTTATGGTGTCGATGGTGAAGGCCATATCGATGGTAGCAGCATGACGCTAATTATGCGCGACGGCACTGTCGAGGATATATACGCGCCGACCGGCGTCGCATTGATTTCTGACTTCATGCAGGATTCAGCAACCCTGACCATTATCGGAAATTTAGAGGGCCCGGCGGAAAATGCTATCCGTCTTTTGGACCGCCCAGGCCTCAAATTTCCGAGCGCTCTCGGCCTTAAGGCGGATCAATTTACTGGCCATGTCAGCACCGAAATGGGTGTTAAACTGCCGTTTCGCAGCGACGTCAGACTCCACGAAGTACAGTTCGCAGCGGTCGCGCGACTAACCAATATTACGGTCGATAATCTATTTGGCGAGCGCGGCGTCAGCCAGGGAAATCTTCGCCTCATGCTGGACGAAAACAGTATGGAAGTAGGTGGAAAAATTCTGGTCGAAGGCATGCCGTCCACAATCAAATGGCTGGAGAATTTCTCCACGCAAGCACCATTCCGGAGCCGCTATGACGTCACGTCAGTATTGGATGCCGCGGCCCAAAAGGAATTTGGCATCGAATTGGGGTCCTTCGCCGAGGGACCTTTCGATATTAGATTTTCCTATACGATGTCCAATTCGGGCGCGGAGCATGTCACTGCCGCGCTCGATGCGCGCCAGCTGAAAATGAATATCCCGGAACTGTTTTGGCAAAAGGAAGTCGGTGACGAAGCTTCAATTTTCGTCTTGGCCACACTTTACGACAATGAAGATGTCGACATAAAGAATTTTGAATTCACATCAAAGGATCTACGCATCAAGGGGCGCGCTAGTTTGGAACTCGAAAGAGGCCGGTTAATCGAGGCCGAGCTTAGCAATGTTCTGCTCGGCAACAATGACGTAACCGTCAAATACCGACGCGATGACGACAACAATATTATCCTCGATGTTGGCGGTAAAAGCCTCGACCTAAGACCATATATCGACCAACTGCTGGATTCGGAACAGGGTAATTTACCGCCCTTCATTTTGGAAACCAATGTAGAACGGTTGATCACACGCGCCGATCAGCAAATCACCGGCGCTCAAGCACGTGTAATCAACACATCTGAGCGGCTAGAATCGGCGTTTCTGACCGGCACGCTAGTGACCGGGTCAGAATTCCGTCTAGTACTCGAGCCGGACGGCGCCAAACGACGCCTTACAGTGCGATCAGAGGATGCAGGGTCAGTCGCCCGCGCATTTAATATCTATGACAATGCCGTCGGTGGCAACTTGGTGATGGATGCAATCCTGCATGACGATGAACCTGGTACACCGGTGAGAGGCCAAGTGCTGATCAAGGATTATCACCTCATCAACGCACCGACATTGGCGCAAATTTTATCTATTGCTTCCTTTACCGGGATATACGATGCCCTGCAGGGCGATGGCATCTCGTTTTCATCATTTCGCCTACCCTTTGTGCTGAACGACAGCATCGTAACAATCGAAGACGCGCAAACCGCCGGCAGCTCGATCGGGGTTAACGCGATGGGTAAGGTCAATCTCGATACTGATGAGGTGGATATCCGCGGGACCATAGTGCCCGCCTATGCAGTAAACAGCTTGTTAGGAAACATTCCGCTGATCGGCGACCTTTTGGTAGGTGGACCCGGCGAAGGAATTTTTGCCGCAACTTATTCGGTGACCGGCACCACCACCGAACCGACAATTACCGTAAATCCCCTGTCCGTTTTGGCGCCAGGATTCTTGCGTAATCTATTTTTGATTTTTGACGGCACCGCTCAGGACACGGGCGAAGGCTCTTCACCCAGACCGCAGAACCTCAACCTAGACCGTTAACAACAAATCAAAGTACTTTTGCTTGATCCGCGCCATCGGGCTGTAAGGCGAGGTCAAACACTTGTGAAAAAACCTCGGGACCCTGGGCGCCCGAGACGGCGTATTTGCTGTCAAATATGAAGCAGGGCACGCCGGAAATTCCCAAGCGATGCGCCTCCGACGATTCAGCCTGGGCTTGTTCGATACCCTTTTCTCCGGAAAGGTAGGCCCGCGCTTCGGTTTCGTTTAGCCCGGCCATCGCTGCGACTTCGACAAGAACATCGATATCGCCGATATCTCGACCAGACAAAAAATAACTGCGGAATAATATCTCGACCACACTGTCCTGTCGGCCGGACGGCAGCGACCAACTGATCAACCGGTGCGATCCGATAGTGTTAGGCACACGGCTAATCAAATCAAAAGCAAAGGGGATATTTTCGTCGTCTCCGGCATCCTGGATGGTCCTGTAAATTTCTTCGGCGCGCTCGTCGGTACCGAATTTGGCACGCATATAGGCCCTACGGTCCAGGCCCTCAGTCGGCATATTCGGATTGAGCTGAAAAGGCCGCCATTCGATAACTGGCTTGACATCGGTGCGTTCGGCCAGAGCCCGTTCAAAACGCCGCTTTCCGACGTAACACCAGGGACAAATTGTGTCCGACACGATCATAACTTTCATGACCGAAAGTATAGCGGGATAACTTAATTCGGGCCACTCACATAGACAGTACGACGTCCTGGCTAGAGCACGTATGTACTTCGCCTGTTGCGCCAATCTGGGGCACGTCCGACCAAATCGTCCACGCTATCTACACGCCGAATTAAGTGGTTTTCCTGCGACCAGGGTTAGACATATTAAAAATGATTGATTCGATAAAGGCAGGCTAAGGCTAATAATAAAGAGATGCAAAAAAAACTATCAATGCCTGGACCCAGGTTTGGTCAACGCCAATGCTTGACCTTTAGCCATGAGCCAGACAAAACCTCATGGTTGCCGCCATGCACTAGATAATTGATGGGGAGGTCACCGTTTGGACCAAAAAAACCGCTACGACATAGGTCTCGACCGAAACCCGGCGAACTATGCGACGCTAACACCGTTGGATTTTCTCTCACGTGCGGCAAACGTTCATCCCGGACGTACCGCAATAGTTCACGGTGCGCGGCGGCAAACTTATGCTGAAACATATGCACGATGCTGCCGCCTTGCCGGGGCACTCGCGGCATGCGGAATCAAGCGGGGAGATACAGTCTCTTTGCTAGCGCCCAATATACCCGAAACACTGGAAGCGCATTTTGGCGTGCCGATGTCTGGCGCAGTCCTGAATGCACTCAATATTCGGCTCGACGCGTCCCTGATAGGGCGCTTATTGGAACATGCTGAGAGCAAACTTATTATTGTCGATCGTGAATTCGCGCCGCTCTTGCATGAAGCGATGGAGCTTTCCGGTGTGCGGCCCTATGTAGTCATGGTGGACGACCCCGAGGCGAAAGTAGAAGACACTACCTTGGGCGATGAATCTTTTGAGCACTTCATCTCCAATGGCACAGAGGATTATGACTGGCAACGGCCTGAGGATGAGTGGGACGCAATCACGCTGAGCTACACTTCGGGCACGACCGGCAATCCCAAAGGGGTTGTCTATCATCATCGGGGCGCCTATCTGAACGCGCTTTCGAACGCGTTTGCTGCCGTCCTGACGCCAAATAGCGTTTATCTGTGGACACTGCCAATGTTCCATTGCAATGGCTGGACTTACACTTGGGCGGTAACGGCAATGGCCGGCACACATATTTGTCTGCGCAGGATCGAATCGACCCGAATATTCCAGTTAATATCGGACGAAGGTGTTACCCACATGGCGGGCGCGCCGGTGATCCTCAACATGATCGCAAATGCCCCTGCCATGGAGCGGCAGGTTTTTGCCCAGCAGGTTGAGATAACTGTGGGTGGCGCGCCACCGCCGAGTCCTGTGATCGCTGCGGTGGAGAAGATGGGCTTCCGCGTGACCCATCTCTATGGCTTAACGGAATGCTACGGCCCGTCGTTAATTTCGGAGTGGCAGGATGACTGGCCAGCTCTTACCGTGGCAGAGCGAGCCAAAAAGATGGCACGCCAGGGTGTTCCGACATTGGCCCTCTCCGAAGCGATCATTGCGGATCCAGAGAGCGGTCAGCCGCTCGCAGCTGATGGACAGTCAATGGGCGAGATTTTGCTGCGAGGCAATACGCTAATGAAAGGCTATCTCGCCAACCCCGAAGAGACTGAAAAGGCCTTCGCCGGCGGTTGGTTTCATACCGGCGATCTTGGCGTCATGCATCAAGACGGCTATATCGAGCTGCGCGACCGCTCCAAGGACGTCATTATCTCAGGCGGTGAAAATATTTCCAGCGTTGAGGTGGAGAATATTCTGTATAGCCATCCCAATGTGCTGGAGGCGGCCGTGGTCGCTAAGACGGATGATAAATGGGGTGAAACCCCGCTTGCCTTTGTTGACCTTAAGGCCGATACCGGAGATATCAGCGCCGAAAACATCATTGCCTTTTGCCGTGACCATCTCGCGCATTTCAAAGTACCAAGTGCGGTGGTATTCGGACCGTTGCCAAAGACAGCGACTGGCAAAATACAAAAATTCGTCCTGCGCGAGCGGGCGAACTCTTCCTGAATTTATATTTAGCCTGATAAAAAAGGCCCAGCTTCAGAATTACAAGGTGCAGAAAACATGGATTTTACACTTTCAGCGGAAATCGAAGAACTTCGTCACCGGGTCCGCAATTTTGTCCAAGAAGAATGCGTCCCGCTCGAAGGCCCGCGAGAATCGTTTGATGAGCATGAGAATATCCCGCTAGAAAAATTAGCGACCTTGCGCGACAAAGCCAAAACAGCTGGCCTATGGGCGCCGCAAATGCCGAAAGAACTTGGCGGCATGGGATTATCAATGACCGAGCAAGCGGTAATTTACGAAGAGGCCAATTTCTCAATCTTTGGCCCGGCTGCGCTGAACTGTGCCGCGCCCGATGACGGCAATATGCGCCTTCTCTGGATGGTCGGCACGGATGCACAGAAAGAAAAATGGTTACAACCAATTGTCGACGGTAAAGTACGCTCGGCCTTTGTCATGACGGAGCCACATCCCGGCAGCGGTTCGGACCCGGCCGGGATGATGAACACCCGGGCCGAGAAAAAGGGTGATAAATGGGTGGTGCACGGCCACAAATGGTTCATTACCGGTGCTGGTGCCTCCACTCATTTCATTCTCATCGCACGCACCTCGGACGATCCTCGCAATGGCTTAAGCGCATTTTTATTTCACAAGGATCAACCAGGTTGGGAACTCGTGCGCAAAGTACCGATCATGGGGCCGGAAGAGCATGGTGGGCATTGCGAACTGCGGTTCGATGGACTTGAAATAGCCGAGCACAACGTGCTGATGAAAATCGGTGACGGCTTGCGGGCGACACAGATACGCCTCGGCCCGGCTCGCCTGACTCATTGCATGCGATGGCTCGGCATGTCGGAACGTGCGATGTCGATTGCCGCTGAATATGTCAAGGAACGCGAATCCTTCGGCTCTAAACTTGCCGAGCACGAAGGCGTCCAATGGATGTTGGGCGAAGCTGCCATGAACATCCATACCGGCCGACTGCTCACCATGTATGCGGCATGGAAACTCGACCAAGGCGATCGCGCACGCAAGGAAGTTTCGATGGCTAAGGTTGCAGTGGCGGATACCCTCAATAAGACCATTGATACCTGCATTCAGCTATGTGGCGCCCGCGGCTATTCGCGGGATACCTTGTTGGAATGGATGTATCGTTACGCCCGCCAAGCCCAATTAGTCGACGGTGCCTCCGAAGTCCACAAGATGGTGATGTCGCGTTTCTTCATAAATGAGGGACGAGATTTTTGGTCCTGGGATGCCTAGCTACTTACGCCATGTATTAAGTCTGGTCACTTTCGGGCTTGATAGTAGCTAAACAAGAAGGAGAGTTGCGCCATGCCGGAGACCGTCCAACCGCCTGGTAGCGAACCTGCTCTGCGTATCTTCGCGATGCCGAAAGATGCTAATGCTAATGGCGACGTGTTTGGAGGTTGGGTAATGTCGCAAATGGATTTGGCCGGCGCCGTTCCTGCTGTTGAACGTGCGGGCGGGCGCATTGCGACCGTTGCCGTTAACGCCATGCGATTCCACCAGCCCATCGCGGTGGGTGACCTCGTCACCTGCTACGCGACGATTGAAGGTGTGGGGAAAACCTCAATTTCGGTTAAAGTGGAGACCTGGGCCAAACGGCGGCGCACAACAGAGCAGGTAAAGGTCACCGAGGGGACGTTCGTCTATGTTGCCATTAACGACAATGGTGCTAAACGGGCCCTCCCACCAACTACCTAGCCGGAAGACGTGGATCAAGGTTATGAAAGACACCCCCACGCGCCTTTAGTCACAAAGTTGATTACGTCTATTATTCATTTGAAAAAATAGAAAAATCCCTCTAGCGATACGGAGTCCTCAGGAAATCCCCCGACGAGGGGCCGAGACTTGTGTAGATTAAAATTAATAAGAAAAATAAGTTAATTTAGTATTAATGACTTATCGATATTTATTAATAATTTAAATCAGTATTTATGCAGTTCTCCCAACGAGAAAATTTTGTTCAATTATTATCGAGCAGTCGTGCCGCCATCGACCGGAATGATTGCGCCCGTGATAAAACTAGCCGAATCCGAGGCTAGAAACATCGCCATGGCGGCGATATCGTCGGTATTGCCGACCCGGCCAATCGGAATATGCTCCTTTAATTTCTCCCTGATTTCAGCCGAAGATAAGTTCATCGCCTTCCAGGCGATATCGGTCATTGGCGTGTCGATATCGCCCGGACAAATGGCGTTAACGCGAATATTGTCACGTGCGTGATCGATTGCTAATACCTTCGTGAACATCGAGACAGCGCCTTTGGTGGCGCTGTAGGCAGCGAGATCCTCATAGGCGATGAGCCCGCATTCCGATGACAGGTTAATAATAACACCGCCGCCCTGCTGCTTCATGGGGCCAATGGCTGCTCTCGACAGATAAAAGACAGAGTTTATATTGGTGTTGACGAGCGCCTGCCATGCGGCGTTGGAATGGCTCGTAATTTTACCTTGAATGGCGATCCCGGCATTGTTGACCAGAATATCGAGCCGTCCAAATCGCTTAATGCTTTCCACTATCAGTTTTTCGCAGAATTCCGCTTCAGCCACATCGCCGATTAACAGCTCCGCTTCGCCGCCGGAGGTGGTGATCTCTGCTACCACCGCCTCGCCCCGTTCGCGATTGCGTCCGGTGACCACCACCTGTGCACCGTAGGTGGCAAACGCCTTTGCCGTCCCGGCCCCGATCCCTGAGGTAGAGCCCGTCACAAGCACTGTCTTTCCAGCAAACGCTTCAGCAGCAAATAATTTTTCCATTCTAAGCACTTCCATACATATGAAATCAAAAAAATTCGGGCAAAGTGACAGATGGGGTATCCGCCTTAAAAGATAATAAATTACTGTTAATTAAGAAGAATACCCCTTCCACCCAAACCATAGCACATCCTGTATCACTTTTTTCGGAGTTCCTCGGCGTTCTCGGGCCCCTATTAAATCAATTCCAGTATTCCAGTAAAGTCGACAGCAAGTGCGTATGGCCCGGGCGTCTTTAAAAAGGGCTCAAGACCCCCAGAGGCATGGCTAAATGGTAGTGTATTTTGCACGTACGATCGCGCAGGCATCAGGGTCAAGGGGTAGGAGAGGGTTGGGCTTCGAAAACTGACTTAGTTTGGCAGTTAGGTGGCCTTGCACCGATCGGTGAGCATAGTTAATCAGACTTGGCCTGAGGCCGGATTTTGGTCAAATGGTTCGATTGCTCCGCGCTTCGGCCACAACTATCGTGGAAAACTTTGGGCGAGGCGTATCTCGTAGCGCTAAAATAATGGCTGAGCGCTCGACCACATGCTGGGGTCTTGCATCTAGTCTACTTTGGATAACTGATAAATGTCATGGACTTTGTAATCTGCAACAAGAAGGTGTCGGTCGAGCCTGACTCCCAATCAGTGGCGCCGGTATTTCACCGGTAGCACATTTCTTCTATCCCCTAGAAAGAGAAAACA
>CAYPSQ010000019.1:8063-15573 GCA_964413115.1 uncultured Rhizobiaceae bacterium | reverse complement strand
GGCGCCGGTATTTCACCGGTAGCACATTTCTTCTATCCCCTAGAAAGAGAAAACATGGCCCAAACCTGCACTGGCACGCCATAGCAAGCTATGTTAAACAAGTCTTGATAACGAAGAAGAAGAATGTCCATCTCAAAGTAAACTTATGTCTGGGTAATTTTCTAGCCGTTATATCGACAACTACCCCGCGATTCTTTGAGTTGTGTTTTCGATCCTACCAGGACATGAAAATCTTTTAGCAGGGAGTAATAATATGATGAAATATCTTAGTATTCGAAGTGTCATCGGCTGTGTCTGCGTGACCCTAATGGCATTTTCATTCGTGATAGCCAGTGAAAAGGCCAAATCCGCTGAAGCGATAAAAATTCCGCTACACAACTGGACTAGCCAGCTTGTGGGCGCTGAAATTGTAGGCCGTATCCTGCAAGCAGGCGGAAGTGACGTTGAATATGTCCCCGCCGATAGTGGCGCGGTGTATGAGGCGATGTGCGAAGGCGATGTCGACCTCGTTCATGAAGTCTGGCAAGGCGCTTTTGGTGTCGCCTTTGAAAAACAAGTTGATAAGGGTTGTGTGGTTGACGCAGCAACCCACGATGCCAAGACCAGAGAAGAGTGGTGGTATCCGTCCTATGTCGAGGAGGTCTGCCCTGGGTTGCCCGATTGGGAAGCTCTAAACGCTTGTGCCGAACTATTCGCAACCTCTGAAACCGCTCCTAAAGGCCGGTATCTTGGCGGACCAGCAGAATGGTTGAAAGGGGATGACAAGCGCGTGCTCGGTCTCGGCATGAATTTCCATGTAATCAATGCCGGATCAGCCGATGCTATATGGGCCGAGCTTGCAATAGCTTTTGAGAAAAAGCAGCCAATCGTGCACTTTAACTGGACGCCTAATTTTATCGAAGCCCTCTATGACGGAAAGTTTATTGAGTTTCCGGAATATTGGGATGGTTGCAAGGATGATCCCTCTGGCGGCTTGAACGCAGAACTCACGCACGACTGCGGCAACCCTAAAGGTGGATACTTAAAAATTGGTGTTTGGGAAGGTTTACCAGCGCGTGATCCCGGTGCTTATGCCATTATCCAAAAAATTAACTTCAGCAATTTAGACGTCGCAGTTATGTCTAAGCTTGTTGACGTCGATAAGATGGAAGTTCAGGATGCGGCAACCAAGTGGATGGACGATAACGACGCAAAATGGAAGGCCTGGTTAAATTAACTAGTTCATATAGAACACCTAAGAGGCCGGCCCAAAGGTTTTGGGTCGGCCTTTTTAGTTTTCTACTTCTTCATTCTATTAGCGTATAAAGATGAGATTAAGGTGCTGTAGCATTGAAGTGGTAGGCTGTAAAACGACTGCACCTGATTTTTGCGCGCCATCGCTTTTCATGGACAGTTATATAATTCATTTGTAAATGAAGTTATTACTGAATGGCGAGGCCGAGTTTCTCTTTTCTGCGTTTTACCCACTCTTGTAATAACCTGTCCATAGTTAGCCCGAGAAAGGCGACGCATAGAGCCAGAAGAATTCCTAATCCGGCGTCGTTGTTAGCCTTAGCCTTGAATATTTCTCGGGCCAAATCGTAATTCCCCCCAATAAACCCAGCGATCATAACCATAAATAGTGAAAACATTATTGTTTGATTTAGTCCTAGCGTGATTTCTGGTAGGGCTAATGGCATTCGCACCTTCCACAAGATCTGCCGAGGAGTACAACCAGATGTAATAGCGGCTTCAACAATTTCGTGTGGCACATTTCGAAGACCTAAATAAGTATAACGTACCATCGGTATCCCGGCGTAAATCACAATTGCCATGATTTGCGAGATGGTCCCTACTTGGAATAGCATTACCACGGGTATCAAATAAATGAATGATGGGAAAGTTTGAAAAGTGTCGCATAAAAATGCGACCACCCGTGTGCGACTTCCCCGCTTGGATGCCCAGACACCCACTGGAAACCCCCACATTACGCAGACAATAACTGCCACAAAAACTAAATATGTAGTGATCATGAACTCGGTCCACCAACTCGAGATTACAATAAACCCAAGCAGTAATCCTATTGGTATCGCCATCCTCCATCCGCCAAGGCGCCAGCCCAGAAACATAAGTACGCCTACGAATACGGGCCAAGGCAGTTCCTTAAAAAAGTCACGTATGGGCATCAGAAAGTAAGGTGGCGCATAATCCCTAATCAAGCTGAGTGGCTCATATAGTCCGAAGACTATATTCTTGATTACAAAATCCCAATAGGGCGCAAAAGTAACGGTAGAGCCTCTGGGTAACACGACGGCTTGGGGGATGAAGTGTGCTATAAGGGCACCCAATAGGATAGCCGCTATCGCTATAACAATATATGGGTGTCTTACCCAGAAGTTGCCTTCAGGTTTATGCTCGGGCTCCCTTTCAGCCAGCGCCTGGCTTAATCGATCCAGAGTTATTGCCATTAATACGATCGCGATGCCGCTCTCTAAAGCCCTTCCCAGCTGTAGCGTTTGAAGCCGAAACAAAAGGTCAATTCCAAGTCCTCTCGCACCAACAAAAGACGCGATTACGACCATTGCTAAACATTGCATAATCACTTGATTAACACCGACCATCAGCGTCTTCTGAGCGGCTGGTATTCGGACGCGCCAAAGCATTTGAACCGGTGTGCACCCAGCCATCACGCCAGCGTCTAGAACCTCTTTGGATACTCCCTGCAGGCCAACCAATGTCAATTTAGCCATCGGCGGGATCGCAAAAAGTATAGTCGCAATCGCTCCGGCCTTATGTCCTAGGCCTACAAATACCACGATCGGAATTAGATAACCAAAGTGTGGTAAAGACTGCATAAGATTTAGGAGCGGCCAAAGCGCCTTCTCAAACGAGCGCGACTTCATAGCAAGTATGCCAAGAAATAAGCCGATAGTTACCGCAATTGGTGCTGTGACCAGGACTAAGGACAAGGTAGTCATAGCCAGCTTCCAAAGTCCAAATACCGAAAAATAAGCGATACATGAGCCAGATAACAGGGCGAGAGGCCATCCTTTCAAATGCCAACCAAGTATTGCAGCCAACGCGACTGATATGATCCATGGAATGCCGGGGATCGATAAATCTCGAAATCCCAAAACAAGGATGCGTTCTGTTTTGTCAAGGGGCCAGACGATCCACTGAGCAACTTCGCGAGTAACTTCCTTAAAAGTAACCAGGCCAAAAATTTTATTATTACGAAGGAATTCTATAATTGCATTGAACCAGTCAGCAATATTTGTACCAGGCCAACTGAGCGAAATTATCGCGTCACCACCGAAATTAAGATATGGTAGCGGGAGATTTTGTGTCCAAGAGTCTGAAGGTGTTTGAAGCCATTCGGGCAAGGTGTTGCGCAAAAGAATCAACGCTATGGCAGCCACAAAGCAAGCCGTTAGCCAGCCACCCTGAACCCAAGCTTGATTAAGAGAACTTACGTTCCAGCGCAAGTCCTGCGACCCTCTAATTCTTACTTTTCATTTGGAAAAACAATTTTTACCACTTGGTCACGGGTTAAGGAGCCCACATTTTGACCAGCGTCATCAATTACACAGGCAGAGAATTCGGATTGAATAATTTCCGCAGCTATGTCGGCGATTAGGTCTCGTGTCCTAAAAGATAATGTACCTATATTTTCTGAAATTGGCCCCATAACGCTACCAACGGTCAAAAATTTTTCCTTAGGGATTTCCCTTGTGAAATCGCGGACGTAGTCAGTGGCGGGGTTTAGTACAAGATCTTCAACAGATCCAAATTGGACTACCTCTCCCTCATTCATGATAGCAATTCTATCTGCCAATCTAATGGCTTCATCAAAATCATGAGTAATAAATACAATCGTTTTCTTGAGCAAACTCTGCAGGCGCAAGAACTCATCCTGCATTTCACGGCGAATCAATGGGTCGAGTGCAGAGAACGGCTCGTCTAAAAACCATATGTCAGGTTCCACTGCCAGGGAGCGGGCGATGCCGACCCTTTGCTGCTGTCCGCCCGAGAGTTCACGCGGGTAATACCGCTCCCGGCCGCTCAATCCCACGAGGTCGATAATTTCCCGCGCGCGCTCATGCCGTTTGGCTCGGCTGACCCCTTGGATTTCGAGCGGAAATGCGATGTTATCGATCACCGTGCGGTGAGGCAGAAGCGCAAAATGCTGAAACACCATACCCATCTTATGGCGCCGAATGTCGATCATCTCCTTGCGCGAGGCGGCGAGCAAGTTCTGTCCTTCGAACGTGACCTCGCCGCCGGTCGGCTCGATGAGGCGCGAGAGGCAGCGTACAAGCGTAGATTTCCCTGATCCGGACAATCCCATGACGACGACGATTTCACCGGGATATACGTCGAACGTGACCTCGCGCACGGCGCAAATGTAACCGCCGTCGGCAATATCCACTTGTTTTGGCAGATTATTGTGTCGGGCAAAAAACCTATCGGGTTCGGAACCATAGAGTTTCCAAAGTTTTTTACACGAAAGTTTAGCTTCGCTGTTCATCTCCCACAATCCGGGTAAACAAATTACGTGTTCAGGATAGGTTATGAGATACTATCATTTGCTGGATGAGCGTACCACCCAGCAAGCTATTGAATAAAAAAATAATCTAGTATGTCTCTGCGGACTGGCACTGACCTGAAAAAATCTGCAGGGCGAGGCCAAATAACGCGGCTATCATCAACCACTTTCCAAACGGGATAAAATCGACAAATCTTAAGAAGGCGAAGTTCTCGGAATTAGATAACGTCGGAGCAGGAAATGGTTAGCAACCAACTCGAACGGACCCGGCTTCTCGAGCCTGGGTTGATCCCCTTCGTGCCGGGCGTTGAACGCCACCGCGCGCGTGGAGGCGGCGTTTGTGTTATCGCATTGGCACCTAATGACGGGATCACGGTTACAGACAGAGAAGGCGGACAACGCTGTGAATTAGTCGTCCTGGGCAAGAGCGGTGGTGAGGATTTCGGCGCGCTCGGTCTGAGGGCCAACGAATTAGCGAGTGGTCTTGCGGCCATTATCAACAACTGCGGCGACGGCTACGATGTCGCCAGGCAAGCGTTTAAATCAGGCCATATCGATTTTGGCGAGGCTCAGGCGGCTATATTATTCGGCGAGGGTTCCCCGGCTGGAGAGGCCGTTTCGTTCAATGCTGAGCGTCCATGTCTTTGTATCGTTGCCGCCCCGGGCGGCCCCATGCGGGTCGATATGCAAGATCCACCGACTGAGATAAGAGTCACGGTTGAACGCGCCCAGTTTGACGTCACAATGAAGCGACCTCTACCGCCACCCTTGGCTGACCCTCGGCTAGATTTCAGAATCCCTAAAGCGACGGCACAGGCGTATGAAATCAAGGCCGGCGAATACATTCAGGTAATCGACGTCGACGGCCGTGAATGCTCTGACTTCCAGGCGTTTCATCGAGCCGATCTCGACCGCGGCGTGCAGCGCGATATTGATCCGACAGTGACTCGCTACGCGTTAGGCGCGCTCTACCCTGGACCCGGCCTCTTCTCGAAGTTCTACGATGCTGACTTACGCCCCTTAGTCGAGGTCGTTCGCGACACAGTGGGTAGACATGACACTTTCGGTCTGGCCTGCAACGCTAAATATTATGACGACATGGGCTACCCGGGTCACGTCAACTGCACCGATAATTTCAATGCCGCATTGGCGCCTTATGAGATCGCGCCGCACCAGGGCTGGGTGGCGATCAACTTCTTTTACAACACAACGGCAGATGTCGTGAGCAACCAAATTTCTTTTGCAGAACCGTGGTCACGGCCGGGTGACTATGTATTGTTACGAGCAGCAACAGATTTGGTCTGCGTATCATCAGCCTGCCCAGACGACATCGACCCAGCCAACGGCTGGAACCCGACGGATATTCATATCCGAGTTTATCCGGAAAAAAATATCTTCTCGAAAGGGATTGCATACAGAATGACGGCAGAATCAGAACCCCTATTAACACGTGAAACCGCGTTTCACCCACGCACCTCGATGCTGACGCGTAGTTTCATTGAGTATAACGGCTTTTGGATGTCATCCAGCTACACCAAGCACGGCGCTATCGAGGAGTACCATGCTTGCCGTGAAGGAGTAGTGGTGATGGACTTGTCCCCATTACGTAAGGTTGAGGTTCTCGGTCCGGACGCTGAAGAGCTTTTGCAGCGCACTCTCACGCGGAATGTACGCAAGGTTGCGGTCGGCCAAGTTTCGTACTCAGCAATGGTGAACGAAACTGGTGGAATGCTGGACGACGGCACTGTGTTTCGTCTCGGCCAAGACAACTTCCGCTGGGTCGGAGGAACCGACTACGGTGGTATCTGGCTGCGTCAAAAGGCCTCCGAGATGGGCCTCAGAGCGTGGGTGAGGAGTTCGTCAGATCAGCTTCACAATATAGCAGTGCAAGGGCCAAAGAGCCGAAAAATATTAGAAGAAATTGTCTGGTCGGCGCCATCTCAACCGACTGTCGGGGAACTGGGTTGGTTCCGTTTTCTAATCGGCCGCATCGGGGACTTCGATGGAATTCCGATCCTAGTATCGCGCACGGGTTACACTGGCGAATTAGGCTACGAAGTGTGGTGCCATCCAAAGGACGGTCCTGCGTTGTGGGACGCTGTTTGGGAGTCTGGCGCACCCCATGATCTCACTCCGCTAGGTTTTGACGCCCTGGACATGTTGAGAATTGAATCCGGTCTGATCTTTGCCGGCAATGAATTTGACGATCAGATCAACCCGTTCGAAGCTGGCATCGGATTCGCCGTGGCGCTAAAATCCAAGGCGGACGAAGATTTCATCGGCAAGGATGCACTGATCCGCGCTAAGCAACATCCTCAGCGTCGACTTGTTGGTCTCGAATTAGCAGGGAACGAGCAGGCGATCCACGGCGACTGTGTTCATGTTGGGCGCAGCCAAATTGGTGTGATAACCTCTGGAATGCGGTCGCCGCTACTCAAGAAAAACATCGCATTATGCCGAATTTCAGTGGAGCACTCAAACATCGGCGGGCAGGTTGAGGTCGGCAAGCTCGATGGCCACATCAAGCGTATACCGGCGACAGTTGTTGAGTTCCCATTCTATGACCCCGAGAAACTCCGCCCGCGCTCATGATCATCAAAAGATTTTGACTATAAATTTACCAGCAATAAATGGTGTCATATACATTGTCTTTTATAAGTAGAAAACAATAGTTTCCAAGTACCGGTTTGTTACTTTTTCAGCCAATGTTTTATTACACTAATTGTTTGAAACGTGGCGCCCCGAGGCTTTTGGTTAACTCGGGCAGAACACTCTTCCATTTCGTCAAAGGATTGCACAGCCTGCTCGTCGCTATGAGGCTCTGACAGAGCAAGGTGCTGGCCAATAGAGTCCAAGCCCACGATATTCTTATTTACGTCAGTACGAATGAGTTTAAAGAGACAGAAGAACTAAAGTTCGCGAGAGAACTTACATAGTATCACAGATGCACGGCGACAGAGATCCTGCAAATAAACTAAAACTTCA
>CAYPSQ010000019.1:6778-7963 GCA_964413115.1 uncultured Rhizobiaceae bacterium | reverse complement strand
GGGGCCGATGAGCCGTGACGGGATATTGGTACTCCTTGCATGCATGATATTGACGCTTGCTCTGGGGTCTGTGCATGCCTTTTCAATTTTTCTTGAAACCTTGGAAGGGCGTTTTGATGTTTCGCGATCTGAGGTTAGTTTAATATATTCATTTTCTTTGGTCTGTATCACAATAGCTGTCCTGTTCGGCCATCTTATTTTTAATCATTTGCATTCAGTGCTATTGGTTTCATTAATCGCCTTAACTTCCGCAGCCGGTTGTGCGTTAGCGGCCCAGGCGACGAATTTACACATGATCTGGCTCGGCTATAGCGTAATGTTTGGCACAGCCAACGGGCTAGGGTATGGATTCGCGCTACAGTGTTCCGCGCAGGCTAATCCCAATACCAAAGGCTTTTCAATGGGATGTGTAACGGCGACCTATGCGCTCGGTGCAGCACTCGTCCCAATCCCATTTGAACTCTTGTTACATCGGGGTGGATTTACACTTGCGATGAATGGCCTTGCTATTGCAATGCTCATAATTTTGCCATTTATCATTTATCTATTGGTTAAAGGTAAGGGTGTACTGAAGGTCCCAAAACCTACGAAAAAAGGTATTTCGCCGCGGCAACGATTCCTTGTTGTCAAATTGTGGCTGGGGTATGGGACTGCGGTCGCCGCCGGTTTGATGATAATGGGTCATGCGACAGGAATTGCAAAAGCTGGGGGCTTGGATGCTGAAGAGGTAGTATATGCGCCGATCATAATAGCGTTATTTAACATGCTTGGTAGTCTACTCGGGGGTTGGTTTGCCGATCAGACAACCGTTCGGCAAAGCGTTATGGCGTTTCCAGGTCTCTCAGTAATTTCACTGATTATAATTATTTATTTTGGCGGCGGCGTCGTGACAGTGTGCGGCCTTGCTTTGATTGGTCTCGCATATGGAGCGACTATCGTTGCTTATCCCGCTGCGGTTGCAACTATGTTTGGTGTAGGTGCTGGAGTTCGTGTTTACGGACAAGTCTTTACCGCATGGGGCGCCGCAGGCCTGATCGCCCCGTGGTTTGCTGGAGTTTTATTTGAACGCACCGAAAATTACAATATGGCGTTAGTTGCTGCAGCCAGTGTCGGTGTAGTATCCGTTTTAATAGCTTGTTTGTTACCCACCGACAGAGCAATTATATCTGATGGAGAGGAACAAAG
>CAYPSQ010000019.1:0-6678 GCA_964413115.1 uncultured Rhizobiaceae bacterium | reverse complement strand
AAAATTAAACCGCTAAACAGTCAAACACATCGCCATCGCTCGGGTGGCCGAGAACATGGATGTGATGCCAGAGTGCATAGAATAGTAAAATCCAAGCGGCAAAGTTTTGATGTTTCCCGCTCTGAATAAATATTCCGCGGACCCTCTCGCGCACACATAATTCGGCGACGCCAGGTTGTTCAGACACAAGCGCGCCGAGCTTCTCGCCATGGCGATTAATCCAGTTTCCTACCGGTACGGTAAAGCCGCGCTTGTGTTCAAAGGCACGCGCTTCCGGCAGCCGGGAATCGAGCCATTTTCTGAGGAGCCATTTACCAAGCCGCCCACGGATTTTAAGGCCGTCCGGCAGGGAGAATGCAACCTCCACCACAGCCGGATCAAGGAATGGGGTCCGCCCCTCAACCCCATGAGCCATCAAGCAGCGATCGAGCTTAATCAAAAGATCATTGGGCAGCCATTCTGCGCAATCTACTGCCTGCACTTGCTGGAGAGGCGTGAGCGCGGCGCCGCGCACCAGATGCTCAGCTGCCGAGATACCGTCGCGCCAGCCGTGCGGCGCTTCTCGCAACAGACCAACCCGTTCTAGAGCCGAGCGCGCCCGCATGACCTTGGCGCCACCGCGCCACCAGGGCCTAATGGCGCTACGGTAGCGGCCGTACCCGGCAAACAATTCATCACCGCCCTCACCGCAAAGCACTACCTTTAGTTCTTCAGACGCGGTTTGTCCTAGCTTATAAGTCGGCAGAATAGCATAATCGGCCACCGGATCATCCAGCGCCGCGGCAACCCGCGGCAACAGGGTAAGAAAATCCTTCTCGTCAAATTCAATTTCTACATGTTCGGCGTCGACCGCGCGAGCCACGGCATGCGCATGAGCACGTTCGTCATGTGCACCGCCCTCGGAGAAACCGACCGTGAACGCGCGCACCGGTGTCTCGTTCAGCCGCGCCATCGCGACGAGCAGGGCGGAGCTATCTATGCCGCCGGAAAGGAACATGCCGTAGGGCACGTCGGAACGTTGGTGGACCAGCACACTATCCATCAGCGCTGCATCGAGGCGTTCAAGCGCTTCGTCTTCACTTTGCAGTTGCGGACCTGGTGAGGGTGGGAGAGCAGAAATTTGGCGGCGTTCGACGACGCGTCCAGCCCGTACTTGAATACTTTCGCCCGGCAGCACCCTATTGATATCGCGGTATATAGTATTGCGGCCAGTAGTGAACTGCATACTGAGCAGCTCATACTGTGTCCGCCGAGAAATGTCTGAAGCGACGGCGAAACCACCCGCAATCAGGGCTTGAGGCTCAGATGCGAAAGCTAAACCGAACGCCCCCTCGACATAATAAAGCGGTTTGATACCAAACGGATCGCGAGCCAGCAACAGACTGCTTGCACGCCGGTCGTGCAGTGCCAACGCATACATTCCGCGCAGGTTGCGTGCAACGTCTACTCCAGATTCTGGATACAGTCGAAGCGGAACTTCGCAATCTGACTGAGTGGTAAAGTCGAGATCCGTATGCGCGTCACGTAGCTCGACGAAATTATAAAATTCGGCATTGGCGATCAGCGTTGCACTGGCACCATCATCAAGTGGCTGATCCCCGTTCACTAGGTCGATAATTGACAGCCGAGTATGAGCAAACGCGACATTCTGCAATGCATAGGTCGCGCGCCCGTCGGGACCCCGATGGGTTAACGCGGTGCCCATGCGATCCACGGCGCTGTGATCTGGGCGGGTACCATCCAGCGCCATTAGGCCAGCGATGCCGCACATTAGCTTCGTACCTGTTCGAAAAAATCTAGATAGCGGCGGACAATCGCCTCTTCGGTGTAGGTTTCGGCATAAGCCGCCCGTCCGGATTTGGCCAGTCTCGCGGCCAGTTCTGGGTTGTCTATCAAAGTTCGGATCGAAGTAGCTAAGGCCGGCGCATCTTCAAGAGGCACTAGCAACCCCGTCTCGCCGGGTGTAATCAGGCTCATCGGCCCCACTGCGGCGGCGGCGATAACGGGGGTGCTATGTGCCCAGGCTTCGATGACTACATTTCCAAGAGGCTCGATGCGCGATGGGCAAACTAATATATCCGCCGCCGCCAGGAGCGCGCCAACATCCTCGCGCCAACCGAGAAAGTGCACACGTGCCGCAATGCCAAGTCGGTCAGCAACAGCACGCAATTCTGATTTGAGCGGACCATCGCCGGCAATCCACAGAAACGTGTCCGGCAATTCGGCGAGCGCGTGCAGTAATTGGTCAAACGCTTTATTTACATGGAGACGGCCAAGCGCCAACACCAGAGGCGCGTCGCACGGTGTTTCAAACTCGGCTCGCGCAAGCGCGGGTATCGGCTCAGCAGAGACGAAGTTTGGAATGTAATGGCTTCGTTCTGCCGGCCAGAGTTCTGCTCGGACGTAGCGAACGATGTCCTCGGTATTGCCGATTAAATGATCGCAGGAGTTATAATATTTAAGATCGTAATAACCGCCGAGACGGGCGACATGAGTAAAACTGCGACCGGCAACTCTTTCGGGACATAGATGGCTTGCCCGGTTCATCCAGGTGAGAACAACATTCGGGGCGAACGATTTAATCTCCCGTCCAAAGGCGCCTCGGGTTTTGAAGTCCGTCCAGCCGCCGAAGGGAAGCGTCACAGGATGAAGCCCGCCGTCGCGCAACGCGACTACCCAAGGCCTCCCGCTGCGCGCCAGAATTTTTTGATCTACACCGGCCCGGTCCAGCGCCAGCGCCAAGCGTACAAAAAATGCTTCTGCCCCGCCATGCTCACCGCCGGAGATTGCCTGCAACAATCGTAAATCGGATACGCCGCCGGCGCTATTCATCGTCCAACTCTGCCTTGAGGTGAGAGAGCAGGGGGTAGAGCGCCGCCATGAGAGCTATTGCAAAGCCCCACCGGCCCTCGCGGTACCCCTTGCGCATAAAATAGCATTTGATAAAGCGCGAGATGGAGCGGCGCAGCGTCTGTATCATCGGCGGCAGCCTGGTATCACTGACGCGCAAATCCGCTGCCCGAGCATCGCTGTATCGTTGGAGGCGGACCAACATGTCGGTGAAATCGCGATCGACATAATGTTTCATAGCGGAGTTCAGCCAGCGCTTGGGTCCGCTCAAAGTAAGCGGAGGATGAATATGGCTTGCCCCCCACTGCTTGGCGCCCGGCGTGAACAGTCGGGGTGCTGCCATCACTCCCCACGAGCCACCCCAACCGTGGCGCACCAAGCGGGCTCCAATATAATTGTCGAAGGGTACAAGAAAATACCCCGGTGCAGCATGGGCGATAGTTTGGCGGATTTCCCGGCCTAACGCCTCCGAGACGCGCTCGTCAGCATCGACCTCGAGAATCCAGTCGCCAGTGCAAAGGTCTATACCGGCATGACGCCTCGGCCCTTCGAGCGGCCAGGCGCCGGCAACCATCCGTGCACCGAATGTTTCGGCAATCTCCTTGGAACCGTCGGTGCACCGGTCAAGAACCACTACAATCTCATCCGCGAAGGCAAGAGCTTTTAAGCACTCGGCCAGTTGTTCAGCCTCGTTGTGGATGCAAAGTGCAACGGATAATTTAGGCGCATACGATGTCCCGTTTTTGCCGACGCTCATGTCACCGCGTCCGAAACCCGCGCCCATAAATCGCGCGCTCCGGTCTCCGCCATGTCCACCGTCAAACTCTCCATCAGGCTGCCTGTCGTCCTATGATCGTAACCTCTTGTACTGATCAATTCGTCATAATCGAGACCTGTCCGTACGACTGCGCATTGAGTTCCCCAGGGCGCATAATGCACCTCCCGGCTGGGCCCGAACAGTCCCAGAGTTGGGACCCCGGAAGCAGCAGCGATATGCATAAGACCAGAATCATTGCCAACAAAGAAATCGCAGCGGGCAAGTAGGGCCGCGACCGTTAACAAATCAAGTTTACCCACCAGGTCATGCGCCCGTGATACCGGAAGGTTTTCTATCACCGGGGCAGCCAAAGCGTGCTCGGATGCCGCACCAAGAATGACAACAGCCGCACCCGGTAAAATCCCGTCGCTGGCAGTTAGGCGCAGAGCAAGCTCAGCAAAGTTTTCGCCAGGCCATTGCTTACCGCGCCAATTAGCAGTTGCTCCGATTGCGAGAACTGGCCCTTTGGGCAATGCTCGAGCCGCAGCGCTTTCTTGAACTGCGCCGATCCACAGGCGCGGCGCTCGTGGCTCGGACAAGTGCGCAAGCTTAGCTAACGAAACCAGTCGATGTACCGCAGCGCTATTCTGACGCCACACCATGCGCCGGACTGTCACCAGACAATAGGAAAGGGCGGACGCCCTAAGATCGATTACAACATGCCAAAAGTTTGGCCAACACCGCCACCACAAAGCTAGCCAGTGCAGTCCTAAACGGCGCTTCTTCAGCGCAATGACGCGCATCACCTGCGGTGTCTCAGCAAACAAAGGCGCAGCAGCAGGGCCGCAAGCAATGGTAATTTCGGCGTCAGGATATTGTTCGATGAAGTGGGAGAGAAGCGCCGTGGAGAGTACCGCGTCGCCGATGCGCGTCGAGGTGATGAAGAGAAGCTTCATCGAAAGAGTGTTTCAAACTCGCTTGCCGTTGTATCCCAACTTCTAGAGCGCCCATGGCGCCGCGCCACAATGCTGGCGGATTTGAATTCATCATCGTCGCTCAGCATACGGATCGCGTGATCAGCAAAATCACTTTCCGAATTAGTTAGGAATGCCGATTTGTCGCCAACGACCCGTTCCTTTACCGCGCCCATTGGGCGCGCCACCGCCGGCACACCAACGGCCTGTGATTCGGCCAGGGTGGAGCAGTACATTTCTTTATCCGATCCGGGATAGAGGTGAACCCGAGCGCAACGGTAAGCCTGTGACATGTCGCGGTCGCCCGCCGGCGCCTTGATCAATACGCCGCTCTGCTTGGCAGCAATGACTTTGCGATAAATTGCGTTGAGCTCATCGGTCAAGGTTTCGCCGGCATCAGCCTGCTTGAACGCTGAAGAATAGATGTGCAATTCGGCGTTCGGGACTTTTGTTCGGACTTGCGTCGTCCATATATTGAGCAGCCACTCGAGCCCGTGCTTGGGATGTGTGGTCACGATAGCAGTCGGCAGGTCGCTGGGGTCCATTTCATCGGCTTCGCGATATTCCTCGCGGATACCAGGAGAAATGTTGCGGGCCGAAGATTCTCCGGTACCGGTATAAGTTTCCTGATGGGTGCGCCCCAAAAAAACCAGGCGCGCCTCAGTGCGCTGCAACATGTCCGTTACCTGGGGCTTGTCGAGGTATTCGGCTGGACCTGTGAGCCATAATATGCGGGCGGTGGTGGCACGTACGAATTCCAACAGTCGGGGCTTGCGGAACGCAATCAGCACTTCCGTGATCGGTGGGCGACGGCCGTCCCAATCCACCCAGCTGACGTTCTCATAACCCATGGCGTTCGGCGTGCGGTTAATCACGCGTACTACGTGTCCGGCCCGCGCCAAGGCAGCGGGCAAACTGGCAAACGCCTTTTCCGCTCCGCCGAGCGGTTGATAGGCGGGTGTCATCCCGTTAAAGGGTATGGAATCATCGACCAGAGTGACCAACATTGTCCGGCCTTATAGCCATCCCCAATCGGCTTGCCAAGCACCCTAGAAAAACACGCCTTGCCAAGTACTGCAATTCGCCCTAACTCATTGTCTAATAACATAGTCGTTAACAAATCATGAGACGTTATGACAGGCATTTATTACATCGAATTAGAAAGCCGCGGCGTGCTTGCGGTAGGTGGCGAGGATGCGGCGCAATTCCTACAGGGCTTGGTCTCCAACGACATTGCGCAAGTCGGCGAGGATTGCGTGGTCTATGCCGCACTGCTCACCCCTCAGGGTAAATATTTGCATGATTTTATGGTTGCGCAAGAGACGGGTACCTTTCTGCTCGACTGCGAGGCTGCGCGCCTGATGGATTTGGGTCAACGTCTAGGCGCTTACCGCTTGCGGGCAGATATCGAATTGTTGGATGCGACAGAGGATTGGCGTGTCGTCTCGCTACTCGGTGACGGCGCCGAAACCCGGTTAGGGCTTAATCTGGCGCGCCCTGGCGCCGCGGTGGTGCTCGAAGGTGGCGGGCTGATCTACCGCGACCCGAGGCCGCAGATGCCTGGATTGCGGGCATTCGTACCGCGCGACTCCGGATTTGCCGTGCTGGAAGCGGCCGGTATTTCTGCTGGCAAGACGATGGATTATGAGCGTGTCCGAATTGCCGCCGGCGTCCCCGATGGCAGCCGCGACATGACCATCAATAAATCCACCTTGATAGAATTCGGCTTTGAAGCCCTAAGAGGGGTAAATTTTGAGAAGGGCTGTTATGTTGGCCAGGAACTTACCGCTCGGACAAAATATCGCGGTTTGATGCGCCGGCGCTTGCAGCGAGTATTCGTCGATGGCCCGCTACCAACGCCCGGCACGCCGATTATGGCAAACGATAAGGAAGCTGGAGAAATCTGCTCAGGCTTGGGCGACCAGGCGCTGGCACTACTGCGTCTTGACCGGAGCGCAGAAGCCGAGGCCGCTGGCATTTCCTTGACTGCCGGCAAGGCCACACTCCGACTGTCTAAAAACGATAGCGCTTAGATCAACTTGAATAGATCGCGCGCGGCAATTTAGCCTGAGCCCACCTAGCGCAAAGCCCGACCAA
>CAYPSQ010000018.1:0-33344 GCA_964413115.1 uncultured Rhizobiaceae bacterium | reverse complement strand
CCGATAGAGAAAACCTCTACGCTTATGCGGTTCGCTCTAGCAACCAAATAATGTCCAAGCTCATGGAAGAAAACCACCGGTGTGATCACCGCAAGGAACGGCCAAATATAGTTTAGCGTTTCAACAATATTGTCCATAACGACCTATCGGTATCCGAATGCTAACGGCGCCTAACGATAAAAGCGTTTCTGTATAGCCACCTGAGCATCGAAAACTAGCACCGATTGCGGGCCAGAACTCGACCCGGCGCATATCGGCTCTCTCGTGGTACGACTCTGAATCACTCCTACATGATACTTGAGTCTAGGTTCCGATCCGGTGCTTTTCAAGGCCGCTCCGCAACAGCTAAGAGATTGATTTAAGGAACAGATACGCCGAGAGCATTAAGTGCGTCTTCGCGTCCCATTTGGGCACAGTCCCAGAGTCTGGCGCGCGCCCTAGTGGTGCGCCCGACCAGCCGCGATTTATCGCTGGGCGCGACCCAAGTGATCCGGATATCACCGCCCAAAAGTCTCCGCTTCTGCAGAAGATTCATCGTTTTGTTGAACAGTTTGTCCTCGTTCAAGAGTTGGTTGCGCAGCGAACGCGGGTGCTTGGCCAGAACGAGTCGGCCCAATCCACGTTTAAATCCGGTCGTTCTTTTACGCCTGAAACTCGACTCTCGTGTTGTCACGACAACAATATCCGTGCATCCCGCATCAATTGCTCGGAGTAGAGGGATTGCGTCGCTGATCCCTCCATCGACGAATTTTTTGTCCGCAATATTAATAACGCGGTTATAGAAAATCGGCAACGCGGTAGTAGCTCGAAACACCTCAAACAATAGGTCTCCGCTGGAATCGCGCGCCGCAACTTCCTTGCTCGACATATCGAACGGCTGCGCGGTCATAAATTCGGTTAGGATAACGTGCAGAATCGTCGGCGAATCTATGACTGCTTTAACGTTAAGCGGAAATTCAGAATGTCTGAGAATGTTATCAATTAAAAAATCGATATCGACCAGTTTATTTAACCGCCAGTAGCGAATAAAGGGCGATTGGGTGTTCAAATGTTCTGCGTATCCAGCGGCGACCAAATCAGTTTGCTCTGACATCAGATAGGCAGCATTTATCGCGCCCGAGGAAGACGCAAAAATATGAGCAAAACTGCGTGCCAAACCTGCCGCAGCTAGTCCAGCGACAGCACCGGCAGAATAAATACCGCGCATTCCCCCACCCTGCACAACCAACCCGCGGATCTCACCAGGCAATTTTCAGCCTTCCATCCATAACAATCGTCCCGAACCCCCGGACAAAAGAACGGCTAACGCAAGAAATGGAGTAACGAATATCAAACTGTCCAACCTGTCCAGTGCACCGCCGTGCCCTGGCAACCAGGTTCCACTATCTTTGATGCCAAACAAACGCTTTACGCTTGATTCGGTTAAATCTCCAAACTGCGCTAATAGGGAAAGGAGTGCACTGGCGGCAGCAATGGTCACCAAGTTGGGCATTTTTTCAAGTACACCCACGCCCACTAAGAGGATTGTTAATGCAATTCCAAAGAGAATTCCGACGATAAATCCACCCGCTGCACCCGCCCATGTTTTTTTCGGGCTAATACGTGGCGCAAAGCGAGCGCCGCCGATCAAATTGCCGATCAAGTAGGCGCCTGAATCAGTTGCCCACACGACAGCAAATAGCCAATAAATTGTGGCCAGCCCGTTAAGATCTTCTATGCGTAACCAATGCGTTGAAATTAAGGACAAAGCAAATACTGCGACACCACCGGGAACTAAGATTGGATTATTTCTTTCAAATTTGGCTACCAAACCGACCAGCACGATGCCGACAGCACCAGCGATCAGTGCTTTCTCGCTATTCCAAATGGCAAACATAACGGCACTTGCCAAGGTGGTGAGGATGGACACGAATAACGTAGCGTAAGATGGGCGCCGGCAGCTCATCTTGATCCACTCGAATGTCACAATGACGGCGAGCAGTGTCACCACGGCCAGAAAGGTATTGCCTCCGGCCTTAACCGCGACCACGGCGCAAATTGCGAGAATTACACCGGTAAGCACACGCTGGACCAAAGAGGCCCAATTTCGTCTAGTTGCCGCTGCCACCGTAACGGCGTTCGCGACGCTGATATTCATAAACGGCTTGTTCGAGATGTTCGCGCTTAAAGTCTGGCCATAACGTTGAAGTAAAAAGAAACTCGGTATACGCCGACTGCCAAAGGAGAAAGTTGCTTAACCGTTGCTCACCGCTGGTACGAATAAGTAAATCTGGGTCGGGCATATCGTTGCTTTGTAAATAGCTTTCAAATAGCCGCTCATTCATATCTTCAGGGTTTAGCTTGCCGTCGCGGACGTTTTGCGCAAATGCCCGCGCGGCTTCGAGAATTTCCTGCCGACCACCATAATTCAAGGCAACCGTGAATATTAATCCCCTGTTATCTTTAGTGTTTTCTTCAGATTCTGAAATGAGGCGGTTGATCTCGATATCGAGACGACTGCGATCTCCGATGAACCGAACGCGTACCCCTTCACCCCTTAAGCTCACTAACTCGCGCCGAATGTAAAGCCTGAGAAGCCCCATGAGATCATCGACTTCGGTTGCCGGACGTTTCCAATTCTCAGAAGAAAACGCATAAATTGTCAGATAGGAAATGCCAAGATCTGAGCAAGCACGAACGGTCGACCTGACCGCTTCAGCGCCTTGCTTGTGCCCAGCAATACGCGGCAAGCCTCGGGCGCGAGCCCAACGACCATTGCCGTCCATGATAATCGCGACATGCCTCGGCACGGCAATAGGATCGACGAATTCAGGGGCGAGCTCCATTGCCTTAGACCTGGAGAATTTCGCTTTCCTTAACTTCATGCGCCTCAACGATTTTTTTTATCATATCGTCGGTTATTTGCTGTATTTCATCGGACCAAATTTTTGCATCATCTTCGCTGATGTCTCCCGATCGCTCCAATTTCTTCAGTTTGTCCATGCCGTCCCGGCGCACGTTGCGCACGGAAATTTTAGCCTGCTCGCTATATTTTCCCGAAATTTTCGCAAGTTCTGTTCGGCGCTCCTCATTCAACTCTGGTATCGGGATGCGCAAATTCTGCCCGTCCATAATTGGGTTAAGGCCCAAGCCTGAATTTTGAATGGCCTTTTCCACGGCCTTAACCTGCGATTTATCCCAGACCTGGATGCTAATCATTCGCGGCTCAGGGACGCTGATTGTGGCAACTTGGTTCAATGGCATTTCGGTATCATATGCTTGGACCATTATTGGCTCGACCAAACTCGAAGAGGCGCGCCCCGTTCGCAAACCAGAAAATTCTTGTCGTAAAACTTCAACCGCGCCGTTCATACGACGCTGCAAATCATCAATATCCGGTTCTTCTGCCATTGAACTACTCCCGTTCACCGATGATCGTATGAGCACCATCTCCTTTTAAGACGGCGTTCAGCCCACCGGGGCGGCGGATCGAGAATACAACAATCGGAATTCGATTCTCTCTCGCCAATGATATTGCCGACGCGTCCATTACTTTGAGATCGCGCGACAGAACATCTAAATATGTCAGTTTTTCGTACCGTTCAGCGTTACTATCTAACTCCGGGTCGGCCGAATAGACGCCATCAACCTTAGTTCCCTTAAACAAGGAATCACATCCCATTTCGGCCGCCCGTAACGCCGCCGCGGTGTCGGTCGTAAAAAAGGGATTTCCCGTGCCCGCCGCAAAAATTACCAGCCGCCCTTTCCCCATGTGGTGAATAGCTCTGCGGCGGACATAGGGTTCGCATACAGTAGCCATCGGTATGGCGGACAGCACGCGTGTTGGCACTTCGATTTTCTCTAACGCATGTTGCATGGTTAATGCGTTCATGACCGTCGCCAGCATCCCGACGTAATCGGCACTGGCGCGTTCCATTCCGGCAGCGGCCCCCGATATTCCGCGAAAGATATTGCCGCCTCCCACCACCACACAGACTTGTATGCCCTGGCGGTGAATCTCACCAATATCAACAGCGATTCTCCCCACCGTGTCGCTGTCAATACCGTAAGGCTCATCTCCCATCAGTGCTTCTCCCGATATTTTGAGGAGAATACGATGAAATTTGTTGCCAGGATCCATATCTACTCCCGAGGCTCGACGCTGGATTTGGCGTTTATTTTCTCTTGCGCGCCCCAGAGTTACCGCCCGGGACTTGCAGATTTGGCGTGCCAGCGAATTCCGGGCTCAACTCGCCCTGGCTACAACCCTACAACAAAGATCTCTACGCCTCCACGTTTCAAGAGACGGTATTACTGAAATCACCGCTATTTGAGTTGCGCTGCCACTTCAGCCGCAAAATCAGCTTGTTTGCGCTCAATTCCCTCTCCAAGCGCGAAACGACGCATTCCGACAATCTCGACGGTACTGCCTAAATCTTTCTGAGTCTCCTCGATAAGTGCTGATATTTTTGTTTCACCATCTATGACAAATGTTTGATTAAGAAGGACAACCTCCTCATAAAACTTTCGTAATCGGCCTTCAATCATTTTGTCGATAATTTCGGGAGGTTTGCCCGAGCCCTCAGCCTGCTCTCGGAGAATGGCGCGTTCACGCTCCACATCGTTGCTGTCCAGGTCTCCAGTAGATACTGCCTGCGGACTCGCTGCAGCCACATGCATCGCGAGTTGATGCGCGAGTTGGGTTAAAGCTTCTTTGTCGCCTTCGGAACGAATAGCCACTAGCGCGCCGATCCGGCCTAGTCCCGGCACCGTAGCAGCATGTACATAGCTGCCGACCACGCCGGTTTCGACCGACAACGCGGTTGTACGACGAACATTGATATTCTCACCAATTGTCGCCACAAGTTGGGTGATTTCGGCTTCTACGCTATGGCCTTTCCCAGGATATTTCGATGCGCTCAACTTGTCTATGTCGCCGCTATAACTCAATGCGAGGGTCGCAACCTCGCGCACCACGTTCTGAAAGTCCTTGTTGCGCGAGACAAAGTCTGTCTCTGAATTGACCTCTACCAGCGCCGCTGAATTTTCAGTGACCGCAAGACCGATGAGGCCTTCGGAGGCAATACGCCCGGCTTTTTTTGCCGCGGCAGCCAGGCCGTTTTTGCGCAGCCAATCTACAGCTGCCTCCAAATCGCCCGAGGTTTCGCCTAGCGCCTTTTTACAATCCATCATTCCGACGCCGGTTTTTTCGCGTAACTCTTTGACCAGCGCTGCCGTGATCTCGGCCATGACTTTTAACTCCTTAGCTCCTGCCCTGGCATCGGCCAGCGCGATCGTCATCAAAAATTTGTTGCAACTCGCCCTAGGCGGGGTTAGCGGCCGGCGCGTCCTCACCTTGTGCTTCGGTGGGTTGCTCTTGTGACTCAGCCGCTACTTTGGCCCCAGTTTCCGGCACTGGCGTCACTTCTGGTTCTGGCTCTAAGGCTTTTGCCGCAACATTTTCAACAGGATCTTCAGCCGGAATTTTTTCTGTCGGCGCTTCCAGTGCTTCGCCGATATCAGCTCCAGATGCGGCCAATTCTTGTTGCAGGCCGTCAATAATTGCGCGCGAAAACAGGTCGCAGTAGAAACTCACCGCCCTAATGGCGTCATCGTTTCCAGGAATCGGATAGGTAATTAATTCTGGATCACAGTTGCTATCCACCACTGCAACCACGGGAATGCCCAATTTGCAAGCTTCCAAAACGGCGATATCTTCCTTATTCGTATCGATCACCACGAGGATATCCGGAACGCCACCCATATCTTTGATGCCACCCAAGGCGCGATCCAATTTATCACGCTTACGGGTGAGCTGAAGAATCTCTTTTTTGGTCAAACCAAGGTTTTCATCGGCCAGCTGTTCTTCCAGATTGATCAAGGTTTTGATCGATCCAGAAACAGCTTTCCAGTTCGTCATCATGCCGCCAAGCCAGCGGTGATTTACATAGTACTGGCCGCTTCGGCGCGCCGCTTCGGCGGCGGGCTCTGATGCCTGGCGCTTGGTGCCCACAAACAATATTCGCCCGCCTCCCGCCGCGACATCGCGAAGTGCGGTTAGTGCTTGGTGAAACATCGGCACCGTCTGCTGCAGGTCAAGAATATGGACACCATTGCGCACGCCGAAAATATAGGGGCCCATTTTCGGGTTCCAACGGCGTGTTTGATGTCCAAAATGTACGCCTGCTTCCAATAGCTGGCGCATGGTGAACTCTGGAAGAGCCATGTAATTTCCTTCTCCGGTTATGCGTCCGCGGAGTTGGTCCGGAAATGTTTCCAGACACCGGAGCGGCAAACGCCATATGCCGGCGCGCACCGCATATCCACGTGCGATTTTCCCATGCAATACACTGTGAGAGCGAGACAAATACCCTCGCCCTTGCTGTAAGTCAATTCATGGCAAGTTATTTCTAGCGGTCAATCCCTGGGCATTACATGTCCCGGACCGCCAAAATTCCTGGAAGCGCATCTATTTCAGCACGAACTGCCGGAGACAATGTGTATCCCTCTTTCAGACCCACTTCGACATGCCCGCGTTGCAGGGTTTTAATTACGAAAAGTATCTGCCCAGGCCCCGCTCCCTGACGATCCAAGATATTTCTCAGCGGGGCCAATGGCGTACTCTCAGAAAAGTGTATTTCCAAGCCTTTCATTTGCCCGGTCACGCGGACCTCTAGGTCGTCGGCACTCTGAGCCGTGAGCTTGATCATGGTGCCTTCCACCCGAAGATTAACCTGCACCAACAAGAAACGACCCGGTTCTAGCAGCTCTCGCGCAGCGCCATAAGCTTCTTGAAAAAAGGCGACCTCAAAGCTTCCACTGGGATCCGAAAGCCGCACAAAAGCGAAACGACGCCCATTTGAGTCTCTTTCCTGCACGCTGAGAACGACGCCCGCCGCCCTAACGCTGGTTGCGCCCTCCTTGGCACGCTCTCCAAATTGTTCGCATGCTGTGGTATTCAGAGTTCCGAGAGCAGAGGTGTAGGCTTCAAGCGGATGGGCAGAGAGATAAAACCCGATCGCCTCTTGTTCATGATTCAAACGCTCCAATGGCGGCCAATCGGCGCCCTCCGGCAGTGCGGGTTCGGGCATTCCCATATTTGGCCCGGCGCCAAACAACGAGTCTTGGCCATTGTTGCGCTCAGCGCTCTCCGCGTGGCGCAGTAATAAATCCACCGATTCGTAGAGTTTCCGGCGACTTGGTTCAAGCGCATCGAACGTCCCGGCACGCACCAAATTTTCGAGTTGCCGTTTGTTGATCACGCCAGCACCCAAACGCCCGGCGAAATCAAATATGCTTGTGTATGGGCCATTGGCATCGCGTTCAGCAACAACCGTGCGCATTGCCACATCGCCGACATTCTTTATCGCTGCCAAAGCATAGCGGATCCCGTTAGCGCCGTTCGCTTCTGTTGTTCTTGCTACGGTAAAGTTCGCATCGGAGGCATTGATATCCGGTGGTAGGAGGGAAATACCGATACGTTCCAGTTCCTGTCGAAAGGCTGCCAATTTGTCAGTGTCACGAAGTTCGAAAGACATGGATGCCGCCATGAATTCGACGCCGTGATTAGCTTTAAAATAGGCGGTTTGATAGGCGACCAGTGCATAGGCGGCGGCATGTGATTTATTGAAACCGTAATCGGCAAATTTTGCCACCAATTCGAATATTTGGCTGGCCCGCGCCTTATCAACGCCCTTCTTGATCGCTCCATGCTCAAAAATTTCGCGCTGGGCATCCATTTCCGATTTGATTTTCTTACCCATTGCGCGGCGCAGCAAATCAGCCGAGCCAAGGCTATACCCTGCCAGCACCTGCGCGATCTGCATCACCTGCTCTTGATAGACAATGACGCCGTATGTTTCGCGCAATATTTCGACCAAACTTTCATGCATGTAGTCCGGCTGTTCCTCGCCATGCTTGCAGGCGATAAACTTGGGTATGTTACCCATTGGACCCGGTCTGTAGAGAGCAACAAGAGCGATGATGTCCTCAAAAGTATCAGGCCGCATGCTGCGCAGCACGTCGCGCATGCCAGAGCTTTCCAATTGGAACACGCCCATCGACGCACCACGACCCAGCATCTCATAGGTCGCTCGGTTATCGAGAGGCAGCGTGTCCAATTCGATTTCAGAGCCACCACCGCGCAACAATTCGCAGGCATATTGGAGAACACTCAATGTCTTTAAGCCAAGAAAATCGAATTTCACTAGCCCTGCCTGCTCCACATATTTCATTGAATATTGCGTAACCGGCATCTCCGATCGTGGATCCCGGTAGAGAGGGACAAGCTCCTGCAACGGACGATCGCCAATCACCACGCCGGCAGCATGCGTCGAAGCATGGCGGTACAAACCTTCGAGTTGCAGAGCGATATCAAGCAGGCGGGAAACCGATGCGTCCTCGTCTTTCATCACCTGAAATTGAGGTTCACCGTCGATAGCTTGCTGAAGAGAGACGGGATTGGCTGGATTGTAAGGGACAAGTTTGGATAAACGGTCGACTTGGCCGTAGGGCAGGCCCATGACACGCCCGACATCTCGAATGACGGCACGCGCCTGGAGCTTTCCGAACGTAATGATCTGCGCTACTCGGTCGCGGCCATATTGTTCGCACACGTGGTCGATGACCCGATCCCTTCGCTCTTGGCAAAAGTCGATATCAAAATCCGGCATGGATACGCGTTCGGGATTTAAAAACCTTTCGAACAACAGGCCAAACCGAAGAGGATCAAGGTCAGTAATAGTGAGCGCCCAGGCTACTACCGAACCTGCGCCCGAGCCTCTGCCTGGTCCCACAGGAATATTCTCCGACTTTGCCCAGCGAATAAATTCCGCAACGATTAGAAAGTAGCCGGGATATTGCATGTCGACGATCACGCCGAGTTCAAAATTGAGGCGTTCTAGGTAGGGCTTCGCGGCGTTAACCCTAACCTCGTCCGACATATCCGATTTGAAAAGAGTGCGCTCGAGGCGTTGATTGAGGCCAGCTTCCGCCAAGTCGCGCAATTCGGCGGCCTCCGACTTCCCTTCCGACATGGGGAAAGCGGGTAAAATTGGCGCATGCTGCGGCGCCATAAAGGCGCAGCGTTGAGCCACGACCAGAGTATTGTCCGCTGCTTCAGGCAAATCAGCGAACAGCTTGCGCATTTCATCAGCTGGCCTGAAACAATGGTCCGGCGTAACGCGAGTACGCTCTTCATCATCAATATGGGCACTCTGCGCAATACACAACAGGGCGTCATGGGCTAAAAATTTATTACGGGGACCAAAATAGACATCGTTGGTCGCCAACAGCGGAATACCTTGGGTATAGGCTAGGTCAACCAGCGCCGCTTCAATACGAGTCTCATTTTCCATGCCATGGCGCATCAACTCTATATAGAAACGGTCGGGAAACATCTCCGCAAGTTGGGCAGAAAGCGACCGCGCTGCATCATCCTGACCATCCAAAAGGAGTGCGCCCAGCGGTCCGCGCGGGCCACCGGAGAGCGCCAACAGTCCCTCTGAATGATCGGCTAGATAGGCGAGGTCGATCTGCGGTGTTTCACCGCTGGGCGTTTTCAAATGTGAGGTGGTAGACAGAGCCATAAGGTTGCGCCACCCAATTTCATTTTTAACTAATAGAGCTAGCCAATACGGTTCTCGCGTAGGCGTTTGCCCTCTGCTTTCATCTTGTGAATTCCGGCGCAGTGCCAACTCGCAACCTAAAATTGGTTGCACACCCGATTTGATACACACCTCAGAAAATTCAAGCGCACCAAACAGATTGTTTCTGTCCGTGATCGCAACAGCCGGCATGCGCTCAGCCTGGCAGAGTGCGGCAAGCTCATCTGTCTTGATCGCACCTTCTGACAGTGAGTAGGCCGAATGAACCCGGAGATGGACGAAACTAGCGTGGCTCATGGACCCGACTCGCAAAATATTGAAGCAGGGATAGATTCCATATTAAAGGGGAAATTGTCACGCGTAATTAGAATAGGCATCAGCCGTTGGCTGCATCTGCTGGGCACTGATATAGTCGAGTAAGCTCGAAATTAAATGGGGTTAAGTGATGGATAATCAAAAAACTGACTCAGCCGTCACCAGCGAAGACGAGCTCAGAGGCAATTACGGCGAGCCAATGGACATCGCCCTTATGAAACAGCTCGGAAAGCTGGATGCGCATTGTAAGAATTTTATATCCCGCTCACCGTTTCTATGCATCGGCACGAGCGCAGCGGATGGCAAGGCAGATGTATCACCCAGAGGCGACCCTCCGGGATTCGTGCAAGTAATTGACGATAACACCATATTCATTCCGGATAGGCCCGGTAACAACCGCCTCGATACGATGAGCAATATCGTTGCCAATCCTAATGTCGGACTTTTATTCCTGATTCCAGGTTTTGAAGATGCCTTGCGCGTGAACGGCAAGGCCACGCTCGTAAAGGACAAGAAAATTCTTGAACGTTGCGCTGTGAACCGCAAGGTGCCGGCGATGGGTATCATGGTCGAGATTAACGAAGCGTATTTGCATTGCGCCAAAGCAGTACGGCGATCCAAGCTCTGGAATGCAGAAAGCCAGCAGAACCGCAAGGAAATGCCAACATTGGCGCAAATGATATTGGAGCAGGTCGCAACTCCCGAAAAACAGCCGACTAAAGAAGACATTAAGGAGGGCGATGAATTCATCGAGGATAATTACAAGACTGGCCTCTATTAGATTCAAAATACCATTTGTGGATTATTTTACCGTTGCTCGGTAAGAATACCGTTATCCAGCGCTACATGACGGTCCGTGCGCGCGGCAAGGTCTAAATTATGCGTGGCAATAAGCGCCGCCAATCCGTTATCTCGGACCACCGCCATCAACGCGTCGAATACAATTTTTGCGTTTTCCTGATCCAGGTTTCCGGTGGGTTCGTCAGCCAGCAATAGGACGGGCCGATTGGCTAGGGCCCGTGCGATCGCTACCCGTTGTTGTTCGCCGCCCGACATTTGCGCTGGCCGGTGGTTCTTGCGTTGCAACAGATCCAGGCAAGCCAGTAAATCGTCGGCATATTGCCGAGCGCGCCGTTTGCTGGCGCCGCCGATCATTTGCGGCAGCATTATATTCTCTCGAGCGGAAAACTCGGGCAAAAGATGATGAAACTGGTACACGAAACCGAGTTTCTCCCGACGTGCCCGGGTGCGCTGGCGCTCCGACATGGCAGCGCAGGATTGTCCGGCGATACGGATTTCACCGCCATCCGGTTGTTCGAGTAGCCCTGCCAGTTGCAGCAGGGTTGATTTACCGGCGCCGGACGGACCGGTAAGCGCCACCACTTCACCTGCCGAAATACCAAACGACACACCTCGCAGCACCTCGATCACAGCACCTCCCTGTGTGAAGGTGCGTCGCAGGTTCAAAAGCTCCAGAACGTGCGCGGTTTCACTCATGGCGAAGCGCCTCTACCGGGTCGACTCGTGCCGCCCGCCAGGCCGGATAGAGTGTCGCCAAAAATGACAGGCCAAGCGCTAAGATCGCCACGACAGCAATTTCACCGCCGTCGATCCGGGTCGGCAATTGAGACAGAAAATAGAATTCATGCGGAAATAACCGTGTGCCGAATAGGCTCTCGACGCCTTCCCGAATAGGTTCAATATATATCGCGAACAGGATACCGCCGACAACGCCAGTGACGGTACCGACGATTCCGATCAGGGCGCCGTTCATGAAGAAGATGCGCATGATTTGACCGCGCGTGGCGCCGATAGTGCGGAGAATGGCAATTTGCCGCCCCTTACTCTTCACCAACATGATCATACTCGAAATGATGTTGAACGCCGCAACCAGGACAATGAGTAAGAGGATTAGAAACATCACCCTTTGCTCAACTTCGAGTACGCCAAAATAGGTGGCATTTATTTGCTGCCAATCGTGCAGCCTAAAGTTCGTGCCAAACGCCTGGCGAAGAGCGGGTCGCAACTCGCGAACCCGATCCGGTTTGTCGACAGTGATCTCAAGAGACGAAACCGAACCACGAAACTTGAAGTGAACTTGCGCCAAGGCGAGCGGCATGAACACAAATCCGCTGTCATACTCGGACATATCGACGTTGAACGTGCCGACGATTTTATAGGCCCGGGCCCGTGGTATGCTGCCAAGCACAGTCGCCGTAACAGACGGCGCAATGAGGCGAATGTTATCACCTACCTCAAGGCGCAATTTATTGGCCAGACGGTGACCGACAATGACACCCTCGTCGTTTGCAAAAGGCAGCATAGCGCCGGCCGATAAACCACTTACGACCCGCTTCTTGCGGGCCAGGTCTTCGCCGGAAATGCCGTAGACGAGCGCTCCCGTTACCTCGCGGTCACCGCGCGCCAAAACTTCCGCCCGGACGACCGGTGCGGCGGTTTCAACACCTTTTATGGTGCGCACTGCTGTGGCCAAGGCATCGTAATCGGTGATAGCGCTGTCAATGGAGCGCGCGACGACATGCGGCTGCAGTCCGAGTATCCGGGTAAGTAATTCCTCTCGAAATCCGCCCATCACGGACATCACAACAATCAGCGTAAAGACGCCAAACGCAATGCCAAGCAGCGAGAACATCGCAACAAGAAAGGTGAAGGTCTCTCTGCGCCCCGGCCAGAGATAGCGCAGTGCGACCATTCTCTCGAAGGTGGAAAGCATGCGGGATTTCCGAACGAACTCTTACACAAGCCGGGCTAGAGCGGATTCTGCAGATATCTCTTCGCGCTCTCCACCTCGCCGCTTGATCTCTACCGTGCCCGCCTTCACGCCACGTGGTCCCACCGCGACCTGCCATGGCAGTCCAATCAAATCCATTTCGGCAAACTTCACGCCGGCGCGTTCGTCGCGCTCATCATAGAGAGTCTCAACTCCCGCCTTGTTCAAATCGGCGTAGAGTTTTTCGCACACCGCATCGCAGGCATCGTCGCCACTCCGAAGGTTCATGAGACCGACCTTGAATGGCGCCACACTTTCCGGCCAGACAATACCGTTCTCGTCATAGTTTGCCTCGATGATGGCACCAACGAGGCGAGATACGCCAATGCCGTAGGAGCCCATTTCAACCGGCACATCCTTGCCTTGATCGTCGCTCACTGTGGCACCCATGGCGACAGAATATTTGGTGCCGAAATAAAAAATATGGCCGACCTCGATCCCGCGTCCGGTAAAGAGGTTCGCCGCATCGATCGGGCAATTCTTGGGGTCATGTTTATCGTCAGTGGCCGCATAAAGTTCCGTCCACTTGTCGACGATGGGCTGTAAATCGGTTTCGAAATCAATTTCAAGCGCCAATGCATCGGTATCGAGCCAAGCAGAATCACAATAGACAGCGCTTTCTCCGGTATTGGCCAAGACGATAAATTCATGGCTCATATCGCCGCCGATCGCGCCGCTATCGGCCTGCATGGGGATTGGCTTTAATCCCATGCGGGCGTATGTGCGGAGGTAGGAAACAAACATTTTGTTGTAGGAGCGGCGCGCCGATTCCGCATCGATATCAAAGGAATAATTATCCTTCATGAAGAATTCACGCCCGCGCATAACGCCGAAGCGAGGACGCACCTCGTCACGAAATTTCCAATGAATTTGATAAAGATTTTGCGGCAGATCGCGATAGCTCTTTACGCTGTTGCGGAAGATATCGGTAACAATTTCCTCATGGGTCGGGCCATAAAGAAGGCCGCGTTCATGGCGGTCGGTGATACGTAGCATTTCCTTGCCGTAATCGTCATAGCGCCCGCTTTCCTGCCACAGTTCTGCCGGCTGGATTGTCGGCATCAGAATCTCTTGCGCGCCGGTCGCATCCATTTCCTCGCGCACGATCTGCTCGATTTTTTTCAACACACGGTAGCCGAGCGGCAACCAGCTATAGATACCTGCCGCCGTCTGCCGAACCATACCGGCGCGCAGCATGAGGCGATGCGAGGGTATCTGCGCCTCAGCAGGCGTTTCTTTTAACGTCGGCATGAAAAAATTGGATCGCCGCATGATTTTCTCGATTCGCACGAATTTGTTGTGCCGGACTATATGCCCAAAGCTACATTAAAGCACAATGTTGAGGCCCGAGGATCGAAGCGTCAGGAATATAAGGTAACCTACTGCAAGCCCGCAAACGGGTGGCGGCGTCGTGCTTTTTTTGACACTCAACGGCGATCGCATGTGATTGGGTATCGCCCGAGGGCTCATCGTTAAAATAGGCTAGGCTATTTTTGACCGTCACCGTTCCGGCGCCAATATTGGAACCGCTGATGACATTCAAAGTATCGGTAGGGGCGATTGCCAGGGCGTTCTCCAGCGGCAATCCGATTGGAAAAACTTATGATCAATGTCGAGGTCGAGTTGTCCTGGTGCATTTAGGCCGGACAGCACGACGGCATTTTCACTGACATCAACACCGGCCAGATATGCCACATTGTCGCGCGGTATATGGGCCGTCAACGCCTCGCAGGCGGTCGGCCTAACGGTAATTTGCTGAGCGCTGAGGGACAACCCATTCCCGTTCAAGAACGTGAATGCTGCGGCAGCGAATAACTGTTTCTTGGCCGCAAAGATTAAGGAAAGAAACTTAAGGTTGGATTATTGCGCCCACATCCAGGGCGGGTTCAGGCTCTCGACAACGGCGTACACCGGACAATCCACGCGGTGGGCGCCCGGCAAGTATCCAGCGCTGACGAGGAATTCGCGCACAATCTCGGGCCCGGTGAATTTGAAATTGGCGCGGAACAATTTAACCCAACTCTCAAGCTCCGCCGGATGATGCAGATCAAGCCATGCCTTGAACGACCCTTCGTTGGCTCGAATATCAAGCAAAGTGCGGGAATTCTCGATCGCTGCGTTTATTTTGAGGCGATTGCGAATGATACCAGCATCTGCCAGAAGGCGGGCGCGGGCGTCCTCATCATAAGCCGCGACCGTAGCAATATCGAAACCGTCATAGGCGGCGGTGAAATTGTCCTTCTTTTTTAGGATCGTCGCCCAGGATAGGCCAGCCTGATTAATTTCGAGCACCAGGCGCGCGAACAGCCCATTGTCATCCCCGATGGGGAAACCGTACTCCCGGTCGTGGTAAGGGCCGTGCAACGGGTCGCCGATGGCGGCGTCACAATAATGCTGCGCCACTATTCTACTCCCGTAGGTCGATCCACCCGGACTGAACGATGACAACGACAACGGCGGTTATCACGCAGGCAATGCCGGTCGAGATTACTGCCTTGACAAGCAAACGTGGCTTGTCGGGCGCACTCGCTGCGTGCCCGGGTTCGACTTTTTTAGGCGCCTTCACGCCGAAGGGCAGCGTCAAGAACCAGCCAAGCCACCAGGAGATTAGAAATACCAGGGCGATGTTTAAGATGCTCATGGAAAATCCTAGGCCTCCTCGAGTTCTATCAAGGTGCCGCAAAAATCTTTGGGGTGTAAAAAAAGGACGGGCTTGCCATGCGCGCCGGTGCGCGGCTCGCCGTCGCCCAGAATGCGCGCACCGCCGTCAACCAGCCGGTCGCGCGCCGTGGCGATGTCCGCCACCTCGTAACAAATGTGATGAACGCCGCCACTGGGGTTTTTGTCGAGAAAGCCCTGGATGGCGGATTTTTCACCCAGCGGATGTAAGAGCTCTATTTTTGTGTTGGGCAATTCCACAAACACGGTCGTCACGCCATGCTCGGGCAAATCTTTCTCACCCGAAACCGTCGCGCCCATCATGTCTTGGTAGAGCGCCCGCGCCGCCGCGAGGTCCGGCACAACGATTGCTACATGGTTCAACCGCCCAATCATATTCCTCTGCCCGCCATCTCTTCCCACATCATCTTATATTCGAACTATTTGCACTTCGATGACCGGTCGCTTGCCGTAGAGTGCCACCAGGGTGCGCCGGACCGCCAGGCGCCCAGCCTCACGCAGTTTCTTGTCATCATTATCCAACTTGTCTGAATTAAGCGCTTCTTGCACAGCCTCGACCAACCCTTTCACGACGACATCTTCGTTGTCCGCGTCGATGATGCCCTGCCCCTGTATAGCCGGCGGTGCGGCCAACCAGCCATCCTTGTCAACGACCAGTGAGACGAATACGGCGCCGTCTCGCATCAATCGGCGGCGCGCACCGAACGCGGTGTGATCAGATGCGATTAATCGCGTGCCGTCGACCGCAAGTTTGCCGGAAGAGACGGTGCCGATGACTTCCGCCGGCCCCGGCCCCAGGCGTAACACATCACCATCGGATATAACCCAGCTCTCCGGCGTGTTGAGCGAGCGCGCCAAATTCGCGTGCGCCGCGAGGTGGCGTGCCTCACCATGGACTGGAACCGAAATCTTCGGCTTCACCCAGCTATACATGCGCCTCAATTCATCGCGGCGCGGATGCCCGGAGACGTGGATGTCTTTGTGATCCTTCTCGTCGATCACGGTAATTCCGCGCGCCGCCAACTGGCTGTGCAAACGGCCGATCGGCGGCTCGTTGCCGGGTATGATCTTGGACGTAAATATTACGCTGTCGCCAGACGACAGATGGACACGCGGGTGGCTCTGAGCGGCTATTTTCGACATCGCCGCGCGTGGCTCTCCTTGGCATCCAGTGCATAAGTAAAGCGCCTGCGCAGGGTGCAACTCCGCGCCCTCTTTGTCACTGAGCAAGCGCAAATTGGGATCGAGATATCCGGTCGCCTGCGCCGCTCTTGCGTATTTCCAGAGCGAACGCCCGACCAACACCAATTCGCGCCCGTTGACCTCCGCCGCGACCGCTACGCTTTGCATGCGCGCAACGTTAGACGCGAACTGCGTGACTGCAACTCCCTGCTCGCAAGCGGAAATCAGCTCGATCAATTTCTTCCTGACCGTGCCCTCGGAGCCGCTTTCGCCTTCCGACAAGGCATTTGTCGAATCGCAAACCATTGCGAGCACGCCGTCATCGCCAATTTGCCGCAGCATGGCTTCATCCGTGAGTTCACCGACCAAAGGTTCCGGGTCGAGTTTCCAGTCACCGGTATGCAGGACGACACCCTCGGGCGTGCGCAGGATGAGGGAATTGGATTCCGGTATGGAATGTGTGACCGATACATATTCCACGGCGAAGGGGCCAAGCTCGAATTTAGCGCGGAGCGGTATCTCCTTGAGCGGAACTTTCTTGATCAATCCGGCCTCCTGCAATTTTTCCCGCAGGATGGCCGCAGTGAACGGCGTGGCGTAGACCGGACATTGCAATTGCGGCCAGAGATAGGCGACCGCACCTAAATGGTCCTCGTGTGCATGAGTTAACAAAATGGCGAGCAGATCGTTTCGATGCTCTTCAATAAAAGAGATTTCCGGTACCAGGATATCGACACCCGGCAACGTGTCGCCGGCGAAAGCTATGCCGAGATCCACCATCAGCCATTTGCCGCGGCATGCATATAGGCTGAGATTCATACCGATTTCGCCGGTGCCGCCCAATGGCACAAAATGGAGCGCATTGGATTTGATGGCCGCTCCAGACACGGCGGAAATATTCATGAACCGTCCTGACTGTTACGGCTAAAAATCTCCAGAAGGCCGCGAATGGTGAGATCTGGATCGGTCTTATCGATGGCCGAAGTGCCGTCGGAGAACAAATCCGCCAACCCGCCCGTGGCGATCACTTGCATCGGACGACCATATTCTTCCTTCATGCGCTGAGTGATGCCTTCGATCAAACCGATGTACCCCCAATAAATTCCCGATTGCATGGCCGGAACCGTGGATTTGGCGATTACCCTGTCGGGACGGCTTACCGCGATTCTCGGTAATTGCGCGGCCGCCTGATGCAGCGATTCGAGCGATAGGTTGATCCCTGGCGCGATGATGCCGCCTTCATAGGAGCCGTCTTCATTGATCGCATCGAACGTAGTCGCGGTGCCGAAATCAATAATAATCAATGGGCCGGAATAATGCTTTTGCGCACCGACAGCGTTTACCAATCTATCGGCGCCGACTTCGCCTGGCTGAGCGACATGAACGTCGATGCCGAGTTCAATACCCGGCTCACCGACAACCATCGGCGTGCAACCACAATATTCTTCACACAACAACTTCAGAGCGCTCAAACATTGCGGAACCACCGTCGACAGAACGACATGATCAATGTCATCCAGATTCAATTCGTGGCGCGCCATGAGTTGGCTGAACCAGACGGCGTGTTCGTCGGCGGTGCGCTGTGCGTCCGTCGCCGCGCGCCATTGGCCGCGCATCGTATCGCCATCGAACACCGCGAATACGGTATTGGTATTGCCCACATCGATGGCCAGAAGCATGGCTTAGCTACTCTCCTCGAAAGTCACCTCGCCGGCGGCAAACTGCTGCTCCGCACAGTCATCACCCTTCAGCCGCAAAGCCCCGCTCTCATCAATGCCGATAAACGAACCGCTATGGCTGGCGTTCTCCAGTTTGATCTGTGCCGTCTGGCCGAGTCCATACGCATGTTTCAGCCATGCATTGCGAACGCCTTCGAATCCGCCCTGGAGCCATTCTCCGCGGCGCTCGGCAAAAGCCATTGCGAGGGTCTCCAAGGCAGCTGATGCCTCTATTGCGCCGGCGCCTTCCGAAGAGAGGTCAGTCGCCGGGTGACGGCCACCAATATCGGGATGGTGGCGCAAATTTACGCCGATGCCGAGAACCAGCCAATCAACGATTCCGCTTCCCGCCGTCGAAGATTCAAGAAGTATCCCGGAAATTTTTCGCCCCCCTATCAACACATCGTTTGGCCATTTACAGGCAATCGCGTCGCTGTTGCTTAAGAATATGGTCAACATGTCGCGGACGGCCAGAGCGGCCACGAAAGTCAATTGCGCCGCCTGCAAAGGCGCGCAATCAGGGCGGAGAACGATCGACGCATATAAATTTCCGGGCTCCGACGTCCACACCCGGCCACGCCGTCCCCTGCCGGCAGTTTGGCGGTGCGCCCAGACGAGCGTTCCATCCGCAGCGCCGGAGCAAGCTAGGCGCCTGGCCTCGTCATTAGTGCTGTCGACCGCGTCCATTTCGACCAACCGGTATTCATCCGACAGCCGTGGCGTTGTCATGTTGGCCTCGAAATCAGGGAAACAGAAGTGCCGCGGCGGCCTGCGCACCCTCCAGGACGGGCGTCGGATAGGCGAAAAAGAACATCGTGATGACTCCTGTACCCAGCAGAACGCTCGATAGTTCCGCCCCGATCGGTTTGTCGCAGCCTTCGACCGGTTTGTCGAAATACATGACTTTGACGATACGGATGTAATAATAGGCGCCCACCGCACTGGTGAGCACGCCGATAATCGCGAGCCCGTACATGCCCTCCTCTATGGCGGCCAGAAAAACATAGAGTTTTCCGAAGAAGCCCGCCAAAGGCGGGATCCCTGCCATCGAGAACATGAAAATTGCGAGGGCCAGCGCAATGGCCGGGTTGGTTTTGGAAAGGCCGGAGAGGTCTTCGATCCGTTCGAGCATCTGACCGCGCCGGCGCATGGCGAGAATGCAGGCGAACGTGCCGAGCGACATAACCATATATATTGCCAGATAGATCAGAACGCCGCGCACGCCCTCCGGGGTTCCGGCGGCAAGCCCGACCATTGCATATCCGATATGACCGATTGAGCTGTAGGCGATAAGACGTTTGATATTTTTTTGGCCGATCGCCGCAAATGCCCCGAGCGCCATCGACGCGATGGAGATGAAAACGATGATCTGGTCCCATTGCGCCAGTAATTCGTGAAACGGCCCGAGTAAGACGCGCAGAAACAACGCCATCGCGGCAATTTTGGGCGCGGCGGCGAAGAAAGCTGTGACCGGCGTCGGCGCGCCTTCGTAAACATCCGGTGTCCACATATGAAACGGCACGGCGGATACTTTGAATGCGAGTGCCGCAGCAATGAAGACCAATCCGATCAGAATGCCGATCGGCGCGGCGCCATGCGCGTCCACGCCTTGGCGGCCGATGGCGACGGCGATCTCGTCAAAACCGGTAAAGCCGGTAAAGCCATAGACCATGGAACAGCCATACAGCAGCATTCCGGACGAGAGCGCGCCGAGAACGAAATATTTGAGGCCGGCTTCGCTGGAGCGCAGCGAGTCACGGCGGAACGCGGCGACGATATATAGCGCCAAGCTCTGCAATTCGAGGCCGACATAAAGCGCGATCAGGTCGTTTGCTGAAATCATCAGCAACATGCCGAGGGTCGCGAACAAAATCAGGATCGGAAACTCGAAGCGATTCATGCCTTCGCGCTTCACATATCCCATGCCCATAATCAGAGTCACCGCGGCGCCGATCAACACCAGGCATTTCATGAATATGCAGAAACTGTCGCTCACAAACATGCCGAAAAATGTGGTGCTATGAGCGTGCGATCCCACCAGCACCATGATGAACGCTGCGCCCATCGCGACGACGCACAACCAAGTGAGCAAGTTGGTCGACCGGTTACCAAGAAAAACACCGACCATGAGAAGAACGAGAGAGACCGTCGCCAGAAACATTTCCGGCAAGGCGGTTAAATAATCGGGTGTGGTAAATTCGGCCATATCGTATTTACCTCAACGCCCTGGCAAGTACATCGGGCAATAGATCGGCGACAACTTCAGCGCCGCCGGTACGCGCCATTTGGGTTTGCGCGACTAGATTTTCCACCGAGACATGCAAGACATCCAAGAACGGCTTGGGATAAATGCCCATGAATAAGGCCAACACAACGAGCGGCGCAAAAAAGCCAATTTCACGCATGTTCAAATCGGTGATTGATTTCAGGTTTTCCTTTTTCAATTCACCAAAAATCACACGGCGATAGAGCCACAGCATATAGGCAGCGCCGAGGATGACCCCGGTTAGTCCCAACATGGCAACCCAGGTATTTACCTGGAACACGCCGACAAAAATCAGGAATTCACCGACAAAACCGCTGGTCGCCGGAAGCCCTATCGATGCGAGCATGATCACCATAAACACGAATGCATACACCGGCATGCGGTGAACGAGCCCGCCATAGGACGAAATCTCGCGGGAGTGCACGCGGTCATAAACCACACCAACGATGAGGAACAACGCTGCCGAAACCACACCGTGACTGAGCATTTGAAAAATGCCGCCCTCGATGCCCTGAGCGTTGAAGGTGAATAGGCCGATCGTGACAATTCCCATATGGGCGACCGAGGAATAGGCGATCAGCTTCTTCATGTCCTGTTGCATGAGGGCGACTAGGGAGGTGTAGATCACCGCAACAACGGACAGCGAGAACACGAAGGGCACAAAAAATTCGCTGGCGTCGGGGAACATGGGCAGCGAGAAACGCAAAAATCCGTAGCCGCCCATTTTCAGCAGAATTCCGGCGAGAATGACCGAGCCTGCGGTCGGCGCCTCGACATGGGCATCGGGCAGCCAGGTATGAAACGGCCACATCGGTAGCTTGACCGCGAACGATGCGAACAAGGCAAGCCAGAGCCAAGTTTGTACCGCCGGCGCCCACACCTCGTTCATCAAGGCCGGAATATCGGTGGTGCCGGCCTGTAAGTACATGAACAGAATGGCAAGCAAAAATAGCACCGAGCCCAGCAATGTATAGAGGAAGAATTTGTAGGCCGAATAGACACGTCGCGCACCACCCCAGATACCGATGATCAGGAACATCGGAATGAGCTGCCCCTCGAAGAAGATATAGAACATCAACATATCGAGAGAGGAGAACACTCCGATCATCAGCGTCTCCAAAACCAGAAACGCGATCATGTATTCGCGTACCCGGGTCTTTACGGCTTCCCAGCACGAAATAATGCAAATCGGCACCAGGAACGTGGTCAGCAAAAGAAAAAATACCGAGATCCCATCGACGCCGAGATGATAGCCAATGCCAAATTCAGGCAGCCAGGGCACATATTCCTCAAACTGGAAATCCGCCGTCGTCGTGTCGAAATCGGCGATGAGCAACACAGAAATTCCGAATGCGACAACGCTAGTCCATAACGCCACATGGCGAGAATTGCGCGCGATCGTCGCTTCATCACCGCGGATCAGCAAGATAAAAGCCGCGCCGAGCAGCGGCAGGAACGTGACGGTGGAGAGAATGGGCCAATCGGTCATGTCATCATCCCAGAATGAGATACCAGGTGATGATGACGGCCACACCGGCCAGCATCAGAAATGCGTAGTGATAGACATAGCCGCTCTGCAGCTTGACGACGCGCCGGGCAATGGCAGCCGCCGCAGCCGCAACACCGTCTGGGCCGATTCCGTCGATGACACCGCCGTCGCCCTGTTTCCACAAGCCATAGCCAAGATATTTGGCTGGACGGACGAACGCCCAATCATAGAGCTCATCAAAATACCATTTGTTGTGTGAGAACAGATAGAGCGGCCGCAGGCGTTGCGCCAAGACACCGGGCAAGTGCGGTTTGGTCATGTAGAGGAAATAAGCGGCCAAGATGCCGATAACCGCGACGATGGTCGGCAACGCCTTGACCCAGAAATCAACATGATGCGCACCCTCGAGGGCATGATGATGCGGCAGCACGAGTATTGAGGTGCCCCAGAAATCCGAATGCGATCCGACCATGGGTAACAACAGGTAACCGGAAACGATCGCGCCGACGGCCAACAGAATGAGCGGTACGGTCATGATCGGCGGCGATTCATGAACATGCGCCATCACTTTTTCATCCGCCCGTGGCTTGCCATGGAAGGTAAGAATGATAAGCCGCCACGAATAGAGCGCCGTCAAAACGGCGGCGGCGATACCGGCGGCAAATGCGTAATGACCCAACCCGGTTGCCGCCGCAAAGGCGGATTCAAGAATAATGTCCTTGGAGAAAAATCCCGAGAAGAACGGCACACCCGCCAACGCCAGGCTGCCGATCCACATCAGCACATAGGTAAGCGGGATAGCTTTCCAGATACCGCCCATTTTGCGCATGTCCTGCTCGTCGGACATGGCGTGGATCACCGAGCCGGCGCCCAAGAACAGAAGCGCCTTGAAGAATGCGTGTGTGGTAAGATGGAACATGCCGGCCGAATAAGCCGATACGCCGCAAGCAAAGAACATGTAGCCGAGCTGGCTGCAGGTGGAATACGCGATTACCCGCTTAATATCGTTTTGCGTGATGGCAATTGTCGCGGCGAATATCGCCGTGGTGGCGCCTACGAAGGTGACGACGGCGAGCGCGATCGGCGCATATTCAAACAGCGGTGAGCAGCGCGCCACCAGGAAGACACCGGCGGTTACCATGGTCGCCGCATGAATGAGGGCGGATACCGGCGTCGGGCCCTCCATCGCATCGGGCAGCCAGGTATGGAGTAAGAACTGCGCCGATTTTCCCATGGCGCCGACAAACAGCAGAATGCAGATAACCGTCAGGGAATCGAAATTGTGGCCGAGGAAATCGAACTCCGTGCCGACCATGGTGGGCGCGGCGGCGAACACCGTATCGAAACTGACGGATCCGAAGGTGAGGTAAATTGCCAGGATTCCAAGACCGAACCCGAAATCGCCCACGCGATTAACAACAAACGCCTTGATCGCTGCCGCATTGGCAGCAGGGCGCTTATACCAAAAGCCGATCAGCAGATAGGAAACCAGACCAACGCCCTCCCAGCCGAAATATAGCTGGAGGAAATTATCCGCCGTGACGAGCGCCAACATGAAAAAAGTAAACAGTGACAGATAGGAGAAAAAACGCGGAATGTGCGAATCATGCGCCATGTAGCCAATCGAGTAGACATGGATCAGGAACGACACGATCGAAACCGTGAACACCATCATCGCGGTCAATTCGTCGATGCGAAGCGCCCAATCAACTACGAACGTGCCCGACGTCATCCAGTTGAACAAATATATCTGCTGAACTTCGCCCTGCATCACCACATTGTTAAAGACGAATATCGATGCCAGTGCCGCCAAACCCATCGCCCCGCAGGAGATATATTGCGACGGTCGGTCACCAAGCACGCGGCCGAATAGGCCGGTGATTGCGGCACCGATCAGCGGCAAAAAAACGGGAGCGATATAAAGCAGCACGCGGATCTAACCCTTCATCACATTGACGTCTTCAACCGCGATGGAGCCGCGATTGCGGAAATAGACAACCAAAATTGCAAGACCGATAGCCGCTTCGGCGGCCGCCACTGTGAGGACCAGCATGGCAAACACCTGACCCGCCATATCGTTCAAGAAAACCGAAAACGCGACGAAATTGATATTGACGGCAAGCAGCATCAACTCAATCGACATCAATATGATGATAACGTTCTTCCGATTGAGAAAGATGCCGAACACGCCAAGCGTGAAAAGTATCGCGGCCACGGTCAGATAATGAGTCAGTCCGATTTCCATGACCCCTCCTCGCCTGGTTTAATGTCTTTGAGAACTACCGCCGCCTTCGGGTCGCGCGCCACTTGATCGGCAATTTTCTGGCGCCGGACTTCGACACGCCGGCGATGAGTCAGCACGATGGCACCAACCATGGCAATCAACAGAATAAATCCAGCGCCCTGAAACAAATAGGCGTAGCGGGTATAGAGAATATTGCCCAAGGCACGCGTGTTGCTCACCTCATCCACCGCCGGCATGGCAACGGCAACGACATCTGGCACATGAATGTCGATGGCGCCAGTTGCGAACACCAGGATGAGTTCGGCCAAAAGAATGATTCCGACGATGGCGCCGATCGGCAAATATTGCAAAAATCCTGCACGCAGCTCGGAGAAATTAATATTGAGCATCATTACGACAAACAGGAACAACACCGCAACCGCGCCGACATAGACGATGATCAATATCATGGCGAGGAATTCGGCGCCCAGCAGCACAAAGAGGCCAGCCGAATTGAAAAATGCCAGAATTAAAAAAAGCACGGATTGCACTGGATTGCGCGAGGCAATAACCATCACGCCCGCGGCCACTGTCACCACGGCGAGAAGGTAAAAGACTATTGTCTCGATAATCATGAATTCATTTGATCTCTTGGCTGATATTTCGGATTCAGCCGCCGATGTTCCTCAACGATACGGTGCTTCAGACGCTAGGTTCGCTTCGATTTCACTTTCCCAACGCTCACCATTGTCCAAAAGTTTCTGTTTGTTGTAGAGCAGTTCCTCGCGCGTCTCGGCGGCGAACTCGAAATTCGGTCCCTCGACGATGGCGTCCACCGGGCAGGCTTCCTCGCAAAAGCCGCAATAAATGCATTTAACCATATCGATGTCATAGCGCGTCGTCCGGCGGCTGCCGTCGTCGCGCGGTTCCGCCTCGATGGTAATCGCCTGCGCCGGACAAATCGCTTCGCACAGTTTGCAGGCAATGCAGCGCTCTTCGCCGTTCGGATAACGTCGGAGTGCGTGCTCACCTCGAAAGCGGGCGCTGATCGGCCCTCTTTCATAGGGGTAGTTGACGGTCGCCTTTGGTTTGAATATTTGGCGAAAGGTGATGGTCATACCCTTCACCAATTCACTTAGAAACAGAGATTTTGTGGACTGCTCAATGAACGACATAATTAACCTTTCCCGCTCATTGCGGCATCCACCCAAACAGGTGCATGGCGCCGGCGGTGATGATCACCCAGGCCAAAGACGCGGGCAGAAACACCTTCCAGCCGAGACGCATGAGTTGATCGTAACGATAGCGCGGCATCGTTGCCCGGACCCAGGTGAAGAGAAAGATTACAAAAGCCGTTTTAGCGATAAACCAGACGACACCTGGAATCCATATAAAGGGTTCGACATGGAACGGTGGCAACCAGCCGCCGAGAAACAGTATGACGCAGAGCCCGCTCAACAAAACGATGTTGGCGTATTCGCCGAGCATGAACAGCGCCCACGTCATAGCCGAATATTCAACCTGATAGCCGGCCACCAATTCGCCCTCTGCTTCGGGCAAATCGAACGGCGTCCGGTTAGTCTCGGCCAGGGCCGAAATAAAATAGATAACGAACATCGGCGCCAGCGGAATGAAGAACCAGAGGCCCTTTTGTGCCTCTACGATGTCGCTCAAATTCAATGAGCCCGCTACGAGCATCACGGTGACCAGGACGAATCCTATAGACACCTCGTAAGAAACCATTTGTGCGGCCGAGCGCAAAGCGCCGAGAAAACCGTACTTCGAATTGCTCGCCCACCCGGCGATGATGATGCCGTAGACGCCAAGTGAAGACACCGCAAACAGATAGAGAATGCCGACATTGATATCGGCCAGGACCAGATGGGTATCGAACGGAATAACGGCCCAACCGACCAGCCCGAGCGCAAACATTATCATCGGCGCCATGATGAAGAGTACGCGGTTGGCACCGGTTGGAATGATGGTTTCTTTCATCAGCAGCTTTAGGCCATCAGCCAGCGGCTGGAAAAGTCCGAACGGCCCCACCACGTTGGGCCCTTTGCGGAACTGCATGGCCGCCCAAATCTTGCGCTCGCCGTAGGTGACCAGCGCAACGACGAGCAACACCGGCACGACAATCGCGGCGATATAGCCGACGATCAGCAGCAGTGGCAGGATGTAGTCCACCCAGAAGTTGGACTCAGCCATCGGTACCCGTTTTCCCGTGCGCGCCGGTAACAAATTGCGCGCTGCATTCTGCCATGGTGTCAGATGCCCGCGAGATTGCATCGGTCGTATAAAAATCATCGATCGGGTCAGCAAACGCATCTCCCGTCATATCGCCCGGCGCTCCGAAGTTCTGCCACTTGGCCGCAGTGATGCTGTTCGCCGCGCCGAATGACGGTGCGAGGTCGGTCATGCGTGCACGCACGGCTTCGAGCGTGTCGTACGGTAATGTCGTACCTGTCAGTTCCGAAAAAGCGCGCAGGATCGTCCAATCTTCCCGCGCCTCGCCGGGGGGATAGACCGCCCGATAGGTCCGTTGGACCCGCCCTTCTAAATTTACGTAAGTCGCGCCTTTCTCTGTGTAGGCTGCGCCCGGCAACACCACATCCGCCGCCGCCGCGCCGGCGTCACCGTGATGTCCCTGATACACAACAAAGGCGTTGTTCAAGCGTGCCATCTCGATTTCGTCCGATCCGAGCAGCCAAACGAATTTAACCGCACCGTTTTCCGTGCCTTCGAGAATGGCGGCGACATCACGTCCACCACCACTCGGTATGAAACCGAGATCGAGACCGCCGACGCGCGAGGCTGCACGGTGCAAGACGTTAAAACCATTCCAGTCATCGCGGACCATCGAAAATTTTTCCGTGACGGCACGAGCGGCGGCTAAAACCGCAGCACCATCCGCACGGGCCACTGCGCCCGACCCGACGATGACCATGGGCCGTTCCGCAGCCTCAAGCACCTGACAAAAATCGTGATCTCCAGCTGCAATTTGACCGAGAGTTTCAGGCCCAGAGCCAAGATGATCATAGGGGTAGGTGAGGTCTCGGCGCGGACCGATGACGCCGGTCTTGAGTCCACCTTGCCGCCAGCGCTTGCGGATGCGGGCGTTGACTAGAGACGCTTCCCAGCGCAGATCGGCACCAATCACCAAAATTGCATCGGCGTCTTCAATTTGCGCGATTGTCGTGTTGAACAGATAGCCGGCGCGCACACCGCCGAGCTGGGCGCCGTCTTGTCGGCAATCAATGTTTTGCGAGCCCAAGTTGCCCATCAAGTCCTTTAGCGCCGTCATCGCTTCGCAATCGGCCAGATCGCCGGCAATGGCGGCGATCTGATCTCCGGCGAGACCCTGGAGCGCCTCACCGATGGCACCAAACGCTTCGGGCCACTCCGCCTCTTCCAGCTTGCCGTCTTTGCGCACGTAACAACGATCGAGGCGGCGTTTTTTAAGGCCATCACAGGCAAAGCGGGATTTGTCGGAAATCCACTCCTCGTTCACATCCTCGTTGAGGCGCGGGACGATGCGCATGACTTCGCCGCCACGCGCATCGATGCGAATATTGGAGCCGACGGCGTCAAGCACATCGATGCTTTCGGTCTTGCGCAATTCCCACGAGCGCGCGGTAAACGCATAGGGTTTCGACGTCAAAGCGCCGACCGGGCATAAATCGATCATGTTGCCCGAAAGCTCGGACGAAACCGCCTTCTCTACATAGGTGCCAACCTCCATATGTTCGCCGCGGAACACCGCACCGAACTCTTCAACGCCGGCGATTTCATCGGCGAAACGGATGCAGCGCGTGCAATGAATGCAGCGTGTCATGATGGTTTCGACCAGCGGCCCAATATCTTTATCCTTAACCGCCCGTTTATGGTCATCGAAACGGCTGAAATGTCGGCCATAGGCCATGGCCTGATCTTGCAGGTCGCACTCGCCGCCCTGGTCACAAATCGGGCAGTCCAGCGGATGATTGATCAGCAGAAATTCCATCACCCCTTCGCGTGCTTTTTTGACCTCGGGCGTATTGGTGTGGATCACCATCCCCTCGCCCGCCGGCATCGCGCAGGAAGCGATGGGTTTGGGAGATTTTTCCATACCCACCAAACACATGCGGCAATTTACGGCAATCGACAGGCGGTCGTGGTAACAGAAACGCGGCACCTCCGCACCGACTTGCTCGCACGCCTGCAGGACGGTCGAACCGTCCGCGACTTCAACTTCAGCGCCGTCGATTATCAGTTTCGGCATCGCCTAAATTCCTCACGCGGCTTTCGGTGCGCCGGCATCAGTCGGGATGCCATGACGCGCTAAAATGCGCTGTTCCATTTCGTCGCGAAAATGCCGAATCAGACCTTGAACCGGCCACGCCGCAGCGTCTCCAAGCGCACAAATTGTATGGCCTTCTATTTGACCCACCACATCCCACAGAAGATCGATATCCTTCACCGATGCTTCGCCTGTAACCATGCGCTGCATCATGCGATAGACCCATCCCGTACCTTCGCGGCATGGCGTGCACTGGCCGCAACTTTCATGCATGTAAAAATGTGAAAGCCGAGATATCGCCTCGACGACATCTGTCGATTTATCCATGACGATGACGGCCGCCGTGCCAAGTCCCGACTTTTGAGCGACCAGTGAATCAAAATCCATCAGCACGTCATCGCAAATGGATTTCGGCAATAACGGCACGGAGGCGCCGCCGGGAATTACCGCTAACAGATTGTCCCAACCGCCGCGCACACCACCGGCATGTTTCTCGATAAGTTCGCGCAGTGGAATGCCCATCTCTTCCTCGACATTGCAGGGCTGGTTCACATGCCCCGAAATGCAGAACAGTTTGGTACCAGTATTTTTTGGCCGGCCCAATCCGGCGAACCACTCCGGGCTGCGCTTGAGTATGGTTGGTATGACGGCGATGGTTTCGACATTGTTGACCGTGGAGGGGCAGCCATAAAGACCAGCACCGGCCGGAAACGGCGGCTTCAGACGAGGCTTGCCGGGCTTGCCCTCGAGGCTTTCGAGCAAGCCGGTTTCCTCGCCGCAAATATAAGCGCCGGCGCCGCGATGCAAATAAAGGTCGAAATCCCATCCCGAGCCCGAAGCGTTCTTGCCGATCAATCCGGCCTCGTACGCTTCATCGATCGCGACTTGCAAATTTTCTGCCTCGCGGTAAAACTCACCGCGAATGTAGATGTAGCCGGTGTTGGCGCGCATGGCGAAGGCGGAGATCAAACAACCCTCAATAAGAAGATGCGGATCGTGGCGCATGATGTCCCGGTCTTTGCAGGTGCCGGGTTCGGATTCGTCGGCATTGACGATCAAGTAATGTGGTCGTCTCGGATCTGGCTCTTTGGGCATGAATGAGAATTTGATTCCGGTCGGGAAACCCGCACCGCCCCGTCCACGCAATCCGGATTCCTTGACTTGTTCAACAACCCAATCATGGCCCTTGCCGATAAGTGCGCCGGTGCCGTCCCACGCGCCGCGCTGGCGCGCGCCGCCCAGGCGCCAATCATGAGCGCCGTAAAGGTTGGTAAAAATGCGGTCCGAATCGTTCAGCATCACGCAGTCCCACCATCCAGTAATGTGGTCGCGCCGGTCGCCGGCGCCGAAGTTTGCCGCCCGGTTTGCGATCCCACTGGCGGCTGCTCGCCGCGCTGCAACATGGCAAGAATTTCCTTCATCCGCGCGGCCGAAAGATCTTCATAGAAATCATCGTTGATCTGCACCATCGGCGCATTCACGCAGGCGCCGAGGCACTCCACTTCAACCAGCGTGAACATGCTGTCATCTGTGGTTTCACCAACGCCGATTCCTAATTCATTTTTACAGGTGTCGCGTAAATCGTCTGAACCGCATAGCCAACAGGGCGTCGTGCGGCACAATTGGATCAAATATTTTCCAACCGGGTTGAGATTTACCATTGTGTAGAAAGTCGCGACCTCATACACGCGAATTTCGGCCATATCCAGCAAACCAGCGATGTAGGACATGGCTTCTCGCGACACCCAACCGCCGTTCTGGCGTTGCGCAAGGTCCAGTAGCGGCAACACCGCACTCGCCTGGCGGCCTTCAGGATATTTGGCTATGTGTGCGTTGGCCCGTTCAAAATTCTCGGGCGAGAATTCGAATTTCTTACTCTCTCCGCTCACCGATCAATCTCCCCGAAAACAATATCCATACTGGCCAGATTGGCGACGGCATCGGCCAGCATATGGCCCCGGCTGACATGGTCGAGCGCCTGCAAATGGGCGAACCCGGGCGCTCTGATTTTGCAGCGATATGGCTTGTTGCTACCATCGGACACCAAGTAAACGCCGAATTCACCCTTCGGCGCTTCGACCGCGGCGTAGGCCTCGCCCGCCGGCACGTGATAGCCCTCGGTATAGAGTTTGAAGTGATGGATCAGGGCCTCCATCGAGTTCTTCATCTCACTGCGAGTCGGCGGGCTGATCTTGTTATCGACGACTTTCACCGGGCCTTCAGGCATGCGTGCAAGGCACTGATCGATGATTTTCACACTTTCGCGCATCTCTTCCATACGCACCAAATAACGCTCATAGCAATCACCACTGGTACCCACGGGGACGGAGAACTCGAGCTCGTCATAAACCTCGTACGGCTGATTGCGGCGTAAATCCCAGGTCACGCCGGACGCCCGTAACATCGGGCCGGTAAAGCCCCAATCAAGCGCCTCCGCCGGACTGGTCGCACCGATGTTGACGGTACGCTGTTTGAAAATTCTATTTTCAGTAATCAGATTTTCAATATCGTCGATGATCTTGGGAAATTTTTGGTTCCACAGACCGATATCGCGCAGCAGATCCGGCGGCAAATCACTGGTCACACCGCCAGGGCGGATATAGGCGGCATGCATCCTCGCCCCCGACGCGCGCTCATAGAATTCCATTAAAACTTCGCGCTCTTCAAAGGCCCAAAAGAATGGCGTAAACGCACCAATATCCAAAATCATCGTCGAAATGTTGAGAAGGTGATTGGTGATGCGTCCAATTTCGCTGTAGAGCACCCGAATATATTGCGCGCGCAGCGGCGCTTCGATACCGAGCAGACGCTCCACTACTAGTGCGAATGCATGCTCCTGGTTCATTGGAGCTACATAATCCAGGCGATCAAAATAAGGTACCGCCTGCAGATAGGTCTTATGCTCGATCAGTTTTTCCGTGCCACGGTGCAGCAATCCAATATGCGGGTCCGCCCGTTCTACGACCTCGCCATCCATTTCAAGAACGAGACGCAGTACGCCATGCGCTGCCGGATGCTGCGGGCCAAAATTGAGCGTCATATTCTTAATGCGATGCTCGCTCATGATCCACCGCCGTCGCCTGCCGGTTTTTCGGCTTTTTGGTCTCCTGGCAGAATATATTCAGCGCCTTCCCAGGGGCTCATGAAATCAAAACTGCGAAATTCCTGAGTCAGCTTAACCGGTTCGTAAACGACACGCTTCTGCTCGTCGTCATAGCGCAGTTCCACATAACCCGTCAGTGGAAAGTCCTTACGTAGCGGATGGCCCTCAAAACCGTAATCCGTGAGCAAACGGCGCAAATCCGGATGGCCGGTGACATAAATGCCGAACAAATCCCACAATTCACGCTCAAACCACCCGGCGGTACTGTAAAGCGCCGACACGGAAAACATCGAGCCTTCTTCTTCTACGCCCACCTTGACGCGAATGCGCATGTTATTGCTGACACTGAGCATATGGTAGACGACGTCAAAACGCGGATCGCGCTGAGGATAGTCAACGCCACAAATATCTATCAGCATCTCGAAGCGGCATGTACTGTCATCGCGCAAAAATTTGATTACGCGCTCTACTGACTCGACACGAATTTCGAGCGTTAGTTCGCCGTGCACGATTTTGGACGACTGAATATAATCGCCAAGTGTCGTATCAAGATGTCCAGCAAGATCTTTCAGCGCTTGTTGATTCATGATCTTGATATTCGCGGGCTTTAGCGCGCGATCGTTCCTGTACGCCGAATTTTGCGCTGAAGCTGCATGATGCCATAGAGAAGCGCTTCAGCCGTGGGCGGACAACCAGGTACATACACGTCAACCGGCACAATCCGATCACATCCGCGCACGACAGAATAAGAATAATGGTAGTAACCGCCGCCATTCGCGCAGCTGCCCATGGAGATGACATAGCGCGGTTCCGGCATCTGATCGTATACCTTACGAAATGCCGGCGCCATTTTGTTGCACAGAGTGCCGGCAACGATCATTACGTCGGATTGGCGCGGACTGGCACGGGGGATCATGCCCAAACGATCGATATCATAGCGCGCAGCGATCACTTGCATAAACTCGACGCCACAGCAGGCAAGGCCGAAGCTCATCGGCCACAATGAACCCGTTCGAGCCCAATTGATGAGACGGTCGAGCTTAGCTACCACAAAGCCCTTATCGCCAAGCTCGTCCGTTACAAGTTTTAGCGCTACATCCTGTGCCTCGCCAGGAGGAATCGGGGCTTCAGCCGAATTCGGCGCACCATCACTGCTCAATCCCATTCCAAAGCACCTTTCTTCCATTCGTAGATAAAACCAATGGTCAGGATGCCCAGGAAGATTACCATCGACCAAAATCCGTAAAGGCCAATATCCTTAAATGAAACCGCCCACGGAAAGAGGAAGGCAACTTCCAGATCGAAAATGATGAACAGAATAGCGACCAAATAGAAACGCACATCGAAGCGCCCGCGCGCATCGTCGAATGCGTCAAAACCGCATTCATAAGCTGAAACTTTATCTGCATCTGGGTTTTGCGGAGCGGCAATATAGGAAGCGGCAACCGCGCCCACTCCGATGACCGCAGCAATCCCCAGAAATATCAAGATCGGTAGATATTCAAGCAAGAATGATTGAGATGCGATCATTAAGCCGTGTTACCATCCATTATTCTTAATTTCCTCCAGAAACCGCGCCACAAATACACAGCCCTGGGGCGCCAATAATTTCACCTAACCGGCCTGGCAAACGCTGCCAGGAAACCTATAAATGGCGGGAGTGACGGGACTTGAACCCGCGACCTCCGGCGTGACAGGCCGGCGCTCTAACCAA
>CAYPSQ010000017.1:0-37453 GCA_964413115.1 uncultured Rhizobiaceae bacterium | reverse complement strand
CCGTGTTTTCGTAGGCTTCCCAGGCTGTGACCTTGCCACGCTTCACGGTGAAGGCCCAGGCGAAGGAGACATTCCAGCGCTTGCCCTTCGGCTTGGATTTGGCGATTTCCTGACCGGTTACGACGATGCGCCCGCCCTCGCCTATATATTCCTTAAACTCTTGCTTATCGAAATCAACTGCGCTCTTGATGCGCCTGAGATAGGTTTTCTGGCCTGCCGGCCCCTTCCAGCGCCCAGCCCAGGGCAGCTTCTTCGAGCCCGGCAAAATCCATACGCAATCCTCGGATTGCAACGACCGGAGCTTCTCTAGGTCACTCGCCTGAAGCGCGCTCAGCCATTTGCGCAACACTCGTTTATTGTCCACCACCGCCATGGCGCTTCCTCCCGTGCTCAATTTGAGTTGATTACGCTAGGTAGGGAACCGAATGCGGTCAAGTGGTGCAATGTTTGTGCTGCGGTGGCCCGGTAACTTGAGGCACAATGGAACGAGAACAGCATTACAGGTGAAAGAGTTCCCTATCCCTTGAGCGAAACGGCCAACTCCGGCGACAAACCCAAAACAGCTCTGTCGCGTTTCACCGGCTTGCTGCGGAGTCATTCCTTGACCCTGCCTGCCTTCTCGTTCGCGGTCCTGGTTCTCGGCACGCTGCGCGACCTGGTGCCGATCATCGCTGTAATCACGGTGTTCCAGCTTGCTGTTCTGCAGCAGCCGTTTCCTAATCTCGTTGAAATATTGATCGGCCTGGTGTTCGTCATGTTGGGCCTAGCACTGTTCGTCAAAGGTCTGCAAATGGGTCTGTTTCCCCTCGGTGAAGGCCTGGCGCAGGACTTTGCTCGCAAAGGAAGCCTATTTTGGCTGCTACTGTTTTCCTTTGCCCTCGGTTTTGGCACCACGGTGGCAGAGCCTGCCCTTGTTGCCGTTGCTGCTGCTGCGGCGCGTACGGCGGCGGAAAGTGGCGTAATCGCGTCTGACACGGACGGCATCGACGCGTTCGCTCTTGGCTTGCGATATACGGTCGCAGTTTCGGTCGGTGCTGGTATCACCCTCGGCGTCTTACGCATCCTCAAAGGCTGGCCGGTGCATTGGCTTATCATTGGCGGCTATCTCTTTGCTGTGGCGCTGTCGTTATTCGCGCCCGATGAGATTATCGGCATCGCCTTCGATTTGGGAGGCGTGACGACGTCCACCATCACCGTGCCGCTAGTGACGGCGCTCGGCGTCGGCTTATCAACGATGATCCGCGGGCGCAATCCGCTGATCGACGGCTTTGGCTTGATCGCCTTCGCTAGCCTGACGCCGGTCCTTTTCGTACTGATTTTTGGCATGCTGATGTAAGGGAGGGGACGGACATTTTTGACAATATTGGCTCAACCATTCTGGCCACCCTACGCGACCTTGCACCCCTAGTCGGGCTGATCCTATTTTTTCAGATCGTTGTCATCCGAAAGCGTCTAGGCAATTGGCGCCGGGTCGGCATCGGCTTTATCTATGTTGTGATCGGTCTGGCGCTGTTCTTGATCGGCCTGCAGTCAGCACTGTTTCCGCTCGGCGAGACTATGGCGCGTCAGCTCACCGATCCCGAATTTCTTGGTCTTGTCGAAGGCGTGGCCGGTACTTGGTATGATTATTTATGGGTTTATGTTTTTGCCGTCGCCATCGGGTTCAGCACCACCATAGCCGAGCCGGCTCTGATCGCGGTCGCTGAAAAAGCAGGCTCGGTTTCCGGTGGCACCATCAATCCCTGGGGCCTGCGCATCGCTGTAGCGATTGGCGTGTCCGTTGGCGTCGCGCTCGGCACCTTCCGCATTGTCACTGGTATTCCGCTCCATTGGTTCATCATGGCCGGCTACGCCATCGTCATTGTTCAAACTATCTTTGCCTCCCGTTCGATTGTCCCACTGGCTTATGATTCTGGTGGTGTCACAACTTCCACCGTAACCGTACCCCTGGTAGCCGCACTTGGCCTCGGCCTTGCCGCCAACGTTCCGGGGCGCAGCCCGTTGATCGATGGCTTTGGTATGATCGCCTTAGCCTGCTTGTTTCCGATCATTGCCGTGCTTGGCTATGCCCAGTTCACCGCCCGTCTATCGCACAAGCGTAAGTCCGGCGATACGATGAAAAGGACATAACATGAAGTTCAAACTAGTTGTAGCTCTTGTCGACAATAGTGAAACCGATGCCGTGCTCGAGTGTGGTCGGCGTGCCGGCGCCACCGGCGCTACCATCATCACCAGTTGTCGAGGTGAAGGTCTGCAGCCCGAGAAGACATTTCTAGGCTTGAGCCTGACCGGGCAACGCGACATTCTATTGTTTGTCGTTGAGGAACATCGTAGCCGTTCGATCCTCGAGGAGATTGCCACCGTCGGCGCCTTCGATGAAAAATCCGGTAGCGGCATCGCGGTTCAGATCGATATCGAAGATGCTGTAGGCCTGTGGCATCAAATCCAAGAAATCCAGCACGAGATCGAGGATGAAATATGAGTAAGAGGAAGCATATTCAGGTGCGTGAGGTCATGACGCCGATGCCGGTGCCGGTAGACGGTTTGGCCACGGTGCGCGAGGCGCTCAATCGCATGCGAGAGGCGAATGTGCGCTCGCTCGTGGTCGAACGCCGGCGTCCCGGAGACGAGTTCGGCATCGTCGTGGTCTCCGATATAGCCAACAAAGTTATCGCAAAAAATCGCTCGCTCGACCGCACTAATGTCTATGAAATCATGTCGAAACCGGTGCTCACCGTGGATGCCGTGATGGAGATTAAATATGCCATTCGCTTGCTGTCAAAATTCGGTTTATCGCGCAGCCTCGTAGTCGATCACAACGAGGCGGTGGGTTTTGTCACCCTCCGCGACATGGTGTTCCGCTATACCGATATCATGGACGCACCGCACGGCGAGGTGGCGTCTTGAGCGCCATGGCGTCAGCTTTTCCTGAACCCCGTGCCGCGCTTGTGACTGGGGCTGGACAGCGTATAGGCCGTGCTATCGCCATTGGCCTCGGCGCGGCGGGCTGGGCAGTCGCGGTCCATCACCGGGATTCTGGAGCCAACGCAGCAGAAACTGTGGCACGGATCAAAGCCGGTGGCGGCACAGCTGTGGCACTCGCCGCCGACCTGAGCGACGAGGGGGAAACCTTGGCCTTGGCGCACACTGCCGCTGAGGTGCTGGGGCCGCTCGGCTGCCTCGTCAACAACGCCTCGCTGTTTGAATACGATAACGCTGAAAGCGCCACACGAGAGAGCTGGGACGCGCATATGTCGGTGAACCTGCGCGCACCGTTCTTGCTCACCCAAGCCTTTGCTTCCAGCCTGCCGTCAGGCGCTGCCGGCGCGGTAATTAACATCCTTGATCAGCGGGTGTGGAATCTGACTTCCCATTTTCTTTCTTATACGCTTAGCAAATCCGGTCTTTGGACGTTGACGCAAAGCCTGGCCCTGGGGCTCGCACCCCATATCCGGGTGAACGCCATCGGCCCCGGCCCGGTCTTACCCAGCGCCCGTCAAACACTTGAACAGTTTCGCGTTCAGGCCGAGAACACCCCGCTTGGCCATGGTGCGAAACCAGAAGAAATATCAGACGCCGTGCGTTTTATCCTTGCCGCGCCGGCGATGACCGGGCAAATGATGGCGCTCGACGGCGGTCAGCATTTGGGCTGGAGTATGCCGTCCGATCGCAAGGTAGAAGAATAGTACCGCCGTGAACGAACCGACACCCCTACGGCCACTTCTCAGGACCGCTGCCGAGCCGTCCTATCGTCGGGTATTTGTGCGAGATCTGGTTCTACCCTGTGCGATTGGTATTCATGCCCACGAGCATGATGCACCGCAGCGCGTGCGCATCAATGTTGAGCTGATGGTTCTTGAGGAAGCGCACAATCTGCCGGACCGTATCGAGCATGTTGTGAGCTACGAGCATATCGTCGATGGTGTGCGTACCATCACCGGTGAGAGCCACATCAATTTGGTGGAAACCCTAGCTGAGCGCATCGCTGGCCTTTGCTTGGCGGACAAGCGCGTTGCGCGCGTGAGGGTCGGCGTCGAAAAGCTTGATATTTATCAAGAAGCCACCAGCGTCGGCGTTGAAATCGAGCGGGTGCAGGTAGATTCCTAGCCGAATCGACCCGCCCGGCAGGCAATTCGTGGGGCTCAATTCTGAGCATTTGTACACATCACCGATTCACCGCGAGTTGTCGACTTGGTGATGACGTGGTTTTCCTGGCTTCGAAAGCAGATTAAAAATTCCAATATTAAATTGTTTATTATCAATAATATAGAGAAAGTTTAGATACTTAGACCCAATTCTCTTTCACAGCGATATGCGGCGGGGTCACTGAGACTAAGAGAATTCCCGGACGCTTTCTAACAGAGTTATCCACAGGTCGTCTCGCGGCCCCTGTTTCTATTGCGCCGCGCCGCCGTCGGTTGGCGTTTCGCCTGGTGATGGATTTAGGCCTCCCGACTATGGTTGTGCCGGCTGGAATGTTTACTGGCCAGGGTAAACGCATTTTGATTGCTTGGAACAGCAGCCGTGAGGCCGCGCGCGCCTTACATGATCCCATGCCGTTTCTACAGCGAGCTGAATTGGTCTCAGTGTGAGAATCAATCCGCACTGGCTGGACAACATCTCTGGGTTTTATATTTCCGATCAAATTGCCTGGCATGGTGACAATGTGGAGGCGGTCCGATCTGTATTGGGCCAGATGTTGGTAGACAATTTTCTGCTCCCCAAAGCTGCCGATTTGGACGCTGACATGATCGTCATGGGTCCCTATGGCCGCTCGTGTGTGCGCGAATTCATTGTGGGCGTCGCGTCGTGCGATATTCTTGAATGCATGACCGTTCTTGTCTTTATGTCGCACTCACGGGAGTCTACGGTAGTGCTCCCATGCATCTCCGGGAGCTATGGCATACATTTAGTATGGTAACCTCTCGATTGATGCTAAATAGGGATTTGGCATTGAATTCTGTTCACATTGATCTGGCATAGTGGCCTATGCCTTAATTAGTGAGGCGGGAAATCGAAGAGTTTCTGAGCACCAGACAAATAATTGATAAAGTCATTTACTTTCAATTACTTGCATTTATTGCACAAAAAATGTGCAGAGCGTATTAAGACATTGGATTGGCACAGAACCGTGTCATACATGAGCTTTGGTACACAGGGTTATACACAGATTTAGTGGATAGGACAGGATCGACTTGGCGGGGGTGGCCAAGTTTGTATCTCAACCAATTGAATCGATAGTGTTTGCCTGTGGGCAGTGGACTGCCTTTGTGTTTGGTTAGCGACAAATTCTTGTCTGGTGCCAGTCTCGTTGGCCGGCACGCGCTGTGGGTTGGAATTGCCGGTGACAAACCGATATAGAGAACTGAGACAAGCACAGGTATTTCGCTGATGACCAATTCGCTTGCGGCAGGCCTTGAGACCTTGCGCAAGGCGGTCGACATCATGCCGCAGAGCTCCGGCGTCTATCGCATGCTGGACGCGGCTGGAGATCCGCTTTACGTCGGCAAGGCAAAAAACCTCAAGAAGCGGGTCAACAGTTATACCAATACGGTGGCGCTATCCTTAAGACTGCAGCGCATGGTGGCTGGCACCGCCAGCGTTGAGGTGGTGACGACCAAAAGTGAGGTCGAGGCGTTGTTGCTTGAAAGCAACCTCATCAAACGCCTTAAGCCGTATTACAACATTGTCCTCAGGGACGACAAATCCTTTCCATATATCCTGATAACCGCCGGGCACGCCTATCCGCGTATCACCAAATATCGAGGTACAAAAAAAGCGGAGGGAGAATATTTTGGCCCCTTCGCGTCGGCCGGCGCGGTTAATCAAACGGTCAATGCCCTGCACCGCGCCTTTCCACTGCGCTCCTGTTCTGATTCGATGTTTGCCAGCCGCACGCGTCCCTGCCTGCAGTACCAGATCAAGCGCTGTGCGGGGCCTTGTGTCGGGCGCATAAGTGAACCTGCCTATGCCACCCTGGTCGATGAAGCGCGCGAATTTATTTCCGGGCGCAGCCAACACATAAAGTCGCGGCTGACCGATCGCATGATCGTGGCGAGTGAAGCCCTCGAATTTGAGACCGCCGCTGTCTATCGCGATCGCATCCGAGCGCTCGCTCATATCCAGGCGCGACAGGGCATCAATTTGAACGGCCTACAGGATGTTGATGTGGTGGCGGTACATCAAAGCGGGGGGCAATCCTGTGTGCAGATATTTTTCTTCCGCAGTGGTCAGAATTACGGCAACCGGGCTTATTATCCGCGCCACCAGAAAGAAGTCGCTGCCGCCGACGTGCTGCGTGCCTTTATCGCCCAATTCTATAGTAACCGTGCGGCACCGCCGCTGGTGCTGGTGAATCAGGAAATCGAAGAAAGCGAGTTGATTGAAGAAGCACTATCGCTCAAGGCCTCGCGGCGCGTTCGCATTCACCGACCGATGCGCGGAGATAAGTCAAACATGGTTGTCGATGCTGAAAGAAATGCGCGCGAGGCATTGGCGCGGCGTTTTTCCGAAAGCGCTGCACAGAGAAAATTGTTTGAAGGTCTGGCTGACAAATTGGGGTTGGACGGTGTGCCTGAGCGTATCGAGGTTTATGATAACTCTCATATTTCCGGCACCAACGCGGTCGGCGCGATGATTGCTGCCGGGCCTGAGGGATTTATGAAAAAGGCGTATCGCAAGTTCAATATCCAGAGTGACGCGATGCCTAAAGCCGAGGGCGGCATCAGCGTCGGTGATGATTACGGCATGATGCGCGAAGTGCTGTCGCGCCGCTTTTCGCGCCTACTAAAGAAAGATCCCGAGGGTGCCCACGGCGCCTGGCCAGATCTGGTGCTGATCGATGGTGGCGCCGGGCAACTCGGCGCCGCTCAAGAGGTTTTCGCCGAGCTCGGCGTGAGCGATATCGCCCTTGCTGCTGTCGCCAAGGGTCCCGACAGGAATGCTGGGCTGGAGCGTATTTTCCTGCCCGAGCGCCAGGCGATATCATTAGAGCGGCGCGATCCGGTGCTCTATTTCATTCAACGTCTGCGTGACGAAGCACATCGCTTCGCTATCGGCACGCATCGTGCGCGCCGGGCGCGCAATGTATCGCGCTCTCAACTCGATAGCATTCAGGGAGTTGGCCCCAGTCGCAAGAAGGCGCTGTTGCACCATTTCGGCTCGTCGCGCGGAGTATCGCAGGCGGGATTGTCAGATCTTGAGCGCGTGCATGGTATTTCACAGGCGCTGGCGCGCTCAATCTTCGATCATTTCCACGCCGTGTCCTGAGCGTGATAGAATTCCTGAGCGCCGAAATCATGCGATCATGACAAATTTGCCAAATCTCCTCACTGTGGGTCGAATCGCCCTGATACCGCCCTTTGTCGGTCTGTTTTATGTCTCCGGCGATGCCGCTATATGGGCAGTATTTGCGCTCTTTGTCGTTGCTGCGGTCAGCGATTTTCTCGATGGCTGGCTGGCGCGGCGATTGGGCCAGACCAGCGAATTTGGCCGTATTTTTGATCCCATCGCTGACAAACTGATCGTCGCTGCGGCGCTGATCATGTTGGTCGCATCAGAGCGCGCGATGGTCATTCCGGTGGTCGCGATACTGTGCCGCGAAATTCTGTTATCAGGCGTGCGTGAGGGCTTGGCCGGGCGCGCGGACCTACCGGTCAGCCGTCTTGGAAAGTGGAAAACCGTGAGCCAGATGGTGGCCATCGTGCTGCTGTTGGTGGCGCCGGGCTTGGCATCGCTCGCTGCGCCGCTCCAGCAGGCCGGCGACGTGGTGCTCTGGCTCGCTGCTTTGTTAAGTTGGTTGAGCGCCGGATTATATATTCGCACCGCTCTACGCCATGACCCAGCCTCAATGCCGCCCCGCGCGTGAAGCGAAAGATGCAAATATTCGGCATAGCTGGGTGGAGCGGCAGCGGCAAAACGACGCTGTTGCGCCGCCTGTTACCAGAGCTCTCGGTGTGTGGCTTGGTGGTGGCGACGATGAAATACACCCATCACCAGTTCGATCTATTTGCCCCCGACCATGATGTCTCCATATGGCGGGATGCCGGCGCGAACGAAGTATTGTACGTCTCCGACCGGCGGTGGGCTTTGGTGCATGAATTGCAGGGCGAGTCAGAGCCGCCATTGGAAGAGCTGTATAAACAATTTTCGGAAGTTGATTTGCTTCTGATCGAAGGCTTTAAACGACATGATCATGCAAAGCTGGAGGTCTACCGCGCTGACACGGGGCTGCCGCTGCTCGCCGCCGAAGATGATTGGGTGATCGCTGTCGCTAGCGATAGCGGTAGACCCAACGGGCTGCCCAAGAAACGTGATATCTTAGTATTGGATTTGAATGATATTCCGGCCATCGCCGATTTCATCATGGCGCATTGCGAATTGATCAGGCGCCAACCCGATCGCTGCGAACGGCCGCATGAACCTGGGGAGTGGCGCTGATGGCGCAGCTAACCGATGATTGTTTTGCCTTTGGCGGCGAATTGATGCCGGCCGCTGAGGCCTTGGCGCGTCTTAGTCAAACCACTGACATCGTTGCCACGCCGCGGGAGATGAGTTTGCTCCAGGCGCATGGCCGTATATTGGCGCGCGATGTTCTTTCGGCGCGCGATGTGCCGCCCCATGACAATGCGGCGGTCGATGGCTGGGCCGTGTTCTTTGACGACCTCAACCCGGACCGGGAAACCAGGCTGCCGTGGAGCGAGCGTATTCCGGCCGGTCGGCCCCTTGGCCATGCGGCACGGCGTGGCGTTGCGGTACGCATCTTTACCGGGGCGCCGATGCCCGCCGGCGAAGGTGGCGCGCCCGGCCCGGACACGGTGTTGATGCAGGAGGATTGCCGCGAACATGATGGCGTTGTTGTTATCCCGCCTGGTATCAAGCAGGGCGCCAACCGACGTTTTGCTGGCGAAGATATCAAAAATGATGCCGTCATCCTCTCCGCCGGGCGGCGTCTGAAGCCGCAGGATATAGGTCTCGCCGCATCGGTCGGGCTCACCACCCTTTGGGTCTACCAGCCACTCAAGGTCGCGGTATTTTCGAGCGGCGATGAGGTGTTCGAACCCGGTGCAGCGTTGCCGCCCGGCGGCATTTATGATTCTAACCGCTTCATGGTCGTCGCGCTACTGGAAGCGCTGGGCTGTGACGTGAATGATTTTGGCATTCTTCCTGATCGGCTTGACGCGGTGCGCCGAGAGCTCGACAATGCATCCGGCTCGCATGATGTGCTGATCACATCTGGTGGGGTATCGACTGGCGAAGAGGATCACATCAAGGCTGCGGTCGAAGCGCTTGGCAATCTATATTTTTGGCGTCTTGCCATCCGCCCCGGCCGGCCCATCGCGCTTGGGCAGGTCGGCCGCGTGCCGTTCGTCGGGCTGCCAGGTAATCCTGTTGCGGTGCTAGTAACCTTTATGCGTTTCGCGCGGCCTCTCGTGCTTCGTCTCTCGGGCGCGGCGGAGGTCGAGCCGCAGCATTACCCGGTTCGCGCGGATTTCGATTACAAAAAGAAAAAGGGCCGACGCGAATGGTTGCGGGCGCGCTTGCGCATGCTTGACGACGGCAGCGTGGCGGCGGAGAAATACGGTCGGGGCGGCGCCGGGATTCTATCTTCAGTGGTATTTGCCGATGGACTTATCGAGTTGGCCGAGGATGTGACCCAGGTGGAACGCGGCATGACGGTAGATTTTTTGCCCTTCAACGAAATGATGCGCTAAGGACGTGCCGTGAAATTACTCTATTTTGCTTGGCTCAAACAGAAGATCGGCGTCGGTGAGGAAGATATCGCGCTGCCCGATGATGTTGCTACGATTGCGGGGCTGGTCGACTGGTTAAAAACCCGCGGCCCCGGTTACGGCGAGGCACTGGCTGATCTCTCCGCCGTGCGCTTTGCCGTAAATCAGGATTTTGCCAATCTTGACCACCCGCTCGCCAAGGAAGATGAAGTCGCGTTCTTCCCTCCTGTGACGGGTGGCTGAGGGCAGGAGATGATCCGGGTACAGCGTGAGGATTTCGATGTTGGCGCCGAGATGTCGGCGATGAGTGGCAAGAATGTTGGTGCCCTTGCGTCGTTCACCGGCCTGGTGCGCGGATCAGACGGCGATGCTGCCATCGGCGCCATGACGCTTGAACATTACCCCGGTATGACGGAAAAGAATCTGGCTGAAATCGAGGCCGAGGCACGCCAGCGCTGGCCGCTCGAAGATTGCCTGGTTATTCACCGCTATGGCCGGCTGGAGCCCGGCGAGCGAATTGTCCTGGTTATTACCGCATCCTCGCACCGCAGGGCAGCCCTAGAATCCTGCGCTTTTCTCATTGATTGGCTAAAAACCAGCGCACCGTTCTGGAAGTTGGAGGAGCGTGACGATGGAAAAGAGTGGGTTGAGGCGCGTGCCTCGGACGACCAAGCTGCGGAAAAATGGACGGTCACCAAGAAATAGTCTGCGCCGCAGCCGCGGCTTAACTGCCGTTACGTACTTCCGCGTCGTAATCTTCCATTAACTGTCGGGTGATAGGTCCGACCTGGAAATTATGCCCGTCGATTTCTCCAACCGGCGTGACTTCGGCTGCGGTGCCGGTGAGGAACACTTCATCTGTATGGGCGAGCTCTTCCGGCATAATTACGCGTTCCACCACTTCATGACCACGCTTGCGCGCGAGGTCCATGACGGTGCGCCGGGTGATGCCATCGAGAAAACAGTCCGGCGTCGGCGTATGTAGCACGCCGTTTTGCGCCAGGAAGATATTTGCGCCGGTGGCTTCGGCGATCTGCCCGCGCCAATCCAGCATCAAGGCGTCATCATAGCCGTCGGGCTCGACCGCGTGACGAGATAATGTGCAAATCATGTAAAGCCCGGCCGCCTTTGCTTTGACCGGTGCGGTATCAGGCGAAGGGCGGCGCCATTTAGAGGTCTTCATACGGATGCCGCGCTTACGATTCTCGTCGCCGAATAGATTGGGCCAGGGCCATGTAGCGATCGCCACATGGGTCTTGGCTACTTGAGCTGAGACGCCCATCATTTCGGTGCCGCGCCATGCCACTGGACGGACATAGCCGTCAATGATGTCCTGTGCATTGATTACCTCGTTGCAGGCAGCATTGATCTCGTCAGCCGTGAAGGGAATTGTCATGTCGAGCAATGAAGCAGAATCGAAGAGCCGCTCGGTATGTTCCTGCAGTTTGAATATGCGCCGCGAATAGGCCCGCTCGCCCTCGAACACGCAGCTGGCATAGTGCAGCGCATGACTAAGCACGTGGAGATTGGCATCACGCCACGGCACCATTTTGCCGTCAAGCCATATTACCCCGTCGCGGTCGTCAAAAGGTATCATGTCGGCCATTTGCGCTCGTTCTCCCGCACCAAACCGCCTTGCTAGGTCGAAAAGCGGTTGCGTTCTCTATCACCACACTGCATATAAGTCAACATGACTGACTTAAAATCGAGACCCAACCCCCTGTTCCTGCGTCACGACCAGCTCCACCAGGGAATCGAGCTGTTATTTTACGCATATCGCGATTTCACAGCAGAGTGCGACGCTATGCTAGCGACCTATGGATTTGGCAGAGCGCATCACCGGGTGATCTATTTTGTCGCCCGCAGCCCGGCCATTTCCGTGGCCGAATTGCTGGCCATTCTGCGTATTACCAAACAAAGCTTGTCGCGCGTTCTCAGCCAATTGGTCAAAGAGGGTTTCGTTTCGGTGCAGAAGGCTCAGTCTGACAGACGGCGACGATTATTGCAGCTCACTGATAAGGGATTGGAATTGGAACGTCGCTTGTCCGAGGTTCAGCGCGCCCGTATTGGAGCAGCATACCGTTCCGCCGGCGGCGATGCGGTGGAAGGATACCGCAAAGTGTTACTCGGCATTATCGATAAGGCTGATCGCCAGCGCTTCGAGGACTAGCGCTACTCCCGCCATTAGCGCTTTGCCCTATCGGAGGGTCGTTGACATATACTAACTTTATGAATCAGGATCAGGCGCGTCAGAGATCGCATTCGGTGCCGGCGCTCGACGTCGATGCTCCGCATATTATGGTGGTCGATGACGACGATCGTTTGCGCAAACTGCTCAGGCGCTATCTCTGCGAGAACGGCTATCGCGTCACTACAGCGCAGACTGCGGTGGAGGCCGAATCCAAGCTACGCGGTCTAGCGTTCGATCTTCTGGTGCTCGACGTGATGATGCCGGGCGAGAGCGGCATCGAACTGACTCGCCGACTGCGCGAGCGCCTCTCAGTGCCGATTCTCTTGCTCACCGCGATGGGGGAGCCCGAGGATCGAATATCAGGGTTGGAGAGCGGCGCTGATGATTATTTGACCAAACCTTTTGAGCCGCGCGAGTTGTTGCTGCGCATTGCGACAATCCTGCGCCGCAGCCGGCTGGTGCCGCCGCCCGCCATCGAGACACCGGTTCGCATTGGCGGTTTTGAATTTCACCCGGCGCGCGCCGAGTTGGCGCGTGATGGCGAGAGTGTGCGTCTGACCCATACCGAATCCCAATTGCTGACGCTGTTCATTGGCCAAATCGGCGTCACGCTTAGCCGGGAGCAGCTGTGCCGGCACTGTGGCATCGATGCCGGCGGCCGCGCGATCGATGTGCAAATTGCCCGCCTACGCCGCAAGATCGAAGTCGATCCGAGCGCACCTCGCCATCTCCTTACAGTATGGGGCGAGGGCTACACCTTGCGCCCGCGCTAGGTATCCGACATGGCGGCCGCTCACATCAACTTGCTCAGGCGCCTCACACCCAAAGGGTTATTCTGGCGCTCGCTATTAATCCTGTTGATCCCTTTGGTGCTGCTGCAAGGTGTGGTCGCCTATATCTTCTTCGAACGCCATTGGGATACGGTTAGCCGGCGGCTGGCCTTGGGCGTGACAGGCGACATAATCTATGTCATGCGCACCATGCAGAAATATCCCGAGGATGAGTTCCGCGAATGGACGTTGCGCGCGGCTTATCGCGAAATGCAAATAAATGCCGTCTTCGAACCCGGTGTCAAATTGCCTGCGGCGGCGCCCAAGCTCAGTAGTAGAAATGCTGATCGCATGCTGCAACATGCGCTCTCCGAACGGTTAGTTATACCTTTCCACATCGATACACGGCGGGACGACGAGAACATCTCTGTCCGCATCGAATTACAGGAAGGTGTGTTGAACATCCTCACGCCGCTCAAACGCATGTTCTCCACCACAATCTATATCTTTGTATTATGGATGGTCGGCACGGCCCTTGTGGTTACCGCCATAGCGATTTTTTTCCTGCGTAACCAAATTCAGCCAATTCGGCGCCTGGCGGCGGCGGCAGAGGCGTTCGGCAAGGGCCGCTCCGAGGTTGAATTCAAACCCGCCGGGGCGGCCGAAATTCGCCAGGCTGCTGCGGCATTCATCGATATGCGCGGGCGCATCGCGCGCCATCTCGATCAGCGAACGGAAATGCTAGCCGGTGTCTCGCATGATCTCAGGACGCCGCTTACCCGTATCAAGCTTCAGCTCGCAATGTTGGGCGAAACTCTGCCGGAAGCGCGGGCCGACGTACTGGAGGTCGAAGCCGACATCGCTGAAATGGAAAAAATGATCGACGAATATTTGGCCTTTACGCGCGGCCAGGGCGCCGAGGCGACAGCGCCGGTCGATCTTTCGGCGCTGATTGGCGAAGTTGTTGAAGGCGCGCGGCGAAACGGCGCTGCGGTTACGTTCGTTGCCAAGCAGGCGCTGACCTTACCGCTCCAGCCGAACGCCATTAAGCGCTGTCTGACCAATTTGGTGGATAATGCGGTGCGTTATGGCGACCATACGGAGATCAAGGCGCGCCTTATCGGCGCCAGTGTGGAGGTGGTCGTGGAGGATGACGGTCCGGGCATTCCTCCTGAGAGCTTTGATGATGTGTTCAAACCTTTCTTTCGCCTTGACGATTCGCGCAATCCCAATTACGCCGGAGCCGGTCTCGGTCTTGCCATTGCCCGCGATGTTACGCGCATTCATGGCGGAGATATCATTTTAGAAACAGCAAGCTCGGGCGGCCTTCGCGCGGTATTGCGTTTGCCGGTCTAGTAAAGGCGCATGCCGTCAGAAACTGCACGCTCGGGTGCGATTAACACGACCCCGCCGGTTGCCCCGGGAAAGCCCAGCACTAGGACTTCGGACATGAAAGCGCCAATCTGTTTGGGCTGGAAATTGACCACGGCGGCAATTTGCCGGCCTACCAGGTCTTCAGAACGGTAATTTTCTGTCACTTGTGCAGATGTCTTGCGCTCGCCGATCTCGGGGCCGAAATCAATCCATAGTTTGTAGGCCGGGACGCGCGCTTCGTGATAAAGCTCGGTGCGCAGGATAGTGCCGGCGCGAATATCAACCTTGAGAAAATCTTCAAATGAAAGTGGTGTCTCAGCCAACGCTGGCCTCTAGGGGTCCTGAGGGCTCGCCTGTAACAGTTTCGCAGTCCAGCAATTCGGTCTCGCGGCGCCCGCGCCGGCGCAGGAATCCCAGTAGCCGATCTGCCCGGCTCAACTGGCGGTCGAGAGATGCCATGGTACGCGACATGTCTTCGCTGTCATCGTTGAACCAGGTGCGCAACACCGCAAGATAAATAAGCGCCAAGCCCTTGATGCGAAGCTGCCCCCGTACGCCCGAAGAAGGAATATTCGCCGCCTCCATCATCCAGCGCATCGAGCGGTATAGGCTCAGAGGCCCGCTCGCCAGCGCTTCAACATCGGAGGTCGACGCGCGTAAGATCGAGCGCACCGCCTCTTTGTGCGGATTCATCGCATCGAAACGCTTCATCAACACGTCGAACAGCCGCTCACGGCTTAGTTTGTCAGCTATTTCCGGGTCGATATGGTTTAGCACGGCTTCATCAACGCGCGTGGTATAGGCTGCGATAATTGCGATCTTTGAGGGATAGGTGCCGTGCAGCGCAGCTAAAGAGAGACCGGTTGCCGCAGCAATATCGTTCAGGCTCGTTTGCGCCCAGCCCTTTATCGCCGCCAATTCGAGCGCATTATCGACGATCAAGCGGGGATAATCCGTTTTCCTGGGCATCTCGTCGCTACCGTCATTCTTTCTGGGTTATCAATTCTGTTGTCTTTATGTAGGCGTGGCACGGGCTGGGGTCAATTCGTTGAAGGTGATTTATCCGGCGAGCGCCTTCGAGCGAGTGGTTGCCGCCAGAACGGCGCGCTTCATCAGGCGGTCGAGGCCGTCCCCGGCCATCAGCACATCAAGCGCAGCTGCCGTTGTACCACCCGGGCTGGTGACATTGACCCGAAGCTGGCTCGGCGCATCTTCGGAACGGCTCGCTAATTCACCGGCGCCGCGAACCGTCGCGCGCGCCAGGCGCATGGCTAGATCCGCACATAGTCCTGCTTCCACGCCAGCGGCTGCGAGGGTTTCAATTAACAAAAAGACATAGGCCGGACCGCTACCGGAGACTGCCGTGACCGGGTCCATCAGACTCTCTTCAGAGACCCAGGCCACCTCGCCGACGGCTTCGAGCAGGGTCTGGCAGCGCGCCTTTTGGCCTTTGCTGGTTTGCGCATTGGCGCAGGCGACCGTCATGCCGAGACCGATCGCCGCTGGGGTATTCGGCATGGCGCGAACCACCGGTACCGAGCCGAGATGAGTCTCGAACAGCGATATAGTGCAGCCCGCAGCAATCGAGAGAAAAACTATCTCGTCGGAGTTAAGGCGCTTATAGTCAGGAACGACGTCGTTCATGATTTGTGGTTTGACTGCGAAGACAACGGTTTCAGCCGCGCCCGGCAGTTCAGCCGCCTCCGCAACGACAGTCACACCCAACGGGGCCAAACTTTTAGCCGCACTGGCTTTCGGCTCGACAACATGAATTTTCGAAGCGTTGACCCCGCTTTCGAGCCAGCCTGTGAGCAGTGCACCGCCCATTTTTCCGCCACCGACTAACACGATGCCGTCGGACTGTATCTCGGTCATCAGGCCTGGCCGGCGGTCTCGAAGAGAGCCGCGTCGAGCGCCTCCCGGGACGATTTGCCGGCCCAAATGACGTGCTGGAAGGCAGGGTAAAAGCGATTACATTCCTGCAAGGCAATCCCGAGGAGATCTTCAATTTGCGCTTCCGTTGGATGCGGTGCACCCCTGAAAATAAAAGTATGGCGCCAGGTCGGCCGTTTCTCGTCCTGTCGGAGGTTAAAATGTCCGAGCCACATATTCTCATTGATCAGCGCCAGAAGGCCGTGAATATCCTCCAGCCGGTCGTCGGGTACCTTCATGTCGTAGCCGCAACGAAATTCAAGCGCATCGACGTCGGAACTATAGGCAAACCACATCTCATAGGCGCACCAGGGGCCAGTATAGTGCGCCGCCAACAACTCCTCTTCGTTAAAACGCTCGAACGGAATGTCCGCCGCACCCGCCACCCGTTCGACAATATCTAGCGGATTGTTGTCGAGGAAATCTACCGAACTCAGGATTGTCGACATTCGCGTGTCCGTTTGGCAGTTCTCAATTCACGAACCACGCGGTCACACTCACCAGTTATCCATATATTGTGGTAGTGGGGCCGCGTATGCCCAAATTGTATGGTCTCATACAATAGTGGGTGTAAAGGCCAAATCAAAGCGCAAAATCTAGTGGGCTGGTCGAATTATTCGCTCGCGCAAGAGAATTGCAAGAGACTGCTATTCTGAGTTGTTTTTCGCTTTCAACGCCTGCTCCAATTGCTCAACCCGAAGGCTGAGCGCTTCCTGCTCGGCGCGCGCTTTCGCGGCTATCTCCGTCACCGCGTCGAATTCATCACGGCTGACTATGTCCATGCCGTCAAATATTTTTTCAATTTGGCGTTTGAGCAGAGTTTCGAATTCTCCTTTGACACCGCCGGCGGCGCCCATCGCGCTGCTGGCGACCCGCGCCAAATCGTCCAGTATTCGGTTATTCGTCTGCATTTCACACTCCATACGGCAAGATGTGTCTATAATACGACGTCTTGGCGGCAGCGCTTGTATTATTCGACCCCGGCACGCCTTGCCGGTGGCGTGGCTAGGGCAATATAAGGTGCGTTCGAGCACCCTTTTACGCAACCTTGGCGAAAACAACGCATGATATTAGTGACAGGCGGCGCCGGATTCATCGGCTCAAATCTGGTCGCTGAACTGGAGGAGAGCGGAACGGGCCCGATTGCCGTATGCGACAGGAAGGATGTCGGCGATGGTGGGCGCAACACTGCTAAGCGTCATCTCGCAGCATACGTTGAACCGGAGGCGCTATTACCGTTTCTGGAAGCACATCGCGACGAGATGCGGGCGGTCTTCCATATGGGTGCCACCTCATCGACGATGGAAACCGATGCCAGTTTGTTCGCGCGCAACAATTACCGCCTGAGCCTGGATTTGTGGCACTGGTGCGCGGGCGCAGATGTCCGTTTCATCTATGCTTCATCGGCGTCGACCTATGGCGATGGCGCGATGGGCTTTGATGATGACGGCTCGAAGCAGGCGCTGGCAATGCTGCGCCCGCTCAATCTCTATGGTCGCAGCAAGCATCTATTCGACCAGCGCGTAGCCGGGCTGGTCGCCAAAGGCGCAGCGCGGCCACCGCAATGGGCGGGGCTTAAGTTTTTTAATGTGTTCGGGCCTAACGAATATCACAAAGGCAGGCAGCAAAGCGTAGTTGCGACCGCCTATTCTGCTGCTGCCCGAGGTCAGCCGGTGCGTTTGTTCAAATCGCATGATCCGCAGTACCCCGATGGTGGGCAGCTGCGTGATTTTATCTGGGTTGGAGACTGTGTGGCTGTCATGCTGTGGCTGTTGGCGCATGAAGAGGTAAATGGTCTGTTCAATGTGGGTACTGGCCAGGCGCGCAGTTTCGATGATTTGGCAAAAGCCCTATTCGGCGCGCTGAAACGTGAACCAGAAATCGAATATATCGACATGCCAGAAGCGATTCGTGAGCGCTATCAATATTTTACCGAGGCGCGCATGGCGCGTTTGCACGCCGCTGGATTTGCGCAGCCCTTTACCACTTTGGAGGCCGGTGTGACCAGCTATGTGCACGATTATCTAAGCCGGAAGGACCCCTACCGATGAGCCTCGCGCTGGCATTTCCCAATTTAGATCCGGTTATCGTCAATTTTGGTCCCGTCGCAATCCGCTGGTACGCACTGGCCTATGTGCTCGGGCTGGTGCTTGGCTGGCGTTACATCCGCTATCTTGCCAAAGGAAACGTGCCGGGGCTTGATCGCCGCGCGGCTGATGATTTTCTCGTGTGGTGTACGCTCGGCGTCATCGTTGGTGGGCGGCTCGGCTATGTCATCTTCTATCAGCCGAGCTATTTCATCGCCCATCCTGGGCAAATACCGGTCGTCTGGCAGGGCGGCATGTCCTTCCATGGCGGTATGTTAGGGGTGGTCGTCGTACTGTTTCTCTTCGCCCGGATACGGAGGCTGAATGTGCTTTCGGTCGCCGACGCTGCCGCCTGTGCCGTTCCCATCGGACTATTCTTTGGGCGCGTCGCCAATTTTGTAAACGGCGAGCTTTATGGCCGGGCGAGCGATGTGTCCTGGGCCATGGTGTTCCCCGGCGGAGGCCAGTCGCCACGCCATCCTAGCCAACTTTATGAGGCCTTTCTCGAGGGGTTGGTGCTATTCACAGTTCTGGCGCTGTTGGCAATTGTATTTCGCGCTGGCCGGCGCGCGGGTCTGCTCACTGGGATCTTCCTGATCGGTTATGGCCTATCGCGCATCGTAGTCGAACTGTTCCGTGAGCCGGATGTTTTCCTCGGCTTTATCCTTGGCGGCATCACCATGGGCCAAATCTTGTCTCTGCCGATGTTGGCTGTCGGGCTCTATTTGGCGCTCCGCACAAAGCCGTGGCTAGCGCTTAGAGCGGGAGGCTGAACCCTGACTCCTCTCGTTACATACCTCAAGCAGATAATTGCCGAAAGCGGGCCGATAACGATGGCGCGCTACATGGAGGTTTGCCTGAGTGATCCGAAGTATGGTTATTACCGTCGCCGCGAACCGATCGGTGCTGCCGGTGATTTTATCACAGCGCCTGAAGTGAGCCAGATGTTTGGCGAATTGATCGGTCTTTGGTGCGCCGTGACATGGTACCAGATGGGCGCGCCCGAGCGCATCCATCTGGTTGAACTCGGACCGGGCCGCGGCACCTTGATGCAGGACGCGCTGCGCGCCGTTCGTGGCGAGCCAGAATTTTGCAGCGCTTTCTCGCTCCATCTCGTCGAAACCGGCGACCGCCTGCGCGACGCGCAGTGCCAACGCTTGGCCGGCGCCCAGGCCGCATGGCATTTGTCACTCGAAAGTGTACCACCTGGTCCGTTGTTGCTAATCGCCAATGAATTTTTTGATGCTCTGCCTGTTCATCAATATGAAATGACCGCCGATGGCTGGCGCGAACGTCTGGTCACATTCCACGACGGCGCTTGCCGGTTGCAGTTGGCGCCGCTCCCTTGCGCACTAAACAGGCCGGGTCAACCCGGTGATGTGTTCGAACAGGCACCAGCGCGGAACACCTATATGGCCGATATCGCCGCGCGCCTACAATGCCATGGCGGAGCCGCCCTGATCATCGACTATGGTCACAGTGAGGGCGTCAATGGCGATACGTTGCAAGCAGTTCGAACTCACCGTGCGCAATCGATATTTGCGGAACCGGGTCTCGCCGATTTGACCTCGCACGTGGATTTTGAAGCGCTGGGTCGCGCCGCGCCAGGGCTTTCGCGGCATGGACCGCGTCGTCAAGGCGAATTTCTACGGGCGTTGGGCATTGAGGCACGGGCCGCCATGCTGCAGCGCTCAGCGTCACCCGACCAGGCGAAGGAGATCGATACCGCATTGCACCGCCTACTCGATTCTCGCCAAATGGGCGACTTGTTTAAGGTCTTAGCGGTGACCCAACAGGACGCTCCGGTGCCTGCCGGTTTCGAGCGCTACGCGGCCGCCGCGAAGGCGCTATAGGGCACCGGTAGATGGTAAGCGCACTCGAATATCAGGCATTGGCCACGTCCAGCGCGGTGCGCCACGGATTTTTTACCCGCGCTGGCGGAGTAAGCAACGGCGTTTACGCGTCGCTCAATTGCGGCTTTGGTTCCAAAGACGATCCCGAGTCAGTGCGCGAAAACAGGGCGCGGGCGGCGGCGGTGTTTGGGCTCTTGGCCGACGACCTCTGCACTGCGTATCAAGTCCATGGCGACCAGGTGGTATCAGTCGAAAAGGCATGGCCGCAGACCCACGCGCCGCGCGCCGATGCTCTGGTCAGTGATACACCCGGCCTAGTGCTCGGCATCCTTACCGCCGATTGCGCCCCGGTCCTACTGGCAGATAGCGATAACCATGTCATCGGCGCGCTGCATGCGGGGTGGCGCGGTGCGCTTGGTGGTATCCTTGAGGCTGGTGTCGCCGGGATGTGCAGGTTGGGCGCACACCCTACAATGATCCGCGCTGTGATCGGCCCCACCATCGGCCCCGAATCCTATGAAGTCGGGCCAGAGTTTCCGGCACGGTTTGTGGCGCGGGACCCTGGCGCCCAAGTGTTTTTTCGCCCGGCTGTCCGCGACGGTCATTATCTGTTCGATCTGCCCGGCTATGTAGCGCGTCGGCTTGGCGCCCTCGGGCTCGGCGAAATCGCTCAGCTAAGGCGTGATACCTATGTCGAGGAAGCGCAATTCTTTAGCTATCGGCGCAATAGCCAGCGCGGCGAGAGCGATTATGGCCGCTTACTCGCGGCAATCGCGCTGGTGGACTGAAGCGCATGCCGCACATGATCCTGTTTTGCGCCTTTCTCTTCTTCGGGCTCATGGCGGGCTGTGTGTTCATGTAACTGCTGTCACTGATGAGGCGCTCTGTCCGACTATTGACTATCCTAACCTGCGTCGTTGTGCTCGCCGCCTGTGGCGAATTGCCACGGCCGTTTCAGCCGGCTGAAACGGCATCTCTGGAAATCCTGGAAGAGTCATTAGGTACGCGGGCCGGTGTATTTATCGAGCCGGTGCCGGGGATTCCGGAAGTTGATTCGGCGCGCTTGACGGGAGATTTGGTGCGGGCGTTGCGGGCGTTCGACGTCGCGGCCGGGCGGCATGCTAGAAACCGCGCCAGTTACCGGATTTTTGCTGAGCTCGGTGCGGCGGGGGTGATGCGTTGGTCACTTGCCGCGCCAGATGGCAAAATTGTATTTCGCTTTGATGACGAAGGGGATGGCGACCGCGCCGAGGTTGTAGCCCGCAGCTTCGCGACAATTCTTAATCTTGATACCTTGGCGGCGGTCAATGCCGGCCCGAGTTTGGCCGTACAACCGGTAGATGGCGCGCCCGGCGACGGCCGTTATTCACTGACCCGAGCGATGCGTCGTGCATTGATCCAGTCCGGGTTCAAATCCACCGAATCTCTTGAGAGTGCATCCTTCATCGTGCTCGGTAGTGTGTATGTCGCGGATGCGCTAGATTCGAAACAGCAGCAATCGATCACTGTAGACTGGACCGTCCTAACTCCAGACGGCGCGCGCGTCGGCACGGTCAGTCAGAGCAATGTCGTGCCCCGTGGAGCGCTTGACGGCGCGTGGGTTGAGTTGGCCCAGGTGGTGGCTGTAAATGGCGCGCAGGGGGTCGTTTCTCTGTTGACGCGTATTGGCGTGGTCGAATAGGCCGTCATTGGGACTACATTATTGCTGCTAAGAGCGTTTACAGTGCCAAACCGTCTTGATACATTCCGCCGCGCCAATTAGGCAGCTCCATGCGTAAATTTTTAGAGAACCGCCGGCCACATAAAGATCGACCGGTCCGTGGCCGTTAGTGGAGAATAGAATCAATGAAGCTCCTCGCCGGAAACAGTAATCGGCCTCTGGCCGAAGCGATCGCGGCTTCGCTCAATATCCCGTTGACCAAAGCCACTGTCCGGCGCTTTTCGGACAATGAGATTTTCGTTGAGATACATGAGAACGTGCGTGGCGAGGATGTCTTTGTCGTTCAATCGACTTCGTCTCCGGCCAACGACAATATGATGGAGCTGCTGGTCTGCCTGGACGCCCTCAAACGCTCTTCGGCACGGCGCATTACGGCGGTGTTGCCATATTTTGGATACGCCAGGCAGGACCGTAAATCGGCGCCGCGGACACCGATCTCGGCTAAGCTGGTCGCAAATTTGATTACTGCCGCAGGCGCCAACCGGGTGCTGACGCTTGATCTGCATGCTGGCCAGATTCAGGGATTTTTTGATATTCCTGTCGACAATCTCTACGCCGCTGGGGAAATTATCGGCGATATCGAGCGCAATTTTCCCAATGGGAATTTGATGGTCGTCTCGCCTGACGTCGGCGGTGTTGTGCGCGCACGCGCGATCGCCGAGCGACTCGAAGCGGATCTCGCCATCGTTGATAAGCGACGGGAAAAAGCCGGCGTGTCGGAGGTGATGAATATCATCGGCGATGTCGGAGGGCGGGAATGTATATTGGTCGATGATATTGTCGATTCGGCGGGTACCCTGTGTAACGCTGCCGCGGCTCTAAAAGAGGCCGGCGCTAGTGAAGTACATGCCTATGTGAGCCACGCCGTTCTGTCCGGTGGCGCCGTGGCTCGGGTATCCTCTTCTGACCTTAAATCCCTGGTGGTGACCGATACAATTGCCATGACTGAGGCCATGCGGGTTTCGGAAAGCATCAAGATTTTGTCCATTGCAAAACTTATGGCGGAAGCGATCCGGAGAATTAGTGCGGAAAGCTCCGTCTCAAGCCTGTTCAATTAGGCCTCCCACCTGTTGGTGGGAGGCGCGGAACAGCGAACGTGTAAGGAAAAGATAATGAGTGATATTAGTTCGATCGGCGCCAAGGCTCGCGAGTTGACCGGCAAGGGCCCGTCTCGGAGACTGCGCGGCGATGGTCGCATCCCTGCTATCGTTTATGGCGGAGTGGGAGATCCTGTGCAGCTGTCTCTGAATCTTGCCGAGTTCCACAAGGAATATCGCCGCCCCGGGTTTTTTACCCGTCTCTACGATATTAATATCGATGATGATACCGTGCGCGTCTTGCCGCGCGACGTGCAGCTTCATCCGGTGACGGATTATCCGTTGCACGCGGATTTTCTGCGCTATGTGAAGGGCGCCCAGATCGCCGTGAACGTCGCCGTCCGGTTCGAAGGGCAAGAGGAGTGCGAGGGCTTGAAGCGCGGCGGCGTGATTAATATCGTACGCCATGAAGTAGAACTTCTCTGCCCGGTCGAATTGATTCCCGACGCCATCGTCATCGACATCGCGGGTCTCAATATCGGTGATAGCGTGCATATCAGTGCGATCGAGTTGCCCGAGGGTGTCACGCCGACCATTACTGACCGCGATTTTACCGTCGCCACCATCGCTGCACCGACCATCCATGTGGAGGAAGAGGTAGACGAAGGTGAAGAAGGTGAAGAGGGTGAAGTAGGTGAGGAAGGCCTAGAGGGTGAAGAGGGCAAAGAAGGCGTAGAGGGCGAGGAAGGCGGTGACGGCGAAGCGCGAAAGGGCGATTCGGAGGGCTCGGACTCCTAGACGCGGGACGTCCAGTCCGCGTACGAACGGCGTAAAATATTATGTATGTTTTTGCGGGGCTCGGAAATCCGGGCGCCCGATATGCCAAAAACAGACACAACATCGGCTATTTGGTGGCTGATGAGATTTCTCGCCGCTATGGGTTCGAGGGCTTTCGCAGCCGCAGTCGCCTGTCCGCGGATACCGCCGAGGGCCGTGTCGGTGATGCCCGCATTGTTCTGCTCAAACCGACCACCTTCATGAACGAATCCGGGCGCGCTCTCGGCGCTGTTCTGCGCTACTTCAAAATCGAACCGGCAGAACTATTCGTTTTCTATGACGAGCTTGATCTGGCGCCCGGCAAGTTACGAGTGAAGTTTGGCGGCGGCAGCGCGGGTCACAACGGCATCAAAAGTTTGCGTGCCCATATCGGCGCGGATTTTTGGCGAGTTCGTATGGGTATTGGTCATCCCGGTGACAAAGATCAAGTATCGGACTATGTGTTGAGCGATTTTTCCAAGGCTGACGGTACGTGGGTGGCGAAGCTGGTCAATGCCACCGCGCAATTGGCGCCGCTTCTCCTCGACAACGACAAGAATGATTTCATGACCCGCGTCGCGTTATTGGCGCCGCCGCCACGCCCGGTGCAAGACGAAACGAACGAAAAAGAAGAGCCTCAAGATGGGATTTAGGTGCGGCATCGTAGGTCTGCCCAATGTAGGCAAATCAACCCTCTTTAATGCCCTTACCAGCGCCGCGTTGGCGGATACCGGCAATTACCCGTTTTGTACGGTCGAACCCAATGTCGGGCGCGTGCCGGTGCCGGACCACGAGCTTGAAACTATTGCGAGCATCGCTAAATCGACACGGATTGTAGCTACCATGCTCGAGGTGGTAGATATCGCCGGTCTGGTGCGTGGCGCAAGTCAGGGCGAGGGGCTGGGCAATCAATTTCTCGCGCAAATTCGTGAAGTTGACGCCATCCTTCACATGGTACGTTGCTTCGAGGACGATCAAGTCAGTCATGTCGAAGGTCCGGTCGATCCGCTTCGCGACATCGAATTGATCGAAACCGAGTTGATGTTGGCCGATCTGGAGAGCCTTGAACGCCAATTAGACGGCGTAATCAAGCGTGCCCGCGGCGCTGATAAGGAAGCCAAGGCGTTGCAGCCGCTCATCGGCAAGGCGCTGGAAGTTTTGCGCGCCGGCAAGCCAGTGCGTGCCCTCGATCTGACCGAAGATGAGCGCCCCTTATTAAAAATGTTGCATCTGTTGACTGCCAAGCCGATGCTTTATGTCTGTAATGTCGACGAACAACAGGCGAGTGACGGCAATGCCCAGAGCGCGGCGGTGGCCCAGCGTGCGGCAGATGAAGGTGCGCAGGCGGTCGTCGTTTCAGCTGCCATCGAAGCTGAAATCGCGGCACTCGGCGATGTCGAAGAGAAACGCGCCTTTCTCGAAAATCTCGGTCTCGAGACTGCCGGTCTGGAGCGCGTCATCCATGCCGGCCACCACTTGTTGGGATTGATCCGGTTCATGACCGCCGGGCCGAAGGAAGCGCGCGCCTGGAATCTGCGCCAGGGTGCCAGCGCGCGTGAGGCAGCGGGAAATATTCATAGCGACATGGCGCGTGGGTTCATCTGTGCCGAAACCATAGCGTATGAGGATTTCTTGGCCAGTGGCGGTGAGGCTGGTGCCAAAGCGACCGGTAAGATGCGCCAAGAAGGCGCGGACTATACGGTCAAGGACCGTGACGTAATCCTATTTCGCTTCAATGTATGAAATCTGCTATCGAAGGGTGAAGCGGCAATAAATGGGAGGACAAGATGGGAGAGCACATTGTTCTGACCGCAGAAGACGGTCACAGCTTGGATGCCTACCGCGCCGCGTCGGACGGCGCAGCCAAGGCAGGGCTACTGGTAATTCAAGAAATTTTCGGTGTTAACATACATATACGGGAGCTTTGCGATGCCTTCGCGGCGGACGGTTATCTCGCCATCGCGCCGGCAATGTTCGACCGCAAGCAGCGCCAGGTCGACTTAGGCTACACCGCCGAGACCATCTCCGCGGGTCGTGCGCTCAAAGATGACGTCGGCTGGCAAGATCCCATCTCCGACATGCAGGCGGGGTTGGTGACTCTGCGCGAGGCCGTCGGGCCGGCCGGTAAAATAGGTGTCGTCGGCTATTGCTGGGGCGGCTCGCTCGCTTGGCTCGCCGCTTGCCGCCTTAAGAGCGATTGTGCGGTCGGCTATTATGGCGGCCAGATTGGACAGTTCCTGGATGAACAGCCTTGCTCACCGACGATGTTGCATTTTGGAAGCGAAGATGTTGGCATCCCAACTTCGGTCGTTGAAAGCATTGGTAGCGCGCATCCGGAAGTCAAAATTCACGTCTATGAGGGCGCCGGGCACGGCTTCAACTGCGACCAGCGCACCGATTATCATCCGGCAGCATTCGCCCTGGCGCGTGAGCGCACAATGGCACATTTTGCCGAGCATTTGGGTTAAGTGGGCATGACTGAGGAAGTCCGCCCGGTTCGTCTAGGCGTTATCGGCGGAAGTGGTCTCTATCAGATCGATGGACTCAAGGATGCCGAATGGGTCAGCGTCGTATCTCCGTTCGGTAAGCCATCCGATCAAGTGCTGCTGGGAAACCTTGAGGGCCTGGATGTAGCGTTTTTGCCGCGCCATGGGCGCGGCCATAGCATCCCACCAAGTGAGATCAACTACTGCGCCAATATAGACACACTCAAGCGCTGTGGCGTCACGGATATCATATCTCTGAGCGCGGTTGGATCGTTGCGAGAAGGTATGGCGCCCGGTGATTTTGTTGTTGTCGATCAATTCATTGACCGTACCTTTGCCCGCGTTAAAAGCTTTTTTGGCGCGGGGCTTGTCGCGCATGTATCTATGGCGCATCCCGTATGCGGCCGTATTGGTAACCATCTCATGCAAGCACTGGCAAAAATTTCCGGTATTCGCGCCGTGCAGGGCGGGACTTATCTGGTCATGGAAGGGCCACAATTTTCCTCCCTGGCTGAATCGGAGCTTTACCGCAGTTGGGGCTGCGACGTAATTGGAATGACCAACATGCCCGAGGCCAAACTCGCACGCGAGGCCGAAATTTGTTATGCCACCGTGGCCATGGTCACCGATTACGATTGCTGGCACGAAGGTCATGACAATGTATCGGTGGAGGCAGTCATCCAGTTAGTCGGTGAAAATGCCGCACATGCGCGCAGCTTGGTGAGCGCGCTGGCGGCGGGGTTTGAAGCGCAGCGGGCAGCGTGTAGCGGTGGTTGCGATCGGGCGTTAGAAAATACCGTGATGACCGCGCCCGAGGCACGAGACGCCGATCTGATAGCCAAACTCGAAGTAGTGGCCGGGCGAGTATTGTTGCCGTAGTTGGCGTAACATTTCGCTCCAAACGTGCTGACGCCTCGGTCGATGTGATTATTTCTAACTGTGTTATCAATCTTGCTCCCAATAAACACGCCGTCTTCCGCGATGATTTTCGCATGCTGCGTTCCGGCGGGCGAATGTGTATTTCCGACATTGTTGCTATCGAAGAACTGCCCGATGGCCTGAAAAACGAAATAGGCATGGTGTCGAGCTGCATCTGCGGCTCGGTTCATGTCAATGTGCTAATAGCAGGATTGATAGCCGCTGGGTTCGATGCACCCGAGGTCTGCGTCAATGAGCAGAGCAAGGAATTTATCGCAGATTGGGCACGGGGCCGCAGCATCAAAGCCTATATCGCTTTCGCCACCATCCGTGCGGTCAAACGCTGAGGGCAAGCGCTCGAGTGTTCTGTTAGCCCGGTCTCTCTAACTCCTTTTCCCCGAGGAGATAGAGGTCTGTGACGTTGGTGGGCTATTTTTAATCGTTGTTAATGTAATTTGGCCCAGATGCGGCGCTTGATGATGTAAACAAGCGCCGTGAAGATAGCGATGAATATCAGGACTTTGAGCCCTGTCTTCTTGCGGATCTCTAACTCCGGCTCCGCCGTCCAGGCGAGAAAGACGGAGAGGTCATGCGCCAACTGCTCGAGCGATGGCTCGGTGCCATCAGCATATTCTACCGCTTCGTCATAGAGTGGCTCCGGCATGGCAATTTGGTTGCCGCGGAAATAGTGATTGTAGCTCATGCCCTCGACTAGTTCGAAGCCCTCCGGCGCTTCCTCTTCGTAACCGGTGAGAAGGGCGTAGAGGTAATCGATGCCACCATCGCGCGCTTTGACGATCAAAGACAGGTCTGGCGGTAACGCACCCCCATTGGACGCGCGGGCTGCTTGCGGATTGTCGAATGGATCAGGGAAATAATCAGACGCGCGCGCGGGGCGCATGAACATCTCTCCCTCGGCGTCGGGGCCATCCTCGACTTCATATTCCGCCGCAATGGCTTTGATCTGGTCTTCACTGAAACCGATCTCCGCCAAATTGCGGAAGGCGATAAATTCCAGCGAATGGCAGCTTGCACAAACTTCCTGGAAAACCTGAAATCCCCGCTGCAGCTCGTCCCGGTCGAAAGTACCGAACACGCCGGTATGCTTCCACTCATGATCCGGCAGTTCCGCCGCTTCACCCGCGGCATGGGCCACCTGGCTAAGCCCGACGCCGGCGAACATCAGCCCAAAGGCTGCAGCTATGGCAAACAGCCGGGCCCGCATCACGGATTCCCCGCCGTGCTGGTCTCGCTAGGCGGGCCCGATCCGGCGCCCCCGCCACCTTTCTTGGCCAGTACCGCTTGATGGATGCTTTCCGGCAGCGGTCGGGTGCGTTCGAATTTGCCGAGGAGTGGCAGGATGATCAGGAAATGAGCGAAATAATAAACCGTGCAGATGCGCCCAATGAGGATAAATGACCCTTCCGGAGGATTGGCGCCGACCCAGCCGAGAACGAGGCAGTCAGCGAGAAAAATCCAGAAGAACTGTTTATAGATTGGGCGAAACCGCGCGCTGCGAACCTTGCAGGTGTCAAGCCAGGGCAGCACGAATAGGATAGCAATCGACGCCACCATCGCGATCACGCCGCCGAGCTTATCCGGGACCGCACGCAAGATCGCGTAATACGGCAGGAAATACCATTCCGGCACGATATGGGGCGGCGTTACCAACGGATCAGCCTTGATGTAGTTTATCGATTCACCGAGATAGTTCGGCAGATAAAATACGAAGATCGCTAGCACGAACAACATTACACCGAGGCCGACCATGTCCTTCACCGTGTAGTACGGGCTGAAGGGAATTGTGTCCTTGGAGCTTTTGATGTCGATGCCGAGCGGATTATTTGATTTGCGGTGATGCAGCGCCCAGAGATGCAAGAATACTACGCCACAGAGCAAGAACGGCAGCAGATAATGCAGCGAATAGAAGCGGTTGAGGGTTGGGTTGTCGACCGAGAAGCCGCCCCACAACCAGGTCACCAGGGTCTCACCGATCCAGGGAATAGCGGATACCAGATTGGTGATCACCGTCGCCGCCCAAAAGCTCATCTGTCCCCATGGCAATACGTACCCCATAAAGGCCGAACCCATCATCAAAAACAAAATGAGTACACCCATCCACCACAATATTTCGCGCGGTGATTTGTAGGAGCCATAATAGAAGCCCCGGAAGATATGTATGTAGACCACGACAAAGAACATCGAAGCGCCGTTGGCATGGATATAGCGCATCATCCAGCCCCACTCGACGTCGCGCATGATATGTTCGGTGGAGACGAACGCATGATCGACATGAGCGGTGTAATGCATGGCTAGAATCACACCGGTGACGATCTGCACCACCAACATGATCCCGGCGAGAGAGCCGAAATTCCACCAGTAGTTCAGATTACGCGGCGCCGGATAGACGACTAGATGTTCATGCGACCAGCTAAAGAGCGGCAGGCGATAGTCGATCCACTGGACGATTCTATAGCGGTGAAGGGGTGTCGTCATAATTGCCGCGCTCCGCTTCAGCCGATCTTGACGAGCGTATCGTCGAGAAATTCATATTCGGGAACCGCGAGATTGTTGGGCGCCGGTCCCTGGCGGATACGCCCAGACGTATCGTAGTGCGAGCCATGGCAAGGGCAAAACCAGCCGCCGAAATCGCCGCGCGGGTCCCCCACTTTGTTACCGAGCGGGATGCAGCCGAGGTGGGTGCACACGCCGACCAGAATCAGCCATTCGGCTTTCTGTACCCGTGCTTCGTCGCTCTCTGAGTCACTCAGTTCATCCAATGACACGGTCCGTGCCACATCAATTTCTTCTTGCGTACGGCGGCGGATAAAAACCGGTTTACCGCGCCACTTCACGGTGATTGATTGGCCGACCTCAATGGCGGATATGTCCACCTCTGTCGACGATAGTGCCAATACATCGGCCGACGGGTTCATTGTCTCGATCAACGGCCATACCACGCCGATGGTCGCGATCGCGCCCATCGCGCCCGCCGCCAAAATCAAAAAATCGCGCCGGGTCTCTTCACCCTGCGGGCTCGTCTGGTCGCTTTCAGACGCAGTGTCTGCCATTATCCAACCCTTCAGTCCCGCGGCCAGAGTGGCCGATAAAGCACAATATAGTGCGGAAAATCAGTGCGGAGCATGCGACCTGGAGCCGCAGCCGAACGGAGGGGTAACACGGGCGAAAGCGAAGGGCAAGAACCTATGAATGGGCCGTTGGATGGGTGCTACGACAGAAAGCCGGACGCTATTCCACGGCTTGCGGAATGGGCGTATTTAGAGTGGTAAAAATTGCGCTCTATCAACCCGATATCGCCGCTAATGTGGGTGCCGTGCTGCGCCTTGGTGCCTGCCTTGGCGTCGCCGTTGAGGTAATCGAACCCTGTGGTTTTCCGTTCGACATGCGTCTTATCCGTCGCGTCGCGCTAGATTATATCGACCATGCGGAATTGCAGCGTCACGTTTCCTGGGCGGTGTTTCAGGCTTCCCAGGAGCGCGGGGAAAGCAGACTGATCCTGCTCTCGACGAAGGGGGCAATGCGGTACGACAAGTTTACCTTTCAGCCCGGCGATACGCTTCTGTTCGGGCGCGAGAGCGCTGGCGTGCCGCCTGAGGTGAGCGCGGCGGCAGACGCGGTGGTGCGCGTCCCAATGGCGCCGGGCATGCGATCTCTTAATATCGCCAGCGCTTGCGCCATGGTATTGGGAGAAGTGTTACGCCAGACCAACCTGTTACCCGGAGACTAACATGAGAGATAGGAAACCACTGCAATTGCCGCCCGGCGCTTCGAGCGATGCTGAGAAGAGCCAAGCGGTGGCGTGGTTCGAAGAATTGCGAGATCAAGTTTGCGCGGCTTTTGAGGGCTTAGAAGACAAATTTGAAGGGTCAAGTGAGCCGCCGGGCCGTTTTGAACGCCGGCCGTGGCAACGCGAAGACGGCGGTGGCGGCGTGATGTCGATCATGCACGGTCGCGTGTTTGAAAAAGTCGGCGTTAATGTCTCGACCGTGCATGGGTCTTTCCCTGCCGATTTCGCGGCCAACGTGCCGGGCGCGGCGGATGATCCGCGCTTCTGGGCGAGCGGCGTTTCCGTGGTCGCCCATATGTGTTCGCCGCATGTGCCGGCGGTGCATATGAACACCCGCCACATCGTCACGACCTCGCGCTGGTTCGGCGGCGGCACCGATCTCACGCCAATGATCACCAATGATACGGATCGCGCGATGTTTCATGGCACCCTAAAAGAGGCGTGTGACGATCATGACCCTGACTATTATCCGCGCTTCAAGGCGTGGTGCGATGAATATTTCTTCCTGCCGCACCGGAAGGAACCGCGCGGCATCGGCGGCATATTTTTCGACTATCTCAACAGCGGTGATTGGCAGGCGGATTTTGCTTTTACCCAGGATATAGGGCGTGCCTTTCTGGAGATCTACCCGGCACTGGTTGGGCATCATATGCACGAGTCGTGGAGCGCGGCGGACCGAGAGCAACAGCTCATCAAGCGCGGGCGCTATGTCGAATTCAATCTGCTGTATGACCGCGGTACTCAATTCGGTCTCAAGACTGGCGGCAATGCAGAAGCCATCCTGATGTCAATGCCGCCGTTGGCTAAGTGGCCGTAAACAAATGCTTCGGATAGACACGCAAATTCGATGGACCTGCTTCGAACGAGGAGGATGACATGAGAAATGTCATAATCGCCGCCGCCGTTTTGGGACTCGTTAAACTATGAAGCACCGCGCCTGGCGCAAAGGCGTCTGAGCTACTATCCATTAAAGCTATTTACGGTAACTATCAGGTCTCGGGAATCGCGCGCACTGACGCTAGTGGTTGTTTGGGCCTCACATCGCGCAATTTTGAAGTCACCACACATCCCGAAGGCACCGGCATATCGATTTTCTGGACCACCGTGTTGCGCAAGGGCGGCGGCCCCGATAATCCAGATTTACGGCGAAAATCATACAATCTACCATTCGTGTCGAGCGATTTGTCGGAAGATAAAACGCGCCGACTAAGCCTGGTGCGCGGCCACAACCGCGCGCAGCTTTTCGAGGCATTCGCCGCGCGTTGGCGCAAAATTCGCGTCGGTCCACCAGCGTTCGACAGTCCTCAATATAGTGCCAATATCGGGGCCGGCTGGGATGCCGAGTGCCAAGGCATCGGCGCCTTTCACCGGCAGGGTGATCGGCTGCCAGCGCCTGGCGTCTTCGATCATCGCGCGAAATCCATCGCCATTGTCCGGCTGTCCGCACCAAGCCAGCAGTAGCCAATCGATTACCCGCTTGGCCCCGTGCGCGTAAAGCTCCCGGCGCAGTCCGTGGCGATCCAATTTTGTACCTATCGGCGCGGGCGGCGACAGCATTGCGGCGAGGCGCTCATGGTCGTTATTAGAGAGCCGCCACCGTTTCGCTAAATTGTGCACCACGGTAGCGTTGGCGGTCGGGCGCATAAGCGCCGCAAGGCGGCGCAGGGGTTCGGTCTCTAAATCGATCTTCAGCAGAGCACGCAAGAATTTTGCATCACTCGCATTCGGTACCACTTCCGCCAAAACGCCGTTTGCCGCCATCATTTCGATCACCTGCGCCGGGTCGGGCGCCGCCAGCAGTTTCAGCATCTCGTGCTGAATTCTCTCGCCCGAAAGCTTGTGTAGTAAAGTCGCCTGTGCCGCACACGCCGCCAGGCCCACGTTGTCGGGCGCGCCTCTGCCGTACCACGCATGAAAACGGAAAAAGCGCAGCAGACGAAGATGGTCTTCCTCGATGCGCTGCACAGCGTCGCCGATAAAGCGCACGCGACCGGCCTTGAGATCCTTCACGCCGTCCCACGGGTCATAAAGTTCGCCTTCCGGTGTGCAGGTCAGCGCGTTCATGGTGAAATCGCGCCGTGCCGCGTCTTGCTGCCAATCATCGGTAAAGGCAACTTCGGCATGGCGGCCATGAGTTTTAACATCGATGCGGAGTGTAGTGATCTCGAAATGCCGTCGTTCGACCAGTGCTGTGACCGTGCCGTGCGCCAAACCTGTCGGGATATTATTGATACCAGCGTGATCGAGAAGGGCGACGACCTTCTGCGGAGGGTCTGGCGTGGCAATATCGATATCGTTCTCGGCGTTGTCGCCGCGGCGCTCGAGAAGCGCAGCGCGCACGCAGCCGCCGACGAAGCGGATCTCCTGGCCATTGGCGCGCAACGCGTCAACCACCTTGCGCGTCGGTGCGGCGCGCATCCAGTCTGTCGGTTCGATCCAGCTGGCGGATTTCACGCCTGGGCGCTCCTTATAAACCGATCTCGCTCAGCGCTATTCAACCTTGGCCGGTACCACTTGGCCATCTTCCATGTGTGGCGGTACATAGTTGCCGCCGCGGTCCTCGCCAGAACTCATGCTAAGCACGACAAGGCTCGCCGCCATCAGGGCAATGCCGATACCGAGTAGCCACGGCCACGGCAATTCACGCAACATTTTGGCAGTATCACTCTTGCTTAGGCGAACTTTTCGGGCGATCACTAGGTACATCATGAACAGCACCGCCGGCGCCATCAGAAGAATAATGTGAAAGATCGCCGTGCGGAGCATCTAGTTGCTCAACGTTTCGCGTAAGTTCACCAAAATAGATGCCGTGGCGCCCCAGATGCGATACCTACCATACGGCAACACATAATAGCTCCGGTCAATATTCTTAACGCGCATATGTTCCTGGCGGTAATTTTTCCGCTCCATCACGATGTCGAGGGGCACCTCGAATATTTCAGCCACCTCGCGTTCATCGCGGACGAAGTGCTGCACCGGATCGACAAATCCAACCACCGGTGTGATCCGGTAGCCGGTCCCGACGACATAGTTCGCCAAACGCCCGAGGATTTCAACATGGCTGGGTGCAAGACCGATTTCTTCCTCCGCTTCACGCAGCGCTGTGCACACTGGTGCGCCGTCGTTCTGCTCGACACGCCCGCCGGGAAAACTGATCTGGCCGCCATGCGAACTCAAGGATTCGGTCCGACGGGTCAAGAGCACCGTCATGCCAGCGCTGCGTTCAATCAATGCGACTAATACGGCGGCAGGCGTGAGCGGCTCGGTAAGCCCGAATAGTTCCACCGCATTGCCATCGTCGCGGTAAGACCCCGGTACGTTGGGATTAATCTCTTGCTCGGCTAACGCCGTGACCTCGCTCCAGGTCTGGCCGATATCGCCGGCGGTGCGCGCTTTCAAGTGGGCGCGGATGACATCGCGCATCAGTCGGCTTCGGCCGGCGCCGCACCGAAAGCAAAAAACGCGCCAGTGCTCCACACGCCGAATTGATCTTCACCGTTAAGCCGTTCGGTGACGCCATGCGCTACAAGCTCGTAATAGACGGCGCGGATGACGAGGGCGCTGAGGCCGCCACCGAGGCAGAGATAAGGCGCTGGTTCGCCATTTGGACGCGCCCGGAAGATCAGAGGATGACCATTATCCGCTATTATCTCAGCATCGATGTTGGTGCGGAATGTCAGGCATTGATTGCGGCCGCTACCCGCGGCCTGCATTTCCACCGCGACGAACGGTGCATCGTCAACGCGTATGCGGGCACGCTCAACTGGCGTTGCCAGCCAGTATTCACCAGCCTCATCGCGCTCGAGGACGCTGGCGAATAGTTTGACAAGGTTTTTGCGACCGATCGGCCCGCCTTCATGAAACCATGTGCCGTCGGCGGCAATGCGAATATCTATATCCCCGCAAAACAGCGCCGGGTCCAATTTCGTCGCACCTTGTCCGGGCTCGACCATGATTTGCTCCGCTATGTCATCGTACTTCAGCTGACCCGGCGGACGGCTTATCCGATCAGTTCGTCGATCAACCGGTTGACGTCGGAAGCCGCTTCCATCTGCACCATATGGCCCTGGCCCGCCATCACCTCGACGCGCACATTGGCGGGCAAGCCTTCGGCATGGTTCGCTGGCACGATTTGATCACCTGCACCCCAGATGGCCAGGACGGGAACGGTGAGATCGCTGATCCTGTCGCGCAGTACCAGTGCCTGGCTGCCGCCTGGTGCGAAGGCGGCGTTAATCGTTTCGAGCGACTTTTGCACACCGTCGATGCGTTTGAAGGCAAGGAGATCATTGATCAATTGGCGTGTCACCAATGCTGGATCACTGAACAGTTTCTCGACATGCGGTTTCAGGTCTTTGCGCCGCTCGGCGGAAATAAATCCAGCAAGATAGTCGCCATCTATCTCGCTGCCGAGCCCCGCACTGCCAATCAGAGTTAGTGAGGCAATTTTTTCTGGGTGGTCGAGAGAGAGCTTGAGAGATATTGCGCCCCCCAGCGAATGGCCTACCAAATGCGCAGTACCGATGTTGAGCGCCGTCATGAAGTCATGCACGATCGCCGCCAAATCGATCACGCCACCGCCGCCGACATCTTTCGCCGAGACGCCATGTCCCGGCAGATCAAGCGCGTAAACTGCGCGCTTGGCTGCCAGGGCTTCATGGTTGAACAGCCAATTGTTGAGATCGCCACCAAACCCATGCACGAGAATGACCGGCACGCCGCCCTCACCGCGCAGCAGATAGCGAATCGCGCGCCCGCCAACCTCGACTGTTTCCGTGGCCGCCCCTTCATCTTCCTCGTCATCGGCGGGGGGCACGTAATTGGCCTGGAATTCGGTAATGAAGGCGTCGATATCCGCGTCAGAGGTGTCAGCATCAGCAAGCACGCCGAGCAGGGCGCCAACGGATAAAGTTTGCCCTTCTTCGGCCACAAGGCGCCGCAGGATGCCGCTATCAGACACTTCAACCGCGCTCGATATCTTCTCGGTTTCAACGTCCATCACTTCGTCGCCGGAAGAAATATCGTCGCCTTCATCCATCAGCCATGCGGCAACGGTGCCCTCCTTCATGGAGAGACCCCATTTTGGCATGCAAATAGCGCGGATCGAATCGCTCATCCGTTTTTCCCCATCACCGAAAGAACGGCCTGCTGAACCTTTGCCGCATCCGGAATATATGTATCTTCCAGATTGTCGGCGAAAGGTACCGGCACATGCGGCGCGGTAACCATGCGGATCGGAGCTTTCAAGGAATCAAAAGCTTCCTGGCAGACTATTGCCGACACGTCGGTGGCGATGCTGCAACGCGGAGTGGCCTCATCCAACACCACCAGGCGCCCGGTATTCTCGACGCTCTCGATTATGGTGTCGGTATCCATCGGCGAGGTCGTGCGCAAATCGACGATTTCACAATTAATACCGTCTTTGGCGAGAGCAGTGGCCGCTTCTGTTGCTACATGCACCATCCGGCCAAGGGTAACGATAGTAATATCATCGCCCTCACGAGTGATGTTGGCTTCGCCAAAGGGAATTGTATAGGCTTCTTCCGGCACATCGCCTTCCAAGGTATAGAGCGCTTTGTGTTCGCAAAAGATCACCGGATCATTGTCGCGGATTGATTGGATCAACAGGCCCTTGGCGTCGTAGGGGGTGGACGGCGTTACCACTTTCAACCCAGGGATATGTGTGAAGATGGGGTAGAGGCACTGCGAATGCTGCGCTGCGGCGCGAAATCCAGCGCCATACATCGTGCGGATCACCACCGGTGTTTCGGCCTTGCCGCCGAACATATAGCGGAATTTGGCGGCCTGATTGAAGATTTGATCGAAGCAGACGCCCATGAAATCAATGAACATCAGTTCGGCTACCGGCCTCAAGCCCGCCGTTGCGGCGCCTACCGCGGCGCCAATAAATGCCGATTCGGTGATCGGTGTGTCCATTACCCGGTCGCCGAACTTGCCGTAAAGGCCCTTGGTAACACCAAGAACGCCACCCCAGGCATCGTCTTCGCCAGGTGCGCCGGCGCCGCCAGCTACGTCTTCGCCCATGACGATAACAGTTTCATCGCGCTCCATTTCCTGACCAAGCGCTTCGCCGATGGCTTGTTGATACGTGATATTGCGTGCCATGAGTTTGTTCTCCCCGCTCAGTACGAAATGTAAACGTCGGTCATAAGTTCGGCGGCCGGCGGCTTAGATGCGGCCTTGGCGCGATCGACCGAATTGTCGATGATTTCGGCGATGTCGGCGTCGATGGCGTCAAGATCACTGTTCTCTAGCAATTTTGCCGATGTGACCTTGGCGCGAAACTTGTCGAGACAATCCTTCGTCTCGCGAATATTCTTCACTTCATCCTTGGCGCGGTAGGTCTGGGCGTCACCTTCGAAATGACCGTAATAGCGATTGATCTTGACCTCGATCAGGGTCGGGCCCGAATCTTCGCGGGCGCGCCGGACGGCTTCACCAGCAGCTTCGTAGACGGCGAAGAAATCATGCCCGTCAACCACCACGCCCGGCATGTTGAATGCGCCGGCGCGGTCGACCGCATCGTCGCAGGACACCGAATATTTTGACGACGTCGCTTCGGCATAGCCGTTATTTTCGACCACGAAGATGCACGGCAGGTTCCACACGGACGCCAGATTAAGGCTTTCCATCGTGGTGCCCTGGTTGGACGCGCCGTCACCAAAAAAGGCGATCGCAACGCCACCAGTCTTGAGCTTTTTGGCCGCCA
>CAYPSQ010000016.1:12326-41405 GCA_964413115.1 uncultured Rhizobiaceae bacterium | reverse complement strand
GGGCATGGGAGTTTAGGAAGCAAGCAAATCGCTGACCTTGGTGCCGCACCAGCCGGCTTCGCGGTTGCGCCAATAGGCGTCGAACAGTTGCGAGGTAACTATGCCCGGCGCGCCGTTGCCGAGGGGCTTATCGTCGACTCTTGTGATCGGCATAATACCGCCGGCTGAAGAGGTGGCGAACGCTTCATCGGCGCCATGCAACTCCTCGGGGCGAACGGAACGGGTCTCAAATGGGATGCCCTCCATGCCGCAGAGCTCTATCACCGATTTTCGCGACATGCCCAAGAGGCAGTTGGCATCCGGCGTCGCGCAGACGCCGTTCTTGACGACCCAGATGTTAAAGCCCGGGCCCTCTGCGAGATTGCCGTCCGCGGCGAGCAGCACGGCATCGTCGCGGCCTGTTTCATAGGCTTGGTATTGAGCCTGAATAAGATCGCCCCAGTGGAAATTTTTGTAGCGCGCATCGACAGCCTTGCTTGAAATGCGCTCGATATCGGCCATATGGATATTGATCCCCGCTTTGCTCTTTTCCTCGCCCCACAGCCATACATAGGGGACGACATAGCAGGCGAATTGATTTTTACAGAGCCTAGGATCGCGAGAGCCTTCGGCATATTCGCCGCGCGTGACATGCATATGGATAAAAGCGCCATCCTCGCATTCGGCACGCGCCGTGCATTCGGCCAGGAGTGCCTTGGTTTCATCGTCGGAATAGGGGTTTTTCAGCCTAAACCCGGCGCAGGACGCTGCGAAGCGTTCAAGATGTTCATCGAGCTTGAAGATGTATCCCTTCCACGATGTGGTGACGTCGTAGACTACATCCGAGTGCAGAAATCCCGTATCGAAAATCGAAATCTTGGCATTATCGAGCTCGACGTACTCGCCGTTGATGTGAACGCAACCGGCAGACATATTGCCCTCCCTTTGTGGCCATGCACGCAGCATATTATATTGATCTAGAATCCAGGTCATTGGCGGGGGATTGTCAAGTGGCATAACGAGCAGGAGCATTTGAATTGACCCTACTGGACCCGGAATCCAGTATTTGAATCTCCGGTAATCGGTGAATTAAGGAGTTAGAACGGCTGAGACGTAGAGCGGACCGGCTCCGGATATTTCTGAAGCCAGGCTAGCGCTGGGTTCACCCTGCTACTGCTGTGCCAATGTACCCAGACCAAACCACGTATTGGCGAGGTCGAAAATTTTATGGTTTTGTTTAGGCTCCGGTACGATGTGTTGAAGGAATGCCATAGCAAGACAGCTTACTATTCCTTCCGTGATAAACTGTTTATCTATCGTTAAAACTTGGCGTTCGATTATTTCGAAACGATCCGCAAAAATTTTACCATAGCACCAGGTTAGTTCTGAAAGCGGCCTAGTGGTCGCAATTCATGCGCCATAAGGCGAAAATGATTTCACATTAGCGCTACTATTTGGTGGTGGTACGCGACTTCCTCGATTTCGCAACCTCTTATCTTGAAGAAAGTTGACGGATAGCCTACGGGTCAAAATGCGTTTGTGGACGAGAATGAGCTATTGATCGCGCACGAGGTCAGAACGATTTTCAATAACAAACAAAAGTTTAACAGTCCGATACCGTCGTTGAGGTGTAAAGACTTGAAGTGTGGCAGAGTCGTTTTGAAGAAGCTTGGTGAATTTCTCTCGATGCAATATTTTCTGATGGTTTACACAGCCAGGATAGGGAGATAGTAATTTTTGATCCGGCAGGGGATAGTGAGTTTTTCCAAGCTCTGGGAACAATAATTCAACGATTTACTAATCGGATTCCACGAGAACGAGTTGAGCGATGCGCAAATCACTATCGTCTGCGAGATAATCAGCCGTTTGCGGGAGCTGTTAGGCTACGGTTAAACGAGAACTGCTGAGAGTTATTTGTTGCCATCTCCGTTGAGCCGGAGCGCCAAAGATAGGGCGTGGGCGTTTAGGCCCTCTGCTTCCGCCAGCGTGTGAGCGGCGGGGCCAATCTTGGCTAGGCCGGTAGCATCGCAAGCTGCAAAACTGCTACGCTTCAAGAAATCATAGACCGATAGGCCCGAGGAAAAGCGTGCGCTGCCTGAGGTCGGCAGCACATGGTTTGGCCCGGCGATATAGTCACCAACCGCTTCCGGCGTGTGGCGTCCCAGGAACGCCGCGCCGGCATGTGCAATACGTGCGAACAGAACCTCGGGCTCGGCCACGGCAAGTTCGAGATGTTCGGGTGCAATGCGGTCGACTAGGGCGGGAGCTTCGGTGAGATTGCCGACAAGTATGATTGCACCGTGTTGTTGCCAGCTGTCGCTAGCGATATCGCGGCGCGGCAGAGTTTCGAGGATTCCCTCTACTGCCTTCGCCACCGTATTGGCAAAATCCGCATCATTGCAGATGAGGATCGCCTGAGCGGCGCTGTCATGCTCAGCTTGGGAAAGAAGATCGGCGGCAATCCATTCGGGATTGTTGGCCCCGTCCGCTACCACCAGAATTTCCGACGGGCCGGCGATCATGTCGATGCCGACAGTGCCGAATACCTGGCGCTTGGCCTCGGCCACCCACTCGTTGCCGGGGCCGACGATCTTATCGACCGGCTCGACGGTTGCGCTGCCATAGGCCAGTGCTGCCACGGCCTGGGCGCCGCCGATGCGGTAGATTTCATCGACGCCGACGATCTCGGCTGCCGCCATCACCGCCGGATTAAGCGCGCCGCCTGGTGTTGGCACGGTCATGACGATGCGCGCCACCCCGGCCACCTTGGCGGGGATGGCATTCATCAAGACCGAACTCGGATAGGCTGCGGTGCCGCCTGGCACATAGAGGCCGGCCGCAGCCAGTGCGTTCCAGCGCATCCCCAGGCGTACGCCTGACGTGTCGGTATAGTCGAGATCGGTTGGCAATTGGTGTTGGTGAAAGTCCTTAATGCGCCTGGCGGCGAAGGTAAGCGCGGCGCGGGTTTCAGCCGGGCATTCTGCTGCTGCCGCCGCGATCTCGTCAGGCTTGAGGCGGAGTTCCGCTGCGCTTAGATCGAGGCCGTCGAAGCCAGCGGTATATTCCAACAAGGCGGCGTCGCCGCGCGCTCGTACGTCGGCAATAATTTTTGTCACCTTTACAGAATTGCCGACCTGGCCTCCGCGCCTTTCTGCCAGTAGTGCGGTGAATTCGGCCTCGAAGCCGGGCTGGGCGCTATTGAGTCGGCGCGCCATTGACTGCTTCCCGGAAGCGTTGCACCCAGCCTTGCATTTCCTCGGCGCTGGTCTTCATCGCGCCGCGGTTGACCACTAGCCGGGCCGAGACATTGGCGATATGCTCAACCTCGACCAGATTATTGGCTGCCAGCGTTGCACCCGAATGTACCAAATCCACGACCCGGCGGCAAAGGCCGAGGCCGGGCGCCAGCTCCATCGCTCCGTTCAGTTTAATGCATTCAGCCTGCACGCCGCGCGCCGCAAAATGACGTTGTGTGACATGCGGATATTTTGTGGCGACCCGCACATGGCTCCAGCGCGACGGATCGTCTTCTGAAGCCAATTGAGTGGGCTCGGCGACCGCCATGCGGCATTTTCCGATACCAAGATCGAGTGGCGCGTACAGCTCACGGTAATCGAATTCCATCAGCACGTCAGAGCCGGCAATGCCGAACTGCGCCGCACCAAAGGCGACGAAGGTTGCGACATCGAAACTACGTACCCGGATGATGCTGAGCCCGGCGATATTAGTGTTGAACCGGAGCTTGCGGCTGTCCCCGGAGAAAAAATCCGTTTCCGGTTCAATTCCGGCATGCGATAGAAGTGGCGCAGCCTCTTTGAGAATGCGTCCCTTCGGCAGGGCAAAGATGAGCTCGTTGGTCATGACCGTTATGTTACCGATGGCTGAAAAATTGTGTTGCGACGCGCATATACTGGGGTTAGCCCGATTTGTCGCTATTTCTTTTCAGGCATGCTCGAAGAAACTGCATAATTTAATGTCTCCAAAATCCAGCGCCAGCACGACCGGCGGCATGCACCAGCCATTTTTGAGCACCGAAAATTGCTTGTCGCGTGAGATATATTTGGTGCGTAACAGGCCTTTGGCGTCGGGCACCGCAATGGTGACGTTCTTGGCATTGCGCTCTTCAACGATACGGTACGGGTCTTCAGTGTTGCGGACGCCACACGGGATCATGCTGGTCTCATGTTTTTTCTTGTGGCGATCTGTTGTGCTGCGTCATATCCAAATCCCGAAGATGCCCGCTTAATTGATCGACTTCCAGGAAAACATCGCCACCGCCTTGGAAGGAAAGAATTATACCAAAACGCTCGGAGAGGGGCGCGGAGATAATCGAAATCAAATGTAACAGGGTATGCGGTGTGTGTCGGTCAAGGCGGCGATAGCGCACGGCATTGACGTGATCGAAATGGAGGCCTGCGCGCATACGTTTGAGCCCCGGCAGGTCGGGTAGTGTGGAAAATTCAGCTGATGCTTCTGTTCCTGCGGTCGGTTCCGATGCTGCCGTCTCCACCGCCGATTCCCATAACGGGCGCACCAGTATGGCCGCGAACCGGCGGGCTTCGCGGTCATAGGCCATTTGATTCAGGCAGCTGATGGCACCGTGCAAGCAAGCCGCGATGATGGCGAGGTCTTCATCGTCCTCGGCGCGCAGTTTCAACGCCTTAATATCGCTCATGACGGGATTCGCTCGATATCGGCTCCGAGTGCTGCGAGTTTGGTCTCAATCCGCTCATAGCCACGATCGAGATGATAAACCCGGCTGATCACCGTCTCCCCGGCGGCCGCCAATCCGGCGAGGACGAGGCAGGACGAAGCGCGCAGATCGGTCGCCATCACCGGTGCGCCGCGCAAGGACTCTACACCGCGCACCAGCGCGTTGCCGCCGTTAACCGATATATCGGCGCCCATGCGGGCTAGTTCTGGGACATGCATGAAGCGGTTTTCAAAGACCGTTTCGCCGATCAGCGAAGCGCCGTTGGCCAACGCTAGGAGAACCATGATTTGGGCTTGCAAATCGGTGGGAAAGCCCGGGTAGGGATGGGTAGTTAGGTTCAGCGAGCGAAGCGGCCCGTTTGCAGAGACTTGGAGGCCACGGGCGCTCTCCTCGACTGTGATTCCGGCTTGGTGCAGGCACTCGATGGGCGATGTCAAATGCTCGGCGCGCGCGCCAAGCAGGGTCACGGAGCCGCCGGTGATAGCGGCGGCGATGGCATACGTGCCGGCTTCGATCCGGTCGGCCATAATTTGATGTTGGGTGCCGTGCAGGGTCGGCTGACCCTGGATGCGCAGGTAATAGCTGCCGGCGCCGGTGATGGCGGCGCCCATGCCATTTAGGCATTCGGCGAGATCGATTATTTCTGGTTCACGCGCGGCGTTATGGAGCACCGTTTCGCCTTCTGCCAGCGTTGCTGCCATCATCAGGTTTTCTGTAGCGCCCACCGACGGTGAGCCAAGGTGGATTTCGGCGCCTTTGAGGCCATCCGGCGCACTAGCGCGGATATAGCCCTCCTCTATAACGATACGCGCCCCGAGTCGCTCCAACCCGGCGAGATGAAGATCGACCGGCCGCGTGCCGATAGCGCAGCCACCTGGCAGCGACACTGTAGCTTCGCGGAAACGCGCTACTAGCGGCCCGAGTACCAGAATTGAAGCACGCATGCGCCGCACCAGGTCATAGGGCGCTGTCGTGCAGTTAACTCGCGCGGCGGTCAAGGTAAGGGCATGCCCATCGCCGTCACTAATATTTTCTTGCGTCTCAATGTTGACGCCGAGCTCCGCCAACAGCTTGGCCAAAGTATCGATATCGGCGAGTTGAGGCACACTGGATAAGGCGACAGGCCCATCGGTCAGGAGTGCTGCAACCATGAGCGGCAGCGCGGCGTTTTTGGCGCCGGAGATTTTGACGTCGCCGTGCAGCGGGCGTCCTCCCCGGATACGAATCTTGTCCATGCCTGATCCTGGCCTTTCGGCTTCTTCTTGGCTTGCGGGTAACGTCGGATGTCGCGCTACGTTGATTATCCCGCAACGCTCCTTGTCAGACCAAGATATGCCAGGGAAATGCGTCGAACAAGCAGTGGCGAAGCGTCAGTTTTTATCGCGTTCGTCGCCGATATGGGCCTGTTCGCGCTTCTGGTCTTTTCGTTTGCGCAGATTTGCACGAAGTGCATCGGCGAGGCGCCGTTTACGCTCTTTTTGTTCCAGCGTCCGTGCAGGCTTTACCGCCGGGGCTTTCTTTTCTTGCCGCTTTCCGCCCACAGGCGCCTCTTTTCTATGCTTTTATGGTTGCTAGGATTGTTGCCGCTCGGCGGCCAATATGCCATGTTCCCCGCGGTTATACGCCGCCGTAGCTCAGTGGTAGAGCGCGCCCTTGGTAAGGGCGAGGTCGGGTGTTCGATCCACCCCGGCGGCACCACACTATAATTCAAAATTATCCCTAAGCGTCATGAAAAGTTATGGAATTCATAACTTTTCAAGAATGCTCGTTCATGTCTGTCAATCGCTATCCGGGACAGACCGAGAGCTCCTGTGTGACAGCCAGTTGGACAAGAGTTGGGAACCAAAATTCCGGCTTCCCTAATTTTCTTTGGTTAAAAGCGTTCACAATCGGGGGTGTAGAGAATTAAAGATCATCTCCAAACTGCTTAGACTTAAAGTCACGGTCCTCTTTTCTTATTACTTCCGATGTTCCTAGAAACGAATGCAGGTCCATGTTTGGCGCATATCGGCTGGAAGGTGGTTGGCGCCCAAGTGCTTCTGCCATACTGCGCACATGGTGAGGCGCAGTCCCGCAGCATAAACCAAAGTACTTGACGCCTAGATCGACGGCGGCACGCGTAAACTCATGAATTTCGTAACGGTTGCATGTAAAAGGATCAAGTGCCGTTGGGAATGGTCGGTTGTCTGGAATGCAATGGCATACCGTATCGTGAAGGGACTGGAACGTTGGCTCAGTTGTGTTAGTGCGATATGCAACCGGCAAAGCAGCTACTGGACAGGTTAGCGCCTCACATATGGGTTTAAGAAGCGGTAGCATTGTGTTTGGCCCACGCGTGCAATTAAGGCCCACCACGTCAGCACCTGCATCCTCAAGTTGTTTGCACGCGTTTTCGGGGGAAAAATGGTCACGTGTGACACCTGTGCGGTGAATGGCTAAAGTGACAACTGCTGGAAGCTTTGCCTCTTTGATGGCCTCGAGCGCAATCTTGGCCTCACCCACAAAATCAATTGTCTCAGCAATAATGTAATCGACCCCTGAATCAATTGCCCAGCCAATCTGTTCGTCATACATAGTTCTTACAAACTTATATGACTCTTCATCTCCCTCAATATACGTATTGGTATTACAGATGTTACCTGCCAGGAGAGTATTTGTTGTTTTTGATACTTCCTTGGCTATTTGTAATGCTTGGCGATTCATTGGCTCAAGCAAATCTTCTTTTCCAATTTGCCTAAGTTTTTCGCGATGCGCGTAGTAAGTGAATGCTTCGACTACATCTGATCCCGCGTGAACAAAATCTCGGTGCAGTTGAGTTACAACTTCTGGGTGATCAAGTACGACTTCAGGAACATATGCACCGGCTGATAGGTAACCTCTGCGCTCTAATTCAAAGAGATATCCTTCTGCGCAGATTACTGAGCCTTCATTAAGGCGGCTGATTAAGTCTCGCTCATGATTCATAGTTGGAGCCCGTCGACAAACAAATTAGTTCTATCCTGTAGAGGCCAGAAGAGATCTGACAGTGTTTTATATTGATATTCTCCAAGGGCCGCGCCAACACAAAATATAATACAGAAAATGTGTGACAAGGTGCCACATATCACACTTCCTCACCCTGAGCCCTTCTGGCCGGTAATAGATGGCTTGTCATGGTCCATGCTTAACCGTATGCCTTGGTGGTCTGAGCAATGTTATCTGTCGTGGCAAGGGCTACCAACCATTCCAATGCAGCACTTCGGAGACGGTAGGTTTGACCCCTCTTGAGGCTTAACCACTCGCTATAACTCTTGTTGCGCGCCCAATTCTCATTGATAACAGGGCGATTGCCACGGCCTTAACCCGCATGGTTCGGCCATGAGTCGTGGAGCCTTATCACCCGACAAATAGGCGGCAACCGAGCGGATTGACGTTTGCGTCGGTTGGTTCGTGAAATTGCGAGGAATATTTGGGTAGCGCGTGGGATAATCCGTAACTAAGACGTTCAAAAGCAATTATTCGGGGGGGAACTTATGTTGATCGTAGCTGTGGTATTTGATTTTGCGCCGGGCGGGTTCGAACGTATCAAAGAGGAGATTCTCGATGCGATCGAAAATTCTCGGAAAGAAGAAGGGGCCCAGATTTATGACTGGGCGCTTGATGTAACAGCGCCTGACCGGGCGATTATTTTTGAGGTTTGGAATGACCAGGCCGCGCTTGATGCGCATTTCACCCATCCCTATATGGACACCCTCGTTGCGGCGCTTAGCGCGGCCAACATTCGTGGTGATATCAAGAATTATTCGGCGGAAATTTATGATATCGCCGGCAAGCGCGACATGGGATTCGTGTTGCCGACGGAATAAGCCAGCAGTCCTGCGTTCTGACGCTGTAGTGATCTGGCGTTCTTATCTTATGCCGCCTGGGCGCTTTGGCGGTGGCGCAAGGCCGCGCGGCAAAAGCCCTCGCCTGATCGGGCTTTCGCTGTAACATGCGGGCAAATAAAAACGGGAGATCATAATGAGTGATCATATTATTCACAGCGACATGCGCGTAATCGCTGCCGCAATACGAGCGGGTGATACCAGTTCCGAGGCGCTGGTCGATGAAGCCGCGCGGCGGCACGAGGCCTATGGTGCGGCGCTCGGCGCCTATAAACATTGGGACGCCGAACGGGCGCGCCGCGAAGCTAAAGCAAATGATGGATTGCTGGCGTCCGGCTACGATGCCGGCGCGCTGATGGGCATGCCGATTTCGCTCAAAGATTTGTACGGCGTGCGCGGCATGCCAATATTTGGTGGCTCGCCAGCAGAACTGCCGGAAAAATGGCGTGAAGAGGGTCCGGTGACAGAGGCGTTGCGGTTAGCCCGCAGCGTCATCATGGGCAAAACACACACGGTGGAATTCGCCTATGGCGGTATCGGTACCAACGCCCATTGGGGTGCGCCGGTTAACCCCTGGGATGGTGAAAATCACCGCGTTACTGGTGGCTCCAGCTCCGGCGCTGGCGTTAGCCTCAGCCAAGGCTCGGCGGTGGTGGCGATGGGTACCGATACCGGCGGCTCAGTGCGTATTCCGGCCAGTGTCACCGGAAATGTTGGCCTCAAGACCACCGTTGGCCGGTGGTCGCTAGCAGGCATTGTGCCGCTTAGCCATACCTTCGATACGCCCGGCCCGCTCACGCGCAACGTCACCGATTCGGCGCTAGCCTTTGCCGCTATCGACCCGGCGCACTCGGACGCCGAGGTGTTCTTTCAAAGCGTCGACGGCGCCGAGGTCGGCGACATTACTTTCGCGCTGTGTGATGAGCATTTTTGGGACGGCTGTTCGCCCGGCATCGCCGAGGGCGTTCGTCAGGCAATTGCCGAACTCAGCGCCAAAGGTGCGCGCATGGTTTCGGTATCATTTCCGGAAGCCACGTTGGCGCGGGAAAGTTCGCTCCGAGGCGGTATTTTCGGCGCTGAGGGGTTGTCTTTCATTGAGGAGTATTATCCTGATCGCGTTTCGACACTAGACCCAAACGTGGCCGAGCGCTTCGCCGATGGGCGTAATATTACGGCGATTGAATATCTCAAGGCGCTACGGCGCATCGCCGGCCTGGCCCGTATCGCCAACGACAAGCTGCGCCATGTCGATGTCTTGATCACACCGACCTTGGCGGTGACACCGCCGACCGTGGAACAGGTCGCGGATCTGGACTCCTATAAGCATTATCTCGGCCGGATGACGCAAAATACCCATCCGGTTAATTTGCTCGAGCTGTGTTCGATAACCATGCCAGCGGCGCTGGATAGTGCGGGCATGCCGGTTGGGCTGCAGTTAATCTCTTGCGGTGGGCGCGAGGAACGCCTGCTCGCTGCCGCGCTTGCTTGCGAGAAGGTCCTCGGTACCGCACGCCAGCGCCTTGGAACGCCTCCACGCTGCGCGGAATAGCGACGCTGCTCCGCGTACGCCTCGATTGGCAGACGGTACCTCCGTGACACCGGACCTACCAAAACGGCGACTCCCGTGAAGTGGCGGGGCACATTCTATCCGTTGCGTGGGCTCATGTTGCTGCTCGCGGTCGGCATCTTTTGGGGCTTCAACTGGCCGGTCATGAAAATAAGCATGGAGGCCATTCCGGTTTTTACTTTCCGCGCCATCGCGATTTTCTTCGGCGGTCTCTGCCTGGCGGCACTCTGCCGTCATATGGGATATTCGCTGAAAATTCCGCGAGATCAGTGGCTGCCCCTCCTGCTGGTGACCGTGCTGATCTTTGCCTTTACCGTGCTATCGGGATATGGCGTGCTGCAAACTGGCTCCGGCCGTGCTGCGGTGATGGCCTATACCATGCCGATCTGGGCAATTCCTCTCAGCGCCTTATTGCTGGCTGAACCGATCACCTGGCGTAAACTCGCTAGCCTGCTTCTCGGCCTCGGTGGTATGGCGCTATTGCTTATCGCGGATATCAAAACTCTAGGCGGAGCGCCAGTCGGCATGGCTTTGATGCTGGTGACGGCAATTATCTGGGCCGCGGCTACCATTGCCCACAAGAAAGTGGTTTGGACCGTTCCCACCTTGGTACTGGTCACATGGCAATCATTGTTGAACTCGGTGCCACTTGCCATCGGCGCGGTCTTCGCGGATTACGACGGGGTTGCGTTTCCTGGCCTATGGCCGATTCTCGGCGTGCTCTACAATATTTTTATTGCTACTACCCTGTGCCTCTACGCCTATTTCGAGGTGGTGCGCATCTTTCCCGTCGGCATGACCACTATTGGCGTGATGATTGCCCCTGTGGTTGGCGTCTTTTCGGGCGCATTTGCGCTCGGCGAGCCGCTAGGCGTGGCTGAGTTCGCGGCCCTCGCGCTGGTCCTCGCCGCAATCGCACTCCCCGTCATGGCGCGCCGCGACGCCTTCAAGTGAGTGGAGCCAGCTTGGTCTACGCCAGTGCCGCGGTCAGGTCGTTGTTGGCTTGGAGGAAATTTACCACGACGCGCATGTTTTCCTCGGTGCCGTCGAACAAGGACGAGTGATTTGAGCCTTTGACGACATATTTTACTGCGCCCGGAATGTTTTTCGCCAGCCACTCTTGACCGCAGCCATCGGGGCCGACTTCCCATGGCGTCATGATGTCCTCATCGCCGCCGATGACCAGGGTGGGGGCATCGATGCTGGTCGCCCAATCTCTGAGATCCATGTCGATCATCGCCTGGCAGGCGCGTTGAAAGACCTCCTTGCGGTTGGAGCGCTCGAGAATGTCTTGGATCATGTTGACGGCGCCGGGGCCGTCAGGGCCGTCGAGAAATTTGCGTGACAGCGCCTGGACCGCCAACAGCTCGGCCAGCGCGCGGCTGCCGCAGCCCATCGATTCGGCAATATCGATCCATGTCTTGAAGGTGAGCCGGCCCGCGAGATCGAGCTTAGCGGCGGAGCAATTTATGATCAGACGCCGCGTGCGGTGGCTGTATTTGGCGCCGAACACCTGGGCCACCATTCCGCCCATGGAGGTGCCGTGTATTTGGGCGGTTTCAAGGCCGAGAAAGTCCATGAGCCCGGCGACATCGTCGGCCCACACTTCCATGTCGTAATCCTGGATAGGTTTGTCGGATTGGCCGTAGCCGCGCTGATCATAATCGACGCATTGAAAATATTTCGATTCGATCGGGGTCGCTGTAGCGAAATTGAAATGGCCGAACCCGGCACCGTGAATATGGATTACTGGATCGCCTTCGCCCGTCACGTCGTACCAGAGATTGGCGCCGTTCACTTCTGTAAATGCCATCTCGAAGTCTCTCCGCTGAATTATCTGCAATTTTCTAGGGCTCATCTTAGGGCTGTACTACCATTGCGCCAATGCAAATCGATTTAGGACGGCGGCGATGAAGATTCTGGTGCTGGGAGCGGGCGTGGTTGGAGTGACAGCGGCTCAGGACGGGCGATTGCCGACATCATCTCGGGACAACAGCCGGAAGTAGATCTGAATTGCTTTACCATCGACAGATTTTTATAGAATCAAGGGAGAAAAATAGTGGCTGAATTGAGCGGCAAGACAATTCTCATGACCGGCGCCTCACGCGGCATCGGTAAAGCGGCTTTCGAGCAAGCCATCTCAGCAGGCGGCGATGTGATCCTGCATTACGGCAGCAGCCATGAGGCGGCGGCGAGCCTCGGCGAAGCAGCGGGAGCGGAGCGGTGCCTGGCAATATCCGCCGACCTTGCGGTGCCCGGAGATGTTGAGCGCCTGTGGACCGATGCACTAGCGTGGAAGGGGCAAATCGATGTGCTGGTTAATAACGCCGCGGTCTACGAACCCGCCGAGGTCGATTGGAGCCTAGATAACTGGCACGCCTCCTGGGCTCGGACGCTGCAAATCAATCTGCAGGCGCCGGCCGATCTTTGCCGTGCCGCCATTCAACATTTTCGCTCCCGCAACGGCGGCGTCATCGTCAATGTGACGAGCCGCGGCGCCTATCGCGGCGAGCTTGCCCAATACAGCCATTACGCCGCAACCAAGGGCGGGTTAGGAGGGCTGACCCGCACCATTGCTCGCTCCTTTGCGAAGGATGGAGTGCTCGCCTATTGCGTATCACCAGGATGGTGCGCGACGGAAATGGCGATTCAGGGCGCGCCACCCGAAGTGCTGGAGGCAGCAATAGGCGATATGCCACTCGGCGAATTAACCCCGCCTGAGGATGTCGCTGAAATTATCACGTTCTTATCTTCCGGGCGTGCGCGCCACGCCACTGGCAACACCATCGACGTTACGGGCGGCTCCTATATGCGCTAGTAATGGACACAGCGCGAATTACTCGGAGCTTTGCATCAATTATGGATTCTCCGCTTCTTCGCGCGCTAATTCTAGCGTTAGCCATTGGTCTTCGGCTGCCTCCAGTGCCGCTTCGGCTTGCTTTAATCCGGTTGCCGCCGCCTCAAAGGTATGTGGATTACGAGAGAACAGCGCGCCATCGGCTAGCACCTTGTTGTGCGCCGTGATCTCATCTTGCAGCGCCGCAATGCGTTTAGGTAAGTTCTCCAGCGCATATTTGTCTTTGTAGGAAAGTTTGGCCGGTGTCGGGGTTGCAGCACCTGTAGTCGCTGTTTGAGATTGTTTTTTGCGTGGCTCGACGGCGCGGCGTTCCGGCGCTGCTGCGCCACGGCGCTGAATCATCATGTCGCTGTAGCCGCCGGCATATTCGAGCCATTTTCCGCTGTTTTCCCAGGCGATCACCGACGTTGCCACGCGGTCGAGAAAGTCGCGGTCATGGCTCACCAACAACACCGTGCCCCCATAATCGGCAAGGGTCTCCTGCAACAGGTCGAGGGTTTCGAGATCGAGGTCGTTGGTCGGTTCGTCGAGCACAAGTAGATTGCTCGGCCGCGCCAGGGCACGCGCTAGCATCAGCCGTCCACGCTCGCCGCCGGATAGTACGCTCACGGGCGTGCGTGCCTGTTCGGGTAGAAAAAGAAAATCCTTCATATAGCCGACCACATGGCGCGCCTTTCCGTTCACTGAAAGCATTTCGCCGCCGCCAGTCAGCGCATCTTTTAGGGTGGCGTGGCCGTCGAGTTGCTCGCGTTGTTGATCGAGGGTGGCCATTTGAAGGTTGGAGCCGAGGCGGATGGTGCCGCTATCCGGCGTCAGAGTCCCACACAGTATGTTGATGAGGGTGGTTTTGCCGGCGCCGTTAGGACCGACAATGCCGAGCCGTGCACCACGCGGGATGCGCACCGAGAGATCTTCAATCACTGGCGCTCCGGCGTAAGATTTGGAGAGGTTCTTGCCCTCGATTACCAGCTTGCCGGAGCTACTGGCTTCGCTGGCCTCCAAATTAACATTACCGGTCTGTGCGCGTTGCTCGCTTTGTTTCGTTCTGAGCGCGATCAGAGCCCGGAGGCGGCCCTGATTGCGTTTTCGCCGCGCCGTGACGCCTTTGTGCAGCCACATGGTCTCAGCCTCGATCTTGCGCTTCAGTTTGCGGCGTTCGCTATCGCGGCGCTCGATAAAATCGTCCCGCCAGGGTTCAAATTCGGCGAAGCCACTGTCGATGCGGTGGATCGCGCCGTCGGACAGCCACACCGTGGCGCGCGACAGGTTTTCGAGAAAGCGCCGGTCGTGGCTGACCAACACTAGCGCCGCACGCATGGATTTAAGCTCTTTCTCGAGCCATTCGATAGCCGGTAAATCAAGATGGTTGGTGGGCTCGTCCAGCAGCAGAATATCGGGCGATGGCGCGAGTGCGCGGGCGAGCGCGGCGCGCCGGGTCTCACCGCCTGAGAGATGCGCCGGGTTTTCGTTTCCAGTGAGGCCGAGGCGCTCGACTAGCGTGCGCGCCCGGTGCATATCGTCGCCGGGGCCAAGGTCGTTTTCAACCGCCGCTAAAACGGTGGCAAAGCCGCTCAAATTGGGTTCCTGCGGCAGATAGCGGAGCGTCGCACCGGGCTGGACGAAACGCTCGCCGGTGTCAGCCTCGACTGTTCCGGTGGCGATCTTCAACAAGGTGGATTTTCCGCAGCCATTGCGCCCGACCAGGCACAGGCGCTCGCCCTCAGAAACAGATAGTTCCGCCCCCTCCAATAGCGGCGCGGCGCCGAAGCGTAGGTTGATATCACGTAAAATAAGAAGCGGTGGGGCCATCGCCGGCGCCTATACAATGTCTCGCCCTAAAGCGGCAAGGATTCTCTTTCTAAGGTTTACGCCAGACGGTCGCTAGCCAGGGCTGGCGCTCGCGTGGTTGGCCTGCCGGGCGATAATAATGATCGATCTCCACGAAGCCGGCGCCTGAGACATAAGCACCCCAGCTTTCGAAATCATGGAAACAACCATAGCGGCCACGCTCCATGCCTTCCTGATTGTGGCCGCGCGGATTGGAAGCAAACAGGACGCCGCCCCGCTTCAACGTGGCAAACAAATCGCCTAAAACCCTCGACAGAGCGGCGCTAGGTACATGAAAGAGTGAGGCGTTGGCGAACACGCCATCGAAGCGCATCGGCGGCAAGTCGAGGGTAATGAAATTCTGTTGCAGGACCTCGCAGCCTGAATGGGCGCGCGCCATTGCTGCAAATTCGCCCGAGCCATCGAGCCCGACCGGATGATGCCCAAGTTCAGAAATTCGCTTCAAATCGCGCCCCGGCCCGCAGCCGAAGTCCAAAATGGCGAACGGTGCCTCGCCTTTGATGGCATCGAGCAAGGCAGAAATATTCTGGCTCACATCATGGTTGCGCGTACCCTGCCAAAAGGATTCCGGCGAGCTGTTGTAATGGGCTAGCGTTTCCGCCATAGCGCGGTTCAGCGCAGCGTTAGTATTGTCGTTTTCATGTTCGTTCGTCATAGCGCGTGCAAACTAGCTGGGACGCGCTGGGTTGGCTACCTCCTAGCCAGTCTCCCTTCCTCGAGGAGAAGGGAGTTTGGAGAAAAGAGGCGACCTGAGTGCGCGAAAGCCCCTTTGCTCTCCCCTCCCACCCAACTCTCCCTGTCCGCTGGGGAGGAAGGGCTTGCAACGGTGGCGAAATCGGGCGTTAAGGGTATTTATGGAACCACGCATCAAAACCAGTCTGTTGGTGCAGGCGGGAATCCGTCTTTGTGAACGCAAGCTGTTCACCGCCATGCTGCGAAGGCGCGGCGACGCCGACGCCGGCGCGCTGTTTGTAAAAGTAAACCGCCTCGACGGCAGTGCAGCGCTCTTTGCCCGCATCACTTCGTTTTCTGGCGGCACCGAGTGGCAGCGCTCAAGCGGCGAAGATTGGCTGCCCGACACGGACATCGAAGAACGCCTGGAATCGGAAATCAAATTCGATCCGGACGTCTGGATTGTGGAAGTGGAAAATCCGGGTGGCGAGAATCCGTTCGAGGAATTAACTTAGATTAAGTGTCACAAAGGGAATGAAAGTATGAAGCTTTACACTGCACCGACTTCGCCGTTTGGGCGCAAAGCGTCGATCGTGGCGCGCGAGCACGGCATCAAACTCAACGAGGAGGCCACCAATCCGTTCGAATCGAATCAGTTAGCGCGGCTTAATCCGCTTAAGCTCATTCCGGTGCTGATGTTGGATGATGGCACGGTGTTGCTGGAAAGCTCGTTGATTTGCGAGTATCTCGATTCCATCGGCACTGGTCCTACGCTGTATCCTAAAGCCAACCAATGGCTGTGGCGTACCCGCATGATGATCGGCCACGGCCTTGCTGACGCCAGTGTGCAACTTCGTCTACAACAGGTGCTACCCGATGGTGAACAGAGCGCGACGCTAAAGACGCGCTACGCGAAACGGATGGCGCGTGCCGTGGCGGCGCTTGATAGCCAGACCGAAGCGTTGGCTGAAGGCGGAACGCGGATGGACATGATTTGCGCCGTGATGGGCATCGGACATATGGAGTTTCGCCACGGTAAGGACTGGCGCAATGATGCGGCTAATCTTGCCTCCTGGTATGACGATGTGATCACGCGCCCGAGTTTTGCGGAGACTGCTCCGAAGTAAGCGCGCTTTCGCGGGCTGAGGTAGCCCCATTTATCCCGCGCGCCTAATTCGCGCCCGACCTCTGTTGGGTCGATGTTTTAACCTTTGAAGGTGAAGGAGGAATTGCGCGCGATGGCAGGGAAGAACCGCCACAGCAAGAGCGCGGTAATTAAACCCTCAACAATGCCGTTGGCAAAAAATCCTGATCATCGTCGCGACTCATATTATCGAACGGCCGCTGCTATTCGCCCTCTCCTCTGGAAGGCTAATTAATTTTATTCGATCTCAACAGCCAATTGGCCGACATCGACGGCGTCTTCTTCGGCGATGTGCAGTTTTGTTATTTTGCCGGGGGATTCGGCGTCGTGCGGTACTTCGGTCTTCATGACTTCTAATATAAACAGCGTATCGCCCGCCACGACGCTGTCACCTTCCTTGACCAACACTTTCCACACGTTTCCGGGTGCCTGGGTCATTACTTGTTCTGCCATGTCGGGGTCTCCCTATTTATTATTCGATGGAACTTTCATCGCACAAATCGTCGAGTTCGATGCGGAGCGCCTGCGCGTCCTCGACGCTGACGCGGTTGAAGCTGAGAAATTCGTTGGGCTTGATCTGGCCGAGCTTCCAAAATGCTGCCGAGGGCACCGTATAGGGCACGATGAATCCGCCCATAGAAGGCCCGTCATTCACTAGGATGATGGGTTTCTGGCCGCATAGATTGATGCCGCCCATGGGATAGCCATGATCGACGATATTGGAGGGAAACTCGCCGTTCGCCGGCGGCTTGTTGGTGGCTTTTTCGGTGAAAGTCCAGTCCGGTCCGTCGAGGCGGTAGCCGGTGCGGTCGCTGCGTGCTTCGAGTTTCCAATTGGTGGAGAGGAATTGCGCATGGCCGGCCGCGTCAATCCAATCGTCATTCGGTCCGGCGACCGCCTCGATTTGCCATATTTTGTCCGTGGCGAACTGTGGCCGGCAGGCTTCTTTCACGCGTCGCCCGGCCCAGCCTACGCCGGTTTTTACTGGTAGTACCTGGCCGGCCTTGATGGCGTTGCCGTCGAGGCCGCCGACGCTGGCCTTGTGGAAGGTCGATGCCGAACCCAGCCATTCCGGCGCGTCGATGCCTCCGGCCACTGCAAGATAGCCGCGCGCGCCCTGGAACGCCGGGCCCATCAACAGAGTTTGGCCAGCCTTGACGGCGACACTTTCCCACGTATGGATTTCTTCACCATCCAGCTTCGGCCCCATATTGGCGCCGGTGACGGCAATCACGCCATCCTGCTGGAACTTGAGGGTGGGGCCCATGAATTGAGACTCAAGACCGGGAGCGCCGGCATCGTTGCCGACAAGGATATTGGCGAGCCGGAACGACCAGTTGTCCATCGGTCCGGACGGCGGGAAGCCCTGGTTCCAATAGCCGACGCGGCCGGGGAAATCCTGGATCGAGGTCTCCAGGCCAGGTTTGATGATTTCAAGCATGTCCCGATCTCTCCCTAAAACCGCTCGCTGGTGTCAAGTTTGCCTATCCATTCTTTGTAATTGCGCACCGAGAACTTCTGATACTCGATGATGTTGTAGACGTAGCTGCCGTCCTCGATCTTGCGCTCGGCATCGTCATAGACCTCGCGGGTGACGGGCTGGAATTTGATACGGTCGCCGGGCTTGAACAGCACGATGTTGCCCCGGAACACATCAAAGCGCTTGGCGGTGTCCCAAATCGTTATTGGCGTGCGACCGAACAACTGATAGCCGCCAGGCGTTGCCACCGGATAAATTGCTGAAGCCGAGCCGCCCATTCCCACCGTGCCTTGTGGCGTCCAAGTGCGCGGAGGATTGTATTTGGGGCAGGTAATCATAGCGCGCGGATCGAGCGGTTGTAAAAACGGCAGGCCCGGCCAGAAGCCCAGCGAGGCGACCCAATATTCAGTGCTCGAATGGACGCGCACCAGTTGGTGACGGTCTTCTAAACCGTTGAGTCGGGCAACAAAATCCGGATCGTATTCCTTATCCGGATTTAGTTTTTCACGGTAGTCGTCGATGCACTCCTTGGTCCAGGGGTCGAGATAGAGCGTCTCGAAGGTAAAGAGGCGGCTGTCTATCTCGATTTCGTCGGACGAGCCGAGGGAGGCAATCAGGCTTTTAAGCTCCATCACCATATCGTCGTAAGAAATTTCGCGCGGCTCGTAATGTACGAGGAGTGTGGCGAAGCAGGGCGCCGTTTCTACCAGTCCCTTAGTGCCGGATTCGGCGAGCGCGCCGGCCAATCCCTGCGCCATGAAATTAAGTTCAAGGTTCATCTCATTGCCGAATTCGACCCTGATGTAGCGGTCGCCGCCGGGCGAAAAAACGGCCTCGTCAAAAATCATGCGCAGCTACCTCCAACCGCCTGTAAGGACGGCCCCCTTCTTCAACAAACCGCCGGTTGCCGGCGGACTAATTCTCCATCAGCGCGGCTTTGTGTTCGTCAACAAACCCGGTATGCGTCTCGCCGTCCCGGTAGGCGGGATGCGCCATGACGCGCTTTAGGAAGGAAATATTCGTTACGATGCCTTCTATACGGAATTCGTCGAGGGCCGCCAACATATTCTCTATTGCATGGGCGCGGTCGGTACCATGAGTGATCAGTTTGGCGATCATTGGATCGTAGAAATAGGTTACTTGATCGCCTTCCTGGAGTCCGGTGTCAACGCGCACGCTGTCGCTTTCGGGCGGCGGCTGGAACACGTCCAACGGACCTGGAGAAGGCAAGAAATTCTTGGCCGGGTTTTCGGCATAGATGCGGCATTCGATGGCGTGGCCACTGGCAGTGATGCTATCCTGGGTGAGTGCCGAAAGATCATCGCCACGGGCCAGGCGCAGTTGCAGGCTAACGAGATCTGCGCCGGTAATCATTTCGGTGGCGGGATGCTCAACCTGGATGCGGGTGTTCATTTCAAGAAAATAGAACTTGCCGTCCGGAGCCATGATAAATTCGATGGTACCCGCACCCCGGTAGTTTTCTTGCGTGGCGAGTGCCATGGCTGCATTGGCCATGGCATCACGGATCGCAGGCGGAAGTCCGGGGGCCGGCGATTCTTCGATGATCTTTTGGAAGCGGCGTTGGATGGAACATTCGCGCTCGAAAAAATGCACCACCTTGCCATCGCCGAAGCCGAACAGTTGAATTTCGATATGGCGAGGTCTCTCGATCAATTTTTCGAGATAGATCGTGCCGTCGCCGAAGGCTTTCTCGGCCATATTCTCGGTTGCTTCGACGGTCTCCTGCAGGGCGGCCGGTTCGTCCACCCGCTTCATGCCGATGCCTCCGCCGCCCGCCGTTGCTTTCACCAGGAGCGGAAAGCCGATTTCTTCGCCGGCTGCGTCGAGCCCCTCATTTTCGCCCGCGACGAATCGCCGGCTGCCGGGCACAATGGGCACGCCGGCATCCTCTGCCAGATTGCGCGCACGCGCCTTGTCGCCCATGTCGATAATGGTTTTCGGGTTGGGGCCGATCCAGGTCATCCCGGCACCAGCCACGGCGCGAGCAAAATCGGCGTTCTCGGCGAGAAAACCATAGCCGGGGTGGACTGCATCGGCACCGCTATCCTTTGCTACATCGAGCACCTTCTTGGCCACAAGATAGCTCTGCTTGGCCGCTGCCGGACCAATGGCGTGAGCGTCGTCAGCCGCAACCACATGTTTGGCGTTGGCATCGGCCTCCGAGTGTATAGCGACGGTCTGAAGCCCCAGAGTGCGGCAGCTCTTGATAATTCGGCAGGCAATTTCGCCGCGGTTGGCGATAAGAACTTTCTTCATAGTTTCCTGTTCGGTCGGTGATGGTGGAGGCGGTCTATATCAGTTCAGCGTGGATCGCCTTGGCGACCCCGACGGCGCCAGGGGTGTCGGAATGGACGCAGATGGATTGGCATTTTACCGCCACCAATTTGCCGGAAAGCGCCATGACCATGCCGTCATGGGCAGCTCGTCGCGCCTGGGCGAGGGCCACTTCGGGTTCGATGGCCGTGTGCTCGCGGGTTATTACCACTTCACCGGCATCGTTATAGTCGAGATCAACATACGTTTCGAAGATGATCGGAACGCCGAGCGCGCCGTAGGTCTTTTCGTGGCCGGTGCCCGACATCGCCATCACTGGTACCCCAAAGGTTTGTGCGCAGAGACCGATGGCGCGGCATGTTGCCTCATCGTCCCAGGCGACACCGTTCAGGGCGCCATGCGGTTTGACATGGTTGAGCGCCATGCCCTCGGCATCAAGAAAGCCTTTCAGCGCGCCTACCTGATAGACCAGACAGTCGAGCAATTCATCAGGGTCAAGCTTCATAGCGCGCCGGCCGAAACCCTGGCGGTCCGGGTAGGACGGATGTGCGCCGACGGAAACGCCATGCGCTTTGGCGAGGCGCACGGTAGCTTGCATGACGCTTGGGTCGGAAGCATGGTAGCCGCACGCAATATTAGCTTGGCTTACATAGGGCATGATCGCCAAATCGTCTCCGCAGGTGTAAATACTATAGGCCTCGCCCATATCGCAATTGATGTGCACTTTCATGCTCTTCTCCCAACTTTCTGGCGCTTTGGCCACCTCGTTGCAACTACAGTTTACGGCTGTGTCCGGGCCGTGCCAAGCGAGCAAGAGAGAGGTCGCGATGGGTGAATGCTGAGGGCCCTTAGTAAACTACAACGAGGCCAGCTAGATCCCCGCCGTTAGGCCGCCGTCGATGGTGAGCTCTGTGCCGGTGATCCAGACGGCTTCGTCTGACGCGAGATAGACAAAGCCGCCGGCAATATCTGCCGGCCGACCGATGCCGCCTAGGGGATGCATCTTATCGACGTGGGCGCGCGCTGCTTTAGGGTCGTCCTGGCCGGAGAGATAATTCATCAGCATTGGCGTTTCGATAAACCCTGGACAGATACAGTTGACACGGATCGGAATAGCGGCTCCGTCGATCGCCATGCAGCGCGTAAGATTGATTACGCCAGCCTTCGCTGCGCCGTAACTCGCCTGGCCGGCGCTGCCGGTTAGCCCGGCAATAGATGCGGTGTTTAGAATTACGCCATTTCCTTGTGCCTTGAAATGCGGCCAGACGGCCCGTCCAGTGCGGTAAACGCTCTTTAGATTGACGTCCAATTCGCGATCCCAATCAGCCTCGGCGAGGGTCTCAACCCCGCCCAGCATTGGAATGCCGGCATTGTTGACCAGTATGTCGAGGCCGCACATGGCAGAAATCGACTGGGCCACCAGCCCATCAACCTGTCCCTGGTCGGTGACGTCTGCCGAGATGGCCAGCGCGCCACTAATTTCTGCCGCGGCTGCTTCAATCGCACCGCTATCGATATCCGACAGGACCACGAGCGCTCCTTCCTTGGCGAAGCGCCGCGCCGTCTCAAGCCCGATCCCGGCCGCGGCGCCGGTGACAATCGCTTTCTTACCCTTCAACCGCATCTCTATTCTACCCCCGCCATTCCTTCACCTATGGACAGAATGTCATCACTTGTACAATTGTTCGATGCCACCCTATCTCTTATGGAATGGGAAGGAGAGAACGCTATGCACGGCGACAATTTGGCCGGAGAAGAAACGCAACGTCCAGTCACGCGCGCTGTGGCGCGGTTTCAGGAATAGTTGTCCGGTTTTGGCACTGGGTGCATCTTTCGGCGCTACCTCAAACCCGTCTCCAACTGCGAGCATCGCGGCGAAGCACTTGGAGCTATCCACACCAACGATTTTGTACCTTAGCTGACGACGCTTTTTCTTGGTCACATTCTGGTGCCGATGCTGAGCAACGTCAATTCGAGCGGGCCAAGTGCGAGGAACGATTTTAATTGTTATACGTTAATATTGTTAAACAAAAGAATTTGGTGGAAGTGGTGACCGAGCCGCGAAGCAGTCCTCGTTCGGCTCTCACCCGCGCTCGCGAACTTCATTAAACCTTATCCCGGGCCATTTTTTGGCGATGTAGTCGAGTTCCCAGGCGTTGCGCGCTAGGAAAACCGGGCAGCCATCGCGGTCATCGGCAAGATTTGCTTGCTGGCTCTTTTCAAATTCTTTTAGCTTTTGCGCCTCGTCGGCAGCAAGCCATCGCGCGGTCTCGTAGGGCGCCGCCTCGAGGGCGATGGCGACCTGATATTCGTTTTGAATGCGTGACACTAAAACATCGAGTTGCAGTTGGCCGACAACGCCGACGATCCATTGTGCGCCGACACGCGGGCGGAACACTTGGGTTACACCTTCTTCGGCCAAATCACTGAGCGCACCGCGTAATTGCTTCATCCGCATGGGGTCTCCGAGGCGCACCCGGCGGAGGATTTCGGGGGCGAAATTGGGAATGCCAGTGATGCGCAACTCCTCTCCCTCGCTCAGGGTATCTCCGACACGCAGTGTACCGTGGTTGGGGATGCCGATAATATCGCCGGGATAGGCGTCCTCGGCCAATTGACGATCCTGAGCAAAGAAGAAGGTGGGGTTGTTGATCGCGATGGTCTTGCCATTGCGCCCCTGTTTTAACTTCATGCCGCGTTTGAAGCGTCCGGAGCAAAGGCGGAAAAAGGCTACCCGGTCGCGGTGATTCTTGTCCATGTTGGCTTGTACCTTGAACACGAAGCCCGTGACTTTATTCTCTTGCGGCTGGATGTCGCGTGGCTCAGCTGGCTGTGGACCAGGCGTCGGCGCATGGTCTGTGAGCGCCTGCAGCAGTTCACCAACGCCAAAATCTTTAAGCGCCGAGCCAAAAAATACCGGCGTTAGATGGCCTTCGAGGTAGCTCGTCTGATTGAATTCCGAATAGGCGGAAAGCGCCAGTTCTGCGTCCTCTCGGAAGCTCGGCAGCACCTCGTTGGAAATACAGCTGTCGAAATGAGGGTCGTGCACGCCGCTGGTGGCGCGGATCGTATCGAAGCGCCCCGCGGCGCTGTTCTTTGAGGTGAGAAACTTGCTACCGTGGAATTCGAAGCAGCCGTGAAACAGGCCACCCATGCCGACCGGCCATACTATCGGGCAGACATCGAGCGCCAGGACCCGCTCGATCTCGTCAAGCAATTCGAACGGACTCAGGCCTTCGCGGTCGACTTTATTGATGAAGGTGAGAATTGGAATATCGCGCAGACGGCACACCTCGAATAATTTCTGCGTCTGGCTCTCGATACCTTTGGCGGCGTCTATTACCATGACCGCAGAATCGACTGCCGTCAGGGTGCGGTAGGTATCTTCGCTAAAATCCTCATGGCCGGGCGTGTCCAGAAGGTTGAATGTGATTCCAGCATGTTCGAACGTCATCACCGAGCTTGAAATCGAAATGCCCCGTTCGCGCTCGATCGACATCCAATCCGAGCGTGTGCGCCTGCGCTCACCGCGTCCTTTGACGTCGCCGGCCAAATGAATGGCGCCGCCGGCATGTAGCAGACGCTCAGTCAGCGTCGTCTTACCGGCGTCTGGATGCGAGATGATGGCAAATGTCTTGCGTGGCAACACGAGAGTTCATTCCTCGCCGCCCGCCGCTAGGGCAACAGGCGGCAGCGGTGCAATAGGCTAAGTAAAAATATGATGGCGCTCACATAAGCGCATCAACGCAGGCATGCAACCACCAAACGCAAAGTAAGGCGGCTGTTATTGCCGTTAGGGGAGGGGTTTTTTCTCACGGTTGGCCCGTTAGGCGCGGCTGCCATGCCTCGGCAGCCGATCGCTTTTAACGATCGGCTTGGCGCACTTGAGATTGGCTAGGCAGACGCGGTTTTCCTCTGCAAATACAGCGTTTTCATCGACCGCCAGCACGGACCAGATATAGGCGCGTACCAAACCCCGCGCGATGCCAAGGCCTACGCATACATGCGGGCAAGATTGTTCTGCGTTTAGATAGGCCGAATAGCGTGGCGTGCAGTCTTCCTACTTAATCTTCTTTCGGTCCTGCCCTCAGTTTGCCACTTCTCGTCGCGTTGTTTCAAAATTATGAACAACTCAGCACCTGGAGATGAGAGGCGGAACAAGTTAACCTGGAGCCATTCCAAACCAGCTTTGGCCCGAACATGCATACACTCGCTGATCCGTTACGCCACGCCGGCCGCCATTACGCTGGTAATCCAGCCACGATTTATGGCGATATCCGCATGAACTACGCCGAGATGACGGCGCGTTGCCGGCGTCTGGGCGGGGCACTGAGGACGCTCGGTCTGGCACCGGGCGACCGGGTCGCCATCCTGGCTGCCAATTCGCACCAATATATCGAGACCTATATGGCAGTGCCGGCGGCCGGATTCGTAGTGGTACCGCTTAACACCCGGCATGCCGAACCCGAGCTCTCCTATGCGCTGCAGGATTCGGGCGCTAAAATCCTCTTAATAGACTCCGAGCCTGGCAACTTGGCTGCGTATGTCGAGCGCGTTATCCAAATTCCCGACGGATACGAGACCCTGATCAGGGAATCCGAAGAAATTGAATTGGGTGAGGGCGTTACCGAGCAAACTCTGGCAGGGCTCTTTTATACGGGTGGCACCACGGGCGCATCCAAAGGCGTGATGCTGAGCCACCGTAATCTGATCGCCAATTACCATAACTGGGCATCCATCACTCAGCCGGTGTCTGAAGATATATCGATAGTGATGGCACCCTTGTTCCATGCTGCAGGGTCCAATTCCGTCATTGCCAGCATATGGAGCGGCGGCGCTCAATTGATTATCCCGGCGTTTAATCCAGCAGATATTTTGGACCAGATATCACGCGACCGCGCTACGCAGCCCCTCGGTGTGCCGGTCATGCTTGCTGCATTGGCTGAGGAACAGCACGCCAATCCGCGTGATGTATCGTGCTTACGTACGGTAGCTCATGGCGCTTCGCCGATTGCTACGGAAGTGATTCGGCGTGCTATCGCGGCTTTTCCCGACGCCGAATTCGTCCATCTTTATGGCGCCACGGAACTGGCGCCGCTGGCCACAGTGCTGCGTCATGAAGAGCGCATGCCGCATTCGGATCTGCTGCGTTCCTGCGGTCAGGCAGTTCCCGGTGTGGCGGTGCGTGTGGTGAACGAGATGGGTGATGAATGCGCACCCCTTGAGATCGGCGAGATCGTCGTGCAAGGCCCCAACGTCATGCAGGGTTATTGGAATAAACTGGCGGAGACGGAAGCGGTGCTCCACGGAGGCTGGTATTACTCTGGAGATCTCGGCTATGCCGATGAGAATAATTATATTTTCCTAATGGACCGCGCCAAGGACATGATCGTTAGCGGCGCCGAGAACGTCTATTGCGCTGAAGTCGAAGAGGTCCTGCACCAGCATCCGGCAGTATTGCAGGCCGCTGTGTTCGGCATTCCAGATGAAAAGTGGGGCGAGGCAGTACATGCGGCCATCCAATTGCGCCACCCGGTCAAGGCAGAGGATTTAATCGCCTTTTGCCATGGCAAGATTGCCGGTTATAAGGTGCCAAAGGGAATCGACTTTTGGGACGAGCCACTACCGCTGTCGGGTCCCGGAAAAATATTAAAGCGCGAGTTGCGCAAACCCTACTGGGTTGGGCACAAAGAGCAAATCGGTTAGGGGTCGGCTTGACGGACGTGGCGTCGGTGGGCGAGACTTTTGTCGCCGTATGATGCGAACCGCGGCGCAGGAGGTCTGGGGCACGGCCGCATGGGCTCATGACAGTCTCTATATCGACCTATGGGATGATTATCTCGATCCGGCCTAAACACGAAATGGTAGATAAAGCGCAACTGACAGCGACGCCGTCGCTTCCCCTCGCCGCGGACGGCCCGCTGTTTGCTGAGCCATGGCAGGCTCAGGCTTTCGCCATGGCGGTGCGGCTCTCCGCCGAAGGACATTTCAGCTGGCCCGAATGGGCGCAATATTTAGGCGCCGAGATAGCGAGTGATCATGGCGGGCAGGGTGGTGCGTCGGGCGATCCCATTGCCGTCTATTATCGCCAATGGTTGACGGCGTTGGAAAAATTAGTTGCTGACAAGGGTTTAGCATCGCCAACTGAGTTAGCCGGACGCAAGGAAGATTGGCGGCGTGCTTATCTAAATACGCCGCATGGCCAAGCCATTGAGCTAAACGCCTCATGTTCCAAAAGAGACTAATTGCCAACCAGAGATTAATCACCACCACGATTACATGCTGCATAAATTTCGACGAAACGTGGATGGCAGAGTTGACTTAGAATTAATTTCCGGTGTGAGGGAAAATTCATAATTCATTTGCTAAATCCAAAAAATCTGGCGCAAATGATGCATCAGATTTGAGTGAACAGCCTGGGTAAGGGTCGTGAAAGCTGCAAAGTTTGCCATCGGACAGGTCGTCAAGCACCGCGTTTATTCGTTCCGTGGCGTCATTTATGACGTCGATCCGGAATTCAGTAATACAGAGGAATGGTGGCTGGCAATCCCTGAGGATATCCGGCCAGCCAAGGAGCAGCCCTATTATCATCTCCTTGCCGAGAACGATGAAGTTGCTTACGAAGCCTATGTGTCGGAGCAGAATCTGCTGATAGACGAAACCGGATTGCCGGTATCCCATCCGGAAGTACCGATGATGTTCGGCGACCTCCGTGACGGCCACTATCAAGTGGTCGATCATCAGTCACATTAACGCATAATTATGAGCGCTGGGCTGGAAGATTCGGCGTCCAGAGACGGCGTGGCTGGACCATTGGAAGCATACCGCGCGCTGCTTTCGAACGCGGCGGAAGGGATCCTCACCGATCTTGATCAGGAAGCGGCGGCTGTGCGTCTGCAGGCGCTACACAATCGCTTAGCGGCGGGGCTGGCTGCGCCGTTGCCAGCACGGCGCGGCTTCAATCTTTTTGCCCGCTCGTCGCGCGAGGACTTAGACAGCCCGCGTGGAGTCTATATCTATGGCGATGTCGGGCGTGGAAAATCCATGCTGATGGATATCTTTTTTGACGGTGCACCAGTGAAGCCCAAGCGCCGCGTCCACCACCACCATTTCATGCAGGAAGCCCATGGCGAGATCAACCGCGCGCTGGTCAATGGTCAAGAGACCGGCGGCGATGGTGGCTTGGTGCGTTACGCCCAGCGTCTTGCAGAAGGGGCGCGGTTGTTGTGCTTCGATGACTTTCACGTCACGGATATCGGCGATGCGATGGTGCTCGGTCCGCTTTTCACGGCATTGATCGAGGCCGGTGTGATCGTCGTGATGACGTCCAACCGCGCGCCCGACAGTCTCTATGAAAATGGCATCAACCGTGCGCGCTTCCTACCTTTTATTGAGTTGGTGAAGGCACGCCTTGAACTGGTCGCGTTGGACGGGCCGACCGATTACCGCACGCGCTTTATTAACCGCTCACGCCTGTACCATTCGCCGCTCTCAACCACGGCCACGACAGAGCTTGAGCGTATTTTCCGGCATCTGACCGACGATATCCCATCGGAACCGGAATCCTTCACTGTCCGCGGCCGCACGCTCTCCATCGCGCGTACCGCTCGTGGGGTAGCGATGGCAAGCTTTGAGGAGCTGTGCGCGCGTCCCCTTGGCCCGGCCGATTACATCAGTTTGCAGGCCGCGTTTCACACTGTGATTCTCAGCGATATCCCACGTATGGGTCCGGACATGCGGAACGAAGCCAAGCGCTTCATCACTTTGATTGATGTCCTCTACGAACACCGCGTCAATTTAATCTGTTCGGCGGCTGCGGAACCGGAAGCGCTTTATTCCGAAGGCGCGGGGGCTTTTGAATTCGCCCGCACTACGTCGCGCCTCAATGAAATGCAAACCCCGGATTATATTGCCCAGGCGCATCGCTTCTAAGAAAATGCTCCAGGCGCTGCCAACCCGGTGTCGCCATAATTCTAGTGCCGCATCATAGTTAGCGTGCTGATAGGTCTGTTTTCCAGCCGTGATACCCGCCGCCGCGACGCTGGCGGCAGGCGATTTATGGGGGACCCCCTCGCTGCGCTCTCGGTCTTCGCAGCCTTTCCCGCCTTTGTGACTTTCTCAGGCTTCGCGGTATTGCGTGTCTATAGGCTATAGCGCTTCACATGAAACAGTATACGCTGATTTTACTTGCCGCCCGGCGAGGGGCAAAGCAAGACTTGCCCGACCGTCGCAACAAACTAAAGGAATATGCCTGTGAGTGAGATTGTCCTCTACCTCGTTAAATACCACGGTGACCAGAAGGCTGGAATGATCAGCAATACCGAATTGCGCGACCGTGCGGCCGTCCACAAGAAAGCCATCGCTGATTTCGGCGGCACTCCGATCGCACAATATGGAAGCTACGGCGAATACGACATGGTTTATATTTACGAGATGCCAGATAAGAAGGCGCTCGCGGCAAATTTGCATCTCACCGACGGCTTCGGGCTGGCGAAATATTGCAAGGCGATACCGCTGGTGAGTGCCGAGGATTTCGCCGCGTCCTTGGCTCTCGCGGGAGAGACGCAGACGGAATACGGCCCCGCCACCGATGACAAGTCCTAGCTGCCGCCAGTAGTATTTGTTGCGACCAACCCCAACCATAGGTTCGTGGTCAATTT
>CAYPSQ010000016.1:5129-12226 GCA_964413115.1 uncultured Rhizobiaceae bacterium | reverse complement strand
TTCTGGACCAAGTAATATCGCCTCGTGCCAATTATAATATATCTGGTAAGGCCCTCGATGACCTGCAAGCCGCGCCGAATCGGACGGGCGATTAACTCATCGATCTCTTTTATTGATCGCGCTTTGAAGTCAAATACATCCATATAACAATGTGACAATTTTGTAGTGTCGTTAGCAAAAATATTTACGAGAGAGCGTGGCTATTATCATTTCTTCGATTTCGATCAGCAAATTGACCGTTGAATATCCACTCTAAACATTTGCTTTCAAGGGGCTCTTGGATTTGCTGTCATTAGAATCGAGTTGAGCCGGTAAAAAGTTATCCGTTTGTGTTGTTTATGTTCGATCAAATAAGGGTAGAGTATCGCTGTATAGGCTTAACGCACCGTGCCACCAGCGGCGGGGTGCAAAGAGCCTTGCAAGAGTGCTGCAGAGCCTGCGGCTCGAGAAATGCGCTCCGATTGCCGACAAACGCCAGCTCCGCTAGCGCCCCAAGTCGCGGGACATGTTGGAAGCGGGATCATGGGACCATGCAAAGGGAGAAAAATTATGAAAATACTACGCGTCGCAACAATTGCTGCGATGGTTTCGGTCGTGGCGCTGGCCTTCGGGCAGGCGGCGAAAGCGGAACCCTTTAAGCTCAATGGTGAGCCGAAACCGGCTTGGCTTTATTTTGACGTGAAGTCTGATGGCGGATGGACGCAGGCCGCACACGAATCAAGGCTGAGAATCGAAAAGCATTTTGGCTGGAATATACCCTTTGTGGAGAAAATTCCTGAGGAAGTCTCGGCGACCAAGGCCGCGGCAGAAAAATATATCAGTCGTGGCCATAACATCATCATCGGCGGCGGCTTCGGCCACAGCGATGCCTTCTTGGAACTTTCGGAAAAATATCCCGACGTTGCTTTCGTTCTGCCCGCTGGCGCGACCAACTCAAGTAACCTGCAAAGTATTTACGGCAGGTCCTATGAGCCCCATTACCTGTGTGGCATGGCGGCTGGCGCGCTCAGCAAGACCAATAAAATTGGTTATGTTGCCGCCAATCCCTATGGGATCGTGAACTGGGCAGTGAATGCCTATCTCATCGGTGCCCAAAAAACGAATCCGGACATCACCCTGCACGTAGTCTACACTGGCGCTTGGAATGATCCTATCAAAGAGCGGGCGGCAGCCCAGGCGCTAGTGGAACAAGGCGTTGACGTGATCGGGCAGCATGTCGATACGCCAACACCGCAAATTGTCGCCCAGGAAAACGGCCTTTACGCCACAGGACATCACCGCGATATGAGCGAATTTGCCCCCAAGGCAACCCAATGCTCGCAAGTCTGGGTTTGGGATCGTTACCTCATTCCCAAGATACAGGCGATGATCGACGGCGTTTGGGACCCGGGCTCACAGCCTTACGGCGATTTCATTCACATCCATGATGGCGGCAATGATATCGTCTGCTGTGGCGATGCCGTGCCAACGGCTACCGTTTCCATGATCAATGCTGAGAAGGACGCCATGGCCAACGGCAAGCATGTTTTTGAGGGCCCGCTATATGATCAAGAAGGCACGCTCCGCGTCAAAGACGGCGAGGTACCGTCTGACGGCGATCTGTGGGGTATGGACTGGTTACTCCAGGGCATCGTCGGAACGACGAAGACTTTATAGATTTGGGACAACGAAGACTATGTAAAGCAGGCCGTTCACCCGACCAGGCCTAAAACAAAAACCGAATTGTCTGAATTTGCCCCGTAGCAGTTCAGGCAATTCGGTAATTTTTTGCCCTTGGGCCGATGGGTTAGGTGGACGATTGGTTATCCTTAAAGCGCGTTTCCGTATCGGCGGTGCCGAACGTCACGCTGTTCTCGTCCGACCATTCTTCGAACAGAAATTGCCGAGTGAATTTTTCGTTGATGTAGTCAATCGTCCTGATCGGTGGATACTTCGGTAGCTGGCCGGCATCCCGGCAATTAGGCAAACACTCGATCATGGCGTCATAATTACAGTTACAGAAATAAATCAACGACAGGCGCGGCACATTGGTTGCCGCATCAAGTGGCGGGTTGATCACGCGGTGGCGGTTTGAGACCCAGCGATCATTGGTCCAGCGCATTAGAAAATCACCAAGGTTGATGACCAACGCCCCTTCTACCACCGGGACGTCGACCCAATCGCCATCCCGGTTGCGCGTCTGGAGACCGGGCTGGACCATACAAATCGTGAGATCATCATAATCCGAATGTTCGCCTGCGCGCACTTGGCCGGGCTCCGGTGTTTCGGTCAGTTTCGGATAATATAGCGCCCGAAACACACTGAAATGCTTGTCCGTCAACGGGACGAAATAGTCTTCGGGGAGATCGAGGGCGAGAGCGCAGAGCTGATGGAGTTCACGCGAGAATTTGTCCATTACGCGAAAATATTCTTCCCATAACGGTCGCATGCTGTGCGGCTTATCAGGCCAGACATTCGGTACGAAGTAGTTGCACGCGTCTTTGCAGACGTAATAGTCGTCCGCCATCAAATAACGTGCTTCGGAAGCGCCTGGCGGACCCATAGTTACGGTTTCCTTGATGTCACCCGGCGCCTTCACCCCGATGCTATGCGACAGGCTTTCATCCATCATTGGACTATAACCGCGTAGACCCGCAGTGCCCTCTAACGGTGACTTAAGTTTCAGTTTTTCCGCTTCGGGAAGGGAAAAGAAGTTGAGCGAAACATCCGCCACGGCCTTCATCAGCTCGGTTTGGATCGGATGGCCGGTTACTACGAGGAAGCCGATGTCCCGGCAAACCTGATCCATCTCCTCGGCAACCCTTTTTCGTGCTGCTGGATCGCCTGAGTAGAACGGTTGGAGATCAACAACCGGAACCTGAAGCATCGTCATCAGCACCTCCCCATTTACGATAAAGACCTAGCGCCGCCGCGTTATCTAGCGAATCAATTAATTTTTTAAAGTCGGATGAGAACTAATCACTGTAGGAAACGGCCTAAAAATAGTCTATGCAGGCGTTACGGGATAGCGACACCGTCGGCCGCTCGATATCGTGATCCATACATCTGCGCGACAGGCTTAAAATGGCGGACGGGATAGGGTAGAGTGAGTGACCTTTAGACGGGCCGGATAGGTGGCTCAGATGGAGGTGGCGCGGCGGCGGTGCGTGGCTGGCGTCCATGCCGATCATCGAGGGCGACCATGAATATCATAGACTTGATCCAGAGTGACCGGCAACGGGAGGTATTTCTGTTCCAAAGCACCGCGCGGGATTTACACCCTGGGGGGTGGAGGTGAGCGAGCGGGCGGAGGTCGCCGGATCAGATGAAATCCACGATTACATCCGCGATATCATCCGCGACGATCTTGCCGCCGGGCGGCGTAAGACCGTAGTTACACGCTTTCCGCCCGAGCCCAACGGCTATCTTCATATAGGCCATGCCAAATCGATTTGTCTTAATTTCGGCGTCGCGGGAGAGTTTGGCGGACGCTGCCATATGCGCTTTGACGATACGAACCCGACCAAGGAAGAGCATGAGTATATAGACGCGATCCAGGAGGATGTGCGCTGGCTTGGCTTCGACTGGGCTGAACATCTCTATTTCGCGTCAGATCATTTCGAGCGCTTATATGAATGGGCCGAGCATCTAATCGTGACCGGCGACGCCTATATCGATGACCTCTCACCTGAAGAAATTCGCGAGCACCGTGGCACTTTGACCAAACCCGGACGCAACAGCCCGTTCCGCGACCGTGCACCCGAGGAAAGCCTCGACCTCTTCTGTCGCATGCGCGCCGGCGAATTTGCGGAAGGTAGCAGGGTCTTACGTGCGAAGGTCGACATGGCGTCAGGTAATATGAACATGCGCGACCCTGTGTTATTCCGTATTCTTCACGCCGCTCATCCGCGCACAGGTGATCAATGGTGCATATATCCGACATATGATTTTGCCCATGGTCAGTCGGATGCGATCGAAGGTGTGACCCATTCGCTCTGCACGCTCGAATTTGAGGATCACCGTCCGCTTTACGATTGGTTGATCGCGCATTTGCCGGTCGACACGGTGCCGCTGCAATATGAATTCTCACGCCTCAATCTTACCTACACAGTGCTGTCGAAGCGCCGGCTCATTCAGCTGGTGCAGGAAGAATACGTTCGCGGCTGGGACGATCCCCGACTGCCGACATTGCGCGGCCTGAGAAGGCGTGGCGTCCCACCGTCGGCTATCCGCGATTTTGTCGGTCGCCTGGCGATCTCGAAAAGCGACGGCACGGTCGAAATGGCACTCCTTGAGCATTGTATCCGGGAGAACTTGAACAAAACGGCGCTCCGCCGCATGGCAGTCCTAAAGCCACTTAAGGTGGTAATCGAAAACTGGTCCGAGGGCCAAACAGAAATGCTTGATGCGGTGAATAATCCCGAGGATGAAGCCGCCGGCAAGCGTTCCATCCCGTTCTCCGGCGAGATTTATATTGAGCGCGATGACTTCATGGAGGAGCCACCGAAGAAATTCTTCCGCCTGGCACCCGGCCGTGAGGTGCGGTTGCGTTACGCCTATTTCATCACCTGCACGGACGTGATCAAGGACGCCGCTGGCGAGGTGGTCGAACTGCGCTGTACTTACGACCCGGCGTCGCGCGGTGGAAATTCACCCGACGGGCGTAAGGTTAAGGCGACGCTTCATTGGGTGTCGGCGGCGGATGCGACGTCTGCAGAAGTGCGGGTCTATAACAATCTATTTACCCGCGAGGACCCGGGCGCCGACGGTGATGCGCTTGACGACCTCAATCCGGATTCACTGGTAACATTGCAGGATTGTCGCCTTGAGCCCGCCTTGGCGGATGCTACCCAAGGCGTGGCACTGCAGTTTGAGCGCCAGGGCTATTTCTGTCTCGACCCCGATTCAACTCCGGAAAAACCGGTGTTCAACCGCACGGCATCGCTGCGTGACGAATGGGCTAGAATTCAGAAACAGAAGTCCTGAGCAGCCCCTGGGGACGGCGGTAAGCGCCCCCTATTACAGGCTGTCGCCGGGTGGCGCTCTATCCTAAAATTGTTCGAATTTTGATTAGATTTTAGTGGTGTGTCACTGTGCACATTATGCGGTGAAAATGTGATGACTGGCGCCCAGTAGCTTACAGGTTAGTCTGTAGGATATGGTGCGCCGCGTTATGGCCTGGCGCGCCGGTCACTTCTCCGCCTGGATGTGTACCGCCGCCGCACAGATAGAAATTCCCGATCGGTGTGTCGTAGCCTAGGCGTTCGCCAAGGAACTGGCCCGGTACAACATTGAGATGGCGGATAGCACCGTCGGTTATGCCAGTGCGCTGTTCAATATCCCACGGGCTCAAAAATTTCCATTCGCGGATGTCGTTTCGGAAATTGGGGATGAAGCGGTTGACCCAATCGATGACTGCTTCGCCGGCTTCGTCGCAACGTTCTTCCCAACTTCCTATGGCCAATTGCGGTGGAGCATAGAGGCCCCATATCGAGCAAATTACGCCGTCTTTTTCGGTCAGGGTCGAATCATAAATAGTCGGAATTTGAAGGTGGCAGATCGGCTCCGAACAGATTTGGCCGGCGCGCATCTCGGAGCCCGCCCGGGCATAGTGATTGAGGCTCGGAGCGATCAATATGTAGGATACATCCGCGGCATCAATGTCTGATTCGGTCAAATAGGCCGAGACGTCGGGTGCCTTATTCATGATGCAGTGAAATTTGAAGTAGCCGGTACTGGTATTGAGGTCCTTGATCTTTTTGGTAAGGTCGCCAGGCAGGTCGGCGGGTTCGAACAGCGTGCGATAGGTGCGCTTGGGGTCGGCATTGGAGATCACCAGGCGCGATCGGATTTCTTCGCCGCTCTCGAGGCGCACGCCACACGCCTCGCCGTTCTCGATCAGTACCCGGGCGACTGGCGCATCACAGCGAATTTCTGCACCCAGTTCACGGACCGCCTCTGCCATAGTTTCAGTAATTCGGCCCATGCCGCCTTCAACAACAAAATAACCATGACTGCCAGCGGCACCGAATTGGAAAAATGTCTCTGCCCAAGCGCCGCCCGGCGCGTAAGGATCGGCCATATCCTGGACGTAGACCATCATCGCTTGCACACGCGCGTCATCGAAATATTCCGACGTCAGGTCGTACAGTGAAGAGGTCAGTATTTTCTCCAATAGCGCTGTGTCGCCACTAGCCTCGGCGCGCTCGCGGATGTCGGCAAGGCTTGGCGGGTCGCTGGTCAACATGGTTGGCTGCACGAGCCTGATCATTTTCGTCCACATTGCAACCCAATCCGGGTAGCGTTCCGCGTCGCGCGCATTCAGGCTCGCAATCGAGGCTATCGTGCGATCCATCTCGTAATGGATAAACGTATGGGTGCCGTCTTCATAAGGAAAGAACACCGGCGGATCGATCAGACTCATCTTGAGGCCACGGGCATCAAGCGCCATATCTTCGCGGACTTTCTGTTCAAGTTTCCACATCACATAGGCGCAAGTTGAGATTCGATAGCCGTCGAAGAATTCTTCGGTCGCGCAAGCACCGCCAACAAACCCACGCCGCTCGCACAACAGCACCTTCATTCCTGCCCGCGCCAGATAGAAGCCGGCAACCAAACCATTATGGCCGGCGCCGATAATGATTGCATCATAGTGGGACTCAGTCATCGCCGCGTTCCTTTTCGCTGAATTCATTTATCAGATCGCCTACGTCATGCACGTAAAGCCCAAGTTCTTTAGCCTACTAATTAACATGTGGTGACCATGTCGCTTGGCCTAGATCGGTGCCGTCGAGGATGGCTAGGATATGCGCCGGCTCGGATCCGGCGTACCGGAGCCCAAGCATGACGCCGGGTGGCAGAGAAAACACATCGAACGGTTCGAGGATCACTTCTTCCTCGCCGCTCGCCCTCAACGTGACGACCCAGCGCCCACTGAGCGCAATTTGGCCAATTAATTTCCTTCTCCCGATGGCTGCGTGTACAACTCTGGAAATTATCACAGCGAGATAATTTATGCAGCGCGCTTCCGCATTGTTGACGCATCTGCGTTGTTGACGCCGCTGCGTCTGATGATTGAGGATACCGCATGGCTGAACCTGAGGTGGCTCAAAAAGAGC
>CAYPSQ010000016.1:2895-5029 GCA_964413115.1 uncultured Rhizobiaceae bacterium | reverse complement strand
GCGTCTGATGATTGAGGATACCGCATGGCTGAACCTGAGGTGGCTCAAAAAGAGCCGATAGAAATCCAGCTTGCTGAAGGCAAGCGCTATGTCTGGTGTCGCTGCGGTCGCAGCGGGCGGCAACCGTTCTGCGACCGCTCGCATCTCGGCAGCGGCTTTACGCCGATAGTGTTTCGAGCAAAGCGCAGTCGGCGCTATTCGCTGTGCTGCTGTAAGCGCACCAAAAACCCACCCTATTGCGACGGCAGCCACGAGGCATTGTGACTGCACGCCGCTTTGGCAGGGCCGTTTATCTAACGCTTGCGCCAGTTACCAGCTTTCTCCAACGCATCGGCGACCTTGAGTACGGTCAGATCGTCAAAATGACGCCCGATCAGCATCAGGCCGATCGGCAATCCGTCCTCCATGGCGCACGGCACGGTGATCGCCGGATGGCCGGAGAGGCTGAATGGGGCGGTGTTGGCAATCATGTTCAGTGACGCCTCCATATCTTTCTCTATAGAGCTATCTGTTGGAATGATCGCCGGCGTTTGGAATGGGACCGTCGGCATAGCGATTACGTCGCAATCCTCCAACAGCCGATCGTAATCCGCGTTCAGCAGGTAGCGTTGGTTTTGCGCCTTGGCGTAATAGCGCCCGTGATAATGGCGGTGCATGTATTCACCAAGCAGGAGTACCAACTTGGCTTGGACCGGCAGGTCGCTGGCGCGTGAATCGAAGCCCCGGCCCATCGCCTCCCGAAGGCGCGTGTCGTAGAAGCCAGACCAGTTTGAGCCCTGATTATAGCCCTTGATCATGAACTCGGCGGAGCCTTCAAGCCCAATCGCGTTCCACAGATGCGGGCCAACCATGTGCATCGGTGCCGACACGTTCTTGAGTTTGGCGCCCTTGCCTTCAAGCGCTTTGAGCGCAGCCTTACATTTTCGATCGACCACCTTGTCGCTCGCCGGAAAGCCGAGGTCGGGCCAGCGTTTCTGGCCAAAGCCTTCCTTTACCACCCCGATCTTGAGGCCTTTCACGCTCTTGCCGATCGCCGGCATATAGTCTTGTACGTAATCGTCTGGAATGACTCCGCGCTGACGCGGGTCCATTGGATCCGGCCCGGCGATGGCGGTGAGCAACCGCGCGGTATTTTCCACCGTATCGCACATGGGCCCGAGCGTATCCAGGGTCATCTCGATCATTACCGCGCCGGTATAGGGTACGAGGCCAAATGTTGGCTTCAGCCCGACGATGCCGCAACGCGACGCCGGCAGGCGGATCGAGCCCGCCTGATCACCGCCGATGGCCATTTTGACATCACCGGCGCCGACTACGACGCCACTGCCGCCAGACGAGCCGCCCGGCGAATGGGTTGGCCGGTGTGGGTTCCGGATCGGCCCTAGCGAGCTGGTGTGGCCACCCGCGGAGAATGAGCAATCCTCGGTAGTCGTCTTGCCGGCGATGGTGCCGCCAGCATCGAGAATGCGCGTGACGAGGGTGGCGTCAATGTCCGGGATAAAGCCTTCTAGCATGCGTGTGCCGTTCATCAGCGGTATACCGGCGACACATATCGGATCTTTGATGCCGATATCGTAGCCCTTAAGAATGCCGGATTTTGCGCCTTCTATATTACAGCGCCAGTACCAGCCGTTATAAGGATTCTCTTCGGCGCTCGGCCGGTAACCGGCATTGCGTGGATATTTCTGTTCTGGCCGCCATTCGGGAATTTCCTCCAGCATTCTGTAGGATGCCATCGGCCCTTTCATCAAGTTGCGGTAGGCGCCGGCATCCTCTTCTGGCATCTCGATGCCGAAATCCTCGGCCATATCGCGAATTTGATCGATTGTTGGTAGTTCAGCACCTTTAGCCATCTTCGTTTCTCCCCCCAAAATGCGTTCGCACTGGCACTCAAATCTTGCCACCACGCCGCTGTTATGACTGACAATAATTTAATAAATAGTTTAGGCGACAGCAAAGGCTTAGCCCAAAATATTTTGTACTCTCAAGTAGCCCTTAAACCGCCCGCGGCGTGTATCTCATGTCCTCGGCAAGATCGCTGCCGGGGCGGAGAGGAGCGGCGTGTCTCGCGGCGCTGGAGCAATGGTCCGGGGGCTGTGGGGTAGCCAACGAGCGAGATCCGGGTCCCTTTCCA
>CAYPSQ010000016.1:0-2795 GCA_964413115.1 uncultured Rhizobiaceae bacterium | reverse complement strand
TGTGCAATTGTTTGGGGTTTTTCAGACTATATAGCGCGCTTGGCCGGTCGTTCCGTCGGTGCGATGGTCGCGACCTTGGCGATGATGTCCGTCGGCGCCGTCCTGGTCGCTGTCATCATGATTGTGATGGCGGAACCGTTGGACTGGCGTCTGGACGGCTTACACTGGCTTCTCGCCATCGGTGCTGGCACGACGATCGCCACTGTATTATTTTTATTTGCCGTCACTCACGGGCCAGTATCGCTTGCGGCGCCCATGGTCGCCAGCTATCCAGCCGTGGCTGTGCCTATATCCGTCGTGCTTGGTGCTCGGCCGGGGCTGGTAACATGGGGCGCTATGGCGATCACATTAGCTGGTATCTGGCTGGTGGCGCGAACCGTTTTGTCAAACGGCGGAGAAGAACCGGCAAAAGAATATACGCCCGCCGCAATCCGACGAACGATCATTCTTTCACTTGCAGCGGCCAGTATCTATGCCGCCTCACTCACCGCAGCGGACAACGCAGTCGAGATGTACGGCGCATTACAGACCGTGCTCGTGGTTCGACTAGTGGGCACCATCGTGCTGATAGGTGTGGTTTTTGGCCGGCGAGAGAGGCCTCGCTTTCCACGCCGAATTTGGCCCATTCTAGCGGCGTACGGCGTGCTCGACACGCTAGGCCACCTTTTTCTATTTTTTGGCCTCGATACGGCACACGGCGAATATGCAATCGTCGCCAGTGTTGCCTATACGGCAGTGACCGTAATGCTCGCGCGTGTTTTCCTGCACGAGCCGGTATCGAAGCTGCAGTGGGCCGGCGTCGCGCTCGCTATTTGCGGCGTCGCTATTCTGGGTGCGTTTGGCTGAAGGCAGCTCAGTAATGTTTTAGTCTGTGCGGCTGGTAACCTCGAGTAGGTGATAGCCGAACTGAGTTTTCACCGGCCCTTGAACTTCGTTCACCGGGGCTGAAAACACGACGGTATCGAATTCCTTGACCATCTGACCCGGCCCAAACTCACCGAGGTCGCCGCCTTGGCGGCTCGATGGGCAGGTCGAATGCGCGCGCGCCACTTCTGCGAAGTCCTCGCCGCCGGCGATTTTTGCTTTAAGCTCTTCGCAAAAAGTTTCGTTCTCAACCAAGATATGCCGTGCGCTGGCTTGGGCCATTTGGAGTCTCCGTATTATTTTCAGTTAGTAATTTGCAAATTGTGTTGCCTGACCTGAGCGGACGGGCGGCGCAACATAACCGCTGAGAACGAGCGTGGAAAGAGCCGGTCTCTAAAAGATCTAATGCTTCGCAAGCGATCGAATATCGTCATCGGCGATATCCGGTAATCCTGAAGCGAGGATGGTCGGTAAATTCAGGATTTACGGATGTCTGTATTCATAGACCGGGTGGCTGGGCGCCTAGGATGCGCCGAGCTTGCGTGTCTCGGTCATGTGCAGAATTTGGCGGAAAGCTTCGACGCGGCGTTAATTCCTGGTGCCACACCTAAGCACGGATATTCGCCGCCTGCACCTTGATCTAGGTGCAGCCGCCGACGTTCCCGCAGGTCGAGTTGCACATCGCAGTCGGTTCGCCCGGCCATATAAATCGCCAGATAGCCGAACTCTGCGCCGACCTTCAACAATAAATCGCTCGGTTCCTCAATATCCCGGCGACCTGCTTGGCCTCCGCCATGGTCGTCCACTGACCACCATAATCCGAGCTACAACTTCCACACTCCATCACCAATCTCGCTAGATGAAATGCCAGACGCTGCGCGCTATGGAAGCGCGTTTTGGTGGTTTCAGCAGCTAGCTCGGGGGGGAATCGCACATTTCCTATGGAGAGAAGTCTAGCCCTATGGGGAAAATTAGTTCTTTAGGAAACATCTATAAAATTGTTTCCACACCGGTCATAGCGCGCATGCTGAGTATTGTCGCGCGGCCAATGCGACAAATAAAACTTATTGCGGTTTGGGTTGCCGGCCAGGTTAGGCAGTATGCTTGATCAAGAAGGAATAGACTCCGCCTTCTTCGGTCGATTCGAGCAGCTCGTTGCCGGTTTGGCGGCAGAAGGCGGCAAAATCCTTTACCGCGCCGGGATCGGTTGCGAGGACTTTCAAGGTGCCGCTAGCTGGGACTTTGCCGAGCGCCTTTTTGGCTTTGAGAACCGGTAACGGGCAGTTGAGGCCCTGCGTATCAAGGGTGTGATCGGCCATTGGTGTGTGTCTCCGAGTTTCGCGCGAAACCCTTCGGGTTCAAATGAATAGGTTAATGTCGGATTTAAGGGCGGTTTCGATATAGGTTGCGGCGCCGCCTAATTCCGGCCCCTTGATCAAATCGTCGAGTTTGTATTCGAACAGGTCCATGGTCATTTGGCAGGCAATCAGGGTGACATTGGAATCGACCGCTGCTTCGCGCAGTTCCTCAATAGACGCCACACCTTTTTTGTCGATCAATTTCTTCATCATTCCTGTGACCACGCCATCGGCGCCGGGCAGCATGCTCATCATGTTGGGTAGCCCTAAATGCATACCCATCATCGGCATTTTCATGCCCGGATTGCCGAGGGTGGAAACTCCTAGATCGAGCTTCTTGTGCAGCAGGTTGAGGCCATAGAAGGTAAAAAACATTGAGACGTTGAGCCCCATCGCGGCAGCGGTGGTGGCGAGGATAAATGGCGGATAGCCCCAATCCAGCGTGCCCTTGGTAACGATTAGCGACATGCTCTTGGAATTTTCCAGCGCGTCGTCGCTTATTGCGACATCCGTCATGTGCCTTACTCCTTGCAATAGGGAGTGCCCCAAAGCGCTTACCGAGCAATTTTGCTA
>CAYPSQ010000015.1:1662-41546 GCA_964413115.1 uncultured Rhizobiaceae bacterium | reverse complement strand
CGGCTTATTGGAAAAATCCCCCTTACCGTATTTGATAAAGATCTGAAGCGCCTGGATGTTTGGGATCAGGAGGGAGTTACGGTCGCAAAGGATTTGCGAGACCTTGCGATTGGTTCTGAAGTTGTTCTGACCTGTCTTCCAACATCCAATGAAGTCAAAAGCATTATTTTAGGAAAGAACGGTATCTCCAGATATTTGGCACCAGGAAGTTTGATTGTAGATATGACGTCTGGCGACCCGGCAGTAACACGGGAAATATCAGAACTAATTTTAAAGAACAAAATTGAGCTTATTGATGCCCCTGTGAGCGGCGGTCCGCGTGGCGCTCGGGAAGGAACTATAGCCATTATGGTAGGAGGTTCCCGCGTACAATTTGAACGAGTTAGCAATGTACTTAGTTACATCAGTCATAACATCATACATGCCGGACCAATCGGAAGTGGGCACTCTATTAAGCTTGGAAACAATTTGTTGAATTTGATCTGTCGGATGGGGACTCTTGAAGTAATCTCAATGCTTGTAAGGGAGGGCGTGGCGCCGGATATGGCAGTTAATATTATTCAAAAAAGTTCGGGGCGAAACTATGCCACTGAAATAACATTGCCCGACAATATTTTATCGGGAAAGATGAATCAGGGGTTTTCTACGGCGATGATGGAGAAGGATAGCAGTTTGGCACTGCAAATTGGAGCCAAGCATGAGCTAGATATGGCACTCGGTAAAGTCGCTCAAACCATGCTCGAACGTACGATTGCTAAATATGGGTTAGATGCTGATATAAGCGCGGTGGCAAGCCTTTTTGAGAGCGAGACAGGTGCGCAAATTCAGCCATAAAAACCTAAAGGATGTGCAAAGCGGGCTTTTCCTATAGTTGCCCTAAGGGCCTTCCATTGGCGCTTCCGCCGCTATTGTTTCTAGTATAGTGGACATCTCATTCGGATCTGAGACAAACGATGGAAAGTCCAGAATGAGGCGTGTCACGCCCATGTTCTCATATTGCGGAAGGTCTCGGAGCACACCCTCGGCAGTGCCCGCGATTATCACGGCGTTTACCTCGATTGTTTTGGGGTCCCGGCCCGCCTCCTCAGAGATCTGATAAAGCGTCGCCAGCGCTGTCTTCAAATCACCGCCCATACTATAGACGTCATCCGGAGCTTCCGACACGACCTGCCAGCCGTCAGCCAAGGCAACGACCCGCCTAAAACACGCTTTTCCGTTGCCGCCAATGGTGATCGGTGGATGCGGCTTCTGCAATGGCTGGGGGCGGCATTGAACATTGGAAAAACTATGATATACGCCGTCGTATTTGGGCTCTTCCGCAGTCCACAATTCTTTCCAAATACGAATATGTTCCTCGGTGCGCGCCCATTTTCTTTCGGTTGGGACACCGAGCGCTTCAAACTCCTCATTGAGCCAGCCAGCGCCAACGCCGACATCAAGCCGGCCATTCGACAGCACATCGATCGTGGCCATCATTTTTCCCGTCACGACAGGATGCCGATAGGGCGCGACCAACACTGAAAACCCGAGACGAACCCGCTTCGTACAGCCTGCCACAAAGGCGAGGCTGGTAATCGGGTCGAGGTGGCTCCCCTTCGGGTCAGCTATAAAACCTCCGGATTTGGTATAGGGATATGTCGAGACGATCCGGGTTGGCATTATCACGTGGTCGGGGACCCAGACTGATTCAAAGCCACGGGCCTCTGCCAATTGGGCCATGGAGACCATATTCTCCTCGGTTGCCATCGCACCCATCACTGGAAGCATAAAACCAATTTTCATATCGCCCCCCAAAACCATTAAATTTGGTCGCTCGATTCTTGATCGTTAACCCTGAGGATACCTCATTTCTACTCTGCGGTCATCCCGAGCTAAATGCCAAAAATTTATATTGTCCCAATAGTATATTTAAGACGCCGCCTAGGCAGCCAATCGCACGATCGGCTCTCGGTAGAGGATGGTCATCATGCGGTTCCGCGCATCGATTTAGAAATTTACCGTTGCCGCTTCATCCCATAGCGCCCGCTTCTCAGTCATTTCTGCCGCCATCTGGAGTGCCGCGATTAGGCTGGTTGCGCTGGCTACGCCCTGGCCGGCGATATCGAGCGCCGTGCCATGGTCAGGCGAGGTGCGCACGAACGGTAGCGCGAGCGTGATGTTGACTCCGCTTTCAAAATCAATCGTCTTGATCGGGATTAGGGCTTGATCGTGATACATGCAGATCGCCGCGTCATAGGTTTTGCGCGCAATGCTATGAAACATGGTGTCCGCTGGTAGGGGGCCGCGCGCATTGATGCCTTCGGCGCGTAATTGGCTGAGCGCCGGTTCGATGATGTCGATTTCCTCCCTCCCCATACCGCCTTTCTCGCCGCTATGCGGGTTGAGTCCAGCGAAGGCCAGGCACGGCCTGGCAATGCCAAAATCGCGTGAGAGGGCTGCGGCCGTCACTCGACCACAATATATGATTTTGTTGCTTGTCAGCATGCGTGCGGCCTCAGCGAGTGCAACGTGTATCGTCACCGGCACAACGCGTAGTTCCCTGCATGCCAGCATCATCACCGCTTCGGTACGCGCGCTAGCAAGTGCGGCGAGAAATTCGGTATGGCCGGGATGGGCGAAGCCCGCTGCGGTAAGGACGGATTTTTGAATCGGATTGGTCACCAGCGCGCTTGCTTCTCCGCTCTGAGTCAGCTTCACCGCACGCTCGATGGATTCGATGACCGCTGCTGCAGTGGCTGTCTCCGGCTTGCCCGCGTGCGCCTTGACATCGTGCGATAACGGCAACAAAGGGAGTGCATTTTCAAAACAAGCGGCGGCGTCGCTGGGCTTGCTGATAGCTTGCACCGGCACCGCCAGGCTCAAGTCGGCAGCTAGTTGTTGCAGCCGCGCTGGGTTGTCGATGAGGAAGAACGGTGGTACGCCAGCAGCGCGGTCGCGCCATGCTTTGAGCGCAATCTCGCCGCCGATACCGGCCGGCTCGCCCATTGTCAGGGCGATCGGTGCGCGCATGGCTGGGGCCCTCATTACCGGTGCGGAACGATGACGCCGGGATTCAGCATGCCGTTCGGATCGAACTGCGCTTTCACCGCTGCTAGTGCTTGGCCCATCAGCGTCGGGCGTTGGACGCCGTACCACGGCATGTGATCGCGCCCAACCGCATGGTGATGGGTAATCGTCCCGCCCTCACGAATCAGCGCTTCTGATGCCGCTTGTTTGATTTCTTTCCACTGTGCCAACTCGCGCCCCGGCGTGGTTTGGGCGTGCAGGGTGAAATAGGGCGCGCAGCCGTCGGTATAGGCATGGGTGAAGCGGCAGCTCACATGACCCGGCGCGCCAGTTGCCCGTTTTATAATATCGTGCGTCGCCGCCTTCATATTGGCGTGGAAATCAGCAAGGCGTTCCCAGGTGATAGCGGTCTCGAAGGTATCGTGCATGATGCCACAGGAAATTAGCCCCTCGCGTTTGAACGGTGCGCCAATGAACGCTTCGCGCCAGGCATCGGCGGTCTCATCGCGTTCGCCCGCCGCATTAAACTGGCCACCCTGGTCGTGCACGCATTCCAGCGCCCGCGCCATCCAAGCATCGACCGGATGGTCGCCGGATTCGAAGCCGAGAACTACCATATGAAAGCTGCCGTCACCGGCGCCGGCAAGCTTAGTTTCGTCGGCGTCCACCAGGCGGCAATTGGACGGCCAGAGACCGGCTTGCACCACCGCGCGGATTGCTTCGGCAGCGCCTTCAAAGCTATCGAAGCGGACCGCCGCTGAAGCTCTAAACGTGGGTTTCGGCTGTAAGCGCATCCACGCTTCGGTAATGATGCCAAGCGCACCCTCGGAGCCGATCATTAATCGGTCCGGACTCGGTCCGGCGCCTGAGCCGGGTAGGCGACGGCTTTCAAGGGTGCCGCTTGGCGTGACCACACGCAGGCTTTCGACCAACTCGTCAATATGCGTGTAGAGGGTGGCAAAATGCCCGCCTGAGCGCGTCGCGATCCAGCCCCCGAGAGTAGAGAACTCGAAGGATTGTGGAAAATGTCTGAGCGTCAGGCCAGATGGCTTCAACTGCGTTTCCAAATCCGGCCCGAGGGCGCCGGCCTGAATGCGCGCTGCCCGAGACGTACGATCAATCTCCAATACCTTCGCCATGCGCCGCATATCGATGGTGAGCACCGCCTTGAATGCACTGCCGACGACCGGCTCGATGCCCCCAACGACGGTCGAGCCGCAGCCAAACGGAATTACCGCCGCACCCGCGCCATTTGCCCAGTCCAGCAAACCAACGATGTCATCCTCGTTTTCTGGAAAGGCGACGATATCGGGCGCGTTACTATAATCGCGCGCATAGGCGCGGATGTAATCCGGGTAGGATTTGCCGTACGTATGCGCGGCGCGGTCATAGGCGCTAGTAGAGCAAATACGGGCCAGCGTTTGTGGCGCGGTCAGGCGTGGGCTAGCGAGACTGATCTCGTCCAGGGTCGGTGGTGCGGTGTAACCATGTGGGGTAATACCGGTCAGGTCGCTGATGCGTGCCGCGACTTCGCTCGATTGGGATTGAGACAGAGTTTGATCTTCATAACCCCAACCCCAGAATTTTAAACGTCTGTGGTTCATACTTTCACCGTTTAGTTCCCTTGATACTTGGCGCGCCCGACATCGGACATCGCTCGATAACATGAGTCGAGAAAAGGCATCTAGCCGATAGTTTGACTAAACCTGAGGGCAAGGACAATCTGCGAGCTCAAGGCTTAGTTGGTCACATATTGCAAGGTAATTGTCGCCTCCAGAAAGCTTTCCAAGAAGCTTTTTCTGAGCAGATGTTCAGCCTCGGCGTTGCCTATCGCCTTGAACGGGGTTGTCGTCAGGAAGGCGTGGCCAGGGCCGAGAACCGCACCGGTAGGATTTCGCGAGTCGAAATCTGACCATTGTTGTTTTTCTCGACCAGCAACAGCTGCTGATTGTCTTCTAGGCCGGCGGGAATGATCATGCGCCCGCCCGCCTTGAGCTGTCCGAGTAGCGCCGGTGGCATCAGGTCGGGCGCCGCGGTGGCAATAATACGGTCGAACGGGGCATGCTCCGGCCAGCCCTGATTACCATCGCCGACACGGAAATGGATATCGCTGTAACCGCTGGCATTAAGCCGCTGTTTACCTTCGGCAGCGAGTTCCTCGACGATTTCTACGGTGTAAACCTCGCGCGTCAGCTCGGCTAAAACGGCAGTCTGATAGCCAAGTCCGGTGCCGATCTCCAAAACTTTGTGGCCGCGCGATAATTCTAGCAAATCGGTCATCAGCCCGACGATAAAAGGTTGCGAGATGGTCTTGCCATGGCCGATCGGCAGCGGTGAATCGAGATAGGCATAGAGCTTCATTTCTACAGGCACGAACTCGTGCCTTGGTACGCGGCCGAGTGCCGCCATCACCTCTTCGTCGAGCATGAAGCGGCCGGTCCTGTCGGCGACCAAACTGGCATGGCTCGCTATCTGCCCGACCATGCTTTGCCGAAGGGCGGTGAACTGCGCATCAACCGGGCTTAACTCCGCCATGATTAACTCCAAGATCGGCGGTTTGTACGCCTGCGACTACTTCGCAGCCATGTTCGCGCGGCGTTCCGATCTGTTATAAATAGAAACACAATGTGTGCACTTCGGCCAGAGAATCATCCGGGCAGTTGATATGCCGACGTCTCTCTTAGCAATTTGCCGAGACTGCGGCTGGGAGGGCGCCGCTGATAGCGACGAAGAAACCTGCCCGGATTGCGGATCCTCGCGGACGCGCAGCCATAGCGAATTGTCCACCCTTACCATCGCCCATGTCGATTGTGATGCGTTCTACGCTACGATCGAGAAACGCGATGATCCGGCGCTGGCCGATAAGCCAGTCTTGGTAGGCGGTAGAAAGCGCGGCGTTGTCGCCGCTGCCTGTTATATAGCTCGGCGTTACGGCATCCGCTCGGCCATGCCCATGTACAAGGCGCTCGAAGCTTGCCCGCACGCCGTGGTCATCTCTCCGAATATGGAAAAATATTCCCATGTCGGCCGCGCAATACGTGAAATGATGCTCGCCCGCACTCCGTTGGTCGAGCCCCTATCGATCGATGAGGCGTTTCTCGATCTTTCTGGCACCGAAAGCCTACATGGCGGCAGCCCGGCGCGGAGCCTGGTAAGGCTCGCCCGGGAAATCGAAATGGAGCTTGGCGTTACCGTTTCCGTCGGCCTCAGCTACAACAAGTTCCTCGCGAAGATTGCCTCCGATTTGGACAAGCCACGTGGATTCTCCGTCATCGGCCGGGCCGAAGCCATTGAATTTCTTAGCGACAAGCCGGTCGGCCTGTTATGGGGTGTTGGCGCGGCAATGCAAAAGCGATTGGCTGGTGATGGTATCCATCGCATTGGGGAACTTTGTGAATTTCAGGATGCCGAACTGGTGCGGCGCTACGGCGCCATCGGCACGCGTCTCGCGCGTTTTTCACGCGGCGAGGATGTTCGCATGGTTAAGCCCGGCCGAGCGGTCAAAAGCGTATCCTCTGAAACTACCTTTGGTAATGACATCCGCGCCTTTGACGAGCTCGAAGGCAAATTATGGCAGCAATGCGATCGCGTCGCCCGGCGCATGCGCAAGAGTGAGCTGATTGGGCGCACGGCGACGCTCAAGCTGCGAACTGCGGATTTCAAGATTCTCACCCGCTCGCGTACCCTGACGGCGCCGACGCAGCTCACCAACGTGCTGTTCCACGCCGTCTTGCCATTGCTCAAGATAGAAGCCGATGGCCGCCTCTATCGGCTGATCGGAGTCGGTTTAAGAGACCTGGAAAGCGCCGATAATGCACCACAGGCGGATTTGTTCGGTGCCGAAGAAGAACGCAGCGCAGTGCTCGAAAAAACTGTTGACGGCTTGCGTGATCGCTTTGGTGATGCGGCACCGTTCAAAGGCCGCTCGCTCTCGGGAAAGCGAACATAAGCCACCTCTCTCGTCGCTTTATTTCATAGAATATTAGTGAATTACGCTGATTAATGATCTTTCACGCATCCTCGACGCGGGGTATCCGCAGAATTGCGGCCGACAAGTTGGCGAAGATACATTGTTGTGCAAAGCTATCCTTCAAGGCGTTGACCCGAGACAAGTCTATTTGACATACGGTAAATTTTAGTCCCTGAACTGGCCGATAAAGGAGCACGAACAGGTGAGCAAGATGGAACAACATGTTGCCGCACGTCATGCGGCGCGCGATGAGGCGGTGGCCCTGCGCGCACGAATTCGTAGCAGCTTTTTCGCCGATCAAACCGCCGGCGCCGCGCCGCTTTGCGTACAAGGAAATCTGGTCATCCTGCCGTCCTATCTGGCCGATGACTTTCACCGCTATTGCGAGGCAAACCCAAAGCCATGCCCCTTGCTCGCGATATCAAAAGCAGGTGACCCGGCACTGCCGAGCTTGGCCGAGGATTTCGACCTGCGGACTGATGTGCCTCTTTACCGCATCTATCGTCGCGGCGAGTTGGAGCGCGAGACCACCGACATTCGCGATGTCTGGGAAGATGATTTTGTTGGTTTCGTTCTTGGCTGCTCCTATAGTTTCGAGGCGGCGCTTCTGGATCACGGCATTCCGCTGCGTCACATCGAACGCAACATGGGTGTTCCCATGTTTATCTCCAATATTGAAACCGTACCGGCCGGCACATTCGCCGGTCCGACGGTCGTTTCCATGCGTTCGATGACGCCTGAACATGCCCAGCAGGCTGCCAATATTTGCTTGCAATTCGATCGCGCACACGGCGAGCCGGTACAGATTGGCAACGCGGCAGCGATCGGCATTAACGATGTCATGGCGCCGGATTTTGGCGAACCCGTGCCGGTCGAAGACGGCGAAATACCGGTGTTCTGGGCGTGCGGCGTTACGCCACAGATGGCGATCAAAAAGGCACGGCCGGACATTTGCATCACCCACGCACCCGGATTTATGGTTATTACGGATATTGCCGCTTCCGAGCTTGCCGCGGGCAGAGGTCCGGAGATATCTTCCGCCCCGCAATCGAACTAAAAAAATTGGAGTTAAACGATGAAGTTGATGCGCGTGGGCGCACCGGGCCAGGAACGGCCGTCGGTGCGCATGGCCGACGGGACCGTGATCGACGTCTCTTCGGTGGTAAATGAGTATGACGGTGCCTGGCTGGCAGCGGGCGGCATGGGGGCACTCGAATCTCGCTTGAACGGGGGTATCGAGGGTTATCCCATTGTGGATACTGCGGCCGAGCGCATCGGCGCCCCGATCGCGCGTCCCGGTAATATCCTTGCCATCGGCCTGAATTATGCCGATCACGCGGCGGAGGCCGGCATGGACGTGCCATCAGAACCGATCGTCTTTACCAAGGCGCCCAGTTCATATTGCGGGCCCAACGACACAGTTTTTGTACCGCGCACCAGCGTGAAATCGGATTGGGAGGTCGAGCTAGGCGTGGTTATCGGTAAAGAGGCGAGCTATATCGCCGATGAGGAGTCGGCAATAGACTATGTGGCGGGTTACTGCATCGTCAACGATGTCTCGGAGCGCGATTTTCAGATCAATCGTGGGCCGACCTGGATTAAGGGAAAATCAGCCAAAACCTTTTGCCCAACTGGTCCTTGGCTGGTCAGCCGTGATGAAATCGCCGACCCACAGGCATTGGCGATGAAGCTTTCAGTCAATGGCGATCTCTGCCAAAACGGCAACACTAGTACAATGATTTTCGGGGTGGCTCATTTGGTATGGTATTTGAGCCAATTCATGGTGTTGGAAGCTGGCGATTTGATTGCGACGGGCACGCCGCCGGGCGTCGGAATGGGCATGAAACCGCCCAAATTTCTTGTTGCGGGCGATGTGATGGAGCTTGAAATTGACGGTCTAGGCAGCCAGCGCCAGGAGCTAGCGCAAGCCTAACCAGACAATATCGCGCGGCCCTTTCAGCTGGCGGAAGCTTTGAGATGTAGACACTTTTAAGCATTGGCGTTGAAAATGGACGCGTCCGAGAGCGTGGGCGCTGAGCCGGTGCCTATTCCTTTCCGGTACAACCAAAAAATTTTGCACTTACCCAACGTCTTTTATAATTCGGTCACGCAAAATCATCTGGCAAAACGACTGCAAACCTAGTGGGTGTAAATTATTACGAGCCCCAACAGCCGTTTAGCGAAAATATCCCAGCCCACAGCAAGGCTAGCGGCGACTGGGGGCAGGTGATCATCGCTGAGATAAAATGTGGGCTAATCGGATCAAGGTCTTTGACAGTGGCGATGTTGCGATATTCCGAATATTTAGGAAAATATCAGAGCCTGCACTGGGGAATAACTATTCTGCCTGGCGTTGACAGCTGCAAACAGTGCGCCTATCTTCCCCGCGCTATTGAAATCGCCCCAAGAAAGCCTGATCCATGAAAGTTCTCAACTCGTTGCGTGCGGCCAAGCGGCGCCACAAGGACTGCCGGATTGTTCGGCGCAAAGGCCGGGTATACGTCATCAATAAGACCAACCCCCGCTTCAAGGCTCGTCAGGGCTAAGCCCGCCCTCCGGCAGCTCTCCCGCTGCTGAAAATTCAAAATACATAGAGATTCGAGACCTACTGCAGTGTGCAAGCGGCAGTGCGGGAGTTCTCTGCTATTGCCCGATGAACGGCAGAATTTGTAAACTGTCTGAGACCTGCGAGCCATTTACAGCAAAGCGCCGCCATGAAGATGCCCACGCCTGACGAATCCGCCATTAGCCGCCGCACCGAAATTGCCGCCGGTCTGCGCGAAATCGTCGGCGAGGCCTATGTCATGGCCGACGACGCGTCCCTCAAAACTTATGAAAACGATGCTCTGAGCGCCTACCGCCAGACCCCCATGCTGGTCGCTCTTCCGGGCGATACCGCCGAGGTTTCCTGCCTCCTCGCCTATTGTGCTCAGCACGATGTGAAAGTGGTGCCGCGCGGCGCTGGCACCGGGCTTTCCGGCGGCGCCCTGCCGCTTGCTGATGCAGTCACCATCGGCCTTGGTAGATTTAACCGCATTCTGGAAATCGACTATGCCAACCGCTCGGCGGTGGTGCAGCCGGGCGTCGCTAATCTGGCCATCAGCAACGCGATGAATGCCGCTGGTTTTTACTATGCGCCCGATCCTTCCAGTCAGATTGCTTGCTCTATCGGCGGCAATGTGGCTGAGAATTCGGGCGGTGTGCACTGCCTGAAATATGGCCTCACGACTAACAATCTGCTCGGCGTCGAAATGGTGCTGATGGGCGGTGAGGTCATCCGCATCGGCGGCAAGCAATTCGATAGCGATGGCTATGATCTTCTCGGCGTGATTACTGGCTCTGAGGGAATGCTCGGCATCATCACTGAAGTGACCGTTCGCATCCTGCCCAAGCCGCCCGTGGCGCAGGCGCTGCTCATGGCGTTCGCCAGCAACGATAGTGCTGGGCAATGTGTCGCCGGCATTATCGCTGCCGGCATCATTCCCGCCGGACTTGAGCTGATGGATGGCCCGGCAATTAAAGCGGCCGAGGATTTTTGCCATGCCGGCTACCCGCTCGAAGCGGCGGCAATTCTGATTTGTGAACTCGACGGATCAGAGGTCGAAGTCACCGAACTGGTGCGCCGCGTCGGCGATATAGCCACCGCTTGCGAAGCAACCTCGCTCCGTGTGAGTGACAGCGAGGCCGAGCGCCAGCGTTTCTGGTTGGGGCGAAAATCGGCCTTTCCGGCGGCTGGCAGGATCGCGCCTGATTACTATGTCATGGACGGCACCATTCCACGCCGTTGTCTATCACAGGTGCTCAATCGCATTGCCGAATTGTCGGCGGAATATGGTTTGCAGGTCGCCAACGTGTTTCATGCCGGCGACGGCAATCTACACCCACTCATTCTCTACGATTCTAATGTGCCCGGCGAATTGGAACGGACCGAAGAAATGGGCGGCAAGATTCTCAAACTCTGCGTCGAAGTTGGCGGCGTGCTGACCGGCGAGCATGGTGTCGGTGTTGAAAAGCGCGACCTTATGGGCGAGATGTTCACTGAAATCGACCTCAAGCAGCAGCAGCGTGTCAAATGCGCGTTTGATGCTGAGCATCTGCTAAATCCAGGTAAAGTCTTTCCGACGCTTCACCGCTGCGCCGAATTGGGCCGCATGCATGTACATGGCGGCCAAACACCGTTCTCGGATCTGCCGCGCTTCTAATGGATCAGGCACTCAAACCCCGCACGGTCGATGAGCTGGTTCAGGCGATCGAATGGGCCGTCGCCGGTGTGCATCCACTCGAATTGATCAGCGGTGGCAGCAAGCGTAGGCTCGGTCGCCCGATGCAGGTCGAACGCACGCTCGATCTGTCGGCCTTTACTGGCATCCGCGAGTATGAGCCCGAAGAATTGGTGTTAACCGCCGGCGCCGGCACGCCGCTTGCCGAAATCGAGACGGTACTCGACGAAAAAGGACAAATGCTCGCTTTTGAGCCGGTCGATTACGGTGCGGTACTCGGCAGCAAGGTGGGGGCGACGCTAGGCGGCGCGCTGGCTTGCAATTTGTCCGGCCCGCGCCGCATCAAGGCTGGTGCGGCGCGCGACCACCTGCTCGGCTTTCATGCCGTTAGTGGGCGGGCGGAGGCGTTCAAGGCCGGCGGTAAGGTAGTGAAAAACGTCACTGGTTATGACCTTTGCAAACTGCTAGCCGGTTCCTGGGGCACGCTCGCGGCGCTGCATGAAATATCTATCAAGGTCATGCCAGCGCCGGAGCGAACCCGCACAGTTCTTGTCTTCGGCCTTGACGCTCCCACCGCCATTACTGCGCTAGGCGAGGGCGTCTCAAGTCCGCATGACGTATCCGGTGCGGCCTATTTGCCGACCAGCTTGGCGGCGCGCTCGCAAATTTCCTATGTTTCCAGTGCTGGCGCAGCGGTTACTGCGTTCCGCGTCGAAGGAATCGGCTCGTCGGTGGAAGCGCGCTGCGCATCGCTCTGCACAATGTTTGCGCCACACGGTAATGTCGAGGAATTACACAGCATGAACTCGCTGCGGTTTTGGCGGGAGATCCGGGATGTAGCGCCGTTCGCCGGCGATGCGCGGGCGCTTTGGCGAATCTCGCTCCCGCCCACCACCGGGGCACGCCTTATTTCGACAGTGTGCGAATCTTTGGTTTCGGAGGCTTATTTCGATTGGGCTGGCGGACTGGTCTGGCTCGCTGTTGCGGCGGGCGAAGATGCCGGCGCCGCGGTGGTTCGAAGTGCCGTCACGGCACTTGGCGGTCACGCAACCCTGCTGCGCGCACCCGGCGATATCCGTACCGTGGTGCCGGTATTTCAACCCCCGGCACCGGCTATCGCTGCGCTTTCGGCGCGCCTGAAGGAGGGTTTCGACCCGACCGGCGTGCTTAATCCGGGCCGCATGTATGCCGGGGTTTAGGAGTTAGGCGCGTCGTGCAAACCCAATTTGATATCATCCAATTGGCCAAGCCGGAAATCGCCGAGGCCGAGCGCGTCCTCAGAACCTGCGTCCATTGCGGATTTTGTCTGGCAACGTGCCCGACCTATGTGCTGCTCGGCGACGAGCGCGATAGCCCGCGTGGGCGCATATATATGATAAAGGACATGCTGGAAAGCGGCCGCGACGCCGACAGCGCTACGGTGCGCCATATCGATCGCTGTTTATCCTGCCTGTCGTGCATGACGACCTGCCCATCGAGTGTTGATTACATGCATTTGGTTGATCACACGCGCGAACATATCGCTAAAACCTACACTCGCCCGGCGTTTGATCGCCTGCTGCGGCGCCTGCTCAGCCTGCTACTGCCGCGCCCCGGCCTCTTCCGTTTGGCGGTCTTGGCGGCACGCGGTCCTGCAGTGCTCGGGCAATTTCTGCCCGGCAGCATGGGCGCTTTGATGCGGCTTTCGTTTCGCCCCATTCACGCACCGTCCTGGGTCGACCGGCCGCAAACCATCGCTGCGGATAACGGCGCCCGGCACAAACGCGTCGCCCTGATGACCGGTTGCGTACAGAAGGCGCTCGCGCCGCAGATCAACGAAGCTAGTGTCCGTCTATTGGCGCGCCACGGCTGCGAGGTCGTGGTAGCGAAAGGTACGGCCTGCTGTGGCGCCTTGTCATTGCATCAGGGCGAACGGGAAACTGCACAATCCTTCGCGCGCAGCAATATCGAAGCCCTTCTGGCCGAGCATCGCCGCGCGCCCCTAGAAGCTGTCGTCACCAATGCGTCAGGCTGTGGCACGATGTTGAAGGATTACGGTGAACTCTTCCGTAAAGATCCCGTGCTATCCGAAAATGCCGCCGAGTTCGCCGGACTGGCCCGCGATATCAGTGAAGTTTTCACTGATTTGGGGCCGCTCAAACCAGTCGGTCTCGCTAATCTGCGGGTCGCGTATCACAGTGCTTGTTCCTTGCAGCACGGCCAAAAAATTCATAACGCACCCCAGGACCTATTGGCCGAAGCGGGCTTCGAGGTCTGCGAGCCAATTGACGGCCATCTCTGCTGCGGCTCTGCCGGCACTTACAATATCTTGCAACCTGAGTTGGCTGGGAGCATGCTGGCCCGCAAGGTCGAGACGCTTGAGCAGATTACGCCTGATATCATCGCTACCGGGAATATAGGATGCATGGTTCAGATAGCTTCCGGCACGCAGATTCCGGTCGTCCATACCGCCGAGCTCCTAGATTGGGCGACCGGAGGCCCGCTGCCGCCGGCTCTCGCTGGCCGCTCTTTGGATCGCCGATTTGTTTCATCGCCCTGATCGGCTTGATGGGTGTGCTGATAGTGGGGCGAATGGCTATGGCGGCGCAGGATGATCCCCGGCTTAACGATTTATTTGCGGAATTGAAGACCGCCCAAACTATGGAAGATGTTGCGGGCATAGAAGCGCAAATTTGGTACCTTTGGGGCTTATCGAGCGACGATACAATAGATCGTATCCTAGCTGATGGGACAGCAGCGATGAATCACCGTCAGTTTGATGTCGCATTGACAAGCTTCAATACCGTCATCGAAATGCGCCCCGGTTTTGCTGAAGGCTGGAACAAGCGCGCCACGCTCTATTACCTGATTGGTGAATATGAACGCTCGATCGCTGATGTTGAGCGCACCCTCGCCCTTGAACCACGCCATTTTGGCGCCCTCTCGGGCCTTGGCTTGGTCAATTTGGCATTGGAGCGTCCAGCCGAAGCGATGGCGGCGTTCAAGGCGGCGCTAGCGGTGCATCCGCATATGCCGCATGCTAAAAATATGATCGAGCGCCTGCGCCCGATTTTGGAACGCTCGACGATCTAGCGCACCAAAGTCACCGCGCGTTTATTCACCGACCCAGGCAATGCGCAACACATTGGTCGAACCCGGTGTGCCAAACGGTACGCCGGCAGTAATGACAATGCGATCGCCGAGGCGGGCGAAATCTTGTTCACTCACTGCCGTGCAGGCAATCTCTACCATGTCCTGAAAATCGGTCGCGTCTTCGGTTTGCAGACAATGCACGCCCCACACGATCGCCAGGCGGCGCGCTGTCGTTAGCTCCGGCGTGAGCGCCAGGATTGGCACCGCTGGCCGTTCGCGTGCGGCACGGAGCGCGGTCGAGCCGGAAGTGGTGTAGCTTACCACAGCAGAGGCATTCACCGTTTCAGCGACTTGCCGGGCAGCTGCGGTGATGGCGTCGGATGGCGTCGCCTCCGGGTCGTGATGCTGGCTTTCAATGGATACGCGGTAAGCGGGGTCGCACTCGACCCGCTCAATAATCCGGTTCATCATCTCTACCGATTCCACTGGATAGGCGCCAGCCGCCGATTCCGCCGATAGCATCAACGCGTCTGCACCGTCATACACTGCGGTAGCAACGTCGGAGGCTTCGGCGCGGGTCGGCGCGGCCGTGTAAATCATCGATTCAAGCATTTGTGTTGCGACCACAACTGGTTTGCCGGCGCGGCGCGCGGCGCGGACAATATTTTTTTGTTCCGCCGGTACGTCTTCGGGCGCTAGCTCGACGCCTAGGTCGCCGCGAGCCACCATGATGGCATCTGAGAGGTCAATGATTTCCGTCAAACTGTCGAGCGCCGCTGGCTTTTCCAGCTTGGTCATTATCGCCGCGTGTCCGGCGATTAGTTTTCGCGCTGCCGCGACATCTTCCGGCCGCTGCACAAAGGAGAGCGCCACCCAATCTACGCCCAAGTCCAGAGCAAAGCGCAAGTCGTGCTGATCCTTGATCGTGATCGCACCGACATTCAGCGCTACGCGGGGCAGATTGACCCCCTTATGATCGGACAGTTTGCCGCCGGTGAGCACGATCGTATCGGCAAAGTCGGCGCCGTGCGATTCCACCCTGAGGCGGATGCGCCCATCGTCGAGCAGAATTTCAGCGCCATTCTGAAGAGCTGAAAATATCTCTGGATGGGGTAGGGGCGTGCGGGTCTTATCGCCGAGTTCCGGCGCAAGATCGAGGCGGAATTTACCGCCGGTTTCCAGCATGGCTTCACCGGAGACAAACTCACCAACTCTAAGCTTGGGCCCCTGAAGATCCGCCATCACGGCAATCGGTCGTCCTACGTCGTGTTCAATCTGGCGCACAATATCGAATCGGGCGCGGTGGTCCTCATGACTGCCATGGCTGAAATTGAAGCGAAACACGTCCACGCCGGCTTCGAAGAGGGCCAGGATACACGCATGCGAGGAACTCGCGGGTCCCAACGTGGCGACTATTTTTGCTTTTCGATGGCGTCGCATTTCTGCGCTAGTTTAACAACCTAGCCTAGTCCGAACCAGCACCGATAAATATGGCACGAAAATCATTGACGTTGGTCATCGTCGGGCCGGACATCACGAGATCACCGAGCGCCTGAAAAAAGCCATAGGCATCATTATTGTGGAGACGCTGGATGGCGCTCTCGCCGAGAGAGGCGGCGCGTGCCAGTGTGTCCGGCGTTATCAGCGCTCCAGCATTGTCTTCTGTGCCGTCGATGCCGTCGGTATCGCAGGCCATCGCCCAGATATCGGCGTGGCCGTCGAGAGCAAGCGCGAGTGCAAGGGCGAATTCAGCATTTGGGCCGCCACGACCTCCGCCGGTTACCGTCACCGTCGTCTCGCCGCCCGATAGTAATACCGTTCCAGGCGCGCATTGGCTCGCCAGCGCCGCCTGTGCGCGCGCTAAGTCGCCGGCATCCCCTTCCAACGCATCCCCCAACAGGCGCACGGTATAGCCAGCTTGACGCGCTACCTTACTAGCCGCCTCGAGTGAAGCCGCAGGCTTCGCAATGAGGCGGTATTCTGCGTGCGCTAGGCGCGCATCATTCGGTTTAGGGCTTTCCTCCCGTGCTACTTGCAGGTGATCTACCACGTTTGCCGGCGCTTCAACGGCATATTTCTCCAGGACCGCGCGGGCCTCGGCGAAGGTCGATGGGTCGGGCACGGTCGGGCCGGAGGCGATCACCGCCGGGTCGTCGCCGGGCACGTCGGAGATCGCCAGCGTAACCACCGGAGCCGGATGGCAGGCGGTCGCGAGCCGTCCGCCCTTAATCGCCGAGAGATGTTTGCGTACGCAATTGATCTCGTAAATATTGGCGCCCGAACGCAACAGCGATGAGGTCACCTGCTGCTTATCGTCAAGCTCTAGGCCCGTCGCCGGCAGGGAGAGAAGTGCGGAGCCGCCGCCGGATATAAGGCAGAGCGCAAGATCATCTTGTCCCAGATTGCGCGCCAATCTCAGGATGCGCCGGGCGGCGTCAGCGCCGGCCGCGTCCGGCACCGGATGGGATGCTTCGACAACTTCAATTTGTTTAGTTTGCACGGCGTGGCCGTAGCGGGTGACCACCAGACCTTCGAGCGGTCCCGGAAAATTATCCTCAACCGCACGCGCCATGGCAGCGCCGGCCTTGCCAGCGCCGATGACGACTGTTCGTCCAGTCGCTGGCGGTGGCAAATGTACGGGCAGGCATAGCGCAGGTTGTGCCGCGTTTATGGCCGCGTCAAACATGTCGCGCAGGAGCCGGCGTGCGAAGAAGGTCATGATGGATCAAACAATTTCATGTAAAACTTTCCTTATTCGCGAGGCTCGGCGCTTCGCGTATCGTAAACGCAGCCACCAATGCTACCAGGGAAGCCGCCGGCATGGCCAAGTAGGCCATGCGGAAAGCGAACGGGGTATAGATCCGCACGCCATCGACAATTTCACCCGTCCATAATAGATCGAGTACAAAGCCCATGATCAACAAAATTGCGGCGCTGAGCAGCATGACCACGGTATTGGAGATACCGGTTGCTGTGCCAACCGCGCGTGGCGGGCAAATAGCGGCGATTAGTATGAAACTCACTACGATGCCGCCGGCGGAAATCCCGATCAGCAACATTAAGACATAGTGCACAATCTCTGGCATACCGGGAAAGGCAACGAAAAGCGACCAACTGAGGAGCCCCATCAACGCCTGGGCCACGGCAATAGTCTTGCGCCGCCGCACAAGGCCGCTGATCCAGCCTGCGGAAAGCGAGCCCGCGGCCCAGCCCAATAGCGTCACGGTGGTAAAGAGCGCCGCCTCCGCTCGGCCATAGTTCAAGACCTGCATATAATAGGCGATCCCCCAAACTGGAAAAGAGATAGCAGGTCCGGCAATCATCATGGCGAACAGGGTTATGATCCAATATTGCCGTAACCGCGCGACATCGCGCATGAGCCCGAAGAGTTCGCGCGAATGCACCGCTTGCCCGGCCTCCGCCTGCGGGCTGCGGCGCCCGAGAAAGACGAATGCGCCGAGCGGCAGAGCCGCGAGTGCTACCCAGAACATCACCGGTCGCCAGCCATTAATCTCGATGAGTGCCGCAATCGGTGCTTGTCCGAGCGCTGCGCCAAACATGCCGATTAAAATGGTAGCTCCGCCGAGGAGCGCAAAGCGTTTAGAATCGAATGATGCGTGGGCGATCTTGATACAACAGGCGTAGAGCGCCGCGCCACCCGCACCGGTGATGAAGCGCCCGGCATTGGCCGCCTCGACGCTCGGTGCATAGGCGAACAACAACCCGCCACCAACGCAGAGGATGGCGCTGATGGCAATGATCCGAGTCGGGCCGAAACGGTCGAGTAGGAAGCCACCAGGAATCTGAAATATTGAATAGGCGTACCAATACATCGCTGAGATATTGCCGAGCGCCGCAGCGCCAACAGCGAAATCGCGCATCAACGCATCGACCATGCCGCCCGGCGCGACCCGGGTGAGATGGCCATAGGCAAACAGCCCTGCCGCCGCCAGCCAAAAAAGCCAGGGCGCGGCGGCCACTGCGGGAACGCGCACTATCCCGCGTTTCCGCATCATTTTTTGGTCGCGCCGAGGCGTTGTGAGAGAGCGATGCCGGCGAGGACCGCGGCGCAGCCCAGGGTCTGCAGCAGCGTCAGTGTTTCACCCAAAAAAAGCCAGCCGAACAGGGCTGCGAGAACCGGCGTGGCGAGCAGCGCCACCGACGCAAAGGATGCCTTGAGATGGCGGAAAGCAACAGTAATTAATCCCTGGCCACCGCTGTGAATTAGCAATCCGATCGCGACCAGCGTCCCCCAACCTAATAGCGTAAACGGCAATAATTCCTCATCCATCACCAGCGCTGCGACGAGCAGACCGATCAGACTAAAAGCGCTGCTGACGGCCATAATCAAGCCGCTCGGCAGACTGTCGCGTAGCTGTTTGATGACCAGTAGATAGGTGCCATAGAAGATTGCCGTCAACAGGCCGAGCCCGTCCCCCAATAAATTGCCACTGGGCTCGAGAATGCTCGCACCCATGATGAGTGCGGTGCCGGTCAAGGCCAGCACTAAGCCAACCATGAAGCCCCAGGTGAGGCGCTCGCGAAACAAAACCCAAGCGCCCAGAGAGATGATTGGTGTCGACAGATGGGCGAGAAACGTGGCATTGGCGACGCCACTCATGCGGATGGCGCTATGCCATGCCACAAGGTCACCTGTGAATAACAAGCCGGCGAGCGCCAACAACCCCCAATCGCGCAATTTCAGTTTGCGCAGCGGCACATGTTCCGAACCCCGCTCCAAAATCATCCATGCGGTCAACGCCGGCATAGCAAACAGCATTCGATAGACTGCTGTCGCGCTCGGTCCAACCTCGCTCACCTGCACCAATACCGGAGAGAAGGAAATAACTAGGACACCGACGGCGAGCGCCGGTAAGCCTAAGCTGGCGGTTGGGGAGAAGCGCATGCGCTGTTATACGTATTCACAGGCGGATACAACACGGTAATTCACCGTCACAATTGCAAACCAAATGGGAGCAGAGAGATGGACGATCAGACACGTATTGAACTAGAAGCAGCGGCGTTTCGCGGCCTCACCGGATATTTGCGAAAGCGTACCGATGTGCAAAATATAGACCTCATGAACTTGGCTGGATTTTGCCGAAATTGCCTCTCCAAATGGTATTTGGCGGCGGCCAAGGACCGCGGGGTCGAGTTGTCTTTTGACGCAGCGCGCGAGGTGGTCTACGGCATGACTTATGACGAATGGAAAGAAAAATATCAGACCGAGACGACACCGGAAAAAGTAGAAAAGTTCAAAGCCGAAGCCGACAAACACGCATTTTAAAAATATTACAAACGCCTCTCCCCGGGGGAAAAGAGGTTTTAGAGAAGGGGTCTCAAGCGAAGTGCACTATTTTGCGGGCTCCTTTCAAGGCTGGCAATCGAGGAGAGCTGACGAGGCAGAGGAATTAGCTGTTCTAGGAACGGCCGTGAGAACAACAATTGCGAAACCGTTTCACCTGCAGTTGGAGTTGGCTATGATTGAAAGTGCCGATGAGGATACTTTGAGACAGTATGATGGTCACTGCACCGTCCTGAGTGGTGGCGGTTAATGGAGATCGGTTGATGGCGGAGTCTCTTGTTCCGGTTATCGATATTGGGCCCTTCCTTTCAGGAGGCGCTGAAATTAAATCCCGCGTCGCGGCCGAGGTCGATGAGGCCTGCCGCAACATCGGCTTCCTGGTGATTTCGGGACATGGTGTAGCTGAGGCTCAGACCGAGGCAATGCGTCGCGTTACCCGCGCCTTTTTTGACCTCCCGTATTGGGAGAAACTCCGCATCAAGATGCCACCCGATCGCTACCGCGGGTTCATGGCCGTCGGCAGCGAAGACGTAGCCTACAGCATGGATGAACATCAAAATGCGCCCGATTGGCGCGAGTGCTTCGTCAGCGGCCCGTCTGATCACGCCTATGACGAATATCATTACGGGCCGGATGGTTGGCGTTTCTTCGCGGCGAATTTGTGGCCGGACAATCCGGCTGAGATGCGTGCGCTGTGGCAGACTTACTACAAGGAGATGGAGCGTCTAGCCGGTGATCTCATGCGGATATTTGCTGTCGCGCTCGGCCTCGACGAGACTTTCTTTACCGACAAGATTGATAAACACATCACCAATTTCACTGCGTCCTATTATCCGCCACAACCGACAGCGCCGGTTAAAGGTCAACTGCGCTGCGGGCCGCACTCAGATTATGGCAGTCTCACCATCGTCTCCTCTGACACGCCGGTCGGTGGCCTTCAAGTCCAGGGCAAGGAGGGTGCCTGGTCAGACGTGCCATGCATTCCAGGAACGTTCACGGTAAATCTTGGAGATTTGATGGCGGAATGGACTAACGATCGCTGGCGGTCCACCGTTCATCGCGTGGTTAATCCGCCGCGCAGTGAGGCAACCAGCAGCCGTCTCTCGCTGCTGTTTTTTCATCAGCCGAACTATGACGCAGTCGTTAAGTGCCTGCCGAGCTGTACCACTGCTGACAATCCGCCGCGCTATGAGCGCATCACCTCAGGCGCGCATGTTGCACGAAAAGTTGACCTCAGCCGTCAGCCGTTACTCGACAAAGCTAGCGCCCGATAATAACCGGGGATTCATGTGCTGGCGAACACCGCTTGTGATAACGGCGGAAGGGATAACCCGCTATGAAACAAAAAATTGGCTTCGGTTTTCTCGATCGTCCCGGCGTGCGGGAGCAACTGCGTCTGGCCGTTAAGGCCGAGGTATTGGGATATGATTCGCTGTGGGTCACCGAGACGAGGCTGGCGCGTGATGCCGTATCGGTGCTCGGAGCAATGGCCGCTGTCACAGAGCGTATTCGCCTCGGCACCTGCATCGTTAACAGTTGGACGCGCGGGCCAGCTCTGATGTCAGTGACCTTCTCCACACTCGACAATCTCGCGCCCGGGCGTATGAACCTTGGCCTCGGCGCCTACTGGGATCCGCTTGCCTGGAAGCAAGGCATTGACCGCAGGAAGCCACTCACCCAAATGCGCGAATATATCGGCGTGCTGCGTCGCCTACTGGCGCTTGAAGAAGGCGTGAGCTTCGAGGGAGAACTGGTAAAGGTGCGCGATCTCACTCTTGATCTTGGCCATGGTGATCCGCGTGTACCGCCAGACGTCAAGATTTTCATCGGCCCGACTGGCCCGAGAATGATGGAGCTCACTGGCGAGATCGCGGATGGAGCTTTGATCAACGGTATTCTGTCGCCGGCCTATACCGTGAGGTCGCTCGAGCGCATGGCCATCGGCGCCGGACGCACGGGGCGCACTCTTGACGATATCGAGAAGATACAGCTCGTTAATATCTCCATGAATGCGGATCGCGGTAAAGCGCTCTACGACGCCAAGCGGCTGGTTACCCAATATCTCGGCCAACAGCCGCATTTCGCCAAGGCGTGGGAGTTCCCCGAAGGCCGGCTGACCGAGATCAAGCAGGTGATGGGCGGCTGGCCACCGCGTCCGGGGGGCATCAAAGACGCGATGGCGTTGGTCGATGATGCGATGGTCGCCGATTTAATCGCATATGGCACGCCGGACGAATGCTTCGCCAGCGCTCAGCGGTGGATGGATGCTGGCCTCGATCAAATGATCCTGATTCCGCTTAGCCGGAATTATGATGAGATCATGGAAGTGTTCGCGCCGTGAGTGGCGTCGATCTATCGGCGCTCTCTGCGGCGGTTGAACGGCGCATGCCGCTGGCGGCTGCCCTGTTCGATGAGGTACGGGGTGTGAGCGTGGACGAGGTAGGAATCACCAGGCCTGCCTGGAGCGAACAAGATCAAGCCACGGCGGAGATACTAGCTCGGGCAGCGGGCGACATCGGGCTCGACACGGCGTATGACCGTGCTGGTAATTTGTGCTGCAATCTGCCAGGAAAAGACTCATCCGCACCGGCCATACTTATCGGCTCGCATCTTGATTCGGTCCCGGCTGGCGGGCATTTTGATGGCCTTGCTGGGTTTGTCGCGGGGCTCGTTGCCCAAGCTGCACTTGGTGATATCGACTGCATGCCGAATTGCGATATTGTCTCGATGGGTATCCGCGGTGAGGAAAGCATTTGGTTCGGCATCCCCTTCATCGGCAGTCGCCTTGCCCTTGGTCCGCTGCCGCAGAACATGCTAGATAGCCTGCGCCGCGGTGATACCGGACGGACACTAGGCGAACACATGGCGGATGTCGGCGTTGATGTAGCGGCCTTGCGCAGCGAAGGTACGCCAGTCATCACTAATGCCGGTGCACAGGCGTTTCTTGAGCTTCATATCGAGCAGGGGCCGATCCTTGATGGCGAGGGCGTCAGGGTGGCGATCCCAACGGTGATTCGTGGCAACGTCCGTTGGCCTTATGCGCGGTGCAAAGGGCGCTACGATCATTCTGGCGCAACGCCGCGCGCATACCGGCAGGACACCGTTCTTGCCGTCGCCGAACTCGTCCACCGGCTTGATGAGTTCTGGCAGGCGGAGGAGGCAGCAGGCACGCCGGATACCGTATTCACGGCCGGAAAGTTTTATACTGAAAGCGCTTATCATGGGATGACTAAGGTTCCGGGGCGAACCGATTTTACCCTTAATTTTGGCGGTACGACCGAGGCCTTTCTGGACACCTGCCGATACCGGGTCGAAGCCCTTGCTGTCGAGATTGGAGAGCGCCGTCGAGTGGCGTTCGACCTCGGCGAATGTGTCAGCGGTGCGCCGGCAACTCTCGATCCAGGATTGCGCAACAACTTCGAGAAAACGGCGCATGAGCTTGGCATCGAGACGCGGCAATTCGCCACCGTCGGGCACGATGCGGCGGTATTTCAGCGTGCTGGAATCCCGGCGGCGATGGTGTTGGTGCGTAATGCCCATGGTAGCCACAATCCTGAGGAAGCAATGGACCTCGGTGACTTTCGTGCTGGCGTAAAGCTACTCGCCGCTGCTGCCGTGCGTTTGGCCGGCAATGACTAAGGGGGAAAGCAGTGTTTGATCTTGTCGTCCGTGGCGATCTCGTCCTGCCTGACCGCGTGCTCAAGGATGGCTATCTCGCCGTCCAGGGCGATGCGATAGGAGCCATCGGTGTCGGTTTGGCGCCGAAGGCACGCGAGACGCTAGATGCGCGTGGCAATCTGATCTTCCCTGGCATTATCGACGGCCAAGTTCACGCCGGCAGTGCAGAAGGCATCGCTGGTTTGGAAGACGCCTCAATCGCCGCGGCGGCGGGCGGTGTGACAACCATCGTCGACATGCCGTTTGACGACCCGATGCCGGTCAACACCGTCGATCTACTTAAGACCAAGGTCAAAACGTTGGAGAGAATTTCCTATGTCGATGTTGCTCTCTATGCGACTCCGAAAAAAGGCACTGGCGCCGAGGGTATCATCGAGATGGCCGATGCCGGTGCTTGTGCCTTCAAGGTCTCGACCTACGAATACCACCCGGTGCGCTTTCCGCGCTTCGACGCTGGCGAACTGTTTGAGATTTTTCCGGTTATAGCTGAAACCGGACTTACGGTCGCCTTCCACAATGAAGATCCTGCGATCGTTGAGCGTCTGACCAAGCGCCTCCATAGCGAGCAGCGAAATACACCGGAAAGCCACGGTGCGAGCCGCCCGCCGGTCGCCGAGCTGGTCGCCAATGTTGCCGTCTTCGAAATTGCTCGGGTGACCGGCGTGCGTTGCCACATCGTGCACAGCTCGCTCGCGCGCGGCTTCGATCATGTGCGGCGCTACCGTGAAGATGGTGTGCGGGCGAGCGCCGAAACCTGTGTACAGTACCTTACCTTTGAAGAGAGCCAGGTGCTTGAACTCGGCGCCCGCCTCAAACAAAATCCGCCAATTCGCTCGGCGGATGAGCGGGCTGCGCTGTGGGAAAAACTTATCGACGACGAGATCGGATTTGTGTCCTCGGATCACGTCGCTTGGCCGATGAGCCGCAAATCAGATCCCGATATGTTCAAAAATGGCTCCGGGGTTCCCGGCCTCGAAACCCTATTTTATGCCCTCTACACAGGTGCTGTTCGTGAACGTGGACTGAGCCCGATCCGCGTCGCTGCACTTCTTGCGGAGCGCCCGGCGCGCCATTTCGGGCTCTATCCACAAAAAGGTGCCTTGGTGCCGGGCGCGGACGCGGACTTTATCGTCGTCGAACCCAAAGATTGGACCTTTGATGCGGCAGGTATGGCCTCAAACGTGAAATGGAGCCCCTATGACGGCATGCGTTTCGGCGCTCGGATCAGCAAGACCTATCTTCGCGGCAAGCCGGTCTATAGCGGCGGAAATCTTGTCGGCCGCCGTGGCGCCGGCCGCTTCGTCCGGCCTGTTGGCGCAGATCGTGCGGCGGCCCAGCCGGCAGCCTAACCCACCGAATTTGCCTCTTATTCTGGACCTTCGCGGTTATCCGACTAGCTTCAACCAAATAATACATCGGTGCGGATGATGTATTTCTGTCCCGAAGTAACTTCCTCGCCTGCATGAATGCAATGCTGAGGGTGCGTGCCGTGCGGGAAGTACAGGATCGCGCCCTTCGGTGTTGTAACGCTGGTAAAACTGTTTTGTCGGGTTTGGAACTGGGTACGTCCTCCTCCGTATCCGTCCGTTAGAAAGATCAAAAATGTCATCTCGCTGATGCGATCACCATAGGCATCGTGGACCAAACGCCCGTCCACGACGCGGCTTCCCGGCCACACCCCGTCTGCATGCGGCGCAAAGAAATCACCCGTGACATACCGGTAGAATCTAAAACGCGCGTTGAGCCCGCACGGCCTCAGGCTGGTGTACGTGGATGCTTCAAAAAAGCCTTTGCAACGATTCCAGATTGGGCCATCCACGCTTTCATCCACGACCCAATTGAAATTATTGGTGTGGAGAATGCGACGAGGCAGAGAGACTGGCGCGTCGTCGTGGTAGCCGAGAGCTTCACTGAGTTCGACTAAGCGATCACACTCATCAACGCTGAGGACATCAAGCAGTTGCCATGCCCCTGGGACTTCCGGAATTTTTACCCGCTCGACCGCATGGCTGGATGTGCTGTCGAACTTGATCGCGCCAGGACGTTTACTGGCCCAAATGGGTATGTCTTGCTTAACATTGCCGGGCTCAGTTGCAACCACATAAAAGTCATCAACGTTGAATGAATTAGTCGAATTGGGGCTAAGAATCATCGTTTTCTTGTAACCTAATGGTTGAGCTATTTCGTTTTAGCGGGAACCGGAAAAGTTCCTGCATACGATAACAGTTGCCTCTCAGTAGTCATCACTTTCTGCGATCTTTCAGGTTAGGGGCGCCATAGGTAGATTTACCATTGGGCTAATAATATGGCCGTTCTTATTGGTGCTTCTTGGTGAATGCGAAGTACAAGAAATCAGCGGTTCAGGATAATTGGGTAAGATCGCCACTAAATTGGTATCGTTAAGCGATCACGTTCGATGCACCTTGCAAGCACGCTCAACGCTGTGTAACGGCTCAAAGAGAGAGACCAACGCGTTGACCCTCTTGAGACCAAATCGATGGGCCGACAGCTGTTCGCAAAAGAGAATTTGCTCGCTTCAGTAAGTCGCTGATATGTATCCTTCCTGTTTGGTTGCCACGCAGTTGAGACAAAATTGAAATGCATAGTAGAGGGCGCTCAGGGGAGAGGTATAGTACCGGTGCCAAGAACCCTAATCGACAGCGGGCTGTTTTGGGTCGTGCGTTGAGCGATGAGCCAGCCGAGCCAGCCGGGGCGCCCGCTCTCCGCCATTTTCAGCATGTGCTTCGCCGCCGTGTTGATGTTTCCCTTGTCGAATGCGGCGGCAAAATATCTCGCGACTGATTATCATCTGGTCCAGATCATCTGGTTCAGGAGCGCAGTCCACATGGCCCTTCTCCTCGCCGTCTTTGCGCCACGCCGAGGGATGGTGCGTCTCTTCACCACGACCGATCTCGGTGGACAACTCACCCGCTCTTTGGTCCAGCTTGTTGCCGTAGCGACCTATTGGTTGGCGCTAGCCTGGCTGCCGATTACGACCGCCACGTCGATAGGTCTCATGGCACCGCTGGTGCTGGTCGCTCTCTCGGTTCCTCTGCTTGGAGAGCGCGTCGGCCCGCGCCGCTGGCTCGCGGTGGCGATCGGTCTCATGGGTGCGCTGATCATCATTCGACCCGGTGGAGATGTGCATTGGTCCGCGATATTAGTGGTTGTCGCTACGGTTCTCTACGCGCTCTTCCAAATCCAAACTCGCCGCCTCGCAGGGCGCGATGATCCGCGAACCACAGCGTCTTACACGATGGTGGTTGCTTTTATTGTTTCGACGATCGGGGTGCCTTTCTTCTGGATCACGCCGGCGCACGTAATAGACCTACTCGTTTTCGTCGGCATCGGTGTTGCCGGTGCATTAGCCCATTTTGCCTTAATTAAGGCTTTTGAAAGTGGTGAAGCCTCGCTCGTAGCACCCTTTGACTATGGCCAGCTAATCGGTGCTGCATTTTTTGGATATGTGATCTTCGCCGAACTTCCAGACTTATGGACCTGGGTCGGTGCCTCAATCATCGTGGCTAGTGGCATTTATGTTGCGCGACGTGAAGCGGTTCTAAAACGCCTAAGCATGGTGCATAATTAATAATCTTCCGGCTATGCGGTAGCGGCAATCCCCTGGCTCATAGGCTTGCAAACGGAATTTTCCTATTCTCGGTTGTCGAACTGCTAACAGTGTGAAGAGGTTAATCATGGTCGCAAAAACATTTTCTCCCAGCGCGTTCGCTGGGAAAGTTGTTCTCGTCACGGGCGCCACCTCGGGCATCGGCGCAGGTGCGGCCAAAGCGTTCGCAGCGCATGGCGCACGCGTGATGGTCTCGGGGCGGGACCGCGTGCGGGGCGAAGTCGTGTTGGCCGAGATTGACGCCCTGGGTGGGACCGCAGAGCTGATTACCGGAGACCTAGCGGAAGCCAAATTTTGCCATAGCTTGGTTGAGAATACCGTCGCCCGTTTGGGTGGTCTCGATATCCTTTTCAACAATGCAGGCATCGTCATGCATGGCAAGATTGAGAGCCATACAGATGCTGCCTGGCAAACGCTGCTTAATACAAATCTGAGTTCCGTTTTTTACCTTTCGCGCGCCGCCATCGGCCATATGAAACAACAGGGAGGCGGGGCAATTATCAATATGTCCTCGGAATGTGGTTTGATCGGCTACGAAAACCTTGCCGCCTATAGTGCGACGAAGGGAGCCTTGGTGATGTTTACCAAGGTTCTGGCGCTGGACCATGCTCGCGACAATATCCGCGTTAACGCCGTTTGTCCGGGTGATATCGATACGCCGATGATGGATGCGGGCCTAGCGGTGAAGGAGGTTTCATCGGTAGAAATTCGTGAAAGACTGAAACAGCACATCCCCATCGGGCGGATAGGTGAGCCCGAGGATGTTGCCGCCCTCGTTATGTTTCTCGCGTCGGAGGCCGCCGCCTTCGTTACGGGTGCCATCGTTCCGGTCGATGGTGGCACTACGGCGCGGTAATCAGTTCAGAGCGCGATCTATCGCCGGGCGAATATCGCTGGACAAGGCGTCGATGGTTCGTCGCGCTTGCGCCATGGTCGAGGCGCCCGCCTGAATATTTAGCATCACATGGCTGGCGCCTGCGGCTTTGATATCGGCATGGAGCCGCTCGGCAACTGTTTCCGCATCGCCGACCGGCAGGTTTTTTTCCAATTCCTCGAGGCTCGGTTCGCCGGGAATCGAGGCCTCGACCATCATGCCCTGCGACATCGCCTCGCTGCGGTTGCGGAGCGCTCCAGCAAGACGCAGTTGATAGCGCACGTTTTCTAAATAAGCCCTCGTTTCCGAGGCCGATTCTGTCACGCAGGCGAAGCGCAGGATGCCGAGCGGGTGGTCGGCAGCCGAAAATCCCTCGGCGACGTATGACGAATCAATGCGTGCCCGCATCTCGCCAAGATAGTCTGGGCCTGATCCCCGACCGGTGATGATGGGGGTGTAACCGCGCCGGGCGGCAAGGCGATGGGTAGCTTCCGAATCACCGGCAATCCAGATGGGGGGCATCTCAGGTGGACGGGTCGAAATGCCGGTCTCAGGTAAGCTGGTGAAGCGCCCGTCGAAGGTGAAGGTATCCGAGGCATAGGCCTCATCCATGAGTTGGATGAACTCGTCTAGCTCATTTTTTGACTGGTCCAAATCGATGCCAAAACGGTCAAATTCAAAGGGCTGATAACCGCTGCCGATACCGAGTTGGAGCCGGCCATCACACAACCCCGCGGCCATGCCAATTTCTTCCAGCAGGCGTACCCGCTGATAGAGTGGCACCACGATAACGGCGGGGCCAAGCTGGATGCGAGACGTGATGCCGGCGCAATAGCTCACCATCATCAACGGCGACGGGCAAATGCAGTAATTCGAGAAATGGTGCTCGGCGAACCACGCGGCATCGAAGCCCCGCTCCTCGGCATGCCTAACCAGCGCCACTGTATCGGCGAGTATGTCGCCAACCGCCGTTTTGCGGGCGCGGAATCCCATTAGGTTGAACAGGCTGAATTCTATCATAGCGGATATTAAGTCCCCTTACCAAAGCCATAGCCGATACTGATGCGTGGGCCTTGGAACAAACTCATGGCGCATATACGAACGGTGGAAACGTATCAGGTCGCAGGCAAAGCTGGTAGGTTCTATGCTGGGGCTGCTGGATTCTGCATTTCTGCTTGAGCGGCGGCCCTGTGGGCCATTCTTGACGCAGACCGTCAACGGCGCTTAGTTTTTCCTACCGCAGGCGGCTTCACCCTCGGTGGTTCACGATGTATTGTCGACAAGCACGACAGGTAAGGACGAGCATCATGGCCTCCACAGCAGACGCGGCGATAAGTGCAGCCCGGATCGCTACGATTCCCTATCTGAGCGCGTCAACTCAGCATTCGCTTTATAAAAACGGTAAGGTCCTCACTCGGCGTGACAAGGACGGCAGCGATGTCCCGTGGATTGGCGCAGATTTGGTGGCCCGGTGCATGCCCGTGGTCGATGCGCGGGAACTGGCGGCGACAGAACAGCCGAGCCTCGCAGTTCAGGGATTCGAATTTCATACCAGTCACCTGGCGGACGCCAGAATCGACTTTATCGACCACGAAGAAGTTGTGCGTGGCTATTACCCGGAATGTGCCGCGCTTGTGCAAGTGGCAACGGGTGCGCGGGTCGTCGCTGCCTTTGATCATAATGTGCGCTCGGCTGCCGGCAAGAACAGCAAGCGCCGTATCCAAGGCGGGCAGCAGGTGCAGGGACCTGCGCGCGTGGTCCATGGTGACTACACGCTGACGAGCGCGCCCCAACGGTTGCGCGATCTGGCGCGTCCGCCCGGCGCGAATGACACGTTGCGCACGGCGCTGTCCAAAGGAGAGGCGTTGCTTGACGAAGCCGAGGTTGAGACTGTGCTGGCAGGCGGGCGTTACGCTATTATAAATGTGTGGCGCAATATCGCCGAGGAGCCGGTCGCCACCCATCCGCTTGGCCTTTGTGATGCGACGAGTGTGGCGCCCGAGGACCTCGTTGTCTTCGAGATCCATTATTGCGACCGCATAGGCGAAAACTATTTTTCAAAGCATGCCGACCGCCACAAGTGGTACTTCTGGTCTGCTCTAACCCGAGACGAAGCTGTGCTGATCAAACAGTGGGATTCGGCTGGCGAGCTTGCCCGCACTAATGGCGCGAACGGCGATGTCGCCAAGGAAGGCTTACCCTCTACCTTCAGCTTCCATACGGCGTTCGAGGACCCTGCTACACCACCTGATGCGCCCGACCGCTGGAGTATCGAGGTGCGGTGCGTGGCAATTTACGATTGATCTGTGGTGGTAGCGATACTTCTCGCCAACGCAATCTGAAGCGCCGGCCCCTCAACAGCACGAGACCAAGCCTATGTTGCTCTACGTCACAGATTTTTCGCCCTTTGCCCGCATGGCCCGGGTGGTGCGCCGGGAACAACAACTGGAAGAACGGGTCGAGGAAATAATGGCTGTGACCCGGACGTCGAACAGTCCTTACTACAAGATCAACCCGTCCGGGCGGGTGCCTTACCTGGCGTATGATAACGGGGTCGGGATCGAGGGCTCGCAACCAGTATGCTATTTTCTCGACCGTCTCGACGGCGCACCAATGTTGGGTACACCCGACGGTGATATTGGGATCGCGTATCGTCGGTTGGAGGAGTATGCGCGGAGCCTGATGGATGGTGCGTCCGTCTGGCTCCGCGAACTGCGTCGCGCGCCGGAAGACCGTTCGGCCAAAATCATCGAGCATGAGCGCCAGCGCCTGGAGCGGCTTGCTGATTTTTGGGAAGGCGAGATAGATCACCCGCTCCTCCAGGGTGCCCTAAATATGCCGCAACTCACTCTGGCCTGCGGTCTGTTATTGGAGGAGTGGTATCCGGGCCTGCGATGGCGAGAAGGTCGGCCGCGTCTGGCGGCCTGGGCCGACGCCTATGCGGGCCGCCGGTCTTTCGTCGAGACACAGCCCCAGCAAAGGCTTGAAGTCTGAAACGGTTGTTCGGATAACATATCTGTTCCTAACTCCGTTCGCTAGGAAGCCAACTTAGGTCAAAAACCACGCTGGACGGGTAAAATATATGATCGGAGGGTACCCGTTCATCGAGATTAAACTCATAGAATAGTTGGGTCTGTCGGCCAGTTTCTTGGCCCATCTTTGCCGTTCCTGCGAATCGAATACCGGATTTAGGGAATCAGACCAGGGTTCCTAGCTCGACCGAATTCTTCAACAGCCTCGGCTATTAGAGGTAGTTCTGAGAAATTCTGATTGACGGCTGCTTTTGGTTGCAAAGCGGTAATAGTGAATTAGGAAGCTAAATTAGACCTGCCAAATCTGGGGTCTTCAGGCCCAATTAGCCTCTGATGATTGCGGTTGTTGCGTCCACAGCCGTGACTGCGGCGTGCTTACTGAAATTCTTGGTGCATTCCAGTGCCGACACAATTTTAGAAATGACCATGCCAGCCCGCGCGAGATCGTCCGCTTAAAATTTCTCTACCCAGGGGCGGAGGTCGGCGTCGAAGGCCCAACTGCTGCGGTGTTGTGTGTGTAATTGCCAATAGGTCTCAGCGATATGGTCGGGTTCCAGCAATGCGTCGGGCGGGCGTTCAGCCGCCAGACGGGCATGCCGCCCGGCATTGATCTGGCCATCGATAATCACATGGGCGACATGAATACCCTGCGGCCCCAACTCGCGCGCCATCGCCTGGGCGAGAGCGAGCAGGCCAAACTTGCCGACTGAGAGGTTGAAGAACTGCGCGCTGCCGCGTTTGCTCGCTGTGGCGCCGGTGAACAGAATGGAGCCTGAGCCGCGCGGTGTCATGCGTTTAGCGGCGGCGCGTCCGACGAGGAATCCGCCATAGCAGTTGGCTTCCCAGCAGCGTTTGAAATCCGCCGCCTGCGCTTCAAGGATACTGGTTTTCATGAAAGCGCCGGCATTATAGATAGCGGCATTTGGCACGCCCCAATCGCCGCAAACATCGTTGAATAATTTTTCTACTGCCGCCTCGTCGGTGGTGTCGATGGAAAAGCTACGCGCTTCTCCGCCGCCCTCGGCGTTGACTTCGGCGACGATCTTTTCAGTCTTCGCCGCGTCGCGCGCGGCAGCGGCGACGTTCATACCTTCGCGGGCAAAACGCCGGCACAGTGCCGCGCCCAAGCCCGGTCCCACGCCGACGATTACTGCCGTTCCGTTTCCACTCATGTTCTTTCATCCCATTATGTTTATTCCGCCGCGCTGGCTTGGCTTTGTGGGTTACGCCAATAATTCATTAACTCTGTGCTGCGCGCATTGGCGGCGTCGACATTGGCCTGTTTGACGTGGCCAAAGCCTCGCATCTTCAGGGGAAGGCGGGCGATTTCCACCGCCAGGGCATGATTATCGCGTGAGAGACTGCCGAGCAATTCACGCACGGTTGCCTCATAGGCGTCGATTTGGTGGCGCTCGTCGCGGCGCTCCGCCGAATAGCCGAAAATGTCGAGCGCTGTGCCACGCAGGAATTTTAATTTTGCCAGGACGCGGTAGGCGCTCATTATCCATGGACCGTAGAGGCGCTTCTTAAGCTTACCACTATCGGAGTCGCGCGCCGCGAGGAGCGGCGGTGCTAGGCTGTAATGCAGCGAATAATTGCCTTCGAAGGTCTCGCGGATCTGCTTTCGGAAGCGGCCATCGGTGTAGAGTCGCGCCACCTCATATTCATCCTTATAGGCGAGTAATTTGTGGTAAGCGCGGGCAACACCATCGCTCAACGCTTCCTGGCCTGGCGTGCGCTGACCTTCGACCATTCGCACATGTGCCATGAACTCACGGTAACGTAGCGCATATGCGGCGTTCTGATAGGCGGTGAGATCGTGGGCCCGGCGCTGGATAAGCGCATCGATCGTGTTTGCCTGAGGATTGGTGTCTTGGGCTGGCGCGATCCCGGCCTCGGTCGTGACCGCAGCCAAATCCACCGCTGCGGCGCGTCCCCAGCGGAACGCCCGGTGATTGCTGTCAACCGAGATGCCGTTCAGCGCGACTGCCTGTTCGATGGCTTCGTGGCCGAGCGGGATGAGGCCCTTCTGATAGGCGAAACCGAGCAGGAACAAATTGGCGGCGATGGCGTCGCCAATCAGCGCCGAGCCGAGCCGCGTGGCGTCAACGAAATCAGCGGCACTCGCGCTCTCGGCGATAACCCGCTGCAATTCGGTGCCGGGGAATTGCAGATCGGGGTCGCGCGTGAAATCACCGGTTGGCGCCTCGTTGCTGTTAACGATGGCGTGGCCGCTGTCCGGCATCAGGCAGGCGCGTGCCTCATTGCCGGCCGCCACCACCATATCGCAGCCGAGCATCAGGTTGGCGCCGCCGTTGCCGATGCGCACGGCATGCAGGTCATCGGGCTCTTTGGCGATGCGGACATGGCTAATGACGGCGCCGTATTTTTGCGCTAGCCCGGCTTTATCCAGCACCGTGCCGGCCTTGCCCTCGAGGCGTGCTGCCATACCGAGGAGGGCGCCAAGGGTAACGATGCCGGTGCCGCCGACGCCGGTGATGATAATGCCGTAGGGCGTCTCGCAGGAGGGAATCTTGGGCTCTGGCAGAGCGGCAAACAGCGCGTCTCCGGCGCCTGTGGGTTGGCGCTTGCGCAATTTTCCGCCCTTGACCATGACGAAGCTCGGGCAGAAGCCGTTGACGCAACTATAGTCCTTGTTACATGAGGATTGATCGATCTTGCGCTTGCGTCCGAACTCGGTCTCGACCGGCGTGACCGAAAGACAGTTCGAGGCTGCGCCGCAATCGCCGCAGCCCTCGCACACATCCGGATTGATGATTACACGCAAGTCTGGGTCTTCCAACAGGCTGCGTTTGCGCCGCCGTCGCTTCTCAGTGGCGCACATCTGGTCATAGACGATCGCCGAGACGCCTTCCCAATGGCGGATGTCGCGCTGCACCCGGTCGAGTTCGTCCCGGTGATGCACCGTGACACCGGAAGCGAAATCGGTGTTTAGCGGGTATTTCAGCGGGTCATCTGTCACCACGGCGATCTTGCCCACGCCTTCGGCGCGCAACTGTTGCGTCACCCGGGGTACCGACAACGGCCCGTCCATCGGCTGGCCGCCCGTCATCGCCACGGCATCATTGTAAAGAACCTTGAAAGTGATGTTGACGCCGGCGGCGACAGCTGCGCGGACGGCGAGCGAGCCGGAATGAAAATAAGTACCATCGCCAATGTTTTGAAACACATGGTCGGCCTTACTGAATGGCGCCTGGCCGACCCAGTTAGCGCCTTCACCGCCCATATGCGTAAAAGTCGCAGTGTCGCGCTCCATCCATTGAGCCATGTAATGGCAGCCGATGCCGGCCAGCGCGCGGCTGCCTTCCGGCACCTTGGTTGATGAATTGTGCGGACAGCCCGAACAAAAATAGGGAATGCGGACGATTTTGGCCTGCTCGGCTTGGGCCAGGGATTCGGCCTGCTGGCTGAGATGGTTTGCGCGCGCCCGCACCGTCTCGAAGCCCTCAAGATCGCCAAACCGGCGTGCCATCGCGTCGATGACGAGTCCGGCATCCAGTTCATTGGCAGAGCGCAGCAACCAACTGCCATCGGCGTCTCGTTTGCCATACACCCGCGGGCGTGACCCCGCGTCGACATTATAAATAATTTCCTTGAGCTGATCCTCGATCAATCCGCGTTTTTCCTCGACCACGAGAATTTCATCGAGCCCTTGCGCGAATTCGCTGATGCCCTCCGGTTCGAGCGGCCAGGTCATCGCCGGCTTGTAGAGCGAAAGACCCAGGCGTTTAGCCTGGTCGAGGTCAAGACCGAGATCGTCGAGTGCTTGGCGCACATCGAGATAGGCCTTACCAGCGGTTACGATGCCGACGCGCCGCGCCGGGCCGTCGGTGATCACACGGTCGAGCTTATTGGCGCGTACAAAGGCACGTGCCGCGTCGAGCTTATGTTCATGCAGGCGCGCTTCCTGGTCGAGGGCCGTGTCGGGCCAGCAGATATTGAGGCCGCCCTCAGGCAGCACATGATGCTCCGGAATCACCGGATTAATACGCTCAGGATCGACAGAAACGATGGCCGAGGAATCTATCGTCTCGGCGATACAGATAAACCCGACCCATAGGCCCGAGTAGCGTGACAGTGCCCAACCATAAAGCCCGAGGTCGATGATTTCCTGCACGCTCGATGGATTAAGCACCGGCATCATGGCGGCCGAGAAATTATATTCGCTTTGGTGCGCCGTGGTTGAGGAAGCACATACGTGGTCGTCGCCGGCGAAGGCGAGGATGCCACCATTCGGCGCGGTACCGGCATTGTTGGCGTGCTTAAAAACGTCTATAGAGCGATCGACGCCCGGACCCTTACCGTACCAAATGCCGAATACGCCGTCTTTGTTGCCATCCCCAAGCAAGTTGATCTGTTGCGTGCCCCACAGCGCTGTCGCTGCTAAATCTTCGTTGACCCCGGGCTGGAAATGGATGTTCTGGCGCTCAAGAAATTGCTTTGCCTGCCACAATGCCTTGTCAAAGTTACCGAGCGGCGAGCCACGATAGCCGGAAATATAGCACGCCGTATCGAGCCCGGCGCTAGCATCGCGCCGATACTGCATCATCGGCAGGCGCACCAGCGCCTGGGTGCCGGTTAGAAATACCTGACCGCTTTTGGCTGAATATTTGTCGTCGAGAGAAACCTCGGCGAGTTTCATGGGCGCCTCGCGAATATACATATGGTGATCCTGCATTAAGCCCTTCGAACTCTGCGCCGCCGATCACCATCCAGTGCGCCGCAGGGCCCACTATACTATCCCATGACGGCGGCGCTAATCATTGCAAAACCATTACAAATATTCCTAATTTTTAGCTAATTATGGTGTAGTTTGATCATTATTGATAATCATATGCTAAATGTGACTATCGATAAGATTGATTGGCGCATCCTGAGGGAGCTGCAAATCGACGCGCGCCTCACCAATGTAGCGCTCGCCGAGCGTATCGGCCTGTCACCATCTCCTTGTTTGCGCCACGTCAAACGGCTTGAAGCCGATGGCGTCATCCGGCACTACGGCGCGGTGATCGATTCCAAGCAGGTCGGGCTCAGTATTGCCTGCTTATTCAATGTCACCCTGGAGCGCAATATCGAAGAGACGCTGGAAGCGTTCAAAGCGGCGATCTCTGAGAGTCCAGAAATTCTTGAATGTTGGCCGGTGACCGGCGAAACCGATTTTTTACTCAAAGTGGTTACCGCGGATATTGGTGACTATGAGAGCTTGAACTGGGATCACATCTTGTGCCTACCGGGCGTCTCCAGCACTCAGACGAACTTCCTTCTGACTCCGGTCAAAAACGAAACGGCGCTCCCGCTCGAAGTCGCCTGAGGTCCGGCAGTGCCACAGCGCCACATAGCGAAAATTGTTCAGTACAGCGCCTCCAGCGCGACGCGGTATATTTCCAAAATTTTGTGCCGCCGCACTTTCAATGTCGGCGTCATCAATTCGTTGTCGACCGTAAACGGCGCCGCCGCCAGCATATGGCGTTTGACGCGCTCGGTGGGCGAGAGATCACTGTTGGCGCGGTCTACTGCGTCGCCGAGAGCCTTCATGAAATCGCGGTCGCCAGCGAGCGCGTCGAGATCGTCCTCGGTGCCGCGTTCGCGCTGCCAATCGCGCAAAAAATCCTCATCTGGCACCAACAGCACCACGAGATGGGCATGTTTGTCACCATAGACCATGGCTTGACCAATTTCCGGCTGTAACGTCAGTGCGCCCTCGACCCGCTGCGGCGATAAATTATCGCCGCCTGACAGAACAATGATATCCTTCTTGCGGTCGGTGATTTGGATATAGCCGTCGGCGTCGAGGTGGCCAATATCGCCAGTATGCAGCCAGCCGTCGCGCAACACGGCGTTGGTGCTGGTTTCATCGTTCCAATAGCCGTTCATGACCATCTCGCCACGCGCCAAAATCTCACCGTCTTCGGCAATCTTGACTTCAACCCGCTCGAGCGCCGGGCCCACCGTGTGCAGTTTGACCTTGTGGGGGGGATTGCAACTGATGACCGGCGCCGCTTCGGTCTGGCCATAGCCCTGCAACAGCCGGACGCCGAGCGCGGTGAAGAAAATACCGACCTCCGGGTTAAGCGGCGCGCCGCCCGAAACCATCGCTTTCAGGCGCCCGCCAAAACGCGCGCGCACTTTATCGCGCACCAGGCGTTCTAGCACCCGGTTGAGCATACCCTGCAAGGCTCCGAGGCTGCCCGGTTTTTCGTAGTCTTTGCGCCCCAGCGCCACCGCCTTTGCAAACAGCGATTGCTTGAGTGCGCTTTGGCGCTTGAGTCCAAGCACAATCCGCCGGTGCATAACTTCATAGAGCCGCGGCACGCTGATCATGATCGTGGGTCGCGCCTCCGTGAGATTGGCACTCAGCGTCTCGATGCTCTCGGCGTAATAGATTTGCGCCTTGATCGAGATCGGAAAATAAAGCCCGGCGGTATGTTCATACGCATGGCTGAGCGGCAGGAAGGAGAGAAAGACTTCATCGCCGAGGCCTAAAAGACGCAGTAATTCGCACGCCGAGTGACAATTGATCAAGATTGCGCCGTGGCTCAGCATGACGCCCTTGGGATTACCACCGGTGCCAGAGGTATAAATCAAGCAGGCGACGTCGCCGCGCCTTAACTGTTGCAGGCCGGGCTCCAGGTTATGCTCTGACGCCGCACCCATTGCCATGACCGCTTTCCATTCATAGAGTGCAATATCGAAGGCGTCGGACGCAGTTTCTTCCATGCTGACAATAAACTCAGTTGCGGTTGTCTCTGAGGCTGCAGGCAGCAGACGAGCGGCGAGGTTCCGCGTCGAGACGACGGCGCCTTTGGCGCCGCAATCGGCAAGTACATGGCGGTAGTCGCTCGTTGTATTGGTGGTATAGGCTGGCACGCTGATCGCGCCGAGTGCCATGATTGCGAGGTCAGCGATCACCCACTCCGGACGGTTTTCTGCCGCGATCACGACTCGGTCACCAGTCTTGACTCCGAGCGCTGCCAAGCCTTTGGCCATTTCGCGAACTTGTCGGGCGGTATCGCGCCAGGAAAGCGGCGCGTATCTTCCGGCCACCTTTTCCCACATGAAATCACCGTTGCCGCCTTGCTCGGCAATTTCGAAAAACATGCTGGGTAGGCTATTCCACGTGTCGTAGGTCACTCCAAAGTCCCTCTCTGGCTTTCTGATTTGTCACATGATAATGCGAGAATGACGTGCACACCAAGCGGCACGATAAATTTGGATAGACACGCTTTGCCGAGCAGGCCTCTGGCCCGCTATGATCCGAATTCACCTATGGCGCAGGAACGTTGATATGAACCAACAGGGCGAAGCACAAGGCACAACAGTGGCAGAGCTCGGCGAATTGCCTCGCTGGAATCTGAGCGATCTTTATGCCGGTCCAGAATGCAAAGAACTCCAAAGCGATATCGCCGACGCTCGGGATCGCGCGCGCTCTCTGAGCGAGAGCCACGCCGGAAAGATAGCATCGCTCGACGGCGCGGTGCTGGGTCAACTGATTGCTGATTATGAGACGGTTCAGGAAATTCTCGGTCGCCTGACGAGCTACGCCTATTTGCGCTACTGCACCAACATGGAGGACCCGGATACAGCGCAGTTTTTCCAGAATCTGTCGGAAGCGGCAACCGAAATTTCCAGCGATTTGCTGTTTCTCACGCTGGAGCTAAACCGTATTGACGATGACAAACTAAACTCACGCTTGGATGCTGCTCCGCTTAGCCATTATCGCTCTTGGCTGCGCGATGTGCGTGCATACCGTCCGCACCAGCTCTCCGATGATTTGGAGCGCCTGCTGCATGAAAAACAGGTGTCAGGGCGCTCCTCTTGGATGCGGCTGTTCGACGAAACGGTTGCAGCGCTCCGCTTTCCTGTTTTGGGCGACGACCTAACTAGCACCGAGGTGCTCAACCTGCTCTCCGACCCTGATGAAGGCCGCCGTCGCGCCGCAGCTAAATCCTTCGGCAAGGTGTTCAGCCAAAATATCCGCACCTTTTCTCTGATCACCAATACCTTGGCCAAGGATAAAGAGACCGAAGATAAATGGCGCAAATTCGACCGCCCGATTTCCGAACGCAATCTGAGCAATCATGTTGAAGATCAGGTGGTCGATGCGCTAGTCGAGGCGGTCAAGCAATCCTATCCGCGCCTGTCACATCGCTATTACGATCTCAAGGCGCACTGGCTCGGCGGTGAAAAGCTGAATTATTGGGACCGCAATGCGCCTTTACCTGAGGATGATGACCGTACCATTCCATGGCCCGAGGCGGTCGAATTGGTGATCTCCGCCTATCACGCCTTTTCGCCACAATTGGCTGATGTCGGCCGGCAGTTTTTTGACAATGCGTGGATTGATGCGCCGGCAGCGCCGGGCAAGGCGCCGGGCGCCTTTGCCCACCCGACGGTACCGAGTGCGCACCCTTATCTGCTGCTCAATTACCAGGGCAAGACGCGCGACGTGATGACATTGGCGCATGAACTCGGGCACGGTGTGCATCAAGTATTGGCCGCTCCGCAGGGCGCGCTAATGGCGGATACGCCTTTGACGCTGGCTGAGACTGCTTCGGTGTTCGGTGAGCAATTGACCTTCCGCGCCCTCCTACAAGCAGAACGCTCGCCATCGCGCCGGCGCGTGATGCTGGCCGGCAAAGTTGAGGACATGCTAAATACGGTTGTGCGCCAGGTGGCATTTTGCGAATTCGAACGCCAGGTACATGAACAGCGCCGCATCGGCGAGTTAACCCCCGAGCGTCTTGGGGACATATGGCTCTCGACCCAAAGCGAAAGCCTTGGCCCGGCGCTGCATTTCGATGACGAGTATCGCCACTTCTGGGCCTATATCCCACATTTTATCCATTCGCCGTTCTATGTTTATGCCTACGCTTTCGGCGATTGCTTAGTGAACGCGCTCTATGCTGTTTATCAGGATGCAGGTGACGGATTTGAAGAGAAATACCTGGCCATGCTGAGTGCTGGCGGCACACTCCGCCACAAGGAATTGTTGGCGCCCTTTGGCCTCTATGCCGGCAAGCCAGACTTTTGGTTGCGCGGCCTCGACATCGTCTCTGGCTTCGTCGATCAATTGGAGGC
>CAYPSQ010000015.1:0-1562 GCA_964413115.1 uncultured Rhizobiaceae bacterium | reverse complement strand
GCCTTTGTCAAACGCCTCATGCAGAGCGAACTCGGCGCCGACTAGCGCCAGCGCTTCCAGGCGTTTGAGCAGGATGCAGCAGCGGCGGCTTCGCTCGGCCAAGTTCACCCTGCCCTTGGTCTGGATGACCGCGCGCAATTGTTGCACGGCTTTGAAAGTTAGGGCTTCATCGGCTTGTGTTCAGAGATAGTCGATGCACTTTTGATCTGGGCCAAATACATCTATGGCCCACTGACGGATGACCGCGTGCGCTTGATCGACGGTTCGGGCAGCGGGAAATACTGAAGCAAACCGGCGTCCCTGAAGCTGCCTGAAGCCGGCCAATTTGGCACGTTGCACTCAACGTTCGTAACAAGACCATGACGAAGTAACACACTGGTCTTGGCAAACCACACATGGCGCGGTATTCAGTGCGGCGTTTTACCTCTGGGGTTCCGAATCACAAGCGGAATTTGAGCAAGGAAAACTTATGAAGATCGGGGTTCCGAAAGAGATTCTCCCCGGCGAAACCCGCGTTGCGGCCTCGCCGGACTCAGTCAAAAAGTTTACCGCGCTCGGTGTCGAAATGATCATCCAATCGGGAGCTGGTGAAGCGGCCTCGATATCCGACGACATGCTGAAGGAAGCCGGCGCTCGAATCGTTCCCGACGCGGCCTCTCTCTACGCTGAGGCAGACATGATATTCAAGGTCGGTGGGCCGTGCTGTAACGGCAACGGCTTGGTGGACGAACTGGCCATGATGAAGCCTGACGCCATTCTCATTGGTCTTCTCAATCCACTGTATCGCCAAGATCAGGCCGAGGCATATGCCAAGCATGGTCTGACCAGCTTCTCCATGGAATTGATCCCGCGCATTAGTCGTGCTCAAAGCATGGATGTACTTTCGTCTCAGAGCAATATTTCAGGCTACAAGGCTGTGATTGATGCAGCAGAAACTTATGGCAAAATTTTACCGATGATGATGACGGCCGCGGGCACCATCGTGCCGGCTCGCGTGCTGGTTTTGGGCGCGGGTGTGGCCGGGCTCCAGGCGATCGCCACGGCGCATCGCCTCGGTGCTATCGTTAGCGCAATTGATGTACGCCCGGCGGTAAAAGAGCAGGTCGAGAGCCTCGGCGCGACGTTTCTTGAGATCAAAAACTCCGAAAGCGCTAACGCCGAGACGGCAGGGGGGTACGCGCGTGAAATGAGTGCGGATTACCTGGGCCAGCAGGCGGAACTCGTTCATCAGACGCTAAAGAAACAGGATATTTGTATCACTACAGCGCAAATTCCAGGAAAAGCCGCACCTGTGCTGATTACCGAAGCGATGGTCAAGGATATGAACGCCGGTTCAGTGATCGTCGATTTGGCGACCGAGACCGGTGGCAATTGCGAATTGAGCGAGCGTGACGCGGTGGTGGTCAAATATGGCGTTACCATTATTGGCTACGCAAATTACCCGGCGCGTGTGCCCGGCGATACTAGTTCGCTTTATGCCCGCAATCTCTACAATTTTATCTCCCCGATGATCGACGGCGAAACCGGTGGCATCAAGATTGACTGGGACGATGAAGTCATTA
>CAYPSQ010000014.1:28108-42207 GCA_964413115.1 uncultured Rhizobiaceae bacterium | reverse complement strand
TTTCAGGCACTCCGAATCTACGTTAATGACGAACTCGGCGAGCTCGATTTGGGTCTTGCCGCCAGCGAGCAAATGCTCAGCCCCGGCGGCCGTCTAGCAGTGGTGTCTTTCCATTCGCTTGAGGATCGTCGCGTGAAGGCATTTCTGAACCAGCGCGCCGGCGAGCTGCCCCGGCCGAGCCGCCATCTTCCCGAATCCGCCGGCAACGCCATAAAAATGCCGCAACCCAGTTTTAATTTGCTTAGCAAACGGGCGCGCAAGCCCACAGATACAGAGCGCGGCATCAACCCGCGGGCGCGCTCGGCAAGATTGCGCGCAGCAGTGCGCACCGCGGCGCCAACCTGGCTCGAGAAAGCTGCATCATGATTCGCCCTGCTCTCATTCTTTGGATCGGATTACCCGCCATCGTGACGATCGCCTTGCTCCTAGTCAGCTATCAAGTTCAGAGCCTCGAAAACGAATTGGAAACTTTGGAGCGAGCCGCAATTGCGCAGCAGGAAGAAATTCATGTGTTGAGGGCGGAGTGGAGTTTTCTGAACCGCCCCGAGCGACTGGCCCGTTTGGCAGGGCGTTATTTGGAACTGGTGCCGGTTACACCGTCACAGATGACGTCCTTCACCTTGGCACCCCCGTTCCGAGGGTTGGAGCAATGAGCGAAATTTCCGTCCGCGCCTGGCGAGACGCTGCCAGCGAAATGAGCGGCTCCAATGGCATTGAGCAACTCAGCGCTCGGGAGGCGCGCCGACCGCTGGAGGTGGCTCGCACACGCCTGCTCGTCGCCGGCGCCATTTTCGCGATCTGCTTTGTTATATTGGGCGCTCGCCTAGTTCAGCTTTCGCTGCTCGACGGCGGCCACAACACCACGCAAAACGCCCGACATGATGCCGCCCTACTGACGCTTCAACGCGCCGATATCGTTGATCGCAACGGGATCCTTTTGGCCACTAATCTGCCCTCGCAGTCGCTTTATGTCGACCCGACCCAGGTGCTCGATGCCAACGAGGCAGCGGATAGGATTACCAGTGTTCTGCCCGATCTGTCGCGCGGTGGGATATTGCGCAAAGCCAGCGCCAAAGGAAATTTCCAATGGATCCAGCGCAATCTCACACCTGAACAATATTATGCGGTTAACCGTCTCGGGCTGCCGGGATTCGGTTTTAAACGCGAGGAACGGCGCGTATATCCGCATGGCTCGTTGTTCGTCCATACCCTCGGGTTCACTGGCGTCGATAATGGCGGTCTCGCTGGATTAGAAGCCGCCCGCGACACCAATCTGAAGAACCTAGCGCAGAGTCATGGCGGCGCCCTGGTCACGTCGCTGGACAGCCGCGTTCAGCATATCGTCAATGCCGAATTGGCTGCCGCCATGGCAGAATTTGGCGCCAAAGGCGGCGCCGGCATTGTGCTCGACGTACATAACGGCGAAATTCTGGCGCTCTCGAGTCTGCCCGACTTCAATCCCTATGACCTAAAATCAAGCGGTCCGGATCAGTACTTCAATCGCGCGACTCTCGGTGTTTACGAACTTGGCTCGACCTTCAAAGCGTTTACCACCGCCATGGCGCTCGACTATGGCGTGGTTAATCTCAATGATCGCTATGATGCCACCAAGCCGCTTCGGGTAGCGCGCTTTGTGATCCGCGACGATCACCCGCAAAATCGCTGGCTCGATGTTCCAGAGATTTTCGTTCACTCGTCAAATATCGGCGCCGCGCAGATGGCTCGCGATGTCGGCGCCGAGCGCCAAAAGGAATTTCTTGACCGCCTTGGTATGCTTGCGCCGCTACCGCTTGAGTTGAGTGAAAACGGACGCCCGCTGTCGCCGCGTCAATGGCGAGAAATCAATACCATGACCATCGGCTACGGCCATGGCATCGCGGTCACGCCACTACATTTGATTAGCGGCTTCGCCACCCTGGTGAACGGCGGGATCACCCGCCCGCCAACCTTGCTGCGGCGCCATGGCGAGATCAGCGGCACACGTGTGGTGACACGGGAAACGTCGGACGCGATGCGCCTTCTGATGCGGATGGTGGTCGAAGACGGCACCGGAAAGAAAGCTGAAGCTGAAGGGTATCTGGTCGGCGGAAAAACCGGCACGGCGGAAAAGGCGGTGGCAGGCGGCTACAAGAAAAACGCTTTAATCACCACGTTCGTTGGCGCCTTTCCCATGGACTCACCGCGCTACGCGGTCCTGGTGATGCTGGACGAGCCACACGGCACCAAATCGACGCATGGCTACGCTGCAGCCGGTTGGAATGCCGCGCCGACAGTCGGTCGAATAATTTCACAGATCGCACCAATGCTGGGCGTCATGGCGATCCGGCCGTCGGGCGAAGACAAAGAGGAAACAGAACGTTTGTTGGTGCGGGCCGATGGAGAGGGCCGCCGACTTGCGTCTTTTTGAACTGGCAGGGATAGGCCGAAGGGCACATGAGGGCATGAATGTGGAAATAACAGGCCTGACTTCGGATTCGCGCGAAGTCCGGCCAGGGTTTCTGTTCGCGGCGCTCGACGGAAGCCGCGTCCGGGGTGCCGAGTTTATCCCCGAAGCATTGCGGAACGGCGCCGCCGCCATTTTGGCGCCACCCGAAATCTGCCTTGATGACATACCAACAACCGCAGCATGTTTGATTTCGGATGCCAACCCGCGTCGCCGTTTTGCTGAGATGGCGGCACGCTTTTTCGCCCGCCAACCCCGCACCATCGCCGCCATCACCGGCACCAACGGTAAAACCTCGACCGCTACATTCCTCCGCGAACTGTGGCGGGTGAGCGGGCGGAAAGCCGCCAGCCTCGGCAGCCTCGGGGTTGAAGGGGATGGCCCGATTTCAGCGGTAACTTTGACTACACCTGAGCCGGTTACACTGCATCACACCTTGGCGACACTCGCCGACGCCGGAGTGGAGCATTGCGCACTCGAAGCTTCGAGCCATGGTCTCGATCAATATAGGCTGAATGGCGTACACTTGAAGGCCGCCGCGTTTCTCAATCTCACCCGCGACCATCTCGATTATCATCGCGACTTAGAAAGTTATTTGGCCGCTAAGGCGCGCTTATTTGACGACGTGATGGCACCAGGCAGCCATGCCGTGCTGAACAGTGACTCACAGCACTACCAATACATCGCCGATATCTGCCGCACCCGCAGTCATACGATCATACGTTTTGGAGGAACAGCAGATGAAATTCGCTTGGTGTCGCGGACCGATAAGAATTTTGGTCAGCACATCAAGCTAGAGCTCTTCGGCAAGGTCTATGATTTATCGATCTCTCTCCCGGGTGACTTCCAAGTGCAAAACATCATGGCCGCCGCCGGATTGGCCATCGCCACCGGCATGACCGAGGACGAGGTGGCGGCTGGCCTGCCACTATTAACCGGCGTGCGCGGCCGTTTGGAATTGATCGCCCGAACGCCCGGCGGCGCGCCGATTTATGTCGATTACGCCCATACGCCTGATGCCTTGGAAGCAGCACTTTTGGCGATGCGGCCCCATATTCGCGGTCGCCTCATTTTGTTATTTGGCTGTGGTGGCGACCGCGACACCGGCAAGCGCCCGCAAATGGGCGAAATCGCCGCCCGGCTGGCGGATAGGGTGTTTGTGAGCGACGACAACCCACGCACCGAGGACCCGGCGGCGATTCGCCGCGTCATCATCGCCGCCTGCCCCGGCGCGGTCGAGTTTGGCGGGCGCGGTGAAGCGATTGCTGCAGCGATTGCCGAATTGCGCGACGATGACCTGTTGTTAATTGCCGGTAAGGGGCATGAGCAGGGTCAGAGCATCGCCGGGCAAATGACTCCCTTCGATGACGGCGAAGTAGCGCGCCGCGCCGTGTTGGCTCAATCGCACATGCTGTCACAAATATCACCATGACGAATGCGGCGAAAATAGCGGCGCCCCTCTGGAACGCGGCACAAGCTGCTCAGGCGACCGGCGGTGAATTGCGGGGAGATTGGCGGGCGGAAGGTGTTTCCATCGATAGCCGCACCCTCGTTCCGGGAGATTTGTTCGTTGCCCTCAGAGGGCCTAATCATGACGGCCACGACCATGTACATCAGGCTCTCAACGCCCACGCCGCAGCAGCGATGGTAGAGCGCGCGGCAGACATCGACAGTGCGCAAGCGCCGCTATTGATCGTACCGGACAGCCTCGAGGGTCTCACTGCCTTGGCCAAGGCTGCGCGAGCGCGGAGTGCGGCACGTATTGTCGCGGTAACTGGTAGCGTTGGTAAGACCGGCTGCAAGGAGCTGGTCGCCTGTGCCCTAAACGTGGCAGGAAGCGTTTCCTTCAGCGCTGGCAACCTAAATAATTACATCGGCGCGCCATTGAGCCTTGCGCGCCTGCCTGCGGAAGCGGCGTTCGGCGTGTTCGAGCTTGGCATGAATCAGCCGGGTGAAATCGCTCCGCTCTCCCGCCTCACGCGTCCACATGTCGTGTTGATTACCAATGTTGAAGCGGTTCATACCGAATTTTTCGACAATGTAGATTCCGTGGCAAAAGCCAAGGCGGAAATCTTTGCCGGCCTTGAGCCAGGCGCCGTGGCAGTGCTCAACCACGATAACAAATATTTCGATTATCTCGCGGACCGGGCGCGTGCAGCGGGTGCCGCGCGCATCATCGCCTTCGGACGCGGTGATGGTTGCGAGGTTCGCTTGCTTACCTGGACGCCCAGCCGCGAAGGCGGGCAGGTCGAAGCCGAAATCTGCGGTGTGCGCTGTTCCTATCGATTGGCTTTAAGCGGCGAACATTGGGCGCTCAACAGTGTCGCGGCCTTGGCTACCGCCGTCGCCGCCGGCGCACCACTCAACGAGGCGGCCGCCGCCCTCGTACTACACCAAGCGACACCTGGCCGCGGTGCGCGTCACCGCCTCGCCGTGCCAAACGGCGAATATGAATTGATCGACGAATCTTATAACGCCAGCCCGGTTGCCGTTAACGCAGCCATCCGCACCTTAAAAAATTTCCCGCTGGCTCCCGGCGCGCGCCGCATCGCCGTGCTCGGCGACATGCTTGAGCTTGGCGCAAGCGCAGTCGAAGCACATGTCAACTTGGCGCCGGTGTTGGAAGAAGCCGGGGTCGACCTCGTCTTTACGGTCGGTTGGCTGATGTCCCATCTCCATGCCGCCTTGCCCACTGGCTTGCAAGCAGGCCAGGCAGATACCTGCTCCGATTTGCTGCCGGCACTTCGCGCGGCGATTCGACCGGGCGATGTCGTGCTCATCAAAGGCTCGCTCAGCGTCAAGATGCGGTCTCTTGTCGATGGCCTAAAACATGCTGCGGAAGCGGCTCCCGCAACGGCGCCCCGCGTGGCGCGGGTTAATGGGTAGAGGGGCCGATGCTTTATAATCTGCTGTACCCACTTTCCGATTCCGTTGGCATCTTCAATATATTTCAGTATCTGACGTTTCGTGCCGGCGCTGCGATCGTCACGGCGATATTGGTAAGTTTTCTCGTCGGTCCGATGTTGATTCGGACCCTACGCGCCCGGCAAGGTAGGGGCCAGCCGATCCGCGAGGACGGACCGGAATCCCATCTCAAGACCAAACAAGGCACGCCCACAATGGGTGGCTTTCTAATTCTTCTCGGTGTTCTTTCCGGTACTTTACTTTGGGCAGATCTTACCAATTCTTATGTCTGGGTAATCTTGTTTGTGACCATCGGCTTCGGCGCGGTCGGTTTCATCGATGATTTTATCAAGCTGCGCAATCGCTCGAGCCGGGGTTTCCCGACGAAGATTAAATTTTTCGTCGAAATCGCTCTCGCTCTGGCGGCCGGCATTTGGGTTATTTCGATCTCAGATGATTCGCTATCACACGGCTTGGCACTACCCTTTGTAAAGACCGTGCTTGTCGATCTCGGCTGGTTCTTCCTGCCGTTTGCCGCCTTGGTCATGGTCGGCGCATCGAATTCGGTAAATCTGACCGACGGTCTAGACGGCTTGGCGATCGTGCCGATCATGATTGCGGCGATCAGCTTTGCGCTGATCTGCTATGTGGTCGGCAATTCCGTTTTTAGCGAATATCTGCAAGTTCACTATGTTGCCGGCGTCGGCGAACTGGCCGTGTTTTGCGCCGCGATGGTTGGCGCCGGGCTCGGGTTTCTGTGGTTTAACGCCCCGCCCGCTATGGTCTTCATGGGCGATACCGGATCTCTCTCGTTGGGCGCAGCGCTCGGCGCAGTGGCGGTCATGACCAAGCATGAATTGGTTTTGGTGATCGTCGGCGGTTTATTCGTGCTGGAGACCGTTTCGGTCATCGTCCAGGTGGCGTCTTTCAAGCTGACCGGCAACCGGGTGTTTCAGATGGCACCGCTCCATCACCATTACGAAAAAAAGGGCTACGCCGAATCCACCATTGTTATCCGCTTTTGGATCGTCGCCGTGATCCTGGCGCTCGCCGGTTTGGCGACACTCAAATTGAGATAACGGGATGATCGTAGGAACATCACATTTCGACGGCAACATCGTGATTCTCGGCCTCGCCAGGAGCGGCATGGCGACAGCTCGTGCGCTGATGGCAGGGGGCAACCAGATCCTCGCTTGGGACGATTCGCCGGAACGCTTGAAGACGGCGGCGCAGGCTGGCATTCCAGTTAACAATGGCCCAGACTTTGATTGGCGCGGCATTTCCGCCCTGGTACCTAGCCCAGGTATTCCTCTCAAGCATCCAACAATGGTCGCTGCGAGGACTGCGGGCGTCGATATTTTCGGCGATGTCGAAATTCTGTGGCGCACCATGCCGGAGCGTCAATTTGTCGGCATCACCGGTACCAACGGCAAATCTACCACTACAGCGTTGATCGGCCACATCCTCAAGCATGCCCGCGAAACCGTTCAGATAGGCGGCAATCTCGGAACACCTGCGCTCAGCCTGGACGCGCTGCGGGCGGAAGGGACATACGTGCTCGAAATGTCGTCCTTCCAGCTCGATTTGACGCCTACCGTGTCGTTCGACATCGCAGTTCTACTTAACATCACGCCGGATCATCTCGACCGCCACAGCACCATGAACGCGTACATCACCGCCAAACGCAATATCTTCCGGCCAGGAAGGTTAAAAACCGCCGTAGTTGGCATCGACGGGCCAGATTCGCTTCGCATTTATAGAGAGTTGCGTCTGCGCGACGACCTCGATGTCATACCGGTGGCTACCGGCCGAAGGCTGTTGAACGGGGTCGCAACGAATGGTGGTTTACTCGAAGACCGGGGGCACGCGATTTGTGATTTACAAGCCGCGGTTTCCCTGACCGGGCGACACAATTGGCAAAATGCCGCCGCTGCCTATGCCACCACGCGCGCACTTGGTGTTGATCCCGAAACCATCGCCCGCGCCATACTCAATTTCACCGGCCTGGCGCACCGGATGGAACATATTGCCGCCATAGATGGCGTCCAGTTTATCAATGACAGCAAAGCGACAAACGGCGAAGCCGCGGCCCGCGCACTGGCTTGCTTTAACCCGATTTATTGGATTGTCGGGGGCCGCGCCAAGTCAGATGGGCTGCGTGCAATACAGCCCTATTTTCAGCGCATTGCGCATGCTTTTCTAATCGGCGAAGACGAGCAAAGCTTGGCCGCCGAGCTAGACGGGCGCGTTGACCATAGATTGTGTGGAATCTCGACACGGCGCTCGATGCGGCAGAAGCACAGGCCCGCGCTGACGGGCGGCCGGGTGCCGTCGTCCTATTTTCGCCGGCCTGTGCGTCGTTCGACCAATACTCTGATTTCGAGGCCCGCGGCGAAGCGTTCCGCGAACGCGTCCGTATTTTAGAACAGCGCCAGTCTGAACAGGCGCTGCGCGTCTGTGCGTGATGACCAGCTTCTCTCGCACCGATTCCTCAATTTTGGGCCGCTGGTGGTGGACCCTGGACCGCTGGGCGTTGCTGGTACTCACACTATTGTTTGCGGTCGGCGCAATTCTTACGGTCGCGGCAAGCCCCGGCGCCGCCGCGCGCATTGGGCTGGAGCCGTTCTTTTTCGTCCGCCATCAATTCGCGTTTATGGTGCCAGCGCTGCTGATCCTGTTGGCAGTTTCCATGTTGTCGCCGCGCGGCATCCGGCGCATTGCAGTTCTAGTCCTCGGCGCAGGCATCATCCTCGTCGCAGCAACCAACTTTTCTGGAATCGAGATCAAGGGCGCCAGCCGCTGGCTCTCGCTCGGCGCCTTCACATTTCAGCCATCCGAATTCGTGAAGCCCTGCTTTGCCGTTGTCGCCGCTTGGATGTTTGCCGAATATCGCCAGTCGAAGAATTTTCCGGGACGTGCCGTCGCCAGTGTTTTGCTACTGGTCATCGTTGGGCTTTTGCTGTTGCAACCGGATTTCGGCATGGCGGTAACTGTGGCCGCCGTTTGGTTCGTGCAGTTTTTTCTCGCCGGTTTGTCACTATGGTGGGTCGGGTTATCGCTGGCGGCGACGCTCGGGCTCGTAACGGCAGCCTACAGTATCTTCCCACATGTGGCGAAGCGTATCGATCTTTTTATCGATCCGCTGTCGGGCGATTCCTATCAGGTGACGACCTCTCTCAAGGCTTTCCAACAGGGCGGCCTGTTAGGCAAGGGCCCCGGAGAAGGGGTTGTCAAAGGCTATCTGCCGGATGCCCACACCGATTTCATATTTGCCGTCGCGGCCGAAGAATTCGGCATGCTCGCGGCCCTGGCCATCGTTGGCCTGTTCTCCTTTATCGTCTTGCGTGGTCTCACCCGGGTGGTTCGCGAGGCCGATTTGTTTGTCTTGCTGGCGGTTGCCGGATTGCTCACTCAGTTTGGCCTGCAGGCGCTTATCAATATGGGCGTCACCGTGCAATTGCTGCCGGCCAAGGGGATGACACTGCCCTTTGTCAGCTATGGCGGCTCTTCTCTGATCGCCAGCGCTCTCGGCATGGGCATGGTGCTGGCGCTCACTCGGAGTGGCTATCGCGACAAGGTTTCACCGGCATGAACGCCCGCGCGCCACAAGCACCGATCGTGCTCGCTGCCGGCGGTACGGGCGGGCATGTGTTCCCAGCCCAAGCGGTTGCCATGGAGCTTGAAGCGCGTGGCCGCCGCCTGGTCCTCATCACTGACCGTCGCGGCGTCGGTTTTGGTGGCGCACTGGCCAATATCGAAAGCCATCATATTTCGGCTGGCACTCCGCTGGCGCGCGGCCCAATCGCGCGCGGCCTTGGCATCGTCAAACTGCTATTGGGTGTGCGCGAGGCACGACGCCTCTTGCGCCGCCTTGAGCCCGCCGCCGTCATTGGCTTTGGTGGCTATCCGTCTGTACCGACCATGATAGCCGCCAGTCGCACCAGGGTTGCGACGGCCATTCACGAACAAAATGCCGTCTTAGGGCGCGCCAACCGGCTATTGGCATCGCGCGTCCTACGCATCGCAACCTCGTTCGAACAAACCAGCGGCATCGCCAGTGCTGACCGTTCCAAGATTGCCATGACCGGCAATCCTGTCCGTGCCTCCATCGCCGAGCTGGCCACCAGCGCCTATCCAATTCCCGAGCACGACGGTCCGCTTCGCCTTCTTATCATCGGCGGCAGTCAAGGCGCCCGCGTGTTTGCCGAGCTGGTTCCAGCTGCCCTTACCTTGTTGCCACCGCAAATTCGCACGCGTCTTAGCGTCGTCCAGCAATGCCGCCCCGAGGATATGCAGCAGGTGCGCGCCCGCCATGCAGCGGACGGCATCCAAGCGGAGTGTGCAGTATTCTTCGAAGACCTACCGACCCGCCTGGAAAGTGCTCATTTGGTTATCTGTCGCGCTGGCGCGTCGACGGTGGCCGAACTTGCAGCGGCTGGCCGGCCAGCTATTCTCGTCCCATTCCCTTTCGCTACCGACAATCATCAGAGCGCCAATGCCCGCGCGCTCGAAGCCGCGGGCGGTGCCATCCTGTTGGCCGAAGCGGAGGCGACGGCGGGACGCTTAGCAGAATGTCTAAACGGATTTCTCGCGTCATCGGAAGCCATGGCGCAGGTTGCCCGTGCTGCCCTTGGAATTGGCAGACCAGCCGCTGGCCAAGTGCTGGCTGACCTCGTCGAAAGCCTGATTCCGGCGAATGGCAATCCGCATCGTACGATCGGGAGGAAAGCAGCGTGAAGGCGCTTCCCCTCTCCATCGGCATCATTCATTTTGTCGGCATCGGTGGTATCGGCATGAGTGGCATAGCCGAGGTAATGCATAATCTCGGCTACACCGTGCAGGGCAGCGATCTATCGGAGAATGCGAATGTCCGCCGGCTCCGGGCGCTCGGCATCACTGTCGCTATCGGCCATGACGCAGCGGCTCTGGGGGATGCCCAAGTGGTAGTAATTTCCTCCGCCGTAAAACAGGAAAATGTTGAGGCGGCAGCAGCACGTCAACGTTTTATTCCGGTGGTACGACGCGCCGAAATGCTGGCCGAACTAATGCGTCTCAAATGGTCCGTGGCGGTTGCCGGCACACATGGCAAAACCACCACGACCTCCATGGTCGCCGCCGTGCTCGATGGCGCGGGTCTCGACCCCACGGTAATCAATGGTGGAATCATCAATGCCTATGGCACCAACGCGCGGCTCGGCGCCGGTGATTGGATGGTCGTCGAGGCAGATGAGTCCGACGGTAGCTTCATCAAATTGCCTGCCACCGTAGCCGTGGTAACCAACATCGATCCCGAACATATGGAATTTTATGGTGATTTCGATGCCGTGCGCGACGCCTATCGCACCTTCCTGGAGAATCTGCCGTTCTACGGTTTTGCCGCGCTCTGTCTCGATCACGCGGAGGTGCAGGCGCTAGTGGGACGCGTTTCAGACCACCGCATTGTCACTTATGGCATGAGCCCTCAGGCCGAAATCCGCGCGTTTGACGTGCGGTCAGACGCGCTCGGCTCGGTGTTCAACGTCGACATCTCAGATCGCCAAAGCGGCGCTAGCCACACGCTGGAAAATCTACGTCTGCCGATGCTAGGCGCGCACAATGTACAAAATGCGCTGGCCGCTATCGCCATCGCCCGCGAGATGAAGCTTACGGAGCAATCCATTCGTACCGCGCTCAGCGGCTTCAAGGGCGTCAAACGGCGGTTTACTAAAACCGGCGTCATCGACGGCATCACCGTCATCGACGACTACGGTCACCACCCAGTGGAAATTTCAGCCGTGCTCAAATCCGCACGTGATTCTTATACTGGTCGGATCATCGCAGTGGTGCAGCCCCATCGCTATAGCCGCCTGCGAGATCTATTCGAAGAATTTTGCTCATGCTTCAACGATGCTGACGCGGTGATCGTAGCGCCAGTTCATGCCGCTGGCGAAGCGCCGATCGAAGGCTATGATCGCGACAGTCTAGTCGACGGTCTACGAAGGCGCGGCCATCGTCAGGTCACGGCACTCGAGGTGCCCGAGCAGCTCGCTGATATCATCGGCACACTGGCGGTACCCGGCGACCTGGTGGTTTTCCTCGGCGCCGGCACTATTACGAATTGGGCCAATGCGCTGCCTGAGAAACTTGCAGCTTGGCGTCAAGCAGTTATTCGGCCCGCCAACGGCCATCGCTCCAGCGGGGGCGCGTCATGATAGCTGCGGCACGTCATAGTCTCCTCCAGCGCCTGCCCAAAGTTGCCGGCGACTATACGGAAAATGCGGCACTGGCGCCGGCGGCCTGGTTCCGTGTCGGCGGTCCGGCAGAAATATTGTACCGGCCCGCGGATACCGAAGATTTGGTACTCTTTCTCGCCGCCAAGCCAAGTGATATTCCGGTGACCCTGTTCGGCTCCGGCTCTAACATATTAGTGCGCGACGGTGGCATTCCGGGCGTCGTTATCCGCCTCGGCAGTGGTTTCCGCGAGTGCCGTACCGAGTGGCGCGGAGACAAGGCGCTGGTGCATGTTGGCGCCGGCGCCATCGATATCAGAGTGGCGCGGATTTGCCGCGATGCAGGCGTCGCCGGTCTTGAATTTCTGGTCGGCATCCCAGGCACCATCGGAGGTGCGCTGCGCATGAACGCCGGCGCCTACGGCCAAGAAATGGCCGACGTGACCGTGGCAGCTGAGGCCCTCGACGCCAACGGCAACCGTCAGCGCCTGACGCTCATGGATTTGGGCTATTCCTACCGCCATTCAGCAGCGCCTGAAGATTTGATCTTTGTCTCAACTACGCTGCGTGGCAAGCGCGGCATGCCGAAGGCGATCGCCGCGCGTATGGCCGAAATCGAGACAAGCCGCGAAAAAGACCAACCGCTACGCGCCCGTACCGGCGGTAGCACCTTTGTTAATCCGTCAGGCGAAAAGGCTTGGCAACTGATCGACCGCGCCGGCTGTCGGGGCCTCAAACGCGGCGATGCAATGGTGTCGGAAAAGCACTGCAATTTCCTAATCAATACCGGCAGCGCCAGCGCGGCGGACATTGAAGGTCTGGGTGAAGAAATCCGCCATCGGGTCAAACAGCAAAGCGGAATTACGCTGGAATGGGAAATCCGTCGCGTCGGCCGCCACGCGGTCGGCCAGACTGCCCTAGCCGGTGGACTCGAAGGCGGCGCATCATGAGTCAACATGTTGCAGTGATCATGGGCGGTCCTTCAGTCGAGCGCGAGGTCTCGCTGGTATCTGGCGGCGCCGTTGAGCGCACCCTGATAGGACTTGGCTACCAAGTCACAACGATCGATGCCGACCACGCACTGCCGGCGCAAATTATGGAATGTAACCCGGATGTGGTGTTTAACGCCCTGCATGGCCGCCTCGGCGAGGATGGTTGTGTCCAAGGCCTTCTCGAAGTGCTCGGTATCCCCTACACGCATTCGGGCGTGCTTGCATCGGCTTTGGCGATGAACAAACCCGTCGCCAAGAAGCTCTTCATCGATGCGGGGCTCGCCTGCCCGGAAGGCCGGGTGATGAATTTTAAAGCGGTGATGGCTGGAGAAGGGGTAACGCCACCCTATGTAATCAAGCCGCTCAACGAGGGCTCGAGCGTCGGTGTTTATATAGTTTTGAACGGCGACAACCATCAACGCCTCGGAGACGAACCTTGGCTGTTCGGCGATGATGTACTGGTGGAAGAATACATTCCCGGCCGCGAAATACAGGTTGCCATCATGGGTGAGCGCGCCCTTGGGGCCATTGAAATCCGGCCGCGCGGGCGCTTTTACGACTATGAGACCAAATACACAGAAGGAAAGGCCGAGCATTTCATGCCAGCGCCGATCCACCCTAAATCCTATGCCCAAGCACTTGATATCGCACTTTGCGCGCACCGCACCCTCGGCTGCCGCGGCGTCAGCCGGGCGGATTTACGTTATGACGATGGGGCCGGCGAGCCGGGCACATTCTATCTGCTCGAAATCAATACCCAACCCGGCATGACACCACTCTCGCTGATGCCTGAAATTGCCGCCGACTGCGGCATGACATTCTCAGATTTAGTTGCCTGGATGGTGGAGAACGCATCGTGCGACAACTGAGTTTCAACGATCGCCTTGCGCCACAGCGCTCCATCGCCGGCAACCGCTCAGGCTGGCTTCCGCTGACACGTAACCATTGGCTCCGGTTATTAAGCCGCCGCCCGCGCCTGCTTGCCGTGTTGGCGGCCAGTATCACTGTCCTCTCGGCAGCAAGTTGGTGGCTCGTTCAGCCCGGCAATGCGGCAGGGCTAGGCTTTAGCACCCGGCAGGTTTTCATGAGCACCACCGCTGGAATCGGAATGACTGTCGAGAATGTCTACTGCACCGGCCACCGCGAAGCCGATCCAACGTCGATATTGGCTGCTCTCGAAGTCAAGCGCGGCGATCCGATTCTCGCATTTGCCCCCGAACGTGCCCGCACTCGCCTACTCGCCCTTGATTGGGTCGAAAGCGCTACCATCGAACGCCGCCTGCCTAACACCATCCGTATCCAGATCGTCGAGCGCCAGGCATTTGCACTCTGGCAGCAAGAGCAGCGCCTACAAATAGTCGATCGCAAGGGCAGCACTATTAACATCGAAGATGTTCCGGAATTTGGCCATCTGCCGCTAATTGTCGGCGACGGCGCCCCGCAGCACGCGCCCGCCTTGTTCGATACCATGAGCAGTGCACCCACCATTTTACGCAGCCTGGTCTCCGCTGTGCGGGTCGGGTCACGGCGCTGGGATTTGCATTTTGAAAG
>CAYPSQ010000014.1:16457-28008 GCA_964413115.1 uncultured Rhizobiaceae bacterium | reverse complement strand
GTGACCTGCTTTATCGCGGAGCGGGACGGCCAAGGAGAGCTCGCCATTGTCGGCATCGGTCAAGATACGGCCGAGGGGCTAAAGGCCGGCACCGTCACTGATATGGCGGCGGCTGTGAAATCTCTTGGCACCGCCGTTCACCGAGCTGAAGTGATGGCCGACACACGCGTTCGCGAGCTGTTCGTCAGTGTCTCCGGTGGCGCGCCGCAATCCACCTATGCTGATATATCTCTCGATGTTTCGGGTCGGCAAATCGGCAATACTGATATTCAGGCCGCGTTCGATGCCGCCCACACCGATGGCGCAATCGAGGGTCGCGAAATCGTTCATGCCGTCTCGACTGCCTATGATCTTGATGGCAGCCGCGACATCCGTGACCCCAAAGGGATGTACGGCAAACAATTGCGCGTGCAACTGCATATGGTCAGCGTCGCCCATGGCGCCTTTCGCAATCTATTAAGTTGTTTGTCGCGCTGCGATTTAGACCTCGAGGCGCCGGTGATCTCGGCCTATGCCTCGGGTCTCGCCTGTCTGGTCGAAGATGAAAAGGATCTCGGCGTCACGATTATCGACATGGGCTGCGGCGGTACGGGGTTGGCATCTTTTTCCGGTGGGGAATTTAACTGGACGGCAACGGTGCCGCTGGGCGGCGCCCATGTCACCAACGATATCGCACTCGGCCTCACAACGCCGCTCGCTAATGCCGAACATATGAAGCGCCTGTACGCCAGCGCCATCGGCGGGCCAGCAGATAGTCGCGAGATGATCGAGGTGCCGCAATTGGGCGAACCGGAACTCCACTCAGCGCGGCAGATTCCACGCTCCCTCTTGACCGGCATCGTGCGCCCGCGGCTCGAGGAGACGTTTGAGTTGGTCCGCGATTTTCTTGATTCATCGGGCACCGCCGGTGCTTCGGCACGTCGCATCGTGTTGACCGGCGGTGCTAGTCAACTGCAAGGCGTCGGCGAGCTCGCTTCAGAGATATTAGAGAAACAAGTCCGCCTCGCGCGACCGCTTCCTGTCCAGGGACTGGCCGAAGCTGTCGCCGGACCCAATTGCGCAACGTGCGCAGGGCTTCTGATTTACGCCGCGGAACGCCATGACGATTCCCAGACTCGTCGGCAAATGCGGGAACACACATCTCCACAACCCGCCGAGAGTGCGCTGGGACGCATCGGCCAATGGCTACGAGCCAATTTTTAGAAAATAGCCGGCCCGGCGCCCATATCCCTGGCGCACCGGGTCGAGACCAAGAGACGTAAGGGATTGACGCGAACCAACGAGTTGTTCTGGAGGACCACATGAGCATCGATTTTGCACCGCAACAATGGGAAGAGACCAAACCCCGCATTACCGTAATTGGCGTTGGCGGCGCTGGCGGCAACGCGGTTAACAATATGATCAACGGCGGATTGGAGGGCGTGGAATTCGTTGTCGCGAACACCGATGCGCAGTCGCTTCAGCAATCACTTGCAGAGCAACGTATTCAACTTGGCGTCACAGTCACACACGGATTGGGCGCCGGAGCCCGGCCCGATATCGGACGGGTCGCCGCTGAAGAGGCGCTCGACGATATTCTGCAATATCTCGAAGCTAATAATATGGTATTCATCGCAGCCGGTATGGGCGGCGGCACCGGCACCGGCGCCGCGCCCGTTATCGCCCAAGCGGCGCGCGAGCGCGGAATCTTGACCGTCGGCGTGGTTACTAAACCGTTCCAGTTCGAGGGCATTCAGCGCATGCGCCTAGCGGAAGCGGGGCTGCAAGAGCTGCAGCAATACGTCGATACGCTGATCGTTATTCCCAACCAAAACCTGTTCCGTGTGGCCAATGAGCAGACCACGTTCGCGGCAGCGTTCAACTTGGCGGATGAAGTTCTCCATGCCGGCGTGCGCGGCGTCACCGACCTGATGGTGAGCCCTGGACTGATCAATCTCGATTTTGCCGATATTCGTACCGTAATGGGCGAAATGGGCAAGGCAATGATGGGTACCGGCGAAGCACAGGGCGAAAATCGCGCCATCGAGGCGGCAGAAGCGGCGATCAACAATCCACTTCTGGACAATGCCTCCATTGAGGGTGCGCGCGGGGTCCTCATCAACGTGACTGGCGGCTCTGACGTTACCCTGATGGAAGTCGACGAAGCGGCCTCACGCATCTGCCAGGAAGTAGATGATGATGCCAACATCATTTTTGGCACGTCCTTGTCGACCGACCTGGACGGGCAAATGCGGGTTGCCGTTATCGCCACCGGGATCGAGGCGGATTTAGCGCGCGAACCCGTGCCCGAGCCATCGGACAAGGTACATGTCCTAGGTATTAGCCAACGCAAGGGCGGTGACCGTCCTTCCGCGGGTGCTGTCGGCACCGCCGATCAGGAGGCGCCGCAGGCTGTGCTTGAGGAGGCCAAAACGCCGGAACAGGACGCTCCAGCCTCAATCGCAAGCGAGACGGATGCCGTCGAACTGGAGGATAATGGGCTCAACACCACGCTTAACAGCATCAAACACGGCTTCGAGAATACTGAAGTTGAAGTGAAATCGGACGCGCAAACTGAGGCCCCTGAACCAATAATGGTCGAAAATTCACCACCCGTGCGCAAGATGGTGGCGGCTTCTTCTGCTGGCGCCATACGGGCTGGTGTGGTCATGCGGAGAGATCGGCCAGAAGTGGTTTCGTCTGGCTCTGACGCGCTTGATACTGCAACTCAGCCAGGAATCGCGGAAGCAGCGAAGAGTAATCCGTCCGCGCCTACGGCCAAACCGGATGACGGGCATTTTGGGTTCATCCCAGCGCCAGCCGTAACGCCCGGCCGAGTGGTCTCCGCTGGACTGGAGAAAACGGCGGATGCATTCAGCGTGGCCAGTATGGAAAACGCCGGAGGCAGTGGCAAGAAACGCGGGCCCTCTCTGTTCGAGCGGATGACCGGAAGTGGCAGAGCACGGCGGGAGACACCAAAAGCCAACCAGGCGAGTGTTGAGGCCGCGCCACAACGGCAGTCCAAGCCAGCGGCAGAAAGGCCCACTAACGAGTCCCAGGATAAAGAGCCATCGATCGAAACCGCGCTGCAAACCGCGCAACCGGTTGCGGGTTTACAACCGATTGAAGAGGATCCTCTGGAAATTCCAGCATTTCTCCGGCGTCAGGCGAACTAGCTGCCGAAGTGCCAAATAAAACACCAGGAAAACTCCGGAAATTGGCCGTAACATTTTGTAACAAAGAGTGATTTGAGTGCTTTGGAGGGGGCTGTTACAACCCCTCCAAAGTGATTCGTGGCAAGCTACGCACGTCTGCGAGCTAGATCGCTCGGCGGCCCGAGAATAGAAAGATCAGTTTTTGACCAAACAATTGCAACGCACACTGAAAGCGCCGATACACTGCACCGGTACTGGCCTTCATAGCAATGCTAAGATATCGATGGCCCTCATCCCGGCGCCGCCGGACACCGGTGTCTTGTTCCGTCGCACGGATTTAGGAGCGAACGCCGAAGTCAGGGCGCATCGCGACAATGTTGTCGATTCTCGGTTATGCACGACGATCGGCAACGGCAACGGTTTATCCGTCGGCACGATTGAGCATTTGATGGCGGCCTTCGCTGGTTGCGGAGTAGAGAATGTCATTGTCGAATTGAATGGCGCCGAAGTTCCTATAATGGACGGCAGCTCGCGTTCTTTCGTGTTTTTGATGGAATGCGCAGGCATCGTCGAGCAAAATGTACCTCGACGCGCCATTCAGGTTCTCAAGGAAATTTCTGTCGGCAATGAAAGCCGCTGGGCTTCTATCTCGCCATCGGATCATTTCTCGCTGCATTGCGAAATTGCCTTCGATCACGACGCCATAGGCGTGCAGTATTTCGATTATGATTCGCTCCAAGCCTCGTTCGCAGACGACCTGAGCAGTGCGCGCACTTTTTGCCTTGCCTCTGATGTCGAAAAAATGCGCGCTGCTGGATTGGCGTTGGGCGGCTCGCTGGATAACGCCATCGTGATCGGTGATCACGGTCTGCTAAATTCGGAAGGTCTGCGCTACGACACTGAATTTGCACGCCACAAGGCGCTTGATTGCATTGGTGACCTGAGCTTGGCAGGTGCGGCGCTGTTGGCACATGTTGAAAGCTATTGTGCCGGGCACACGATGAACCACGAATTACTCAATGCACTGCTCGACGATGAAACGGCGTGGTGCTGGACCGACATGAATGTACTAAGCGTCGACCGGATAGATGCAGCACCGCAAGTGCGGCACGCCGCCGTGGCCGCAAGCGCCTAACTTTCCCCCGCCCGCTGATTCCCAACATGTGTTAACTCGGATCTAAATCAGCCCGCTGAAGGTGATTTAGCGCGACATGGCTCCCCTCATCCGTCGACCATGATATAATCCCCCGATTAAAGCATCGATTTCGGGACTAGCATGACCTTCGCCTTTACGCAGCGCTCATCCTCCATCATACGCGGATTCGCCGGTGTCCTTGCCGTGCTAGTGATTCTCGCCGCCTGCGCAGGAGATGATGCGGAGTACCAAGAGCGAACCGTGGAACAACTTTACAACAGGGCTATGGATGAACTGCTGGACAGATCCTATGTCGAGGCGGCCAAGGGGTTTGACGAGGTGGAACGCCAGCATCCCTACTCCGTTTGGGCGACCCGAGCGCAGATCATGTCGGCCTACGCCTACTATAAAAACAACGACTATGACGAATCAATCATCTCCGCTAGTCGCTTTATCCAACTGCATCCCGGACACCGCGATGTCGCCTATGCCTATTACCTGAACGCCGTATCTTATTATGAGCAAATTTCGGATGTGGGGCGGGACCAGGGATTGACCGAACGAGCGTTGGCGTCCCTAGAGGAGCTGGTGCGCCGATTTCCAAACACGCCCTATGCACGCGATGCGCGCCTTAAGATAGATCTCACGCGCGACCATCTGGCCGGCAAAGAAATGGATATTGGGCGCTATTATTTGGACCATGCCAACTATATTGCCTCCGTTAATCGCTTTCGCCGTGTCATCGAAAGCTATCAAACGACCAGCCACGTAGCTGAAGCGCTGCACAGATTGACGGAAGCCTATCTCGCCCTGGGGGTGTTGCAGGAAGCCCAGACGGCAGCCGCAGTGTTGGGCCACAATTTCCCGGGCAGTGAGTGGTATCTCGACAGCTACGCTCTCTTGGAAGGGGTCGACCTGCGCCCTGAAGCCGACGAAGAATCCTGGATCAGCCGGGCCTTCAATTCGATTTTCTGATTGGTCGTCGCATGCTTCGCAGTCTATCGGTCCGCAACCTGGTTCTTATCGATAGCTTAGACCTGGAGTTTGGGCCCGGTCTTTGCGTGCTGACCGGAGAAACTGGCGCCGGTAAGTCGATTCTTCTCGATGCGCTAGGGTTAGCGCTCGGCGCCCGCGGTGACGCCCAATTGGTGCGTCATGGCACCGAATCGGCCAGCGTCAGCGCCAGCTTCGAGCTGGCCGCAGGTCACACGGCCTGGGCCCTGCTCGAAGCACAGGGCTTTGATTTCACCGATGAGTTGATCTTGCGCCGCGTTCTCGGCGCAGATGGGCGAAGCCGTGCTTTCGCAAATGGGCAACCAGCGAGCGTTGCCTGGCTGCGAGAAGTGGGCAGTTCCCTGGTGGAAATTGAAAACCAGTCAGCCTCTGGTGGCCTGCTCGACCCACGGAATCATCGCGCACTGCTAGATTCTTTTGCCGCCAATGACAAACAGCGCGCCCATACAGCAGTAACTTGCACCACCTGGCGCGAATCTATAGCGACTTTGAAGAAGGCCGAAACGGAACTCGCCGAGGCGCGCCGAGACGAAGAATATTTGCGCCATGTAAGCGCTGAGTTGGAGGCACTTGCCCCCCAGGCAGGCGAGGAAGAGAAACTTGCGGCCGAGCGGCGACGCTTGATGAATGGACAAAAGCTGTCAAAGGCGATGGCCGATGCCAGGGAGATAATCGCCGGTGAGCAACCGGCGGCGGCAAGCTTGCGCTCGGCCACTCGGATGCTCGAACATGTTCAAGAAGAGGCGGGCGGCCATATGGATACGGCAATCGCAGCGCTCGGGCAGGCAGCGATCGAAGCAGCCGAAGCTGAGGCGGCGCTAGCCGAAGCAGAGCGCGGCCTTGACCTTGACCCGCGACGCTTGGACGCGACTGAAGAGCGCCTATTCGCGCTCCGTGCCGCAGCACGCAAACACCATACCGAGGTGGAAATGCTTACACCCCTGCTGGCTGATTTTCGCCGCCGCCTTGAGCAAGTTGATTACAGCGACACGATGCACGTGCAACTCAGCCAAGCCAACGCTGATGCTCGAGCCGAATTCCTGCAGGCGGCGCAGCGCCTGAGCACCACACGCACACGCGCTGCGAAGGCACTGGACAAGGCTCTAAAAAGTGAATTTGTGCCGCTGAAGCTTGGCGGTGCCACCTTCCGAACATCTATCGTCAAATTAGAAGAAAACCAGGCCAGCGCCAATGGCTTAGAGCGTGTGCATTTCGAAATTGCCACCAACCTCGGGTCGCAACCTGGACCGCTGGAGAAAATTGCTTCGGGCGGTGAGCGCGCCCGGTTGCTGCTTGCACTCAAGGTATGCTTGACTAAGTCCAAGGGCGTGCCGAGCCTGGTTTTCGACGAGGTGGACGAAGGTGTCGGCGGAGCGGTCGCCAATGCAGTCGGCGAGCGGCTGGCCCGTTTGGCCCAGGATGTTCAGGTGCTCGTCGTCACCCATTCGCCTCAGGTCGCGGCGCGCGGCGAACGCCACATCCGGGTACTCAAGGAAAGCGCCAAAAATACCGCCCGTGCCACAGTCGAAACCCTCAATGGTGCTGGGCGGTGCGAGGAAATCGCGCGCATGCTGTCAGGCGCGCAAATCACCGATGAAGCGCGTGCGGCAGCGCGAAGCCTGATTGCCGGCGACCCGGTATGAGCCGCCCGCCCGCATCTCTGAACAAACCTGTTGCGCAACTGAGTGAAGCAGAGGCCGAGCAGGCGCTAGAATATCTTGCCGCCGAAATTCTCCGCCATGACGGGCTCTATTATCAACGATCCGAGCCTGAAATCGAAGACACCGCCTATGACGCACTGCGCCGACAAAACATTGCCATCGAACAGCACTTCCCGGCCCTCGTGCAGTCAAACAGCCCAACTTATCAGGTGGGAGCACCGCCTGCTGCCGGATTCGCCAAGGTGCTCCATCGCGTGCCCATGCTCTCCCTCGGCAACGCCTTCAATGATGCCGACATGGACGAGTTTATCACTCGCGCACGACGCTTTTTAAAGCTCAACACCGACGAGACCGTTGCCCTAATGGTCGAGCCCAAAATTGACGGCCTATCTGCCTCGCTGCGCTATGAAAACGGCGTCTATGTGCGGGGCGCGACGCGCGGCGACGGCGAAGAAGGCGAGGACGTTACCGAAAATCTACGCACCGTGCTCGACCTGCCTGCCCAACTGGCGCACCAAGACATCCCTGAAGTGATCGAGGTGCGCGGCGAAATATACATAGCGAGGGCGGATTTTCTGGCTTTGAACCGAGAACGAGAAGCCGAAGGTATGCGCCCCTTCGTCAATGCGAGAAACACCGCGTCGGGCGGTTTGCGCCAGATAGATCCGTCCCTCACCGCCAAGCGCCAGCTGCGCTTGTTCGCCTATTCCTGGGGTGAGATGAGTAACCCGGTCATCGGCCTCTATGGCGACTATCTCGAACGCTTGAAAAATTGGGGCTTTCAAGTCAATCCAATGGCGCGTCGGTGCGAGAGTCTGCAAGATGGACTTGCACATTACCACGACATTGTCGCCAAACGCGATAGCCTGCCGTATGAAATTGATGGCGTGGTTTTCAAGATCGACCGCATCGATTGGCAAGAACGCCTCGGCGCCGCAGGGCGCGAGCCGCGCTGGGCGATCGCCTATAAATTCGCCGCCAAACAGGCGGAAACGGTGCTCGAAAAAATTTCTATCCAGGTTGGTCGCACCGGCACGCTAACGCCGGTTGCGGAACTTTCACCAGTCACGGTCGGCGGGGTAACAATCAGCCGCGCCAGCCTGCACAATCAGGATGAGATCGTTCGCAAAAATATCCGCGAGGGCGATCATGTGATAATACAGCGCGCCGGAGACGTGATACCGCAAGTCGTGCGGGTGATCCTTGGAAAACGTCCCGACAATTCCGAAGATTTTCCATTTCCGAAAATCTGTCCGGAGTGCGGATCGACTGCAGTCCGCGAGAGCGGCGAGGCGGCGACGCGCTGCACTGGCGGACTTGTCTGCCCAGCCCAGGCGGTTGAGCGCCTAAACCATTTCGTCAGCCGCGACGCCTTCGATATCGAGGGCCTGGGCGAAAAACAGATCAAGGCCTTCTGGCGGGAGGGCCTCGTTAAGCATCCAGCCGATATTTTTACCCTGGAAGCGCGCGACAAGACAGCAGAGCGACCCCTCGCGAGCAAAAAAGGTTGGCAGGATAAATCCGTCCGCAAATTATTTTTGGCCATTGCCGCGCGGAGAGAAATACCACTTGAGCGCCTAATATTTGCCCTCGGCATCCGCCATATTGGCCATACCACGGCGCGCCTCCTGGCCCGAAGCTACGGCGATTTTGATTCGCTGCGCCGGGCCCTCACCGCCGCCGTTGATCGCGACAGCGGTGCCTATGCCGAGTTGGTGGATATTGACGGAATTGGCGCGGCTGCCGCTGTAGCGCTAGTCGATTTCATCGCTGAGGAACATAATTCACAGGTCCTTGGCGAGCTTGAAGCGGTGCTTGAGATCACGCCCTTCGAAGCCCCTGCTACCACCTCTCCGGTGTCTGGAAAAACGGTTGTTTTCACCGGCACACTGTCACTGATGAGCCGTGCTGAAGCGAAGGCGCGGGCTGAAGCGCTGGGCGCGAAGGTCTCGGGTTCGGTCTCCAAAAAAGTCGATTTTGTCGTCGCCGGGGAGGAGGCCGGGTCAAAGCTCAAAAAGGCAATCGAGTTCGGTCTGACCGTGCTGAGCGAGCGTGAATGGCTTGATCTGATTGGCAGTTAAGGCGCCTGAATATATTGCAGCAACAGGAAGGCCATCACACTGGTCAAGATCCCGATCAATATATTGCGCTTGAGAATGAAGAAGACGGCAAGGCCGACGCCCATTGCCGCCAAACGAATCCAATAATCGCTCTCGGCCAGCACGCCTGTGGGCAAGATCAACATGCGCGAAACCAAGCCGGCCAGCATGGCGTATGCCACGCATTGAACCCACAGAAAGACATCGCTCGAGGGATCGATGCGCCCCGATACGGCAACGCCGATGGCGCGCCATAGAAAGCTTATGGCGACAGCCCCCGGCAAAGCAATCCAAGCAGCACTTTCAGACATGGCGGTCGCGCCATATGCGCGCCATACCGAACGCCAGTGTTCCGCCGATTAGACCGCTCAGCAACAATCCCCAATCCGCCGTCACTATATGTAGCAGCGGGCCAGCCACGCCGCCAGCGATCACCGCCAGAATAGCCGCCAGGCCGCGCGTGGCGGCCATCATCAGAACGAAGTAGATGATATTGATGAAGATCAGCGTTAGTAAAACGATTGCCGGCACGACGTCGGCGAGCAGATAGCCCGCGACAGCGCCGAAAAGTCCGGCGAAAGCGGTCATCGTCACGAAGCCCATATAGTAAGTGGCGCGGCGCTCCGGCGGCAGCTCTGGGCACCGTCTCAGCACCCATATCCAGGCATTGAAACTCATCAGGTGAGCCATGGCGTATAGCCACGCCGGTTGGCGCATACCGGATCTCAGCATCGGCATCAGGGTCGCCGTCATCGGCATAAAGCGCGCATTGGCCATCGCTACGGCAAGAGTGATAGCGATGATGGTGCTCCCCGATGAATAGAGTTCAATGAACGCGATCTGTCCGGGCAGCGCCCACATCGTGATCAATTGCACCAACGCGAAATCGAGACCGAGGTTGCTTTCGCGACACAACGCTCCGAATCCCATGAGACTGATGATGAGAACCAAGGCCGGCAAACGGCTGCCATCGGAAATCCCGATACGATAAGCTTGGCGATGGGTGATATTGCTGAACTTGCCGAAGCTATGAGGTGGCAGATTCATCAATCCACCACAACGTCGATTGCTCTGAATATTGGGGTGTAAATTCAGCCCTTCGAAGCGGACACTCCGCTTTACTCACGTATCGAGAAAACTTCTCAGCTTACGCGAGCGACTAGGATGCTTGAGTTTTCTCAGCGCTTTGGCTTCGATCTGGCGGATGCGCTCCCGGGTGACAGAGAATTGTTGCCCGACCTCTTCCAAGGTGTGATCGGTGTTCATGCCGATGCCGAAACGCATGCGCAGAACCCGCTCCTCACGCGCGGTGAGACTGGCCAGCACACGCGTTGTCGTTTCGCGCAAATTAGATTGAATGGCCGCGTCGACCGGCAAGACAGCGTTCTTATCCTCAATAAAATCGCCAAGATGGCTGTCTTCTTCATCGCCAATCGGCGTCTCCAGGCTGATCGGCTCCTTGGCGATCTTCAATACTTTGCGCACTTTGTCGAGCGGCATGCCGAGACGCTCGGCCAATTCCTCCGGCGTCGGTTCACGGCCAATCTCATGCAGCATCTGGCGTGAAGTGCGTACCAGCTTGTTGATGGTCTCGATCATGTGCACCGGAATACGAATGGTGCGCGCCTGATCGGCGATAGAGCGGGTGATGGCCTGGCGAATCCACCAGGTCGCGTATGTGGAAAATTTATAGCCGCGACGATATTCAAATTTATCCACCGCCTTCATCAGGCCGATGTTGCCTTCTTGTATGAGATCTAGAAACTGCAGGCCGCGATTGGTATATTTCTTGGCGATCGAGATCACTAGGCGGAGATTGGCTTCAACCATTTCCTTCTTGGCCAACCCGGCTTCGCGCTCGCCCTTTTGAACCGTCGAGACGATACGCTTGAACTCGCTCGGCTCAAGCCCGGTATTGCGTGCCACCGCGGCGATGTCTTTGCGAATTTGCACCACCCTTGGCCGCTCAGCGGTAGCAAAATTTTTCCATGCCGGATCAGATAGGCGAGAGACACGCGACAACCAGCGCGGATCAAGCTCACGACCAACATAGCGTTTGATAAAGCTCTGGCGATCCACTTTGTGGCGAGTCGCCATGCGCAGCAGTTCACCTTCGCGGTTTTGAACGAGCTTGTTGATGCCGTAGAGCTCATCCACCATCGCCTCGATACGCCCATTGTTGAGGCGCACACTCTGCATCAACGCCACCAATTCCTGTTTGAGTTTTTCGTAGCGTTTCAGTTGCGGATTAGTCAGCTGCTCATTCTTCAGGGCTAGTAAAAGGCGCTGATCCTGCAACCGGCGGAACTTTTTATAGGCCAAGGCAATATTATTGAATGTTTCAATAACGTCGTCGCGGACGGTCTCCTCCATAACAGCGAGCGAAACTGTGCCTTCGTCGAGGTCCTCATCATCGGAATCAGAGCGATTCTGAGGTTCTCCACCCTCCTCACTCTCGTCTTTTCCGTCCTCGTCATCGGTTCCCTCAGCCGTTTCCTTTTCTTTACC
>CAYPSQ010000014.1:0-16357 GCA_964413115.1 uncultured Rhizobiaceae bacterium | reverse complement strand
GTTTCCTTTTCTTTACCGTATTCTTCTGAGGATTCCACTCCTGGTGTACCCGGCACCCCCGGCACGCCGCCACCTTCAACGGCCGCACCAGGTTCGCGGCCATAAGTCGCGTCCAGATCGATCACGTCGCGCAGCAATATTTGGCCGTCCGAAAGTGCTTCGCGCCATTCGATAATGGCGCGCATCGTGAGCGGGCTTTCACAAATACCGCTGATCATGGTTTGTCGGCCTGCTTCGATACGCTTGGCGATGGCGATTTCACCTTCGCGCGAAAGCAACTCCACGCTTCCCATTTCGCGCAAGTACATGCGCACCGGATCGTCGGTGCGCCCCAAGTCCTCGTCTTCGACCTTGGCCGGCGCTTCGGTTCCGGCGCCTCCTGCTTTATCCTCGCTTGCGGCTTCGTCCGACTCCTCGTTTTCGATGACGTTAATACCCATCTCCGAGAGTTGAGCCATCGTGTCCTCGATCTGCTCCGAGCTCGCTTCATCAGGAGGCAGTGCTTCGTTCAAATCGTCATATGTGACGTAGCCACGTTCTTTACCTCGGGTTACGAGTTTACGTACCGCTGCCGTCAGCGAATCGAGAACGGGGCTATCCGTCGATTCTTCGCCGCGCTCGGAAGACTCAGCGGATTTCGCGGGTTTTGTCGCCATCAAACGACCTTTCTAATTTGGCTCTCGAACCGAGCCAGAAAACACAATAAATTCAATATCCTGCCCCATATTTCACGACAGTGCGCAGAGCGCCTGTTGTCGCCGGCCTGCATTAGGACGGCGAAAGGCGTTCAATGGGGATCCCTCAAATTAGTTGTAGCATTGAAATGGAGCGCGGAGCCCGCCAATTCAACCCCAGGCTGGCAAATGTCTAAATCGGCTTGTTTCGACTGTCAAGCATGTGAATTCATTCGATTCTGTCCAAGAGCCACGTCAACCCCGTCCCGATTCCGTATTATCATTGTCACCGTACCCTGGAATGAGCACTTCGGTGCCCGGAGCCTCGTTGACGGCGCGCCCGCTTTCCACGAGGCGGTGAAAGTTTTCTTCGCTCATATCGCCGGCTAGCGCTTCTTCCGCGTCACGCCGAAATTTCTCCATGCCGATCAAACGATGGTGCAGATCGAGTGCATGACGTAATTGCACACGGGCGTCGTTTAGACTTGCTGCATTGGATTTAGCGGCCCAGTCCAAATAGGCGGCATCCCCGCCGACAAGCTCATCGAGGAGTTTTTCCAATCCCGCCTGGGTCAAGACGTAACTGATTTTCGATTTGTCCGGCGCGATGCCGCCAACATCGACCGCCAACAATGCATCGCGGAGCGCGCGGTAGCGCGCCGCAAGCACCGGCAAGCGTTCAATCTCCTCATGGAAATCATGTAGCAATTCAGGGAAGTTGAGAATCGTCTGAAGAATTGTGCGCTCACGCCTTGCCGAGCTACCTTCGGCGCGCCCACCCAGCCCCTGTTGCGGCAGAAGTTTCTCGTCTTCCCGCGGGCCACGGCGCAACGCCGGGCGCATTCTGCGCGGCGCCTGGCTCTTGGTAAAGGGTTCGAACAGGCGATTTTTATAGTGGCGTCGAAAGTAAAATTTGAGATCGTCGTCGGGGATTTTCTCGAGATAGCCGTTCAGACGGCGGTTGAGAGCAGCGCGGCTTTCCGGGGTCATCAATTCTTCGCCACCGCCGGCAATTTTCCACAATTCCTCAGACAACGGTTCCGCTCCGGCCAGTACCTCTTCAATTGCCGGTTTGCCGCCTTCGCCGATAAGACTGTCGGGGTCCTGGCCCAGGGGCAGGGCCGCGAAGAATAGTGATTTCCCCGATTTCAAGCGCGGTAGGGCGCGCTCCGCGGCTCGCGAAGCTGCTTTACGACCGGCTACGTCGCCGTCGAAACAAAGCACCGGTGTTTCTACCAGACGCCACATTTCCTCCATTTGCAGCTCAGTTAAGGCCGTTCCGAGAGGCGCCACGGCCTCAGTCAAACCGCCCTGATGCAGTGCAATCACATCCATATAGCCTTCGACGACGATAATCCGCCCCGATTTCCGCGCCACGCTGCGCGCCAGGTGCATGCCGTAGAGCACCGCACCCTTGTGAAAGACTGGCGTATCCGGTGAGTTGAGGTATTTGGCCTGGCCTTTGCCAAGCGCTCGCCCACCGAACGCAATTACCCGTCCGCGCCGGTCCTGAATGGGAAACATCAGGCGATTGCGGAAACGGTCATAGCTCGCACCACCGCCTTCCGGCTCAATCAACAATCCAGCGGTCACCAGCATCGCTTCCGAAATATCCTTGCCGAGCAAGGCGGTTTTGAGTGCATTCCGCGATTCTGGCGCATACCCTAGGCGGAAATTCTCAATCGTCTCTGGCTTCAGCCCACGGCCCTTTAGGTACACGCTGGCGGCAGCACCGGAATCAGCGCGGAGTTCTGATTTGAAAAAATTTGCCGCCGCCTCGAGTACAGTATAGAGCGATAGCTGCTCCTCCGCGCGAGCATGGTGCTGCGGCGTTGTCTTTGGAATTTCTAGCCCTGCTTCACCGGCCAGTTTTTCCACCGCCTCAGGAAACGCTAACCCTTCATCGCGCATGACAAAGCCGATCACATCGCCGTGCGCTCCGCAGCCGAAACAATGAAAAAAGCCCTTGTCGTCGCTCACCGTGAAAGATGGTGTCTTTTCATTATGAAACGGGCAGAGCGCGCTATGCTCGCGCCCCTTGCGAATCAGGCGCACCCGCCGGCCAATGACATCCGATAGGGGGACACGCGCCCTTATTTCGTCCAAAAATTGCGGCGTAAAGGCCATCGTTGGAACGATCTCCGGCCGGCGGCGTAAGCGCGGCCAGCTTTCAACTACACTAGCGCAGCCTTCTACTGGACGCGAGCGCTAGCGCCACAAAGCTGACATTTTCTTGGGGACAAAGCTGTGATTAGCCGTATGGCTAGCCTGTGGAAAATACGGGATAACTTCGGCATCGTTTCAGGCCAGCAATTCCTTCACCACGCCGCTTGCCTTGGCAAAGTCCATGCGGCCGGCATATTTTTCCTTGAGCGCCGACATGGTACGGCCCATGTCTTTGATCGTTTTGGCGTTTTCCTCGCCAACCAAGGCCTGAATTGCCTTCACCATATCGTCGCCCTCGATTTGTGGCGGCAGAAACCGTCGGACTACGGCGATTTCCTCGCGTTCGCGCTCTGCCAGGTCGATTCGCCCGCCACTTTCATACTGGGTGATGCTCTCGCGCCGTTGCCGGATCATAGTATTAAGCAATTGCAGTATATCCGTCTCGCCGAGGCCATCCGGATTGCCCTTGCCACGCTCGGCAATATCACGATCTTTCAGAGCGGCCAGAATTAAACGCACGGTCAAGATCGTGCGCTCATCACGTGCCTTCATCGCGATTTTCAATGCATCATTTAGTTGGTCTCTAATCATCGCCTGAACATATGGTTCACGAACGAAGCGCCGCAATATAGCGTCACTGGAACAAGGATCAACCCCAGAATGCGGGTTGACAAATTCACCCTTCGACAACGGTGGTTTAGATGGGATAAAGATCCAGTCCGAACCAAAAACCCAGACGTGTTGCGCGGCAAACGCGCGGATTCAGAGATTTCGAGGTTGCCACCGCTCGTCATTTCAATGCGGACAAAGCGGGCGCACATCATGTGCCGCGAGGGCGAGGTCGCGGGCTTGATAGTGGTGATTATCGGCAAAGCGAAAGGCGGTCGTCCGATTCGGCAGAATCATAACGATATGTCCACCGTAGCCCATCATTTTGGGTAACCATGTTTCACAACCATGATTGTCGCTGAACGATTTCATCCAAAAAGATAGTTGATATTCATGGCCTTGGCCGCTGCCATTCGTCGGCAATCCGCGTTTTTCCGTTTGATAGAGCGCTTCCGCCAGCCTGCCCGAGTGAAGCAATTGCCGGTCGCCATATTGGCCGCCGTCATGCAAGAGCTGTGAGATCTTGGCGACATCATCAATTCTTAGATAAAGTCCAAAGCCCATGATCGGCAGGCCGCGCGCGTTATCATCTTCGACCGTTCGCATGATCGGAACGTGATAAGCGCCGATAGGCTCTAGAACCTCTCGCTGTACCATATCCCAGAGATCGGCGTCGCGACCCTCCCGCGACTTTAGGAAAGCACTCATCGCAGCCGAAAGAATAAAGCTGTGCATCGTGTCGTAGCGTGCAACTTCTCCTGGTCCCCACGGGTAGTCGTCACCGACAGAGAGCGCCATCGATAACTTTTCTTCGGCGCTCAATACTTCAAGCCATCTAAGGAGTGTCGGATTGTCCTCGTTTGCTTCAAATTTTAGCGGCTCGCGGACCCGTGATCTGTAGCCGATGCCAGTCGCCATACTGAGGACATGGGCAAAGGTGACGTCGCGCCAGCCGTCATGGCTGACATGGCGAGCATCGACATTGATGTAATCTACGATCTTGAGACCAAATACTTCGGGTCCATATTTCTCGGCGAGTCGGAGCAAAGTCAACGCAGCACCCATGGATTTGGTGACCGAATAAACGCCGTGACGCATGTACCGACAATAGGGATAGTCACCGTAACGCGCGTGACAGGGATGGGCGTAGATCACTTCATCGACGATCAGGCCCGCCGCTGACACGCCCTCGGAACTGCCTTGCTGATGAATTATCGCCGATACTGAATCGGCTTCAGCTATAGCGCTAAGCTCCGACCAGGCCCGCATCGGTAGTTCTCGAGCCAGTTCTTCGGCGAATATGTGTGCCAAGTCGGCACGTGCTGTGATCGCCTGGGGCAGGTAGCTCATCGGCGTTTGGCCCCACATATCGTACACGGCCCAAGGCGCAGCCTCTTGCGTTATCTGCAAGCGCAACGACGAAGCTTTAGCGTCATCAAAAACAAACGTTGCTATTCCGTTGTGGCTGTTATTGAAGTAGTGATTGACCAGAATAAACGGAAAAGAAGCGCGCGAAAATTCGTTGTCGCCAGACTCGGACCAGACGCGGCCGGGCGACACGATGATTTGCGACCAGCTGGCACCGGTCTGCGGCCGAATGATGCCGCGGCGAACCGGAACCAAATAACCGTCATGCACAAAGAATTGGAGCTCGACACCGGGGAAAAGCGCCTGGCCCGGCAGGAGATTAGGCGCCTTCTGGGTCGTCGCAGCGAGCACTGCGCGAAGTGCGAACTCCGGTATTCTGAGCGTGCCTTCGAAGCGATGACGCGCCGGCGCATGGCTACCCAGCGGCATGAACGCCGCATTTTGAACCGGCATCTCGCCGGCATCCTGTGCGGCCATCAAATCGGCGACAGTCAGCACGCTTCTACCACCGCTGGGAGGGGTTTCGTCAGCGCCACCTGGCAGCGCAAAAAGCACACAGCACAGGCAGGTGAGGCAACCCACCACCAATTTAGCGAAGCATTTTCCGGAGATCTTTTGCCCCTGCCAATTTTGCATTTTTTTATGTTAACACACCGTATATTGAACCGCGTCAGTACCCGCCAACGGCGATTACTTGACGGACTCGGCACTACTTCGTAACTTGCCCGCGCGTCGCCTGCCGGTGATTTGGCGACTCACGTGCGACCCTGCTCTCGGCGATCACGCGCCGTCATCGGCCGGCGAGAAAATTAACCGCGTGCGCGGTCCAGCGAGATAACCAACATGGATCAAACCGCCATGTCCCACACCGGAAATAGCCCCGGCGCAGGAATGGCCGCCTTAGCGCTGGCCGATGGCAGTCTGTTTCGCGGCCACGGCATCGGCGCGCACGGTACGGCCATCGGCGAGATCTGCTTCAACACTTCGATCACCGGCTACCAGGAGATTCTGACCGATCCTTCCTATGCCGGGCAGATCATTACTTTCACCTTTCCCCATATTGGCAATGTCGGTGGCAATGCGGCGGATATCGAGGCGCTGAAACCGGCCGCACGCGGCCTGATTTTGCGTGCAGATATCACCACGCCTTCCAATTGGCGCAGCCTTGAACATCTTGATAATTGGCTGAAGCGGCACGAGTTAATCGGCATCTCTGGTATCGACACCCGGCGCCTAACGCGCCTGTTGAGGACTAGCGGTGCCCAGGCCGGTGCGCTCTGTCATCAAGCGGCGGCGGCCGGCACCCCCGAGACGGCCGCACTCACAGCCGAGGCTGCAGCCTGGCCTGGCCTCGAAGGCATGGACCTCGCCAAGGAGGTGAGCTGCCTCCAGAGCTATGATTGGGAAGAAGGCGTGTGGGATTTTACCTCCGGTACGTACGCCACATCGGTCGCGGCGCGCCATCATGTGGTTGCGGTCGATTACGGCGCCAAACGCAATATACTGCGCTCGCTCACATCGCTCGGCTGCCGCGTCACGGTGGTGCCCGCAACCGCTGACGGCGAAGAGATCCTTGCGCACAAGCCCGATGGCGTCTTTCTCTCCAACGGACCTGGCGATCCGGCGGCGACCGGGAAATATGCCATACCGGCGATACAAATGCTGCTAGCCGATGGCGTGCCAATATTCGGCATCTGCTTAGGCCACCAAATGCTTGCCCTGGCGCTCGGCGCTAAAACCAAAAAAATGCTATTCGGCCACCGTGGCGCCAACCATCCAGTGAAGGAACTCAGCAGCGGCAAGGTCGAGATCACCAGCCAGAATCATGGTTTCGAAGTGCTGCTCGACAGCCTGCCGGCAGGCGTTAACGCCACCCATGTGTCACTCTTCGACGGCACCCTGGAAGGGCTTGAAGTAACCGGCAAGTCGGTGTTCTCGGTGCAGCACCACCCCGAAGCCTCGCCAGGTCCGCAGGATTCGCACTATCTTTTTGATCGCTTCGTCGCGCTGATGGATTTAAGAAACTCCGATGCCTAAGCGCACTGACATTAACTCCATCCTCGTGATTGGTGCCGGGCCGATTATCATTGGCCAGGCATGCGAATTCGATTATTCGGGGACGCAGGCTTGCAAGGCGCTTAGAGACGAGGGGTATCGCGTCATCCTGGTCAATTCCAACCCGGCCACGATCATGACGGATCCGGAATTCGCCGACGCCACCTATGTTGAGCCGGTGACGCCAGAAATCGTCGCCAAAATTATCGCCCATGAAAAGCCGGATGCCCTGCTCCCCACCATGGGCGGGCAAACGGCACTCAACACCTCGCTGTTGTTGGCCGATGACGGCACCCTCGAATCCCATGGCGTGGCCCTGATCGGCGCCTCGCGAGAGGCCATCCGGGTGGCCGAGGATCGCCAGCTATTCCGAGATGCGATGGAGGAGATTGGCCTGGAATGCCCGTTAAGCCGGGTCGCGAAAACCCTGGGCCAGGCGCGCGACGCAATTCAACACACGGGCCTGCCGGCTATTATCCGCCCCTCCTTTACCCTTGGCGGCACCGGCGGCGGGATCGCCTACAACCGCGCCGAGTTCGACGATATCGTTGGCGCCGGGCTCGACGCGTCGCCAGTCGGTGAGGTGCTCGTCGAACAATCGGTTTTGGGTTGGAAAGAATTCGAGATGGAGGTAGTGCGCGACACTGCTGACAATTGCATCATCATCTGCTCGATCGAGAACGTCGATCCGATGGGCGTGCATACCGGCGATTCGATCACCGTGGCGCCGGCGCTAACGCTGACCGACAAGGAATATCAGCGTATGCGCAACGCCTCGATCGAGGTGTTACGCAAGGTTGGTGTGGAGACGGGCGGCTCCAACGTGCAATTCGCCATAGATCCAGAGAGCGGCAGAATGGTCATCATTGAGATGAATCCGCGCGTCTCGCGCTCTTCCGCGTTAGCTTCGAAAGCGACTGGTTTTCCGATCGCCAAGGTCGCCGCCAAGCTTGCCGTGGGCTACACCTTGGATGAGATCGATAACGACATTACCGGCGTCACGCCGGCGTCGTTCGAACCGACGATTGACTATGTCGTAACCAAGATGCCGCGCTTTACGTTTGAAAAATTCCCGGGCACGAGCGCGCTCCTGACCACTTCGATGAAATCCGTCGGCGAGGCGATGGCGGTCGGCCGAACCTTCCAGGAATCACTGCAAAAAGCGCTGCGCTCGATGGAAACCGGCATGACCGGCCTTAATTCGGTGGAGATCGATGGGTGGAGTCCCGGTGGCGACCGTAAGGTATTGCTTGCCGCCCTCAGTTTGCCCCGCCACGACCGGCTGCTGGTAGTGGCGGAAGCCTTCCGCGCCGGCCTCGAACTGGATGAAATTCATCAAGCCTGCCATTTCGACCCATGGTTTCTTGAACAAATCGCAGAATTGGTGACCATCGAACATGCGCTCGTCGTCTCCGGCTTGCCGCAAGAGCGTGCCGGCCTTTCAGCGCTGAAGCGCGCCGGGTTCGGAGACGCGCGCCTGGGCGAGTTGACCGGTCAAAACGAAGCCGCCGTCAGGGCACTACGCGGCTCGCTGGGTATCCATCCGGTCTACAAGCGCATCGACACTTGCGCCGCCGAATTCGAATCGCGCACGCCTTATATGTATTCCTGTTACGAGACCGCACAAATTGGCGCTGACGGCAAAGTGGGAGGGGCCGAATGCGAGTCAGAGCCCAGCGATAGAAAGAAGGCTATTATTCTCGGCGGCGGTCCTAACCGCATCGGCCAGGGAATCGAATTCGATTATTGCTGCGTTCATGCCGCCTACGCACTCTCCGAAGCCGGCTTCGAGACAATAATGGTCAACTGCAACCCGGAAACGGTCTCGACCGATTACGATACCTCTGACCGGCTCTATTTTGAGCCGCTCAGCATCGAAACAGTGCTCGATATCGTGCGCACCGAAAGTGCCACTGGTGAGCTCGCCGGGCTTAATATTCAATTCGGAGGGCAGACGCCACTGCGGCTCGCGGCCGAACTTGAGGCCGCCGGTGTGCCAATCCTCGGTACACCGCCCGATGCCATCGACCTAGCTGAGGACCGCGACCGTTTCCGTAACCTGCTCAGCGAACTAGGTCTTAAGCAACCAGCTAACGCGACCTGCGTCTCGGCTCAGGAAGGCGCTTGGTTGGCCGATAAGATCGGCTATCCGGTGGTCGTGCGCCCGTCTTATGTACTCGGCGGGCGGGCGATGGAGGTCATCCACGAAGCCAGTGATCTGGAGCGCTATTTGACCGAGGCGGTCAAAGTTTCCGGCACCAGCCCGGTGCTGATCGATCGGTTCCTGGAGGACGCGATCGAGGTCGATGTAGACGCGCTAGCCGACGGTGAAAGCGTCGTCGTGGCAGGGGTGATGGAGCATATCGAGGAAGCCGGCATTCATTCCGGCGATTCGGCATGCTCGCTGCCACCGCATTCCCTTTCAGACGATTTGGTGGCGCGTATTGAAGCCCAGACCGAGGCATTGGCGCACAAGATCGGCGTGCGCGGTTTAATGAATGTGCAGTTCGCGGTAAAGGATAACGAAATCTATGTTCTTGAGGTCAACCCGCGGGCCAGCCGCACAGTGCCATTCGTCGCTAAAAGCACTGGCCGCCCAATCGCCAAAATCGCAGCACGAATTATGGCCGGAGACAAACTCAGCGCGTTTGATCTAAGTATTCCTGGCGGCGACCATATATCGGTGAAAGAAGCAGTATTTCCGTTCGCCCGTTTCCCCGGCGTCGACTCGCTGCTGGGCCCAGAGATGAAATCGACCGGCGAGGCGATGGGCATCGATAGTGATTTCGGCCGCGCCTTCGCCAAGGCGCAACTCGGCGCTGGAACGGTGTTACCGTTGGACGGCGCGGTGTTTCTCTCAGTTCGTGACCGCGACAAGACTGCCCTCACTGCCATCGCCACGGAGCTCGCCGAGATGGGCTTTCACCTGGTTGCCACGCGCGGCACGGCTAAGGATTTGACGGCCGCAGGCATCGAGGTCGACGCCATCAACAAAGTGCATGAGGGCCGCCCCCACATCGTCGACGCTATCAAGAACGGTGAAATCCATCTTGTCGTCAACACCACCGAAGGCGTCCAGACGATAGCGGATAGCTACGAACTTAGGCGGTCTGCGTTGGAATATAAAATTCCCTATTTCACTACCATACCCGGCAGTCAGGCGATGCTGCGCGCCATCGTCGCGCTCAAGAGCGGCGGCCTTGCAGTTGCAACGCTGCAGTCCTATTCTCAAAAATTCGAGGGACGAAGGGTTTAGTCTTTCGCTATTTTGGATGATCATGCACTGGCGTCGGACGTCGCCCGATAGCGCGACTATTGGCGAGTGAACGAAAAGAAACAGCAGAGCAAAGGCGATGGAAAAGCATCCAATGACGCCCGAGGGCTACGCCAAGTTGAAAGAGGAACTTGGCCGCCTAAAGAGTAAGGAACGGCCGCATGTCATCCGTGAAATCGGCACGGCGCGCGAGCATGGCGACTTGTCTGAGAATGCCGAATACCACGCAGCCAAAGACCGCCAGGGCATGATCGAGGCACGCATCAGCGAGCTGGAAAGCAAGATCGGCTTGGCTGAGGTCATCGACATCTCCAACCTGTCCAGTAACCGTATTCAATTCGGTGCTAAAGTTACCGTCGTGGATGAGGAGACGGAAAAGGAGAGCACCTATCAGATCGTCGGCGCCGACGAGGCCGAGGTGAATGAGGGCCGGCTCTCCGTGACATCACCGCTGGCGCGTGCGCTGATTGGCAAGAAAAGTGGTGACGCGATAGAGCTCAATACCCCGAGCGGCGTGCGCAACTACGAAATACTTGCGATAAAATACGATTGAGAATCCGGCCGGGGTTGTCGTCCAGCGCAGGCTCAAGGTAAGTTTCTCCATACGGATTGTATTCAAGGAGTAAAAGTATGGCCGAGCGTTATGGGTTGATGGTGCCGGGGGCAAAAAGCAGTGCCCCGCACATAGATGTTTTATCCCCCTATAATCGCCGCAAGATCGGCAGTGCCGCAACCGCTGATGAAGCGGTCGCCGAGCAGGCACTCAAAACTGCCTACGGGCTCTATCGTAACCGAGATTCCTGGCTGCCGGCTTGGAAGCGCGTCGATATCTTGGAGCGCACGGTCGAGATCATGACCAAGCGCGCCGATTATCTGGCGATGGAATCGGCACGCGAGGGCGGCAAGCCTCTCATCGATTCGATACATGAGGTGGCGCGTGCCATCGATGGCGTAAAGCTCTGCATCGAGGGTCTTCGCACCCAAGCAGGTGAAGAAATTCCAATGGGAATTTCACGCTCTTCGCAGCACCGCCTGGCATTTACCAGCCTCGAACCGATCGGCGTAGTGACAGCTGTGAGTGCTTTCAACCATCCACTTAATCTGATTATCCACCAGGTTTGCCCCGCCGTTGCCACGGGCTGCCCGGTGCTCGTGAAGCCGTCCGAGGATACCCCACTCTCCTGTTTGCGATTCGTCAAGATTCTGCGTGAGGCGGGATTGCCCGACGGATGGTGTCAACCGGTCATAACGGCCGCACGCGAAGTGTCACAGAAAATTGTCACCGATCCGCGCGTCGCGTTTTTTAGCTTCATCGGCTCAGCTGGTGTCGGCTGGATGCTGCGTTCCAAACTGGCGCCGGGCACGCGCTGCGCACTGGAGCATGGCGGCGTCGCGCCAGTTATCCTGGCGGCGGACGCGGATCTCAAACGCGCGCTGCCGCTTCTCGCCAAGGGCGGTTTTTATCACGCCGGACAGGTTTGCGTTTCGGTGCAGCGCGTCTTCGCCCATCACTCGATCGCAAAAACTGTGGCAAACGGTCTGGCCAAGGAGGCCAAGTCGCTGAAAGTGGGTGACCCCACGAAGCCCAGCACGCAGGTCGGCCCGCTCATCCGCCCGGGCGAAGTGGATCGCGTAGCGGAATGGGTCGATGAGGCCAAAGCTGGCGGCGCTAAGGTACTGGCCGGCGGCAAGCGCCTCTCCAAAACCTGTTATGCGCCGACGGTTCTGTGGGACCCACCGAAGAACGCACGCGTCAGCAAGAACGAAGTGTTCGGGCCGGTGGTCTGTGTCTACCCCTATCGCTCGCTCGATCAGGCGATCACACGGGCCAATAGCCTTGACGTATCGTTCCAGTCTGCCGTCTTCACTCAAGACCTAGATACGGCGCTGCGCGTCTATAAGCGCCTGGACGCTTCGGCTGTAATGCTCAACGATCACACCGCTTTCCGCGTCGATTGGATGCCGTTTTCCGGCCTCAAGCATTCGGGGCATGGAGTCGGCGGCATCCATCACACCATGGAGGAGATGCAAATTAAAAAAATGATGGTGCTTAACTCACCGCAGCTCTAGGGCCTCGACGGTCCAGCTCGGTGATATCTAGCCGGCAAGGGCGCACATATTGAATTTCATAGTCTCATCGACTGGCCGGCTTAAGATTTTCAACACCACCACGACCGCAGCCCCGGCAACAAGCATCAATGGCGCGTTCGGATCACGCTAGGCTATGGCTTGGTTCATGCCCTCAAAATTGTTGAATACACCGACACTGTGGCACTCGATATTAGGTGGGTCGGCACGATTACCGTTACCCGCCAAGACGCTGGCAACACTGACTTCGCTTGCGTCGGCGCAAAGTGCGGCTTCGTGAAAATCAAGGTCTATACCACCCATCACCGTGATGACGCAGAGATGCTGAGGCACGCGTGAACATGGTGCGATGCCGACGCGTATAAAACCCCGGACCAATTTAAATTTCCTGCTATTCCCGGATAAACAAACAATTTGTTAAACCCTCAGTATCTTGCCAATTGAACGTTTGTTAGAATTTATTTAACAAAGATTTTACGCGCGCAAGGCAAAAAGAAGCGTCCGCACACTATTGTTGAATTGATATAGGGGGCCAATTCTATTAGGAAATTGAGCCGCTTTCAGACGCGGTACTGCCCGGAGACCGTTCATGCGCCTCATCGACTATTTCGAACGCGGCCTGCGTTATTACCCGGAGCGAGCCTGCCTGATCGATGCTAGCGGTGAATACACCTACCAAGAGGTCAACGAGCGTAGCCACCGCACTGCTAACGCGCTTCTTGCCGGCGGCCTCCAGGTCGAGGATACAGTGGCCATTCTTAGCCCAAACGTTGCTCCGGCTTTCGAAGCGTGGATTGGCGCCGCGCGCGCCGGCGGCGCCTGGGTCGGGCTCGCCGCCCTAGCTTCGATCGATGAGAATATCTATGTCATCAACAATCGCGACGCAGCGTGGTTATTCTACCACTCCAGCTTTGAGAATGAAATTGACCGCATCAGGGCAGCATGTCCAAAGTTGAAACAAGTTATATGCCTCGACAAACCCGGCATAAGCCACCCTTTCTTCGACGATTTCATCGCTGGGTTTAAGGCGCAAGCGCGCGAACTTCCGGATTGCCGCGACCGGGTGATCTGCCATTTCACCTCTGGCGGCACCACCGGCCAACCCAAAGGCGCGATGTGGTCCAATCTAACTTGGGAGGCGTGGACGGCAAATGTCTACGCCCACATGCCGGTTAAAAAACCGCCGTTGTTTCTCGTCGCGGCGCCAATGTCGCATGGCGCCGGCGCCTTCGCGTGGCCGGCGTTAGCTTTTGGCGCGACGCTGGTATGCATCCCACGGGCCGAGCCACTCGCTGTGCTCGAAGCAATGCATACATACCGCATCACCCATACCTTCCTGCCGCCGACCGTAGTGTACATGATGCTGGCCCATCCGCGCGCTAAGGAATTCGATTTCTCAGCCATGGATTACCTGGTTTACGGGGGTGCGCCAATGTCGGCAGATAAGGTAAAACAGGCGCTTAATTTGTTCGGGCCGTGTATGGCGCAAATTTACGGCCAAGTTGAATGTCCGATGACGATTGGCATACTTTCTCCCGATGACCACCTTGAAGCGCTAAGCACGCCTGGCAAGGAAAAGCGCCTGGCAAGTTGCGGCCGTCCGCCAGTGTTCGTAAATGTTGAGATGATGGGTGAAGATGGCAATCTCGTCAGCCAAGGAAAATGCGGCGAGATCGTGGTGCGCGGCACACTAGTCTCGCTCGGCTATTACGGCGACCCGAAGGCCAGCGACGCTAGCTGCGCGCGTGGCTGGCACCATACTGGTGATATCGGCTACAAGGACGAGGACGGCTTCATCTACATTGTTGATCGAAAAAAGGATATGATCATATCCGGCGGGCTCAATATCTTTCCAATTGAGATCGAGCGCCTGATTTGGAGCCATCCGGCAGTGCAGGATTGCGCCGTGATCGGCGTTCCTGACGAGAAATGGGGCGAAGCCGTCAAAGCGGTAATTGAGCTGAAATCGGGGCAGTCGGTCACGGAGGCAGAAATCATCGTGCTTTGTAAGAATGGACTCTCAACCTACAAGGCGCCGAAGACCGTCGAGATTTGGGACGAATTGCCGCGTAGCGGGGTCGGAAAAGTGCTCAAACGAAAAATTCGCGAGCGTTTCTGGGCCGGCCACGACCGCAAGATATGAAGTGGAGACGACGACATGGTTAAGGTGATGATCGGCGGAACGGGCATCACACCGTTCGGAAAATTCATCGAAAGTAGCGTCCGCGCTCTTACCGAGCGCGCCGTCGCCGACGCGCTGAAAGACGCAGCAGTCGAGATTGACGATGTTGATATGGTGTTCTTTGGCAACGCTGCCGGTGGTCTTTTGAACGGACAGGAATGTGTGCGCGGCCAGGTAGCGTTACGCAATAGCGGCTTACTCGGTAAGCCAATCGTCAATGTGGAAAATGCCTGCGCCTCTTCCTCTACGGCGTTTCGTCTCGCGCATATGGCGGTAGCCTCAGGTAGCGCCGAGGTAGCACTTGCCATAGGCGCCGAGAAAATGAGCAATGAAGACCGTACCAAGCCCATCAAGGCGCTGGAAACGGCGGCAGATGTGGAAGAACTTGAAGCGTTGAAAGCACGAATTTCGCCCGACGGCGCCGGCACCGGATCGGTTTTCATGGATCTCTATTCCAATGTCGCACGTGACTACATAATAGCGAGCGGGGCCACGGCAAAGGATTTTGCTCGTATCTCAGTTAAGCAACGCCATGCCGGCGCACTCAATCCGATCGCCCAATTCCGCGCCGAAGTCGACATCGAAGAGGTGCTGACGAGCCGCATGATTGCCGACCCAATCACCCTTATGATGTGTTCCTCCATCGGGGACGGTGCCGCTGCCCTGGTGGTGATGAGCGAAACGGCAGCGGCCAGACGAAACATTCAACCGGTGCAAATCTTGGCCTGCGAAATACGCTCGGGCCAAGGTGATGATCCGGACGCGCTGCCGGTCGCCACGGCGGCATCGCGCAACGCGTTCGAGACGGCTGGCCTGGGGCCAGAAGATTTGAGCGTCGTCGAACTGCATGACGCAGCGGCGCCCGCAGAACTAATTCTTTCAGAGCAACTTGGATTTTGTGCTCCTGGCGAAGCTGTGTCACTGCTCTATTCCGGGCGCACCGCGCTTGGCGGCGCCATGCCGATCAATCCGAGCGGCGGTCTGATCAGCAAGGGGCACCCCATCGGCGCCACCGGCGCGGCGCAATTGGTTGAATTGGCGGATCAATTGCGCGGCCGTGCTGGCCCTCGCCAAGTGCCGGGGGCGCGTATTGGTCTCGCCGAGAATGGTGGCGGATGGATCGGCAACGACGCCGCCGCCGCCGTCGTCACAATCCTTGGCGCCACCGCACAGCACTGAGCAGACCGGCGCTATGCTCAAACTCAGCGATTTCGCGGGCCGCTTGCTGCGTACCGACACGCCGGGGACACTTGGCAAGCCATCCCATCTGCTTGCCAAAGAAGCCATCGACGCCGGCCGTTTAGAGGAAGCTAAGCAATTAACCCGCACCGCACATGACGAGTTCAAATCGCTGCACGATCTTTATTGCGATTGGATTTGGGACATGCTCAGCAACATTGCTAAGCGCTTTGGCGAGGCTGAAGTCTACACCATGCTGCGCGCGACGCAGGATAAATGGATGCTGCGCCGCACCTGGAAAGCGTTCCGCAACATGGCGGTCAAGGCCCAGGTCGATCTGACAGCTGAAATGATGCGTGCCCATCGCTGTGGGCCCAAGCAGGACGGTGAAATCTTGGTCACGGAGGACGAAGAGAAATTCACCATCATCATGGATCCATGCGGCAGCGGCGGGCGCATGCGGCGCGGCGATACCAAGGATGGCACACCGTCGCGCCTCGGCCCACCGTATGACTTTGGCGTCACCAAAGAAGCGCATCCCTGGTCGTGGGGACGCAAAGATGTACCCTATTACTGCACCCATTGCGCCGTGAACGAAATTCTCCCAATCGAATGGGGCGGCTATCCCCTCTGGGTCACTGATTTCGACCCCGACGCATCAAAGCCTTGCCTCTGGCGATTCTATAAAAAGCCTGAACTGATACCCGAGTCGTATTGGACCCGCGTCGGCAAAACAAAGCCGAACAGCTTCGACTAGACGTC
>CAYPSQ010000013.1:24379-42695 GCA_964413115.1 uncultured Rhizobiaceae bacterium | reverse complement strand
TAGTATCGCCAACGTTTTTGAATTGTGTGTTCAAAACGGGATGAATTTAATTGGCTGCCCCGCCAATATTCTCCCGCGCCGTAAATGCGAGGAAGTTATTTGACAAGCACTATCCCTGAATAGCCTAGCGTTTGGAGAACTGGAAGCTTCGTCGCGCTTTAGCTTTACCGTATTTCTTACGCTCAACTACGCGGCTATCGCGGGTAAGAAAGCCGCCCGATTTCAGAACTTTTCTGAGATCTGGCTCTCGCGCTACAAGACAGCGTGACAGACCGTGGCGCACCGCGCCGGCCTGCCCAGACAGGCCGCCGCCGCCAACAGTACAGACGATGTCGTACTGATCGCGTCGGTTAGTGGCATCAAACGGCTGATTGATAATCATACGCAGCGCCGGGCGTGCAAAATAAACTTCCACCTGGCGCTTGTTGACGGTGATCTGGCCGGTGCCCGGCTTGATCCACACTCGCGCCACGGCATCCTTGCGCTTGCCCGTAGCATAGGTGCGACCTTGGGGATCAATCGACGGCTCCGGCGCGCTGACATCCACCACCGGTTCCGCGACTTGGCTTAGTTCCGCCAAGCTATCGAGTGTACGGGTTTCTTCCTCAGCCACGGATTGCGCTCCTCTTATTCTTCGGATTCATGGCGGCAATATCGAGAATTTCAGGTTGTTGCGCCTCGTGTGGATGCTCAGAACCGGCATAAACCTTAAGATTGCTGATCTGCCTACGGCCCAGCGGTCCCTTGGGAATCATGCGTTGGATAGCCAGCGACACCACTGTTTCCGGCGCGGGTCCTGCAAAAATGCTGGCCGGGGTACGGCTGCGAATTCCACCAGGATAGCCGGTATGGCGATAATAGACCTTGTCCTGGAGCTTATTCCCAGTGAGCTTAACTTTTTCTGCGTTGATCACGATAACATTGTCGCCGCAATCCATATTCGGGGTATAGGTGGGTTTATGCTTCCCGCGGAGACGGGTGGCGGCGATGGCCGCAAGACGCCCCAGGACAATATCTTCGGCATCGATCAATAGCCATTTCTTGTCGATATCCTTAGGAGTGGCCAAGTATGTTTTCATGACATGCAATGCCTGTATAAAAGAATTGCCACAGTTGGTACGACGGGCAAATAAGGATAGTTCCGAGTTTCGGAGAGACATTAGTATGACATCAAAAACAAGGCAGTCAACTTACAACATTGTTTAATTTCATTCGCTTAGAAGGTGGTATCAGAGTAGTGGTCCCAATATACGCCGAGTAGCTGGCGGCTTCTGCACCACGCGTTATATATTCCGATAATAACCCGGGAAAATAGAACATGGTTATAAAGGCTAAAAAGAAACAACAGGAACCTAGGCCGTTGCTCCGCTCCGATGCTGGCGGTGTAGTCAAACTGACCCTTGACCGACCGCAAGCGCGAAACAGTTTATCAACCGGCTTGATGGCGGCGTTGCAGGCGGAATTAGACCAAATCCACATGGCCGCCGATACGCGCGTCGTAGTAATTGCGGCCACGGGTGATATATTTTGCGCCGGGCATGATCTCAAAGAAATCCGCGCGAACCCAAGCCAAGAGGCCTATCAAGCGCTGTTTAACCAATGCGCCAGACTGATGGCGAGCATCGTCAATCTACCGCAGCCGGTGATCGCGCAGGTCCAAGGCATGGCGACGGCGGCTGGCTGTCAACTGGTGGCAAGTTGTGATTTAGCGGTCGCTGGCATGAGTGCACGCTTTTGCACGCCCGGTGTCCATATCGGCTTGTTCTGTTCAACGCCAATGGTGGCGTTGAGCCGCAATGTCTCGCGCAAAGCCGCGATGGAAATGTTGCTAACTGGGGAATCGGTCGACGCCAAAGTGGCGCAAAATTGGGGCCTGGTAAACCGCGTCGTGGCCGACGCGAAACTCGATCAGGAGGTCGATAACTTATGCACAAAGATCGCAGAAAAGTCCCCTCTCACCATATCGACCGGTAAACAAGCGTTTTACCGCCAAATCGAAATGGGGCTGGATGAGGCCTATGACTATGCCAGCCAGGTGATGACGGAAAACATGCTCGCCAAGGATGCCGAGGAAGGCATCGACGCCTTCTTACAAAAGCGCCCACCGGTCTGGTGCGGCAAATGAAATGTGGAACACCGAGATGAATGAGCCCACCGTCAAGCGCATTCGGAATACGACCAATCCATTTCCCTCCAGCAATAGCCATAAAATTCAAAGAGTACGAGTATGGTAGATGTCGCCATCAAATCGACAGACGGCCATCCACTCGTCTACGCGTCGCATCACGATTATTACTCCGACACAACATTGCGCGACATTCTCAGCAAGGTTCGCTCCTTTGCCATGATCGGCGCTAGTGCTACATGGAAGCGGCCCAGTTTTTACGCCATGAAATACCTATTAAAGAAGGGCTATCGGGTTGTTCCTATCAATCCTAGGAGCGCCGGCACGGAAATTCTTGGTCAAAGGGTTTATGGCAATCTCGGAGACTATCCGGGCGAACTTGATATGGTGGATGTGTTCCGCCCCTCTGAGGATGCCTATGACATTACTAAGAATGTCATAGCCAACATGGAAGAGAAGAGGATCAGGGTGCTTTGGATGCAGCTTACGGTGCGCAATGACAAAGCCGCCGAATTAGCCGAAGCAGCCGGTTTGACGGTCATTATGAACCGCTGCCCGAAGATCGAATTTGCCCGCCTATCCGGCGAATTGGGATGGAGCGGAATTAATACTAAAATCGTAACGGCCAAAGTCTTGAGGTCGCCAAAAATATGAACAAAACAAAACAAACTCCTGATGAGCCGCACGAGTATGGCTTGGAGACCCTTGCGGTTCATGCCGGCGCCCGGCCTGATGCCGTAACTGGCGCCCGTTCAACGCCAATATACCAAACCACCGCGTATGTTTTCGACGATTCCGACCATGCGGCAGAACTATTTAACCTCCAGACGTTCGGCTATATCTATTCTCGCCTGACAAATCCCACTGTTGCCGTTTTGGAAGAGCGCGTCGCCGCACTTGAAGGCGGGCGCGGCGCAGTTGCAGTGGGCAGCGGCCATGCCGCGCAGTTTCTTACCGGCTTTACGTTGATGGCAAGCGGCGATGAGTTTATTGCCTCGCGCAATCTCTATGGCGGCTCGGTAACTCAATTTTCCACTAGTTTTCCCAGGCTCGGCTGGAATTGTCATTTCGTCGATCCATCAGCACCTGAAAATTTTCAAGACGCGATGACCGACAAGGTCAAATTTATATTCTGCGAGGGTCTTGCCAATCCTGGCGGCGTTGTTCTGGACATCGAGAGTATCGCGGAAGTTGCCCACCGTCATGGCGTGCCCCTGGTCGTTGACAACACTCTAGCCTCACCCTATCTGTGCCGGCCCTTCGAGTGGGGCGCCGATATCGTTATTCATTCGGCCACCAAATTCATCGGTGGGCACGGCAATACCATGGGCGGTGTTATCGTTGAGTCTGGGAAATTTGATTGGTTCCAAAACGATAAATTTCCTGCCCTCACCCAGCCTGACGTTGCGTATCACGGTCTGACGTTTGGCGAAACATTCGGTGACTTTGCATTCACAATGAAAACTCGCGCGGTGGGTCTGCGGGATTTTGGGCCGGCTCTATCGCCGACCGCAGCCTGGAATCTGTTGCAAGGCGTAGAGACATTACCCTTGCGCATGGAACGCCATTGCAGCAATGCCCAGGCCGTCGCAGAATATCTTGAAACGCACCCCCAGATCGCGTGGGTCTCTTATCCTGGACTTAATTCCAGCCCGTTTCGCTCGTTAGCTGACAAATATCTGCCGAAAGGCTGCGGCGCCGTATTTACTTTTGGTCTTAAAGGAGGCTATGACGCCGGCATTAAGGTCGTCGATAAGGTCAACATGTTTTCCCACTTGGCCAATATAGGCGATACGCGCAGCCTCATCATTCATCCCGCATCAACGACTCATCGCCAGCTGACGCAAGAACAATTAGAAGGGGCGGGCGTTGGCCCGGATGTGGTGCGTCTCTCAATCGGAATTGAGACGATCGAAGATATCATCGCCGATTTGGATCAGGCGCTGGCGACCCTTTAGCGACCTGCCGAAATTACTCGGTCTGGCTTCCTTCTTCTGCTGCTAACTCTTCCGCCGGCATCCATTGCGGCATGCCCTCGGTACCGTAAACAATATGTTCTGAGGGACGCCGCCGTTGCCGTGCGATCCAGGCGGCGCCGGCGGGCAGGTTGTAATAGGCGCGTGCGCACCAGGCAGGCCACGGAATCAGAGGCCAGGTAATCCTCGACCAGCGCTGCGTATGCTCGGCAAGCTCGCGTTGATTTGCTTCCCAATGGTCCAAGACGCGGGAGATGTCCGAGTCATCCTGCAGCATGTTGGCGAGAGTTAGGGCGTTGACGATCGATGTGCCACAACCCTGGCCGAGCCCCGGCGACATGGAATGCGCAGCGTCACCAAGCACGGCGACTCGCCCCTTGGACCAGCGTTTCAACTTGGTGGTCTCAAAGCGGTCGTAGCGCCCTTCTTCACCGAAGCGATTGATGATCGATTCAAGATGCGGGAAGCTCCGTTTCCAAACATCTTTACATACGGGCACGGCGGTTGCGTCCCGGTCTTTTGCTAGCATGGTCAGACAGATGTAGAAGATGTCCCTGTTACACGGCGTGTAAAGCACGCGCCGGCTACCGCGCCACCATTCTCGGATGCGGCCCGATTCCACTGCGTCATATTCGCTTGCCACGTGAGGAACCAAAAGACGGATGGCGCCGTCAATATGTCTATGCTGGCTCGCCAATAAACCAAGCGAATCGCGAACCTTTGACCGCACACCGTCAGCTGCCGCGACAAGGTCTGCCTCCCACGATATTCCATCGGAGGTCACCAATTTACCTCTTGGTTCGGCCGACACGGCTTCAGAATTCGTCAGGACCTCGGCACCTGCGCGGGTCGCTGCGGCTAGCATAGCCTGCAGAAGCTGCTCGCGCGGCATGCAGAAGACACGCGAGTACGGTGGGCCGAATGCGATATGATCGATGAGGTGACCCTGCCTGTCCCAACTCCGCCAGTCTGGTACTTCGGTGCAGCCGGAAAGCGCCTCGTCGGCAGCGCCGATAGCATTGAGCACGCGAACACCGTTCTCCCACAGCCAGATACCGGCGCCAAAATCGCGTACTTGGGGAGCGCGTTCGTGGACACGCACTGACCAACCGTTCCGCGCTAGCGCTGCAGCGAGCGTCAGGCCGGTAAAGCCTCCGCCGGCGATTTCTGCGTGCCGCTTGTGCTTCATGTCTGTCGTCTTAGCCTCATTACTGTGCCATTTCGATGTCTAGCGCATAGCAAAGAGCTTCTGCTTCGGCGATGCCCGCATAGGCACAAATTGATTTGAATTCCAGCTCGTCGTAGAGCGCACACGCGGGGTTTCAATCGAGCATAACCTGGAGAATACTATGGCAATGGCCCGCTGCAGCTGGTCCGTCATGATGCGCGAAACCCGTTCTTGGGCGATGCCAGAGCCGCGAAAGACCGAGCATAAGTAATGGTGGATCCTTCTCGCATTGCTCTTATCGAGGCTAACATATGCCAAGCTGCGGACCGCAATTTTACACTGCAGTACTAGCACATAGCTATTGCTCAAAGTCTCCAGGAAGTGGTGGCTGTTTGCCAATTGCAGCCATCGCGTGAAGAGGATAAATTTACTACTAAGCTTGTAAGCTTCCTTAGCCTTGGCTACAAGTGCCGTTAGGAGCTGCCAGATATTAGGACCAGTCGATGCAGGTAATATTAGCGGAACCGAGGGGCTTTTGCGCCGGTGTTGAGCGCGCCATCGAGATCGTCGAGCGCGCTATTGAGGTCTATGGCCCGCCTGTCTATGTGAGGCACGAAATTGTCCACAATAAGCGCGTCGTTGCTGAGCTTCGAGAAAAAGGTGCTATTTTCGTCGAGGAAGTTAGTGAGGTGCCCGAGGGCGCGGTAACTATCTTCAGTGCACATGGCGTTGCCGAAAGTGTCGAAATCGAGGCGCGCAAACGCGGGCTACCGGTGATCGACGCAACTTGCCCGCTCGTTGCCAAAGTTCATGTCGAGGCGCAGCGCTATGAATCTGGTGGCGACGAAGTCATCCTCATCGGACATGAAGGCCACCCCGAAGTCGAAGGCACCAGTGGTCGCTTGCGTAAGGGACCGCAGATCGTCGCCACTGCCGAAGAGGTGCAGGCCGTCAGCGTGTCCAACCCCGATAAAGTGGCATACGTTACCCAAACTACGCTCAGCGTCGATGATACTCGCGAGGTTATTGAGGCGTTGAAACATCGATTTCCAAAGATATCTGGCCCTGATGTCAAAGATATCTGTTACGCAACGCAAAACCGCCAGGCAGCCGTGCGAGCGCTAGCCGAAGACGTTCAACTCATCTTGGTGGTCGGTGCGCGCAACAGTTCCAACTCAAATCGCCTGCGCGAGATCGGTGAGGAAATGGGCGTGCCAACCTACCTTGTGGAAGACGCCAGCGATTTGAATCATGGCTGGTTCGCCGGCGTGGACCGGGTGGGCATCACCGCCGGCGCTTCTTCACCAGAGCCATTGGTGCGTGAATTATATGAAAAGCTGCGCGAATTCTCAGACGTCGAGCTTAAGTTCCAGGACGGAATCAAGGAACGTGTGCGCTTCAAATTACCAGAAGAACTTGTCCGTGCGGGCGAGGATGGCCGCACGCCTGGTCATGATCAAATAACCGCGCCCTAGCTAGAACGTGATACCGGAGTCCGGAAAGGCCGTATAGAACAATGTCGGTACCCCTTATACAACAAATTCGCGTAGGTGCTTATGTGTTGTCAAAGCGCATCCAGCGGACCAAGCGATATCCGCTGGTGCTTATGCTTGAGCCGTTGTTCCGGTGCAACCTCGCCTGCCCCGGTTGCGGTAAGATAGATTATCCTGCGGCAATTCTCGATCAACGTCTAAGCTTGGAAGACTGCCTAGCGGCGGTCGATGAATGTGGTGCACCGGTGGTTTCTATTCCGGGCGGCGAGCCTCTGATTCATCCCGAGATGAAACAAATTGTTGAAGGCATCGTGGCGCGGAAGAAATTTGTCTATCTCTGCACCAACGCCTTGCTGCTCAGCAAAAAACTCGAGCAATACACGCCGAGCCCCTATCTAACATTTTCCGTTCATCTCGACGGCTTAGAAGAGGAGCATGATAAAGCGGTCGCCCAAAAGGGAACCTTTAAACGCGCAGTCGCCGCGATCAAAGAGGCCCAAGCCCGCGGCTTTCGCGTCAATGTGAATTCTACTTTGTTCGACGGCCACGCGCCAGAACATGTCGCGGAGTTTTTCGATTTCGTCACCCACAATTTAAAGATTGACGCCATCACTATGTCGCCTGGGTATTCCTATGAGCGGGCGCCGGACCAAGAGCATTTTTTAAACCGCTCAAAGACCAAGACCCTGTTTCGCGAAATTTTTCGGCTCGGTCAAAATAAGAAATGGCGCTTTAGCCAATCTAGTCTGTTCCTCAATTTTCTCGCCGGCAACGAAAGCTATGAATGCATGCCGTGGGGCAATCCGACACGCAACATCTTTGGCTGGCAGAAACCCTGCTATCTGCTGGGAGAGGGTTATACGGCGACATTCCGAGAGCTCATGGAGGATACGGAATGGGATAAATATGGCACGGGAAAATATGAAAAATGTGCCGATTGCATGGTTCATTGCGGCTATGAAGCAACCGCCGTTGAAGATACCTTGTCAAACCCACTGAAGGCGCTATGGGTAAATTTACGCGGTATTAGGACAATAGGTCCCCTTGCGCCCGAGATTGATTTAAAGAACGCGCGGCCGGCAGAATATCTGTTTGAAACCCATGTCGAGAACATGCTTGAGGAAATCGAAGGCGATGGCCCCCCGCCCTCAACCAACGGTGCTAAAAAGAGAAGCGCACCGGCGAGCCACGCAGCGTAACGCACTAAATGCAATTCGCGCATCGAAGGCAAGTGACAACATCTCCGGCATCTCCCAGGGACGTATTGCGACCCCCCGCAAGACGCGGCCAATTGATACGTGGCCTGTATCTGTCACGCTGGCGATCGCCGCTTCAGGCATAGATCTATTGGACGGATCTGAGACGACCCTCAGCACTGCGAACGGTACATCCGACTCACGCGCCGCTTTAGCCACAGCATGGCTTTCCATATCGCAAGCTAATGCCGTTGTGTTCGCGTAGAGGCCAAGCTTCTCATCCTGCGACCGAACGACTTGATCGACCCCGACGACCGCACCGCTCCACGTCTTTCCTCCAAGCACGTCAAGCAATTGGCTCCGGAGGTCAAGATTGACCGCGAATTCAGCTTTGGCTGGCTCCAGTTCAGACGTCACTTCTTCATCTTCATTAATCGGACGGCGCGCGAAATCGCCCAATTTTAAACGGCGGCCTCCGCTTGGCAGCGGGCTGTCCCAGGCGATTACACGCTCAGCAACGATGATGGCGCCAGGGCCAAGGCGCGGATCGAGTCCGCCAGCCAGACCGATGCTGACCAGTGATTCAGCGCCTTCCGAGAGCAGTATCTGGGCCATCTCCTCCGCGCGTGCCGTTTGCGCACCTGAAATTGCAATGCGTTCATCGATGCCAGCAGCCGTCAAGCAGCGCGCCTCATTTTGCAGCCCGCAGATAAACCCAACGTTGCGAAAGCCATAGCGCGCCGCCATAACGCTACATTCCGTAGGGAATTTGAGGGTGGTTGAGATCCTTCATAGCGCGGTAACGGGCCAGCGCCCAAAGAGGAAAATATGCGCTGTAGCCATGGTAGCGAAGGTAGAACACCCGCGGAAATCCAACTGCAGTATATTCCGTTTCATCCCATTTTGCCCCACAGCGCTGGGCCTTAAGAAGAAAATTTACTCCCCGTCGCACCGCCTGGCTATTGACTTCACCCGCAGCCAAAAGGCCAAGCACAGCCCAGGCGGTTTGTGATGGCGTACTCAGTTTAGTGAGGGATTGCTCCGTCCGCTCTGGATAGTAACTGTCACCGGTCTCGCCCCAGCCGCCATCCTCACGCTGCTTTGATTCGAGCCAGGCCACAGATTTCCGCACCGGTGCTGAGTCTTTAGCGACCCCGGCGATGGCAAGGGCGCATAAGACGGACCAAGTACCGTAGACGTAATTGGTGCCCCAGCGGCCAAACCAGGAGCCATTCTCTTCCTGCTCGTGCAGCAAAAATTCCAGACCCTTTTTTATCACGGGGTGATCCTTAGGATAACCAATCTGCGCCAGAAAACCGATACATCGAGCACTCACATCAACACTCGGTGGATCCAACAGCGCTCCATGATCGGCAAACGGGATATGATTGAGATAGTTTTTTTCATTTTCTGCGTCGAACGAACCCCAGCCACCGTTCGAGCTTTGCATGGCCTCGATCCAATCGGCGGCGCGGCGCACCGGTTTGCTATATTTATCACGGTCAGCGCGGTCTAGAGCCATCCCAACCATCGCCGTGTCATCCAGGTCGGGATAGTAGTCATTGTTATATTGAAACGCCCAGCCACCAGGCGGCGCGTCGGGACGGGTAACAGCCCAGTCCCCTTTTACATCGGTAATCTGGCGCGCCACCATCCACTCATTTGTGGCCCGCATCCCCTCTCCGTCCGGTTCCTCGCCGGCCTCCATCATCGCAAGCGCAGCAAGGCCAGTATCCCAAATCGGAGATACACAAGGTTGACAATATTGACTGCCGTCAGTGGGCTCGGTCAGCAAAAGGTCTATCGAACGCCGAACGGTCTTGCGGGTCTCATGCTCCTGCGGATAACCGAGGCTATCCAGAACCATCAGAAAATTCGCCATCGGTGGAAAAATCGCGCCTAGTCCGTCCTCGCCGTTTATCCGCGCCATACACCAGGCAACGGCTCGGTCGATTCCGCGTCGGCGAAGTGCCATCGGCATAATCTGTTCATAGCCTTTTAGCAACCGATCAATGCCTAAAAAAATTCGCCCGATACCGCGGTGGCCCTGAAAATAACGGCGCTCCTGGAATGCCGGCGAGACGAACAATTCAGCTATATCAATATTGCGCGGGTTGCGCGCCTGGGGACGAAGAGTCATGAGCACGAGTAGAGGCACCAAGGTGGTCCGTGACCAGTAGGAAATTTTGCTGAGATGAAAGGGAAACCATCGCGGCAGATACATGATTTCGATCGGCATCGAAGGGATTGCACGCCACGGCACCTGACCAAACAGCGCAAGGGTTGTACGTGTAAACACATTGCAGCGCACCGCGCCGCCATGCGCGAGAACGGCCTCTCGAGCCTTCTTCATGTGCGGCTCGTCAGCGTTGTCACCGACCAGTTTCAAGGCTAAATAGGCTTTGACCGTGCAACTGATATCGAACTCGCCGCCGTGAAATAGCGGCCATCCGCCATGAGCTCCCTGACGCGACCGAATATAAGTCGCAAGGCGTGCTTCGACGGCGTCATCAATTTCATCGACAAAATGATTGAGCAGCACATATTCGGCGGGAATTGTCACGTCAGCTTCGAGTTCGAACAACCAATGGCCGTCTTCACGCCGTGCGTCACGCAATTTACCGGCGGCATCCTTGATGACCCATTGCAGGTCCTCGTCAGATACGGAGACAAGCTTACCGTCCTCAGCGGCTGCGCCTGCTGCTAGTATCTCGGCACTTCGGGGAGCTTGCGAGACTTGGGTCACGATACCATTGGGGCCCAGATCTTCGCGGGCTCAAGCCCTCAAATCGGCCATCGCCGAATTGCTGCCAAGCGCTGCCAACGCAGTATTGACGATATCGGTAACTGTCATGCCGGCGTCTTCATACATACCTTGCGGCGTACCGTGCGCGATGAAACGGTCCGGCAGTGTCATCGGGCGAATTTTGAGGCCATTGTCGAGCAACCCGTCCTTGGCAAGAAATTGAAGAACATGAGCGGCAAAACCGCCAACGGCACCTTCCTCGATGGTAATTAGCACTTCATGCTCTCGTGCTAGACGCCGAATCATTTCCTCGTCCAAGGGTTTGGCGAACCGGGCGTCGGCAACGGTGCAGGAAAGACCATGGGCTTGCAATTCGTCCGCTGCCTCGAGGCTTTCTTTCAAATGAGCACCGAGCGATAAGATCGCAGTCGACGTGCCTTCGCGCATAATTCGCCCTTTGCCTATTTCAAGTACTTCAGGCTCCTCGGGAATTTCAACTCCAACCCCTTCGCCGCGCGGATATCGGAATGCACAGGGGCAGTGGTTTATTTCCACCGCTGTCCGCACCATTCGAGTCAATTCAGCCTCATCGGCTGCAGCCATCACAACGAAACTGGGTAGAGTGGAAAGATAGGTGATGTCGTAACTGCCCGCATGTGTCGGGCCGTCAGCACCAACCAGCCCAGCACGGTCGATGGCAAAACGCACCGGCAGAGATTGGATCGCTACGTCATGCACGATCTGATCGTAAGCGCGTTGTAGGAAAGTCGAATAGATCGTCGCAAACGGTTTCAAGCCCTCTGTCGCCATGCCAGCGGCAAAGGTCACTGCATGCTGCTCGGCTATGCCGACATCGAAGGCGCGGTCGGGAAATGCCTCGGCAAATTTGTCGATGCCCGTGCCGCTTGGCATAGCGGCCGTAATTGCGACGATACTTTTATCGCGTTCAGCCTCCTTGATCAGTGCTTTGGCGAAAACATTGGTATAGCTTGGCGGTCCCGAGGCCCCCTTTTTCTGTTCGCCGGTGACAACATTGAATTTCGATACACCGTGATACTTGTCGCTTGAACTTTCCGCTGGTTCGTAGCCCTTGCCTTTTTGCGTCACCACATGAATTAGCACCGGCCCGGGCGTTTCATCATCCTTGACGTTATTGAGGATCGGAATCAGATGATCAACATTATGACCGTCGACTGGGCCGACATAGTAAAAGCCTAATTCCTCGAACAAAGTACCACCAGTTACCATGCCACGGCCATATTCCTCGGCCTTACGCGCCGCCTCGCCGACCGTACGCGGCAGCTTCTTCGAAAATTGCTTGGCAATCTCGCGCAAGCTGCGATAGGAGTGGCTGGATAACAGGCGTGATAGATAGGCATTGAGCGCACCCACAGCCGGTGCAATTGACATTTTATTGTCGTTTAAAATAACGATCAGCCGGGCATCCATGGCGCCCGCATTGTTCATCGCCTCGTAGGCCATGCCGCCTGTCATGGCGCCATCACCAATGACGGAAATCACATTGCGCTTTTCGCCCTGCAATTCACGCGCCACCGCCATACCGAGGCCAGCTGAAATCGACGTGGAGGAATGTGCGGCGCCAAATGGATCGAATTCGCTCTCGCTGCGTTTGGTGAAACCATAGAGCCCACCCGGTTGCCGCAGACTACGAATACTCTCCCGTCGGCCCGTCAGAATCTTATGTGGGTAGGCCTGATGGCCGACATCCCAAATGAGGCGGTCATGCGGCGTATTAAAAACATAATGCAGCGCAACTGTAAGTTCGACCACACCAAGACCTGCTCCAAGATGGCCACCTGTTACGGAAACCGCGTCAATCGTTTCCAAACGTAATTCGCCGCATACCTGCTTAATCTCCTTGATCGAGAATTGTTTGAGATCCTGCGGCGTATGCACACGATCAAGCAATGGTGTCTCCGGCATGCTCACTACCCCTCCTCGCGGCGCGCGGAATTTTTTTGATAATTGATTTTGCACGATTCCGCGCAAGCCATAAATTACACCAACTCAGGAAACGAGCAAGCGCATTTTGCTTAAATTTGTGGAGAAATTTGTGCTTAAACCGTTGATATTGTTTAAATACGGTAAGTGTATCTCAGACTGAAGCTATCTAATCCCTCATTATTTTTAGCAATGCTCGCGTTCGATATATGGTCTAGATGAAACGATAAGCCGTGATGTTCGTCGACCCAATAACCAAACTCCACAGATTCCCGGAACAGCACTGGAAGGCCTAGTTCCTTGCGGTCTAGCACATCGGTTTCGGTTTCTCCGTCATGAAGTGCAAATCCCAAGCTGCCGCCCGCAAAAAGCCCCCATCCCAGATCAAACATCCAGGTGCCGCCGACATACAATTGATTGGTGTTTTCGCCAGTATTATAATGACCACCGATATGGGGTTCGGGAGATTGGATTAACTCCCACAACCAGCCGCCAAACGGTGTGAAGCGCAGTTCTATATTAACATTTTTTCCCGATTCTTTTTTCCTACCGAACGCCCCTACATCATGCCCGCCACCGCCAATAACAACGGTGCTTAGGCCAAAGTATCCGCTTGTTTGTGTTGGTTCATCATAGCTTGTAGACGTAGCGGAATGTATCGTCTCTGCCGACCTGCCGACCAATAACGGTGAGGGTTTTAGTTGATTGGCTTCCCGCCAGGCAAGTTCTCTAAACCCAGGAAAAGCCGCCACAACGCTGGTGGCAACATATTTACGGTGACGGGGGGCCACTGCCATCGCAGTTTGTAAGATTGCTGCGGCGTGCTGAGAATGGTTGGCCAATGCCGATATGACCACAGCCCTCAGCCGTGCCGCCGAAGCACGGCGTTCGGAGGATGGCGTGGCCGCGCGTGCCTCTGCTAAGTTGGCCGCTCTACCCGCAGCGGCTATTTCATGCAAAATGCTTCCGGGGTCCTGAGCCACTGCAGTGCCGCTAAACATCACAACCAAGCATAAGGCACCCGTCAAAATCAGAACTCGCCGAATCACCGTCATACAAGACCCGCTTCCAACTCTATACCTTACGCTTGCAGTGTTTCGGCGTCTGAATGGCAATTCAACGGAAAACTTTAGAAATATTACGAATGATGAGTTCCGGATCAAAGGGCCAACCGATCGTGATGCTCGTTTCGATAATAGGTTAGCGCAAACTCGATTCAATCTCTCTCTGAGTTTGCCAAGATAGGCACGATATTTATCTTCGCCCTATAAATTTTAAAAAGATTCTATAGCCGGCCAATTCCAAACACGATTTGTTGATCGCACGAATGTATCTTGCTCAGTTTCCGGGCAAAATTGGCGAGGAAACTGGAGATTTGAAATAACCGTTTTCGCTGAACCACCGAACCGCCTCCGTCAGCGCTTGTTCGGCTGAGCGGGACACAAAGCCCAACTCCCGAAAAGCTTTTTCGGAAGAGAAGAACATGCGTTTTCGCGCCATTTTAACCGAATCAACGGTCAATCGGGTTTCGCTGCCGATCAAGCGATTCCAACCTTCGGCGACATAAGCAAGGGGCATTAACAAACGGTTCGGCAGGCGCAGTCCTGGCGCAGGACGGCCGGAAATGCGCCCGAGGGTGAGCAAGATATCGCATAAGGTCAGATTCTCACCACCGAGAATATAGCGCTCCCCAGGTTTGCCACGCTCAAACCCCAGCAAATGGCCGCGCGCACAATCATCGACGTGCACCAAATTGAGGCCGGTATTGACATAGGCTGGCATACGCCCGTTGACGAAATCGACGATAATGCGCCCAGTCGGCGTCGGTTTGATATCGCGCGCCCCGATCGGTGCGGTGGGATTGACGATCACCGCCGGCAGGTCGTCGCGCATGACCATCTCCCGCACTGCTTCCTCAGCAAGGTATTTGGAGCGCTTGTAGTGGCCAATCATGTCGCCAAGGCCAACCGGCAGATCTTCATCGGCGGGTCTGCCGTCCTTGGAAAGACCGAGGACGGCGACGCTGGAGGTATAGACGATGCGCGTCACTCCAGCTTCACCCGCCGCGCGCATCAGATTTCGCGTGCCGTCCACATTGATGTCATAAATTTCCTTTGGCTTCGGGATCCATAGACGGTAGTCCGCTGCGACGTGATAGAGGGCGTCACAGCCTTTTACCGCAGCCATTAGTGAAGCGCTATCAGTGAGGTCACCGGTCACGCGCTCGATGTCCAGACCCTCGATGTTACGGTTGTCGCTTTGGCCGCGAACAAGCGCTCGGACCTCTCGGCCCTCGGCCATAAGCAGGCGCACCACGGCGGAGCCGAGAAATCCTGTTGCGCCGGTGATCAGAGTCGTCATTCTGGCGCGGTTTTTTGTGGCCAAAATATTAGGCATCGATAGCGGATAAGCGCCCATACACCAAACAGTGGCGCACCGATTGTGGCTAAAATAAGTATCGGAACGAGGCCCCCGCCCCAGATCGCCGGGCCGATCAAATACAATACATCCTCCACCTCAAAGCCTGCGTACCGCGGTAGGTTGGCTTGCTTCTGCCCCACGCGGGTTTCAAGAATTTGGAATAGCGCGAAAAGGCCGCCGACCGAAATACCCGCTACAATTCCCATGATCCAGGAAACATTACCGAGCCAAGAATCGGACAAGCCTATCCCGATTGAGACAAACAGCAAGATATGAATAACCACATCAGAGGCAAGATCATAGAGATGGCCGATGCGGCTACTTTTGCCGCTCAGGCGTGCCAACTCGCCATCCATATGATCGACAAAATTTGAGAGCGCGAACAGCCCTGCGCCCCAATGGATCAACGGGACCTCGCCGTAAGCCAAGCAGCCGCACGCGGCCAGTCCCGATAACAAGCGCAAAGTGGTTATGTGGTTAGGCGTAACCCGGGTGTGGACCAGGGGGCGCACCAAAAAGCGCGCCATTCGTTGATCCCACGGTCCTTTGTGATGCGCCGTCTTCGGGCTTTGCTCTATTTGCTGTCGATCGGTCATGCGGGTTGGGGCGACGCGGTTGTGCCTGATTAGGATGTGAGCTAAGAGCGTGACGTATGATTATCCGCGACGAAGCGCATGCGCCGCAACAGGTTCCTGAACAAAGGCGCCCACCATGCGGGCTGTAATATTAGCTGCCGGACTCGGCAGCCGGCTCGGCGGGGTGGCGGAACAAACGCCCAAAGTCCTTCTGCGCTTCGCCAACAAAAGCCTATTAGAGCGACACCTCTTCCAACTCGGCGCTATTGGTATAGAGGAAATCACTCTCGGTGTAGGTCATGGCGCTGTCCATATAGAGGCCGAACTGGCACGCCTCAAGGCCAGAAATGTGGAGCTGGTGCACAACCCGCATTACCGCGAAGGTAGCGTCGTCACAATGGCGGTGCTTGAGGAAGCCATAACGCGCGGCGGCGACATTCTTCTCATGGATGGTGACGTGCTCTATGACCGGCGCATGTTGGGACGACTGGTGGGCAGCCCGCACCGCAACCTTTTTCTATTGGACCGCGACGTTGAGCCAGGCGAAGAGCCAATGAAACTAGCGATTGAGGCTGGCCACCCAGTCGACTTCCGAAAGACCCTGGAACGAACGCATGAATATTACGGTGAATCGGTCGGTTTTTTCCGCTTTGACGAAACTGTGGCTCAGGACCTTTGTGCAGCCGCCCGACAGATCATCGCCGATGGCCGGCGCGGCGATTACATGGAGGAAGCCATCCGCAACGTGCTCCTTGCCTCAACTAAAGGCCGTTTTGGCTTTGAAGATATTACAGGCCTACCCTGGATCGAAATTGATTTCGCCGAGGATTTAGTGCGGGCAGAGAAAGATATCCTGCCACGCCTGATCGCGCTAGATCGCTAATTCTAATGCAAAGCTCGAGCAGCTAAAATCACCTGCGACAACCCATTTGCTTGAATTTGAATGCCATGAAGCGTTTCACGTTGGCAGAATTGAATATAAAATTTTCTATAGAGTGCGCAGAAGAGCAGAAAAGACCATCGACAATTTCTGCACTTTGTTAAATTTGATGCGCGGACCGACAACCCGAAAACCGCTAGCCTCGATGCGGTCAAGATAAGGTTGATAAACGCCACGCATCAGGAGAGCCGGGCGCATGCGGCGGCGTTCGGATGACGGCATTGCACGAGCGGCCTCAACAAAGCGATGACGAGCCATCACGCCAACCTCGGCGCAAACATTCTCGATACCGGGGGCATAAACGATTTCTTCCGGCGTTACGTTTTCCAGCCCCTGTTTTGCGAGCAGTTCGACCGGCAGATAAATCCGCCCGCGTTCGGCATCCTCTGCTACATCGCGCAAGATATTGGTAAGTTGAAAAGCATGGCCAAGGTGCAGAGCAAAATCTGGAATCGCAGATGAACGATATCCGAATATTTCCACGGAAAGGAGGCCAACACAGCAGGCGACGCAATAGCAATAGCGCTCTAATTCGGCAAGCGTAGGACGCAGCATGGCGCCCGATCGGTCCATCTCGAAACCTTCAAGAATATCGAGAAAAAGACTCTTTGGTAAACTGTAACGCTCAATCGGCGTGACCAGGGCATGGCTTACCGGGTGGTTGGGATGCCCAGCGAATAGCGCTTCAATTTCTTCTGCCCAAGCCTTGATTAGCGCGCTGGAAAGGGCAGAATCTTCGATCTCGTCAGCGACATCGTCGGTTTCCCGGCAAAATGCGTAGAGTGCTAACATGGCTTCGCGCCGTGGTCGCGGCAACACCATCATGGGCAAAAAGAACGATGATCCCGACGCGCGTGTCACGTCGGCGACATATCGCTTGGGATCATCGGTCACCGGTATCGGCAAGCCGTCAAAATTTGCCGGTAGATTTCCCGTCTGATCGGCACCTACCATGGCGGCCTCACCATGCGCTGACAATACCGCGTATCCCACAAGCCAGCCAGCCAGCTTTGCTCACCTTGACGCACCCGGCAACAGGATCTTCCCGTCTGAGTCGTCGCGCCAATGCCCAGGCGAGCTTAAGGATAAAAGCAGATTCCCAACGAAGGCCGCGGCGGCGCACGCTGCTAGGCATCGCTTCAGCACGCCGCAATAATATTTCAGTTTTATCCAGGCAGCGGTCAATCACCTGACGCACGGCGGGTGTCGCGTGATTTAACGCAAGATCTTCAACCCTGCCACCGGCCTCCTTGAGCCAAGGTTCGGGCAGATATACGCGGTCGAGAGCCAAATAATCTTTTTTACAACCCTGCAGATGGTTGAGCACTTGCAAAGCGCAGCAAAGCGCATCAGAGCCCTCGATATCCGCGTTTTGTTCGTCGTGAATATCCAACATTACTCGGCCAACGGACGCCGCAGAGAGCATGCAGTAATCGATCAGCTCTTCCCAATCGCGATAGCGCAGCTTGGTTGCATCCTGGATAAAAGCAGAAAGCAGGTCATTCCCATTCGCCGGTGTGATGCCGTTCGCCAGCAAACTTTGATGGTAGAGCAGCGCCCAGTTCGGCAGGGCGGTCTCATCGACGCCGAGGGCGCATTGCACCGCCTTGAGCTTTGCCACTTTATCCGGCGCCGCAGTGTTCGGGGAATCAGCAATGTCATCTGCCTGACGGGCAAAAATATAGAAGGCATGAACGTCCCGACGAAATTTTCG
>CAYPSQ010000013.1:1504-24279 GCA_964413115.1 uncultured Rhizobiaceae bacterium | reverse complement strand
CACAACGCCCGATTCGTTGCGCTCAAGACAGGTTTCAACGACCCGCGGGATATCCATAAAGCTTAAATTCTTGTCGAGGAAGCCTCGCACGGCGACTTCGTTGGCGGCATTGAGGACGATTGCCGCCGCCGGGCCATCCTTTAGCGCCTCCTGTGCCAGTCGCAAACAAGGAAAGCGCTCCAAATCTGGCTTTTCGAAGGTCAGGACCGCCATCTCGGCAAGGTCAAGCTTCGCGCTCGGTGTGCTGATGCGCTCCGGCCAGGCCAAAGAATAGGCGATCGGTGTGCGCATGTCGGGCGTCCCAAGTTGGGCCAGAACGGAGCCATCTATGTATTCCACCATGCTGTGAATCACCGATTGCGGATGCACCAAAACATCGATTTGCGCGACCGATATCGGAAAAAGATGAAAGGCCTCTATCATCTCCAGGCCCTTGTTCATCATGGTTGCCGAATCGACGCTAATTTTTGCTCCCATATCCCAATTGGGATGGGCGACTGCCTGCTCTGGCGTGGCCTTTATCATATGCTCCATATCCACGCTACGGAACGGCCCGCCTGAAGCAGTTAGGATAATACGCGCAACGCTAGCCTCCCGCTTGAAGTCAAAGACCTGGAATATCGCGTTATGCTCAGAATCAACCGGCAGCAAAGTCGCGCCAGCACGTGCCACTTCACTTAGCATCAATTCACCGGCGCAAACCAGGCACTCTTTGTTAGCCAGGCCGACGATAGCGCCGCGCTTGACAGCTTCCATGGTCGGACCGAGCCCGGCAGCGCCGACAATTCCAGCCATCACAAAATCTGCGGGCCCGGCGGCCGCCTCCTCCACCGCCTTGGGCCCCGCGGCAGCGCTGACATTCGACCCTGAGAGCGAGTCTTTAAGCTCCTTGTAGCGGTTAGGGTCAGCGGTGACGGCCATTTTAGCACCGGTTTGCAACGCTTGCTCGGCCAACAACTTGATGTTGCTGTGCGCGGTCAATGCTTCAACCGTGAAGGAGTCTTTGTGCCGTTGTAGGAGGTCAATGGTACTTCGGCCGATCGAACCGGTGGATCCCAAAATCGTAACGCTGCGCGGCGTGACGCCGCGCAGCGGCAAGCTTACCCCAGCCGTAACGCTAGTGATTTTTGCCGCCGCATCCATTATGTAACCATCACAGACCACGTCCCTTCCGGCGTTTAATCGGCCGGTTGCCTCGATTTTCTCAACAGCTTACATGTGACGCAACATAAAATGCCTTATATGAAGTTCAAGGAGGAGAGATCATGAATTTGACACAACAGACCTGCGTTCCTTGCCGCGGCGGAGTGGACCCGCTGGAGCCTTCTTCAGCGCGGGAATTGCTTGCCAGCACGCCTGGTTGGGAGCTACTCGACGATGCCAGAAAGATTCGGCGCAACTTCGACTTTAACGATTTTGCCGCCACTTTAGCATTTGTTAACATGGTGGGCGTGCTTGCCGAGGCTGAAGGCCACCACCCGGACATCACTTTTGGCTGGGGCTACTGCACCGTCTTTTTCTACACCCACAAAATCAAGGGCTTGCACCAAAATGATTTTATCATGGCGGCCAAGGTCAATAAATTGGCTGTGGACGCAGCTGAATAAGGCGCCTATGCCGAAGCCAAAGGCGGTAAATAGCGACGTTCAGTCCGGGAAATCTTACCCTACGCGGCCATCCCGCCTAACGTTGAGAGCACCCTCTGCACGCCTTCAAGACGCTGTTCCGCCACCGGCCAGTTGCGCGTGACGACAAGTTTGTTATCTGGACGGAGTCTGAGCCCGTGCGAGGGGTTAGCTATATGTGTAATCAGCTGTTCAGGATTGACCGTAGTATCGGCCCGGAAGGTCAGCACTGCGCCTTTTGGTCCGGCGTCAATCCGCGCAACCCCGGCGGTACGGCATAACCGCTTGATGGCAACAATATCGAGCAAGTACCGCACTTCTTCGGGTACAGGGCCAAAACGGTCTGCTAGTTCATCGACAAAATTCGCTATCTCGGCAGCGTCTTCCAGGCGTGACACGCGGCGGTAAAGCACCAAGCGCACATCCAAATCTTCAACATAGCTCTCCGGGATTAGCACCGCCGTGCCGAGGCTGACTTGCGGCGACCACTCGGCTGTAGGTTCGTCGGACGAGCCGTCAGCTTGGGCACGGGCCTGGGTGACGGCTTCTTCCAACATATGCTGGTAAAGCTCGATACCAACTTCGCGTATATGTCCGGACTGTTCACCACCAAGTAAGTTACCGGCGCCGCGTATATCCATATCGTGACTCGCCAGACTAAAACCGGCGCCCAGACTGTCGAGGCGGTGAATCACTTCAAGCCGTTTGCGCGCCGTTGGTGTCACCTTATGCGCAGGCGGCAGGGTAAAATAGGCATAGCCGCGCAATTTAGAGCGACCAATACGGCCCCGTAGTTGATAGAGTTGAGAGAGGCCAAACATATCGGCGCGGTGCACAATCATCGTATTAACGCGCGGCAAATCTAAACCCGATTCAATGATCGCGGTAGAGACCAGCACGTCGAAATTGCCGTCGTAAAAATCGGCCATGGCCGCTTCCAATTCGACCACCGGCATTGCACCATGCGCTATCCTCACCCTGACTTCTGGTACCAGTGTTCTAATCCGCTCGGCGATACCGTTAAGATCGGCGATGCGCGGGCAAACATAAAAACTTTGGCCACCACGAAAATGCTCACGCATCAGGGCTTCACGCGTTACCACCGGATCGAATGGCATGATAAATGTTCGCACCGCAAGACGGTCGACCGGCGGCGTGGCAATGATGGTCATATCGCGCACGCCTGCGAGCGCCATCTGCAAGGTGCGCGGAATCGGCGTGGCGCTCAGGGTCAACACATGTACTTCAGCGCGCATCTTTTTGAGGCGCTCCTTATGCGCAACACCGAAATGTTGTTCTTCATCGACAATTAATAAACCGAGATCGTTGAATTCAATAGCCTTGCCTAAAAGCGCATGGGTACCGATAACGATGTCGACCGTGCCAGTTTTCATGTCATCCCGGATTTCGGCGGCCATGTTTGGTTTGACCAGCCGGGACAATTGTTCGACTCGTACCGGAAGATTCTCAAAACGTTCTTTGAATATTTTAAAATGTTGACGGCACAACAACGTGGTCGGGACCAGCACAGCGACCTGCTTACCGCCCATTGCGCAGTTGAACGCGGCGCGGAGGGCAATTTCGGTTTTGCCGAATCCTACATCGCCACAGATGAGGCGGTCCATCGGCCGCCCGCTCGCTAAATCAGAGAGGGTTTCATCAATGGCGTTTGCTTGATCGTCTGTTTCGTTAAACGGAAAGCGCGCGCAGAATTCCTCAAATATCCCTTGATCTGTCCGCAACACAGGCGCTGTGCGCAATGCTCGCTGAGCCGCAATATTCATTAATTCGCCGGCCATCTCTTTGACGCGTTTCTTCAAGCGTGCCTTGCGTGCCTGCCACGCGGCCCCACCAAGACGGTCAAGGGACACCGGTTGATCGGCGGAGCCATAGCGCGACAGCAGCTCGATATTCTCTACCGGCAGAAGCAGGCGGTCGTCGCCATCATATAAGATGCGCAGACAATCATGCGGTGCATTGTCGACGTCCAGCGTTAGCAGTCCGTCATAGCGCCCAATGCCATGATCGGCATGGACCACCAGATCGCCCTGCGATAGTTCGGAAGCATCCGCGAGAAAATCTATAGCCTTAACGCGCCGCTGCCGTTGGCGACGGTTTAGCCGATCACCTAGAATATCCTGCTCGGCAATGACTGTAAGTGCCGGCGAGGTAAAGCCATGCTCCATCGGTAAGACAGCCAGGGCGCCGCCGCCAGCGGCAAGGCTTTCAGTGGCGTGCCAATCATCTACTACGGTAAGCGATTGAACGCCGTGTTCAGTCATCAGGCGACCAATGCGCTCACGTGTCCCCAAGCTCCAGCCGGCAAGCAAAACTCGTTTTCCAGCTCGAACTTCAGCGTCGAAATGCGCATGCACCGCATCGAATAAATCTCCTGTGAGCTTGCTCCGTTCAGCGACAAATACCCGGCCCTGCCGCCCGCCAACGTCGAAGACCTGCCGCTCCGGCGCTGCTTCCGCGGCAAAGGGGGAAAGCACTGCGAATGGATGATCCACCAGGCGGGAATCACGCTCCTCGTGGAGCACATACAGCATTTCAGGCGGTAGCGGCTTGTAATCCTCATGCGCTATGCCGGTCACGGTACCCGGCCCTTCCGTGCGCGCCCGATAATAATCTCCAATCGCCTCCCAGCGTTCGCTGCATGCTTCTTCCGCGAGCTGGTCAAAAATGATCGGCGCACCCGGTAAATAATCGAAGATGGTTTCAAGCTTGCTATGAAACAGCGGTAACCAATGTTCCATTCCAGGATAACGCCGCCCGGCCTTTACTGCTTCGAACAGCGGGTCGGCATCGGTCACAGCGCCGAACTTGCTGCGGTAGCCAGCGCAAAATTGGGTGATCGAAGCTTCATTGAGGACCACTTCACTTACAGGTACGAGTTGGACGCAGGCTAACGCTTCCTCTCTGCGCTGAGTAACCGGATCGAATGACCTGATTTCTTCAAGCATCTCCCCAAACAAGTCGAGGCGTACCGGCTTCTTCGATCCGGGCGGAAAAATATCGACGATTCCACCCCTCACAGCATAGTCACCTGCCTCCATCACCGTGCCTCCCCGAGAGAATCCGTTGGATTCCAAATAGACGAACAGATCGTCGAGGCTGAGTTCACCACCTTTGTGCAAGGTAAATGTCGCACGTGCCATTGCCTCTCGCGGCGGCACGCGCTGAAGCAGAGAATTGACGGTCGCCAACACCACGCGCGGACCGTTTCCTTCTGTCGCCAACGTTACTAGGGAGGAAATTCGCTCGCTTACCAGATCGTTGCGCGGTGAGATGCGATCAAAAGGCAGACAATCCCATGCTGGGATGAGCAGGCATTCAACTTCCGGTGCAAAGAACGTCAGACAATCATGCGTGTTGGCGAGACGGACGTCGTCAGGCGCGATGAACAGAAGCCCTGTCTGTTTGGCCTCCGCCGCGAGCTGGCCCAAAATTAGTGCGTCATAGCCCTCGGGCATGCCGCCGATGGCCACGCGCCCTGGTCGATCGAGCGCAAGTGATCGCAAATTCATACTAACGGGATTCAAGAGCAATGCCGTTCTTTGACGAATTTTTTGATCTGTTCCATGGTAGTGGTTCTAAACCGTTTCGGAATCGGGTACCGACCGGTAATCCAGTCAAGAATTTCGGGGTCGTGAGCGCCGTCCAACAGGTCCTCTAGGGCGCCGATGGCCTCACTGTCCAAGCTATCGCCAAATTCCGCCACGAAGGCGCCCATTAGAACATCCGTTTCTCGGATGCCGGTATGGTTAGTGCGGTAGCGCAAACGCTTTCTGCGGGTTTCTAAACTATGTTGCATGGGTATTCCGCCGCTGTTCGCGCGGAATAATAGGAGAGGCCTGCGGCGTTGTCAGCCATTGCCGCTTAGATGTTGCGGAGGTAGCCTTCGGGTGCCATGCGTCCGGATATTTTAAACTCCCTTTTCGCCCCCGTGAGCACCCTTCCCGGCGTCGGACCGCGCATTGCCGCAGCCATCGAGCATTGCGCCGGACCGTTGGTGGTCGACCTGTTATGGCATCTGCCAAGCGGCCTCATAGACCGGCGGTTTTCGCCGACAATCGCCGAAGCTCCACCAGGCGTGACCGTCACTTTGAAAGTACGCGTTGAGACCCACCACAAACCGGCAGTGCGCAGACTGCCCTACAAAGTCCGTTGTTCCGATGAAAGTGGCGAATTATTCCTAGTCTTTTTTCATGCCCATGAAAAATATTTGCTCCAAAACTTGCCAATCGGGGAAATTCGCGTGGTGAGCGGGCGAACGGAACGTTACGGAGACGAAATTCAACTAGTGCATCCAGACCACATTGTGCGCGAGGATGAAATAGAGAGCCTGATTAGCGTGGAACCGACCTACCGCTTGACGGCAGGTTTGAATTCAAAGCCACTAGCGAAAGCAATACAGGCGGCGCTCGCCCGCGCCCCTGACCTCCCTGAATGGAACGACCCGGCTTATCTTGCGCGCCAGCACTGGCCAGCATGGAAAACCGCCCTGATAGCCGCACACCAGCCACAAATTGAAGAAAATCTTGAGCCAAACTCGAGCATGCGCGAGCGTCTTGCCTATGACGAATTGTTAGCCAATCAAATGGCTCTGGCCTTATTGCGAGCTTCCCTCCAGCGTGTCAAAGGGCGCGAGACCAAGGGCGATGGCCGACTCCGCGAGATTGTCGCCGGCCGGCTGCCGTTTTCGCTCACTGCCGGGCAAATTTTGGCAGTCCAGGAGATTGAGGCGGATTTAGGACAACCACATCGCATGCTTCGCCTGCTCCAAGGCGATGTCGGCAGTGGCAAAACAGTGGTTGCTCTGTTTGCCATGCTGATTGCCGTCGAAGCTGGTGCCCAGGCGACATTGATGGCACCGACGGAACTTTTGGCGCGCCAGCATTTTGCAACACTAAAAAAACTGTTAGCCGAGAGCAGCGTGACTGTCGCGCTCCTTACCGGGCGCGCCAATAAAAGTGAACGTGAAACTACATTAACGCGATTCGCCTCGGGCGAGGTAGACATTGCCGTCGGCACTCATGCGCTTTTTCAGAGCGGTGTGGAGTTCTCCGACCTGGCTGTGGCGGTTGTCGATGAGCAACATCGCTTCGGTGTCCATCAGCGCATGACTCTAGCCGCCAAGGGCAAGGAAGTAGATGTACTGGTTATGACAGCAACGCCAATTCCGCGCACTCTAATGCTGACTGCCTATGGTGATTTACAAAGCTCTCGCTTACTTGAAAAACCAGCCGGCCGCGCAGCCATCGAAACCCGCGTATTGCCGATTGAACGATTGGATGAGGTCGTCAGCGGAATCCAGCGAGCCGTGGAATCAGGCGCGCGAGTTTATTGGATTTGTCCGTTGGTTGAGGAATCGGAGACCGTCGACCTAGCGGCAGTAGCAGAGCGTCACGGACAACTCAAAAATACATTTGGCGCTCGTGTCGGGCTTGTGCATGGCCGCTTGAAAAGCGACGAGAAAGACGTTGTGATGTCGGCCTTCGCGATCGGCGCGCTCGACGTTCTGGTGGCAACAACAGTGATTGAGGTGGGTATAGATGTGCCTGATGCCACAATCATGGTGATCGAACATGCGGAACGCTTTGGTCTCGCCCAATTACATCAATTGCGCGGGCGTGTGGGGCGCTCGGACAAGCCCGGCAACTGCCTGCTGCTATATGCGCCGCCGCTCGGTGAGACGGCGCGCGCACGTCTTGAAATACTGCGCGAAACCGATGATGGCTTTCGTATCGCTGAAGAGGATCTCAAGCTGCGCGGCGCCGGCGAACTGTTGGGCACACGCCAAAGCGGATTACCGGAACTTCGCCTCGCCGACCTTTCTCGGCATGGTGAATTGCTGGCCACAGCGCGCGATGATGCACGACTGATTATGGAGCGCGATCCAGAATTGAAGTCTGAACGTAGCCAAGCCTTGCGTATTTTGCTGTACCTGTTTGAACGGGACGCGGCAGCACGCTATTTGCGATCGGCCTAAAACCGGCTCTGTGGGTCATCCGTATCGCCCTCGTCATCCGAAGACTGAGATTCTTCTGGATCCGGCGGAGACACGATGCCACCTGAAATGACTAGCTTTACTCCCTCCTCGACCGTCATATTCAACGTGATGCAATCCTTGCGCGGAACAAATAGGAGAAATCCTGATGTTGGGTTCGGCGTCGTCGGCAAGAAAACATTGACCATTTCATCCGCCATCACGCGGCGTATTTCGCCCAGGGTATTGCTGGTTACAAATCCAAGAACCCAGATACCTTTGCGTGGGTACTCAATCAAAATGACTTCGCGGAATGCGCCCTCCGATTGCGCCAATACGGCATCAAATATTTGCTTCAGCACGCCATATATCGTACGCACCACGGGCACGCGCGAGACCATGTTCTCGCCTAATTTAATCATGAATCGGCCGAAAAAATTAGTCACCAAGAACCCAATAATGGTGACCACAAGTAGCACCACGATGACGCCTATTCCGGGCACGCTCACGCCGATTACGTCGGACGGGTTATAGGCGTCGGGAATGAGAGGCACCACCGTGTCGTCAACAAAGGCGACGAACAGCCATATCAGCCAGATGGTAATGCCAACCGGCGCAGAGACGACGATCCCGGTGAGAAAGTAAGTACGCAGACGGGCAAGCAGACCGCGCTTGCGAGCCGGCGTGATCAAGACTGGCCGTTGCCTGTCTTCAGTGCCTGAAGTCGAACTGCTATTGGTCTTTTTCACGCTCATCCTTACCTACCAGACCGATACCACTAACGACCGCGACTATTACAGCATTTTTTGGCAAGGGCAGGTATGCAAAAATATGCAGTAACGGTAGGCACAGAAGCTTTCGCGACGAAAATCCATAAATGCTATAGACTATATGGTGCGTAAATCAGGCGCCTAGCAGAGATATAATTATGGCATCCACTACCACAGCAGAAAACGCACGCCTTGGCGCATTGGCAACGGCAGTTCCCGATCATGTGTTGAACCAGGAAGACGTCATGCGCGGCGCAGCAAAGTTGTTTCAGGGCTCGTTTCAAGATTTTGAACGATTAATTCCAGTGTTCAGGAATGCCGCCATCGGCACGCGCCATTCCTGCGTTCCCATCGAATGGTATCTGGAAGAACACAGTTTCGCCGAGCGCAACGCGCTATTTATAGAGAACGCTGTGAATTTGCTTGAACGAGCAGTTCTGCATTGTCTGGAACGTGCAGGTCTTGCCATCGACGAAGTTGACGCCTTGGTCGTTGCCTCGACCTCGGGCATCGCCGCACCCAGCTTGGATGCGCTATTAGTCGAACGCCTCGAAATGCGGCGTACCGTACAGCGCTTGCCGATATTTGGCCTTGGCTGCGCCGGCGGCGTGATTGGACTGTCCCGCGCGGGTGCCCTAGCGCGTGCCATGCCTGGTGCAAATGTTGTATTTGCCGTGGTCGAACTGTGCGGATTGACCTTCCGTTTCAACGATCGCAGCAAGAGCAATGTGATCGCAACGGCATTATTTGGAGACGGCGCCGCGGCCGCGGTTGTTAACACCGAGATGAAAGGGCCGGAACTCACGGCCTGGGGTGAACATACATGGCCCAACACCCTGGAAATCATGGGCTGGCGTATCGAGGATGACGGCTTTGGCGTGCTATTCTCGCGCGATATTCCTAACTTGGTTCGCTCAAAAATGCGCGCGGCAGCCGAGGAATTCCTGGAAAGACATGACCTTGCGCTTAAAGATATCGATGAATTCGTCTGTCATCCAGGCGGTGCAAAAGTGCTGACGGCTTTGGAAGAGGCGTTCGGCCTGCAAAATGGTGGCTTGGCGCATGGCCGGGAGACGTTGCGTCAATATGGCAATATGTCGGCGGCGACGATCATGTTTGTGCTCAAACGCGCGCTTGAACACGTTGGCGCTAATAGTAGCGGCGCAAAGGGCTCTCGGCGCATGATGTCAAGCCTGGGACCAGGCTTTACCGCTGGATTCCTAGTTCTCGAAGACGCGTGACCATAGCCTGGATAATTCTTGGAGCTGTCTTAGCGCAGCGTCTCAGTGAACTCGTTTATGCGCGCGCTAATACGCGCAGATTGTTGGCCAAAGGAGGTCAGGAATTCGGTGCCCGCCACTACCCGCTGTTTACCATTTTGCATGGGGCCTGGCTGGTGGCACTAGCGCTATGGCTAGTTTTTGTTGGTCTAGAAAATGTCATATGGCCACTAGTTGTGCTCTATGGCGCGTTGCAGTTATTCCGTGTCTGGATTTTAATTAGTCTGGGTCAGCGCTGGACTACCCGGGTAATCATCCTACCGGATGCGCCGCTAGTGCGCGCCGGGCCGTACCGTTTTTTCAGCCATCCAAATTACTGGCTGGTGTGTGCAGAAATCGCAGTGTTACCGATAATTTTTAACGCTTGGCCGCTGGCACTTGCTTTCTCACTTCTCAACGGCGCCTTACTATTACATCGCATCCGCGTCGAAAACGATGCTCTTGCTCGTTGCAAATAGTTTTGCAGGGGCGGCTAATTAAATCTACAGACCGATCGTGTAACAAATTTTGGGAATAAACCGCTGGCTACATGGCAAGGTCGCGCACGTTTGAATATTCTACCCCTGCTCGACACATAAGTTGGGATTTCCATAAGTGCCGCCAAGGCAGTGACCGGAGTTGATAACGCCTGCGCGAAAAATGTTCATCTAGTATGCCAATTTTCCAGGAAACAATCGCGTTGTAGACCAAGTGCTAACGCGGTGGCCCATAAGTACGGCACCAATCTCTTAAGTCATCACCAACGCGGCAGCCAAGTCATGTCAAACGCCGCTCCGCCACATTGTCCAATAGTCCGAATATTTACAGACTTTTTTGTCCGCGCACTGCAGCACAAATTGAACGAGCGTCTAGTCCATCTGGGCCACGATTTGCTCATCCTTAACCCCATGGCAAAGCGTATTGCTTAGAACGAATGATCAGCCAGGCGAAAATCCGGATTGGGCACAACTGCACAGGGCAAACTCCCTGCTTTTAGCGAGGCGCACGCTTCCTTCGCTTCTCCTTTGAGGAGACCAAGAAAACGAGCGCGGTAGAGTATATCACCGCGTTTCATTTCGATAAGCGTCAGAGCGGCCGAGGCATGGCTCAGTAGATCGGGAAGCCGTGCCGATACCGCCAACAGGGCAGATTCGGCGGCAGATATGGTTTGATAAGCACCAACCTGTATCGCCCATTTCCCAGTACCAGCGCGCCGCATTGCCGGTGTGGAATTGGCTTCAGCCGTTCGCGTTTGAGTTACAGAAGGTTTGAAAACTGGCAGGGGGACCTTGTGACTGTTTACAATGGCGAACTTTTTTGCCCCCGCGCGCTGATCACGCTGTGCCACACGCTCGAACCCGAGGTCGAGAAGCTTTACCATATGTTGGTCGCGCGAACGCGCAGTGCGCCCGCCAAATACAACGGCGATGATGCGCCGACCGTTACGCACGGCAGATGCCACCAGATTAAAACCCGAGGCGCGAATATACCCAGTTTTTAAACCATCCATGCCAGGATAACTGTTCAATAATTTATTGTGGGTGCGGTGGGTTTTTCTGTTATAGCGGAAAGATTTAGCCGAAAAATAATCATAATAGTGCGGAAAATCACGAAGTATGGCCATTGCCAGCACGCCCATGTCGCGTGCTGAACTGAGTTGCTTGCGGTTGGGAAGCCCGGACGCGTTCTTAAACCGGGTGTGTTTCATACCGAGCGCACGCGCACGCTTAGTCATCGCCACAGCGAATTCCCATTCCGTACCGCTGATACCTTCCGCAATGACCGTAGCAACATCGTTTGCTGACTTGGTCGCCAACGCCATGATCGCCATATGGACTGTAATCGTCGCGCCGCGCTTCAAACCCAATTTAGATGCAGGTTGGCCTGCCGCTCGCTTCGAAACTGGCAACTTGTCGGTCAATAGCATGCGCCCGGCATCGAGTTCTTCGAACAGCATGTAGAGTGTCATCATTTTGGTGAGTGATGCGGGGTAGTTCCGCGTATCGGCATTACGTGAACGCAGCACTTCCCCGGTGTCGGCATCGAGAATAATTGAGGCGTAACCTGCTTCGCTTGATTTGGCGCCCGCGAATAATACCGCCACGGCAATCAACAAAACGGCACAGCCCGAAAACACATGCCGCACTATCAAGGGTCGCTTATTTCCGTTTCTATTAACCACCAAATTACTCATTATTTGGGTTTTGTTGCCAATCTGAAATTTGTTCCTTATGAAGCAGAATAGATTCGCGCGTCAAGTCTAACACCCGATTAAGTTTTCAATTTCACTAAGTTTTTGAAGAATTTTCTTTGCCTTTACACCGCTTCAGAGTTTTCCCGAGAGAAAATCAGGCGTTTTACCATGCTCTGGATTGGCTACTTCAAACGCATAAGCAGCGCGCAGAACACTAGCTTCGTCATAGTGCCGCCCGACTATCTGCAAGCCCGCAGGCAAGCCGCCTGAGGTGAAACCGCAAGGAACAGTGGCTGCCGGTTGGCCGGTTAGATTGAAGGGATAGGTAAACGGGCTCCAATCGTCCCACGAAGATCCGTCAGCGCCGATCGGTGTATCGCTCCCCAGGGGAAAGGCCGGCAAGGACATCGTCGGCGTGAGCAGCAAATCATAGGTTTGGTGAAATTCTCGCATAAGCGACGTCAAATGGCTGCGCGCCATGATGGCCTTTTGATAGGTTTCCATCGAGATCGCCTCGCCTCGCTCAGCTACTACCCGCAATCCAGGATCAATCAGTTCGCGTTGCGCATCGGTCATCGCGCGAAGGACGAACGCTGCGCCGGCATACCAATGCGAGCGAAAGATGTCCTGCGGATTATCGAATCCCGGATCGATTTGCTCGACTTTAACCCCGAGCGAGGCAAGTGATTCTACCGCTGCAGCAACCAGTTTCGAGACCTCTGGATCCACACTGGCATAGCCCAGGTCCGGGCTAAACGCCGCACGCATACCGCAAACGCCGCCTTCAAGAACTGCGCTATAATCGCGCGCTTCGAATGGCAGGGCATGGGCATCTCGGGTGTCCGGCTCCGCCATGACGGTCAGCATCAACGCCGCATCCGCGACGTTTCTAGTCATCGGGCCAAGGTGAGACAAGGTACCAAACGGGCTCGCTGGATAAACCGGCACACGGCCAAAATTCGCTTTAATTCCAAAAATGCCACTAAACGAGGAAGGAATACGTACCGATCCGCCGCCGTCGGTGCCTATATGAAGCGGCCCCATACCGCACAATGCTGCTACGGCGGCACCCCCGCTGCTGCCGCCGGGTGTGTGTGCAGTATTCCACGGGTTCTTTGTCTCACCGGTGAGCGGACTATCGGTGACCCCTTTCCAGCCATACTCCGGGGTCGTGGTCTTGCCGAGAAACACGGCTCCGTGCTCGCGTAAGCGGGCAACGGCGGGTGCGTCCTCGTCCCATGGCTGGTCGCGCACCGTAGTTTTGGAACCTCGCAGTGTAGGCCAGCCCTTGGCTAGGACTAAATCTTTTACCGAAACAGGAACGCCATCTAGGCGCCCTTCCGGTGCGCCGGCAAGCCACCGCTTTTCCGAACGCCGCGCCGCTGCTAAGGCGCTCTCATCGTCGATCAGGCAAAAGGCATTATAGGCGTTATTAAGATAATGAATTCGTTCGAGTATCGCCTCGGTTGCATGCACCGGCGACAGATCGCCCGAGTTATAGGCTTCCAACAAATCCGTGGCGGACATGGCACAAATTTCAGTACTCACAGTTTGTTCTCCCCGTCGTGTTCATAGAAATTTGGCGGCCGAATGCGGCTCTCACTTAATTGCGCTACCAACGCATTTTTTAGGCGTGCCAAACCTGCCGTATCCTTTGCTTCACAGCGAGCGACCAGCGCCGGTTGCGTATTCGAGGCGCGCAACAGCCACCATCCATCGGCGGTGCTAACTCGCACGCCATCGATCGCATTTACATCCGCATTGCTTCTCGCGAGCCGCTGGTAGACTTCTTCGATGGCGTCGAATTTGCGTGCATCATCACAGTGAAAACGTAGTTCCGGTGTGTTGATACGCTCTGGTAGAGAGGCGCGAAGCGTCGCCAGGCTCTGCCCCTCTTCGGCGATCAAACCGAGCAATCGAACGGCGGCATAGAGTGCGTCGTCATAACCGAAATAGCGATCAGCAAAAAATATATGGCCGCTCATTTCTCCCGCCAACGGTGCGCCGGTTTCAGCCATTTTGGCTTTTATCAAAGAATGCCCGGTCCTCCACATGAGCGGCGTTCCCCCAAGCCGCTCGACTTCATCGAACAACACCTGGCTTGCTTTAACGTCAGCTATAATCGTGGCATTTGGTTGTTTGCGTAGCACCTCGCGCGCCAAAAGCGCGAGAATTTGATCACCCCATAAAATTTCACCATCTCCATCCACAATGCCAATCCGGTCGCCGTCGCCGTCGAAGGCAATGCCCAGATCGCACGAACCTGCGCGCACCGCAGCAATGAGCTGAATTAAATTTTCGGGGACGGTCGGATCAGGGTGATGGGCAGGAAAACTGCCATCGATGCGTTCGTTGAGGAGAAAATGCTCTCCGGGTAAGTTGAGGCTAAGCAAGCTCATGGCCTCTCCAGCTGCCCCATTGCCGGCATCCCATACCACCTTTAGCGGCGACAGGGACGCGCTTTCTTCCGACAGGCGAGCGACATAGCGCGACAACATTAGATCTTCACTCTGTGTCCCACTGCCCTCATGGTATGCACCCTCCGCAGCAAGTGCGCCGAGTTCCTGAATGCCGGCGCCAAAAAAAGAACTTTTACCGAGCATGAATTTGAAACCGTTATTGTCCGGCGGATTGTGCGAGCCGGTGACCATAATTCCGCCGTCGGTTTCAAGGCAGTGAACTGAATAGTACAGCATCGGTGTCGGACCGAGGCCTATGCGGATCACATTAGCGCCCGCGGCATTGAGGCCGGCTATAAGCGCAGCTTCTAAATTTGGAGAACTGATCCGTCCGTCATAGCCGACGCATATGGTTTTCGAGGAGCCGCCGCGCATCACGATGGTTGCGAAGGCCCGGCCAACAGCCTCTGCATCATCTCGGTCGAGCGTGCGTCCGACGACACCGCGAATATCGTATTCGCGCAATACGGTCGGGTCGAAGCGGTGACCTCCGTTCATGCGTCAGCAATAGAGGCTTCAGACGCTTGGCGGCCGACGCTGACATACTGAAAGCCTGCTGCCGCCATGGCATGGGGCTCGTAGATGTTGCGCAGATCGACGATCACCGGGCGCACAAGCAACTGTCTAACGCGCTCCAGGTCAAGAGCGCGGAATTCATTCCATTCGGTCAGAATGACCAGAACGTCCGCACGATCCATCGCCGCATAAGCGCTATGGCACCAATTGACGTCTGGTAGCAATTGCTCTGCTTCCCCCATGGCTTCGGGGTCGTAGGCATAGATTGAGGCGCCTTCCTGCTGGAGCGCCGGAATTATCGTCAGGCTAGCGCTGTCGCGGACATCGTCAGTATTAGGTTTGAAGGCGACCCCTAGCACGGCAATGCGTTTGTTATCGACCGTGCCCTCCATGGCCATGATAATTTTCTGCGCCATCTGAACCTTGCGTTTATCATTAATTTTTACCACCGCCTCAACGATTTGGCTGGGCGCGCCACACTCGCGAGCGATGCGCACAAAGGCGAGCGTGTCCTTGGGAAAACAAGAGCCACCATAACCCGGGCCGGGATGCAAAAACTTGTTGCCGATACGGCCATCTAACCCGATCCCCTTGGCCACATCGTGAACGTCAGCTCCGGTCTTCTCGCAGATATCTGCGATCTCATTAATGAAAGTAATTTTGGTGGCAAGAAAAGTATTGGCGGCGTACTTGATCAGTTCAGCCGTTTTTATGCTGGTAAAAACCACCGGTGTTTCGATCAGAAAAAGCGGACGGTATAGTTCCGCCATCAGCATTTTTGCCCGTTCAGATTCGACGCCAACAACGACGCGGTCCGGACGCATGAAATCTGAGATAGCTGCACCCTCGCGTAAAAACTCAGGATTCGAGACGATGTCGAACTCTGCGTCCGGGCGGCGCGAGCGTATAATACGGGCGATCTCGTCGCCGGTACCGACAGGCACGGTGGATTTCGTCACTACGACCGAATAACCGTTCATTGCATCTGCGATCTCCTCGGCTGCAGCGTACACAAATGAAAGGTCTGCATGGCCGTCTCCCCGTCGGCTGGGCGTGCCGACCGCCAACATGATTACATCGGCCTGCGGCACCGCCTCAGCAATTTCGGTGGTAAAACTAAGTCGGCCCGCGGCAACATTATGGTTGACAAGAGTCTTCAGCCCGGGCTCGAAAATTGGAATTTTTCCTGCTTTGAGATCGTTGATTTTCTCCTGGACCTTATCCACACAAACGACGTTAACGCCAAACTCGGAAAAACAAGCGGCAGAGACGAGGCCGACATAGCCGGTGCCGATCATGGCAACATGCATGATGATTACCTGTTAGGTTTAATTCACGAAGCGGGCAGGGTTTTGAGAAACGCCATCAAATCGTCGCGAAGATCGTCGCGTTCGAAGGCGCAGGCAATATTGGCTTGGAGAAACCCCGCTTTGGCACCGCAATCAAAGCGCCGCCCTTCAAAACGTCGGCCGTGGCAAGCGATGCCGTGATCGATCAGTTTAGCCAATGAATCGGTAAGCTGAATTTCTCCACCAACCCCACGCTCCATCCGTTCAAGATAGCCGAAGACTTCAGGTTGTAACACGTAACGCCCGATGATGCAGAGGTTGGAAGGTGCTTCGCTAGGTGCGGGTTTTTCCACCATTCCCTTAATATCGATGATTTTCCCATCGTCCGCAGCGACATCGACGATGCCGTATTTTCTAGACTGTTCGGCGGAAATTTCAGCGAGCGCGTAAACACATCCGCCTCGTTGATTGTAGACATCGACGACCTGCGTCATGCACGGTGTTCTCGACATCATGAGTTCGTCAACGAGAAGCACCGCAAATGGTTCGTCGCCTACTAGATTTCGCGCGCACCAGACCGCGTGGCCCAGTCCAAGCGGCTCTTGCTGCCGAGTAAAGGAGAGCGCGCCAACCGGCGGAATAAGTCTTGTGACCTCTTCCAGTTCAGTCGTTTTGCCTCGCGCGCCCAACTCGGCCTCAAGTTCATAGGAGTGGTCGAAATAATTTTCGATCGCGTTTTTGTCGCGCCCAGTAACGAAAATAAATTCTTCGATCCCCGCTGCCGCCGCCTCTTCCACTGCATATTGAATGAGCGGCTTATCGACGACCGTCAACATTTCCTTAGGCACTGCTTTGGTTGCCGGTAAAAACCGGGTCCCCAAGCCGGCGACCGGAAATACTGCCTTTTTTACCGGCTTAATCATGCACGGCTAATCCTTGAATATGAGTCTTGGCGGCGCGGTGCCCGATCAGTGTTTCTCATCTTTTTTGCTATCCGGCAAGGCTTTCGCCCTGCATGCGCGAATCTACGAAGCTACCTTATTTGCCGCCTAACAAGACTTCTTTGGCTTGATTAATTTTCGCAGCCAGATAATCGGAACCGCCCTGGTCGGGATGATTCTTGAGTTGCAATTTACGATGGGCGTCACGAATTTCCGTGTCGCTACTATTCGGAGTAAGACCGAGCACCTCAAAGGCTTCGTCACGACTCATCGGCGCCCCTGAACTACGCGCTGTACGCCTGCCTTGATCGGCGCTTTCACCGGCTCGCCAACCCTGGCCAAAGACCCTATCTATATAACTTTCGATGAGCTGCGCAGATTGCTCATCATGAGTATTGCACTCGTCTAAGAGTTCGAGAAGTTCGGTCTGTGAAAAATCACGCAACTCCCGCCCTTCAAATTTTCCGCGCAGTACGATGCCGTCCATTTCACCGCTGTCATGATCCAGCATCATTCTCAAATAATCAGTTTCGACTTCAGATTGCTTGCCAGGTGAGGGCGTACCGCTTTGCCCAGCAGCGCTCGCGCCGCGCATGCCGCGAAGGAGGAGCGGCAGGAATATCAGAGCCAAAGGGATCGCTGCTAACTGCATTTTTCCGGTAGCACCAAGAAAGATTGCAACAGCCCCACCAAGGCCAACGAAGCCCCATTTCAGTGCTTTGGCGAGGCGCGACGGATTGGCACTCTCAAACCAGCGGGCGATTAGCAGAACGGCGACCAACAGCGCGATACCGAGTATTAGATACTTCACCATACTTTAGCTAATTCCTCTTCGATGCCCTAAACCGCCCAAGTTTACTTGACCTGATGCGAGATTTGTAATGCGGCGCCACCTTGGCGTTTACCGAGTTTTGCAAGCGCTCGCCGCCCACCCGCCGCATAAACCGCCACCGCCGCGAGAAGACTCTTGAGTTGTGCCGCGCTGTGGGCGTCGAATTGCAGATACGCGCCACCCGAGAGCCTGGCTATCTGACGAAATGCCAGAGATGCCTGTGTTTCACCGCCTTCATGGAACATAAAAGCCGGCACTTTTAGCAAGCCAAGCTCGCCCGCCATTGCACATAAATCATCTACATTTTCTTCCATGCAATCGCCGACAAACACCAGCGCACCCAATTTTTCACGCTTGGTTTCACGGATCGCATGTTTCAGAACCTTGCGAATTTGAGTGTGCCCGCCGAGGCAATAAACTGCGCTCATATGGCGAACCAAAGCACGTGAATTATCGAGCCATTTGGTAGCACGAAATTCATTGAACCCACGATAATATGTCAATTGCACTGAAAGACCGCCGAGTGCGGCCGTGGCTTCGAACATTTCACCCTGGATTTGACAAGCATGGTCCCAACTCGGCTCGCGGCTGGCGGTCGCATCCATGGCAAACAATAAGCGCCCCTTACCTTCACCGCCAACCGGCGCTGGCGTTGCAGCAACCTTGTCCAGGAATCTGTCAATGACTGACCTAGCTTGCTTGCCTTCGGACGGCAGCTTGTTTTTGCGCTCTGACATGCAGTTGTTCTCTTTTTCGCCTGCGATTCTAACGGGATTACTGGCTGGTAGATAGAGGGCTTAGGAGGCCGCCTCAAGGGGCAGCCAGAGGAAAACACCCACGACCGCGTATTGGCACCGTTTTTTTGACGGCGCCGGCTCGGCCTAACGTAACCTTGCGGAAAAGCGAATTTGGTTCGGCTAGCACGAAGCACGAAATCCGCTATTCGCAGAAGAAGTCTAGCAAAGATCCATTTTGTGGTCTCGCTAGACGATTGTCCTCCGGTAATTGCGTTACCAGACAAATACGCTTCATCGCACTCTTGATGGTAATGACACTTAATTGGTTAAGAAATAATTGGATAAGAAATGTTTTTTGCATTAATCCAGAATTTTAGCCGGTTTTAGATAGGCGAGCCAGCCGCTCCTCGAGCAGTCTAAAAAACCCAGGTGCATCTATTTTTTCCAACACATTAACGTTTTCCGCTTTGCCGCTGCGAGCGTGCAAATCGCAAACGGTACGCCCGATTGTCAACGGGCTGGAGATTTCAACATCGACCCGCATCTCTTGGCCTATGAACAAGTTGGGCTGGAGAATATATGCGATGACACAGGGATCGTGCAGCGGTGCTCCTTTGCCGAACGTCTCAATATATTGTTTGCCGTAAAAATCGAGCATTCCAGCAACGCAGAGGGCCGCAGGGTTGCCAATCGCCCGAATCGCTTCAAGGCGCTCGGGTGTCATGCGAGCCTGATGAGTGACATCTAGCCCGATCATCGTCAATTTTATTCCCGCCTCGAAAACGATATGAGCCGCATGCGGGTCCGAGTAAATATTGAACTCGGCGGCAGGAGTAATATTGCCGTAGGAAAGCGCGCCCCCCATCAAGACCAATTGGCTAATATTATTAATGATGTCCGGCGCCATCACGATGGCCATTGCGATGTTAGTGAGCGGCCCGAGCGTCGCCACAGTAATCGGACCGTCGGCGTGGCGCAGAGTGTCGATTAGCCAATCAACGGCATGCGCGGCTTCTACCGGGCCACTCGGTTCAGGCAAGTCAGCGCCGTCAATACCACTTTTGCCATGTACATATTCGGCAGTTTCCAGAATCTTTACCATCGGTCGCGGACAACCAGCGAAGACCGGCACTTCAGGTCGCCCTGAAACGTCGCGAATGCGCCGGGCGTTGGCTTCAGTCAGCACCAACGGAACGTTTCCAGCAACGGTACAAATGCCGAGAAGACTCAGTTCCTCGGGCGAAGCCATGGCTAGCATTAGGGCGATTGCATCGTCCTGCCCAGGATCGCAATCGATAATGAGAGGAAGTGCTTTGGCATAATTACTCACGATTGCAGCTCTTAAAATGATCGCCTGCAATCTGCCAATTGGTTCTAGCCATGATCCTTCCCTAATCGTCTCGTTCTTGATTGACGTCCAGCATGAGCACCCTCGAGTGTCCTACAAAAGACCGAGTGTCCGAAGTTCTGCCGCCATATCCGCAGGCATATCGCCGAATTCTTCGATTGATGCGCCAAGATCTGGCGGTGCAGCATCGGGTTTGAAATAGCGCCAGCCCTGGTGCGGCCGGCGCCGTACCGGAACGGTCAGCACCAGTTCGGGGTCAAGAATGAAGGCGCATTTGGTCCCTCCTCCCCGGTCATTCTTAACAACCTGTATATCGAGAAGCCGCTGCCGTACGCGGATGAAATTTTGCACCACCCAGTATAAAGAGCCGCCATCCAACACTTCTTTAGAACGCCGCGGCATGAATCGGGTAACATGGCGCAAGCCGTCAGTTTCGGCCAAACGACGTTCCTGGACCGCCCGCAAATGGCCGATGTTTTCTATTCCTACCGCTAGCTTTAGTAAATGAAGCGCCATCAATACTCCAGACTGGTGTGGCCACTCCAGCAAATTATTGCCAACGCGGTCTCCTTTTTTCCAAAAAGGCGCCCATGCCCTCTTGAGCCTCATCCGACACCCGGATCCGCGCTATTCGCTTCGCAAGATCAACAGATAAATTCCGGTCGGGCGATCGTCCCCGCATATCTTTAATCAGCTGCTTGGCTTCGGCTTGGGCAACCGGGCCACCTTGCAGTAGCGACTTTACAAAGGTATCGCCGCGCACAGTCAAGTCTTCATCAGACACAACCTCATGGACCAGCCCAGTGCGTTCCGCATCGGTCGAACTTATGACTTCGCCCGTGAGGAAATATCTCCGTGTGTAGCTCTCGCCGATTTTGCTGATGACGAACGGGCTGATCACGGCTGGAATGAGCCCAAGCCTTACCTCGGTTAATGAAAAGCGCGAACTACGTGCGGCGATGGCGATATCGCAGGCACAGATCAGGCCGACACCGCCGCCATAGGCCGGGCCTTGAATCAACGCGACAGTGGGCTTCGGAAGCGTATCTAAAGTCAGAATAAGATTAGATAAGGCATTGGCATCTAATAAATTTTGAGATTCTGTGAATTTGGATGTTCGCTTCATCCATTTAAGATCCGCACCGGCGCAGAAAGACTTGCCGCGGGCCGTTAATAGCACCACGCGGATATCCTCGTCATCACCAAGCGTCCGCAATTCATGCGTCAGACACTCTATCGTTTCATCATCAATCGCATTATGCACTTCGGGCCGATTGAGCGTGACAGTGGCCACGCCCTTCGGGTCTGCGGAGACAAGCACGTTTCCTTCGGGCACTTGATTACATCCTAAATATACCAAATGTTGATTTCTCCGCCGGAGCATTCTCCGCCGCCGCGAGACCACGAGCGAGAACGGCTCTAGTATCCAAAGGGTCTATTACTCCGTCGTCCCACAAGCGGGCCGAGGAATAGTAGGGTTGTCCTTGGGTATCATATTGCTCACAGATCTGCGCCTTGAACTCGGCCTCTTCTTCTTCGGGCCAACTGACGCCTCCTTCTCTGGCACGATTGCGGCGGATGCTAGCGAGGACGCTTGCCGCCTGCTCGCCGCCCATCACGGAAATTCGTGCATTCGGCCACATCCACAAAAAGCGTGGATCATAAGCGCGCCCACACATGCCGTAGTTGCCAGCGCCGAAACTGCCGCCAATAACCACGGTAAACTTAGGCACCGACGCACAAGCGACTGCCATCACCAGTTTTGCGCCGTCCTTGGCGATGCCGCCTTGTTCGTAACGCTTGCCGACCATAAAGCCGACAATGTTCTGCAGAAATATCAACGGGATGCCCCGCTGGCAGCAGAGTTCGATAAAATGCGTGCCCTTGAGGGCCGATTCTGAAAATAAGATTCCGTTATTGCCGAGGATTCCAACTAAGCGCCCTTCAATGCGGGCGAATCCTGTCACTAGGGTCTGCCCGTAGCGCGCCTTGAACTCATCAAATTCGCTGGCGTCGACGATTCGTGCAATGACTTCACGGACGTTGAACATACGGCGGAGAGACGTAGGCACAATGCCGTAAATCTCTTTGGCGTCATGCACCGGCGGAATTGACTGAACCTGACCCTGCACACCTTTATTGACACCATGCAGGCGTGCCACGATGCCGCGCGTCCGTTCCAACGCTGCGTGATCGTTGTCTGCAATGTGATCGGCGACGCCGGAGATCCGTGTATGCACGTCGGCACCGCCAAGGTCTTCTGAGGTTACTTCCTCTCCAGTTGCGGCTTTAACCAGGGGCGGCCCGCCAAGAAAAATCGTGCCCTGTTCCTTGACGATGATAGTTTCGTCCGCCATCGCTGGCACATACGCGCCGCCAGCAGTACATGAACCCATCACGACCGCAATTTGTGCGATACCCTCCGCCGACATCCGCGCCTGATTAAAAAAGATGCGCCCGAAATGGTCTCGGTCGGGAAATACTTCGTCCTGATGCGGCAGATTGGCGCCACCAGAATCCACCAAATAAATGCATGGCAGGCGGTTCGTCGCAGCGATTTCTTGCGCGCGCAGGTGCTTTTTTACGGTGATCGGGTAATAGGTGCCACCTTTTACCGTCGCATCATTGACGATCAGCATGCAATCCCGCCCAGAGACGCGGCCGATGCCGGTGATAATGCCGGCTGCCGGCACATCGCCACCATGCAATCTATACGCCGCAAGAGGCGAAAATTCGAGAAACTCCGTGCCAGGGTCGATCAGCGTCTGAATGCGCGCGCGTGGCAGCATTTTTCCGCGTTCTTCGTGTCGCGC
>CAYPSQ010000013.1:0-1404 GCA_964413115.1 uncultured Rhizobiaceae bacterium | reverse complement strand
TCAGCGTCTGAATGCGCGCGCGTGGCAGCATTTTTCCGCGTTCTTCGTGTCGCGCCCGGGCTTTATCTCCGCCACCACCTTGGATTTCTGCCAAGGTCGCTTTGAGTCTATCGACGAGCGATTGCATCGCGCCGGCATTTTCCATAAATTCCGGCGAGTTGGTATCAACATTGCTCGGCAACTGCGCCATGTAGAGGCTCCTCCCTACCTCCCAGATTACCTGTCAACGTGCGCGAATGAAACATGATCGTCACGTGGCGAACCGCTATAGTGCGCGCCGGAGGCTACATGAAATTACCTGAACTAAGCGAACTTCAAGCGGCGGGAGAACTGGTCCACCGGACATTAACACCGACGGCGCAAATCTGCTGGCCGCTCTTAAGCCGCCGGGTCGGCGCGGAAGTGTGGGTTAAGCATGAAAACCACACGCCGATCGGTGCCTTCAAAGTACGTGGCGGGTTAGTCTATATAGATGAGCTCAAGCGCCAAAGTACGACCCACCGAGTGCTCGCAGCAACCCGCGGCAATCACGGCCAAAGCATCGCCTTTGCAGCAGCGCGCGCCGGCCTCGCCGCTACCATCGTGGTGCCGCATGGTAATTCGTTGGGCAAGAATAACGCGATGCTGGCCTTTGGCGCGCAACTGATCGAGCATGGCCGTGATTTTCAGGAGGCTCTGGAACACGCCATGACCCTCGCAGACGAGGACGGTGTAACACTTGTCCCCTCCTTTGACATGTCTTTAGTCAAGGGCGTCGCGAGTTACGCCCTCGAGTTACTCTACGCGGCCCCTGATCTTCATACGGTCTATGTACCAATTGGCCTTGGTTCGGGCATTTGCGGCGTGATATCAGCGCGTGACGCGCTCGGTCTAAAAACAGAGATCGTCGGTGTGGTGAGCGAAAACGCCGCCGCCTACGCGTTATCCTTTAGCGCTCGCGAACTGATTGGCACCAACAACGCTGATACGCTGGCTGACGGCATGGCTTGCCGCGTGCCGGTTGCCGAAGGGCTGGAGATCATCCTAGCCGGCGTCGAGCGTATCGTTCAAGTGAGCGACGATGAAGTTCTTGAAGCCATGGCGCATTATCTAACTGATACCCACAATCTAGCCGAGGGGGCCGGCGCTGCACCGCTCGCTGCGGTACTCCAGGAAAAAGAGCGAATGGCCGGCAAAAAGGTCGGCCTCATCCTATCCGGCGGCAATGCCGATCCGGATATAGTTCAGCGAGCTTTGCAACATGCGGCAAATTAATCGTGGCTGACGACGCAGTTTGGCGCCGACGATATATTGCTGTTCAGCGTATAGCTAATTCACCGTTCACTCGACAATCGAGCACTGTCGAAACCATCCCGAGTTTCCTACGACTTACGGTGGTAACCCACTTCCGAGCTGTCCGACCCG
>CAYPSQ010000012.1:41542-45687 GCA_964413115.1 uncultured Rhizobiaceae bacterium | reverse complement strand
AATTGAAATAGCACCCATAACGCAGCAGACGTACTTTCTCCGATTAGGGGGCTAACCCTGTCCCATAGACAGCCCACCACGGCCCATGGACCATTAACCATTGAATGGGCTTGAACTAATCCTGCCCTTAGGCTGTTAGTTTTTCCTGACCCCCTGCACAGGAATGTGCTTGGGCGATAGAAGCATATTCAGAACCTTTAAATGAAGTACTAAGCGCACGGTATACGATTAGGTACTGTGAGCCATACCAATCAGTGTGCTCTGGAGGAAAGATTGACTAAACCTTGCTCCATTTTGATTTCGCTTGCGGCGCTGTTTTTTATTTCGCATGCGGCTTTTGCCGAAATCTCTGGCCCACCCCGAATCATCGACGGCGATACGGTTGCTATCGGGGGAGAACGTATCCGCCTTCACGGTATTGATGCACCAGAACAGAAACAGACATGTAGTGTAGAGGGCATTGAATGGGCTTGCGGACGCGCAGCTACGGTTGCACTAACCGAAATGATTGGCAGCTATTTAGTTATCTGCAAGGGAAATAAACGGGACCGCTATAAGCGTTTGATTGCCGTTTGCTATGCGGGTTCTGTGAATCTAAATGCCCGCATGGTTAGAGAGGGTTGGGCGTTGGCGTACAGACGCTACTCCGATGAATATGTATCTGAAGAGCGTGAAGCTGAAAAAGGCATGCGAGGAATGTGGAGAGGAGAATTTATGCCGCCATGGGATTGGCGACGGAGATGAAGGACGGTCTTAAGAGTTATAAATCTATTCGCTGGTAGTCTCTCAGCGGAATTGTATTGCAGACAGAGGAAGCCGGCATCTGCTTCCTGGTCGGCGCTCTCGGATCGTCGGATTAAGGCGACGAAGTAGCGCCGTGAGCAACTCCTGATTAAGCGGTTCGAAAAGTTAGGCCGCCTAGGCCAACTAAGACACTTGTCCCTGGGGCGTGCGCCACGGATCATCTTCCTTGAGCTGAGCATCCAGAGTTGAGACCGAATTTTCCCCAAACGGGACCTTTGGTGATACGGTTGTTAATCTGGATCTGACTAGGGGAATGGTTGGGTCAGGAGGATTTTGGTTTCTGTTTCTGATTTGCTGATAGCTGTGGAAAAATAAGTTGGATTGTCTCTCACGTCGTAAATTTTTAAGCCTAACTGCTCTAGGCCTCGCGCCCTTGGTGATCGGACACTATATACCGAGTGCGGTCGCAGAGGCTCACGTGTTAGAAGTCTACAAGTCGCCATCATGTGGTTGCTGCGGCGCGTGGGTAGAACACATGCGCAGTGCAGGCTTTTCAGTGCTCGTCACCGACCTCACTGACCTCCGCCCTATCAAGGATAAATTTGGGATAGTTCCTGAACTACGGGCCTGTCATTCTGCAGTGATTGATGGCTATGTTATAGAAGGTCATGTACCAGCAAGAGAGGTATTGCGCTTGCTGAAAGATCGGCCAAATGCAATTGGATTGGCAGTGCCCGGAATGCCGATTGGTTCGCCAGGGATGGAACGGGGAAGCCGCCGAGACGCATTTCAGGTCATTTTATTTTCATCAACGCGCCGTTCGGTTTTCGCCACATACCCTTAGCAACAACTACCGCCGATAGAGAAGAAAGCCGGCCGTTCAAGCTTGTAGGTAATCTGCTTTAACTCGGAGTTGATCTCTCTGACTTTCTTCACATTTGCCATGGACTGCGCTCTTCGGTCCCCGGACTGCTATGCATGCTCAGCGCGCGAGGCTAGATCACGGGCGGCCTCGGTTACTTCGGCGATATCGGTGAATTCGCCAGCTCCTAGTACCAACGCACGCCCAAACTGAAGTGCCGGCCGCTCACAAGTCGCACGTAAGCTCTTATCAGGAATCTGTTCGAAGTCGATGTTGTGGGCAAGACCCAGGATGCGTCGAATCATTTTGGCGCCCGCAAATCCCAGCGCATCGCGGAACAGTGCACGCATGTAGCCGCCGTGTAGTGCGTCGCTATTGATAGCTTGTTCGGCAGTCTCGAAAAGCGCCGCTGGGTAGGCATCGCCCGTGCGTGCATCGTGCCAGAGAGTACAGAAGGCTTTATTGAAATTTAGCCAAACCGCCTCTGTCGTCTCCAATACCCAGGTTTTGTAGTCAGCCCGATCATCACCATTCCGCGCGTGACCGTCCTGGCTGAAGAAGTTCAACAATAGATTGCCGAGCATCGCACCAACGTCGAAGCCCATGGGGCCATAGAACGCGAACTCGGGATCGATAATGCGTGTGTCTTGTGCCGTCACCATGACCGAGCCGGTATGTAAATCACCGTGCAATAGGGCCTGAGCCTCGGTCAGAAATTTGTATTTAAGATCAGACACTGCGACCTTAAGAGCAACATCGGCCCGGATCGCCGCCGCATCACCGTCAAGCTCAGGCGATGTCCACCAGTTGTTCTGATGCAGGGTATAGGGCTCGGTAAAAATCAACTGCTCGGAGATATTGCAGAGCGAAACGTTGCGGTTGAATAACGCGGCGCGCGCCTTCTTCTCGTGGGCCTTGAGCGCTAAGTCGGAGGTGAAGAAAAGCGTTCGCGCCAAATAATGCGAGATAGTATCGGCAAAACCTGGATAGCGTATGCCCTCGATCATGCCGCGCCGCATGACGATGTGTGGCTCTAGCAATTCCATCACAATTAGAAATAGTGTGCCGTCATAATGGTAAACGGCAGGGCCGAGGCCCGGCGCATGGCGGGCGTGTTCGACCAGCGCCTCATGCTCGAAGAACGTGCGCTCAAGCGGTAACGGCCAGCTTTCACCTACTAGGCGCACATAAGGTAGAGCCTGCTTGACTACAAGGCCGTCTGCCGGACCTCGCACGATGAACACAAGATTGAGATTACCATCGCCTACCTCCTCAATAGACCAGTCTGCGGGGCTGCCGCCCAGTCGATTGGTGACACCCGGGACCCCGGCCAAATAGGGCCCGAGGCTTGCCGCATCATGGGGACGGTAAGTTGGTGGCACATCGACGCGAAATAGGAGTGCGTCAGTCATCGGCTAATCATGAGTGGTATCGGCCCCTAACTGCTTCTTACCTGATTTCAGGACCTCCTTCGGCCAGTTGGAATAGAGGCTTTCTGCATTTCTTTCCGGGCGGCACGGTTTAGCAATGCTGTCCTCACGGTGCAGGTCCGCTAGCACGATGTGGGCCCGCTCCTCGGCCGAATGCTGCTTGCACGTCCATTGCTGGTTGTTTTCAACGGTCATCTCAGTGTCTTCTTTCAAACACTTTGATTTCTGTCTCATCCTTGTTCCCTTCGGTCAATAAGATGAGACAGAAATTCTCCGTTACACGAACCCCTTATTCTGTCCCAAAGTTGCTGACGTCAGATAGGGTACTCTGGCGAGCTTTCGGCTGGGACTTGAACGTCGAATAGCCAGCGCTGTGCATCGTCCAGACGGTCGTAGAGCGGCTGGGTTAAATAATGCTGTTGTGGCAACTGCTGCTTCAGGCAGCGGCGAGTATAGGTTAAGTGCAGCATGCGGCGGCGAGCGTCATTCATTTTTCTCGTGCCTCCGTGCCAACAGCTTGAGTTGAACACTGTGACTGAACCAGCTGGCATTGTTACCAGCACCTCGCCTGGATAAGGGGCGAAGAGATCCTCTGGAAAACGGTCGAAAGCCAGGAGATCTGGGTCGGTCACATCGGACGGCATCGCATTTGAGTCAGGGACGTTCAGTTCCGGCCAGTGATGCGAACTTGGGACAATACGCGTCGGTCCGTTATCGAGCGTCATGTTGTCGAACATGATCAGCGAATTGACCAGCCACCAGTCGCCTTTGAAGCGTTTTTGAACGTCGGAGTGCAGTGACTGATGGCCGAAGCCCTTGTGCGGTTCGCGCAGATTGGCGCCGTGCAGTTTGATGTCGCCGAGCAAGTGGGCCGATGCGGCCAGCAGCGGGCCGATGCATAGGCATCGATCGAACACGTGAGACTTATTAAAGATGTTAGAAATACGTGTCGAGCCTGTCTTAATGTCGGCAGCTCGCCCTTCCAGCGGTTCGTGAAACTCGCCGTCCTCCCCTTCTAGAACCACCTCCATCCCGGCGTTGTCGCCGTCTATCTCCCAGAGCCGGTCAAACTCTGCGCCCATCTCGGCGCATTCTTCCGGCGAAAAAAC
>CAYPSQ010000012.1:0-41442 GCA_964413115.1 uncultured Rhizobiaceae bacterium | reverse complement strand
CGCGAAATACTCTAACGCTTTGGAATATAGCCATATCGTTGTCGCGGGTGATACTACCGGTTCGGGATTTGCTCTAGGCGTAAACAGGCGGGCGATTCGCGCTCCATGGCCGTGCCTTCTCAAGCTGGGACGCGAGCGCGATGAGTAGGCCGTCCTGTGCATAGCGCCCAACTAATTGCACCCCGATTGGGAGGCGTTCGGCATTTATAATAGCCGGTACGCTCATTGCGGGCTGGCCGGTAGCGTTGTAGATGTGAGTGAAGGGCGTGAAGCTGCGCATTCTATCCCACACCTCATCGCCCTCATTGTCCGCGAACAAGTAGCCGAGTAGGGGTGGTGGTGTGGCGAGCCCAGGCGTTAGAAGGATATCGTAGGTCTCAAAAAATTGACCGACCTGCCGACTGGTGGTGTTGAGCGCGTTCATCGCGCGTGCCATGTCGAGCGCGGAATAGCGACGTCCTTGTTCGAGCACCCAAAGGTTCACGCGCTCTAGAGTGGCGTGGCTTGGCGTGCGTCCGGTGGACATCGCAATATCCTCCATAAAGGAGGCACAGTGCGCTGCCATGATCACAACGAATGCCTCAGCGAAAGCATTATGGTCATAGGCTGGCGCCGCTTCCTCTACTTCGTGGCCAAGATCGGTAAGGTGCTTCACGGTATCTGCGACCGCTACTTTGCAGTCCTCGTGAACCGGATCACCGGATGCGGTGATGTCTGTAACTGCGATCCGCAATCTGCCCGGGTCGCGTCCGATCTCGTCTAAGAACTTTCGCTCCGGTGGTGGCGCAAAATAAGGATCTCCCGGCCACGGTCCAGCCGTGCAATCGAGCATTGCAGCGGTATCGCGAACACTGCGCGAAACGATGTGCTCTGAGACAAAGCCGTTCCAAATTTCACCGAGATCGGGCCCCGCTGGATTTCGCCCGCGCGTTGGCTTCAGCCCAACCAGATGGCAGCAGGTAGCCGGGATCCGCGTGGAACCTCCTCCATCATTCGCGTGTGCCATCGGCACAATGCCAGCCGCCACCGCCGCCGCCGAACCGCCGCTTGATCCGCCAGGGGTCAGCTCAAGGTCCCACGGATTGTGGGTCGGTCCGTTGAGCACCGGTTCAGTGGATGCGTTCATGCCGAGTTCTGGCGTGTTGGTCTTGCCGATGATGACAACGCCAGAAGCCTTGAAACGTGTGACAAGGTCGCTGTCGTAGGGCCGAGTATAGCCTTCGCTCAGACGACATGCGCCATTTGTTGGCACGCCAGCGAGGGAGGTCATAAGGTCCTTGAGAAGGAATGGAACGCCGTGGAATGGCCCATTAGAAGGTCCTGCTTCGAGGGTCTTCTGGGCTTGATCTTCCAAGAGGCAAATGACTGCATTGAGCCGTGGATTCAGATGCTCGATAGCGGTATAGGCCGAGGCGACCAGTTCAGCGGGGCTAACTTCTTTGCGGCGGACCAGGTCGGCGAGGCCGAGCCCGTCATAATTCGAGTATTCCGCAAAGGTGCTCATAGTTCATTCCACATTCCACCACGGTAGTTCTCTTCTGAGGTGGAAACAATATGGCGTTTTGAAAATTCCACCTCAGTATCTTCAGCAATGCCCTTGCTGCAGGCATGCCTATTTTTATGTTTCATAATGACGAATTTGGCGCGCAGAAAAATTTCGGCCAAGCGTAGGGCTGCAGGAATTGCGAGTTTCCTTTATGTTTTACCATTAAATTTAGCCAACTGGCTTAACTCCGTAGGCTCCGCCACCTGGTGTCTCCATAACGAATGTGTCACCAGGCATCATGTCGGTTTCGTCGTTGCCCGCAAGTTCGTCAAGGCGCCCGTCGTGGCGGCGGACGAAATCACGGCCTCGAGCTCCGGGTCCACCTCCCGCCAACCCATATGGGTCGGTACGACGGTGGCTGCTCAACAGGGTCATCTTCATGGCCTCAAGGAATTTTACCTCTCTCCTGATTCCTTCACCACCATCATGCAGTCCTTTCCCACCAGAGCTCTGGCGGATGGAAAAACTGTCGACACGAACCGGAAAGCGCCATTCCAAGACTTCCGGGTCAGTCATTTTCGTATTGGTCATGTGGCTGTGGACTGCGCTAGTGCCGGGATGGCTGGAGCCGGCCCCGGTGCCACCGCAGATAGTTTCGTAGTTCTGATAGATGTCGTTCCCATAGACGAAATTGTTGACTGTCCCTTGAGAGGAGGCCAGAACGCCAAGGGCCCCGAACAGAGCGTCGGTAATGCACTGGCTGACTTCCGTATTGCCAGCGATCACGGCTGCTGGATACTCCGGCGAAATGATTGACTTCGGCGGCACAATGACCTTTAGCGGCTTCAAGCAGCCTTCGTTCAATGGAATATCGTCGTCCACGAGACAGCGGAAAACATAAAGCACGGCGGCAAGACATACGGCGGTAGGAGCATGATAATTACCTTCGTATTGGGGTGATGTACCGGTGAAATCAATAACCGCTTCCCGCGCTGCCTTGTCGACCCTGATTTTGACCTGAATCTTGCAACCGTTGTCCATGTGATAGACGAAAGCGCCATCGACAAGTTTGTCCAGGACGAGGCGAACGGATTCCTCGGCGTTATCCTGGACATGCTGCATATAGGCTTGCACGACCTTGATGCCAAAGTGCCCAATCATTTTAAGAACTTCGTGGATGCCGGTGTTATTCGCAGCGACCTGGGCTTCCAGGTCGGCCATGTTCTGGGCTAGGTTACGACAGGGGTAGGGTCCGGAGTTCAGGAGGTCTAGCGTCTCCTGCTCCTTAAGTACGCCGTTTTCAACCATCAAAAAATTATCGATCAATACGCCTTCTTCATGGATCGAAGTGCTGTCGGGCGGTGACGAGCCAGGCGTTCTGCCACCGATATCCGCATGATGTCCCCTAGACGCCACGTAAAACAAAATGTCGCGGCCTATATCATCAAACACTGGGCTGATCACTGTGACGTCCGGCAGGTGTGTCCCGCCGTTATAGGGTGCGTTAATAACATAGGCATCGCCCGGCTTCATTCGGTCAGTATTTTCGCGGATCACAGTCTTGATCGAGGCGCCCATGGAGCCTAGATGCACGGGTACATGTGGTGCATTGGCGACTAGGCTGCCATCGGACGCAAATATGGCGCAGGAAAAATCCAGACGCTCCTTGATGTTCACCGAGTAGGCGGTGTTGGCTAGCGTTGCACCCATCTGCTCTGCAATGGACATGAAGAGATTGTTGAAAACCTCAAGCATCACCGGATCGGCCTTGGTGCCGATGGCCTCGCGTTTCGGCCGCGGTATTGTTCGCGTTAGCACGCACTCACCACGAGATGTTAACTCGGCCCTCCAGCCCGGCTCAACGACGGTAGTCGCCGTCCTCTCGGTGATAATCGCCGGTCCATCAATCCTTTGATCCACGGCCATGTCCGCGCGCCGATGGAGTGGTACCGTTTGCCAGTCGCCACCGACGAACATAGGAACCTGCGTGGCGGCCGGTTCCGAACCGTTATCGGAATTTCCTTCGCTGAACGACAACTCGTCAGACTGGTCGCTGGCGCCCACGGACTCCACAGAAATAGCCTCAACCACCAATTCCCGGTCTGGCGCAATATAGCCGTAACGCTGGCGATGCGCCTCCTCGAAACGCCTGGTCATGACAGTGCTGTTCTTGTCCGGATCAATTAGCAGCGGATTGTCCGTGCCCGCATAACGTAGGTGGGCCTTGCGGACCATCGAGATTCGTTCCTCCGGAATGTCCTGGGCTAGCAGGTCATCACGAGCACGTCCGGCCAACGTGCCAAAGGCCCGGTCCAGGGTCTCCCAGACATTTGTGCTCATGGGTTCGTCCAATTGTCGCTCTCGGATGGAACGTACATCCGCTAATCCCATGCCGTAGGCGGATAGGACACCGGCAAAGGGATGCAGCAAGATGGTGTTCATGCTGAGACTATCGGCCACCGAGCAGGCGTGTTGGCCGCCGGCACCGCCGAAGGAATTCAGAGTGTATGCCGTGATATCGTAGCCCCGCTCGACGGAAATTTTTTTGATCGCGTTGGCCATGTTCTCTATGGCGATGCGCAAAAAACCTTCGGCGATTTCCTCTGGGGATTGCAGCGGCGCCCCTGTCGCTTCCGCGATTTTCTGGGCTAGTGCCTCGAATTTTCCTCGGACAATATGGGCATCCATGGGTTGCTCACCACACGGTCCGAAAACGGCGGGGAAATGATCAGGATGCAATTTACCAAGCATGACATTGCAATCCGTTACGGTCAGAGGGCCGCCTCGGCGATAGCTAGCTGGGCCGGGGTCGGCCCCAGCGCTATCTGGGCCAACGCGATATCGCGAACCATCGAAATGCAGAATTGAGCCGCCACCGGCGGCAACGGTATGTATGTGCATCATCGGTGCCCGCAAGCGCACGCCGGCAACCATGGTCTCGAAACTGCGTTCATACTCTCCATCAAAGTGAGAAACATCGGTTGATGTGCCGCCCATATCAAACCCAATAACCTTGCCAAAACCGGCGGTCGAAGCCGTTTGTGCCATGCCGACAACACCCCCTGCAGGGCCTGATAGAATAGCGTCCTTGCCCTGGAAATGACGGGCATCCGACAGGCCACCGTTGGATTGCATGAACATTAACCTAGGGCCGCCAAGTCCGTCCGTATCCAACTCCTCAGCGACCCGGTCGACGTAACGCCGGAGGATTGGGGATAGATAAGCATCAACTACGGTGGTATCTCCCCGGCTGACCAATTTCATCATTGGGGCGACATGGTTGGAAACGGAAATCTGTGAAAAGCCAATATTTTTGGCGATGGCGGCCACCCGATTTTCGTGGTCGGTGTAGCGATAGCCATGCATGAAGGCGATGGCAATGGCGCGGATACCGTCATCGTAGGCGGCTTGCAATTCGATCTGTGCCACTGCTTCATCGAGTGATTGAACGATGTCGCCGTGAGCGCCCATCCTTTCAGGAATCTCGACGACTTTATCATAAAGGAGTTCTGGCAGAACTATATGCAGAGCGAAAAGCTCGGGCCGGGTTTGGTAACCAATACGCAAGGCGTCGGCAAACCCCTTGGTGATGGCCAAGAGGGTTCGATCACCCTTGCGCTCCAGTAGGGCGTTAGTTGCAACCGTCGTACCCATCTTGACGATATCGATCGAATGCGCGGGAATACTCTGGTTCGCCGTCAGACTCATTAGGTCACGGATACCTTGCACCGCGGCATCAGAATAGCGTTCTGGATTGTCGGAGAGTAGCTTGTGAGTAACGACACGGCCATCGGGTTGCCTTGCCACCAGATCAGTAAACGTACCGCCCCGATCGACCCAGAACTGCCATTTGTTATTGTTACTTTTGTCTTTTTTTAAGTTATTGTTTTTATTCACTTTTGTCTCACTATCTCGATTTCTAGAAGTTGCATTATTGTTGCATTATGCCAAATTATCTATATCTGGCTGAGCCTAAATCTTTACCCTTCAAACAGCGAGTTTCTGCTGTGCGTCCTAAGGTGAGGGATATCGCTCAGAGGCAGTTCAAGGGGCACAGAGGGAAGGTAATCACCTCACGCAAGAATTATATGGTAGCAGCTCAGAAGGGCCACAGAGGGATATTCAGAGGCAACGACATCTACAGTGCGTGGGTAAGGATGGTCACTGCGCTCGAAACACGGTAGCGAAGGAAGGTTATATGACCCCCAAAGAAGTCGCAGCTGCCTTTGTAGCAGCTCACAATGCGCATGATGTAGACAAGATGATGAGTTATCTAACTGAAGATAGCGTGATGATCGATGTTGCGGCGCCGATTCCCTTAGACAGTAAAAAGGATGTACGCAAATTATATGAAATGATCTTCGCAGCGATTGATATCAATTTCGAAATTACGGGAATGATCGCTGAGGGAAATAAAGTCTTTGCGGCCATACGTACGACGGGTTCAGGTATAGGTATTTGGATGGGCAAAGATCTTAAGGGTGCTAAGTGCGAAGTTTTTGAAGGCATGTTTGCAGAAATACGTGGCAACCAGATTGAGAAAACTATGTTCTACAGTGATACCGCAACATTATCACAACAACTCGGAGATTATTCACCCGCCATTGATATGGACCCGATAGTCTCGGACATTATGTAAAGGAAGAGCCTCATTACATAAGAATTTTTCCTCGACCCACCGAACTCATTCATTCGCAGGCGGTTTCAGCAGTTGAAGAGCCGTACCTTGCAAAGGCTTTTCCCTTATCGGTTTTGTACGTGCAGTAGACGGGGCGTGGTAACTTTTTGCACTCGATATGGCAGAGATGCCGATGACCAGCTGGCTCAATCGTTATAGTGACCAGGGCTGCTACCGTTAGCCCAAGGGTCTCCTTGACCAGGTCATGTACCTAACGAACGTGCTTGTCTTCGTCCCCGGAAAAACCGTTTCTCTCGATACCACCCATTTCCTATGCTGGTTTCAGCATTTATTCCACTCATCTGTTATTCTGTGCAAGTGAAAGAACTCGACAGAATTCTCTGCGATTATTAGAGACAGGGCGGCAGCGTGATGGCCCTAGGGAAGTAAAATCATGCCACTTAGAATTCTGCACACTTCGGATTGGCAGATCGGCAAAGTGTTCCGCTTTGTCGATGACGGCACGATGGGGCTGCTTCAGGAAGCGCGGCTTGCCGCTATAACCCGGCTTGGGGAACTGGCGGTGAAGCACTGTGCCGGGCATGTTCTGGTTGCCGGTGATATCTACGACATGGAGGCTTTGTCACCGCGCTCCCTCAATCAGCCGCTGGAGCGCATGCGGAAGTTTGAGAAGGTGATATGGCATCTCCTGCCTGGAAACCATGATCGCCATCGTCAGCATGGCCTCTGGGACCATCTATTGCGAAGGGGCCTGCCTGACAACGTGATTATTCACGTCGCGTCCGAACCGCGGGTTTTTGAGAGCGACAGCTTCGCATTGCTTCCAGCTCCGCTCCAGTATCGACGCACGCTTCAGGACCCCACGGCCTATATGGACGAAGCGGAAACCCCGGACGGGATTGTCCGCATAGCGCTCGCGCATGGCACGGTCACAGGCTTCGGGTCTGACGACAAGGATGTTCCGAACTACGTTAATCCGGACAGGCCGAAGGCGGCAGGGCTCGCTTATCTGGCTCTGGGTGACTGGCACGGTCAGAAGAAGATCAATGATAAGGTTTGGTATAGCGGCACACACGAGACCGATGCGTTTGATGTCGACGGCGGGGGACAAGCGCTTCTTGTTGAGATCGAAAACGCTGACGCGGTTCCTGTCGTTACGCCAGTCGAGACCGGTCATTACCGGTGGATGACATTCCGCGAGCAGATCAACAGCCGCGAAGAGATTGATGCCCTTGTAACGACCCTGCGCAGCAGTGGCGATGACCTAAACCGAATTCTGATGAACATTGTGGTCGAAGGAGCGGTTTCGCTTCAGGACAGGCAATATTTTGAGGAGCAGATCATCGAACAGATCTCCGCTGCGTTCTGTTTTCTGCGTATTGATGATGCTCGCCTCTTCCCGAGTCCGAACGAAGACGACCTCGATCAGATCGACCGCGGTGGATTTGTCCGAACCGCCGCCGATGTCCTTAAGCAGAAATCCGAGGACACGAGCGACCCCGAGCACGAGATCGCTGCACTAGCGCTCCAGCGACTCTATGTTGAGCACATGAAATTACAGACGAGGAGCCAATGAAAATTCGCTCCATCTCTGTCAATCAGTTCAAGAAGTTCACGACACCGATGGGTATCGACGATATCGGCGATGGCCTGAGCGTCGTTGCCGGCCCCAACGAAATGGGGAAGTCAACGCTGCTCGATGCGCTGCGCGCGGCACTTTTCGAGAAGTACAGCTCGAAAGCACAGCCGATTGTTGGTCTACAGAACGACCGAAACCAGGCTGCGCCCGTCGTTGAGCTAGTGTTCGAGGTCGACGACGGGATTTATCTGATCAGAAAGCGGTTCGTGAAAAAGCCCTATGCACACCTTCTCTGCCCGGACGGGCGAAAGCTGGAGGGGGATGAAGCGGAAGACACACTACGTAATCTTCTTGGGTTCGATGAGCCCGGAAAGTCGGGTGCGAAACCCGAAACCCTCGGCATGTGGAACGTTTTCTGGGTTCAGCAGGGACAGTCTTTCGGTGCGCTCAAACTTCCCGACAGCGCACGTTCCAACCTCCATAGTGCTCTTGAATCTGAAGTTGGTGAGGTTCTGGGTGGTAGGCGTGGAAGGGCGCTGCCCGACGCGATCCATAATCAGCGCTCGGAATTTGTCACGTCCACCGGTAGGCCTCGCGGGGACTACAAGGATCTCATCGACGAACTAGAGACACTGCGTTTCGATCTCGAAGGTCTGAAAAGCCGCCGCAGCGAGTTCTCCAAGGCCTTGGAAGACCTTGAAGCCGCCCACGACAAACACGCGCGCCTTTCATCGGGGGAGCAAGATCAGACGGACGAGAAGGAACTGGACTCAGCGCGGACCCGACATAGTGAGCTTGCCAAGCTGGAATCACGCATTGACGCGGCGACGACAGATGTTGAGCTGAAAAAACGTAATCTGATGCAAGCCGAACAGGCCCTGGCCGAGCGGCACATTCTGAAGAAGCAGATCGGGACCGACGCGGATGCAGTTGAGACGGCGATGGGTAAGCTCGACGAGGTTCGCCAGGCTGATCTGAAGCTGAGGAAACAGGTCGCGGGCCTTCGTAAAGATACGAAGAAAGGTGAGGATGGCGTCACCGAGGCGGATAAGGCTGTGTCGATGGCCCGCCGCGTTCTCACTGCTGTTCAACGCGAGGGCCGAATTCGCGAGCTTCAGGAGCGCTACGAGAAAGCCCACGAGGCTGAAAATAAACAGAGAGCTGCACAACAAGGCGCGGCAGCCATTCTCGTTACCGACGAGAATATCAAAACAGTACGAGATGCCACGAAGAAATTGGAAACTGCGCGTTCGCGCCTTTCTGCTGCCGCAACCCTCGTTGCGTTTGATATGTCTTCCGACCGATTGTCCAAGATCGAGGTCGACGGAACGGCCCTCGCAGCAGATCAGACGTCGGTGGAAGCGATCGAGGGGATGACGATCACGATCCCTGATTATGGCAGCATTTCTGTTCAGCCAGCGATCAAGGATCGAGATAAGCTCATCGTACAGCGGCGCGAAGCGAATGTCGTCCTCAAGGCGGCGCTTGTAGAGTGCGGTGTCAATTCAGTTGATGCGGCCGAGGAACAGCTTGCGAAGCGTGAGAAGCTTTTGCGGAATGCGGAGCTTGCAAAGCAGGAAGCCAAATTGCACGCGCCTGCGACGGATGATTACGATGCCGGTGCAGAACCGCTCGAGGATCACATCGCAGCCATGAAAGTAATCCTCGAAAGGGAGCTGACTCATCTTGGGACAGAAGGTTTGCCGACCGAGAAAGAGGCGGAGAAAATCCTCACTGCTGCACAGGATGATGCACTGCAAGCAAGGGAAACCCTAACCACCACCCGAGCGACTCTTGTCGGCCCGGAAGAGGAGATAGCCCGTATCCAGACCGAATTAGGTGTCGTGAAGACGCGATATGAGGATGGAAAGGATCGCCTCAAAAAACTGCAGAAGGGGCTGACTGACGCCGAAGAACAGACTTCAGATGATGACCTTGAAGCCGGTGTATCGGCAGCTCGAAAAGCGTTGGCAGAGCAGGAGATGGCAGTATCCATACTTGAGGAGCAGCGTGAAGGCGAAACGCTTCCACAACTGGAGGCCCGGATTTCACGGTTGGAAAGAGCGCTAAAGGAGAGGCGTGAAAAGCGGACCGGCCTGAAAGAGAAGATTGTCGGGTTGCGTTCACATATCGAAGCTCTTGAGGGTGCAGGCCTTGACGAGGTCATTCAGCAGAAAGTACGCGAGGTCGAGCTGGCCAACGATAAGCTTCAGCACCACGAGCGCGAAGTTACCGTGCTTTCCCTGCTGCTAACGACACTACGATCCGCTGAGACCGAAGCGAAAGAGCGCTATCTCTCTCCGGTGCTGAAACGGGTTCATCCTTACTTGCAGCTACTGTTCCCCGGCGCTGAGATCACAATTGACGAGAACCTGCATATCGTCGGTGTCGTCCGCGAGAACGGCTACATAGAATCATTTGAGCACTTGAGCATGGGAACACAGGAACAGATCGCTGTCCTTATCCGTCTCGCCTTTGCCGAAATGCTTGTCGAGCAAGGCCATCCCGCGACAGTCGTTCTGGATGATGCTCTGGTCTTTTCTGATGACCGGAGAATGGGTCACATGTTCGACATCCTGAACATCGTCGGGCAGCAGGTTCAGATCATCGTATTTACGTGTCGTGAACAACTTTTCGAGGGCATTGGCGGTCGCCAATTATCCCTGAAAACTGCAAGCGGCGAAGAATTGGTTTCAGCATGAGGTAATGAATTGATTTAGCGTTGGGTTGAATGCCGATCTGCGCAAATTAATACCGGAAAACGAAGGCATTTGACGAGGTGTTCGGTGGTAAGGGGGTAGGATTTGAACCTCTGACCTTCAGGTTATGAGGCAGATATTGTAGCTTCACGTATTGAGCATCGCTTAACAATTTGCGTGCTAGGGTTCTATTTTCCCGCTGTGTAATATAATGTTTACGCTCAACGTTGCGCATGGTTGAACAGGGCTTAAGTTAAGAGTCCGACGCGATGATCCCGGCCTTCGTTCTGCGAGGGAGCCGCGTTCGAATGAACCAAGATAGCGAACCCAACAGGTTGGTGACCCAGGCGAGGGTACCAGGCGCGTCTGAGGTGATTGCAGACCCGGTGTTAACCGGGCAGCGCGAAAAACCCCGGACGTCTACCCGTTGGACAATTGTCGCAATTGCCGTCGTCGCGGGCATCGCGGTCGGGTTTGCAGTTGGCAAGGTGCCCCCGGCAATGGCTGTGATCTCGGCGGATTTCGGCCTTGGAAAAGTGACAGCTGGGTGGCTCGCCTCGATCTTCTTCGCATTCGGCGCAGGATTTGGCGTGCTGACGGGCATGGTCGGCGGTCGAATTGGTGCCCGCAATCTCTTGCTAACTGGTCTCCTCATCCTTGGATTTGCCAGTTTGGTCGGCGCGTGGGCAGATGGCGGTGGCATGCTGCTCGCGATGCGCGTCGTGGAGGGGGTCGGCTTCGCCGCGATCGTCTCAGCGGCACCCAAACTTATCTTCGATTCCGCGACGCCCAAAGACCGTGATCTGGCCCTCGGAATATGGAGCACATACATGCCTGCCGGCATGGCAATCGCGATGGTTGTGACATCCTTTTTGATCGAGCCGCTTGGATGGCGTGGCATCTGGCTCGTATCTGCGGGATCCGGGCTGGTGATTGCCATCCTCGCCTTTGCTGGAACGCTGCGCAGTCGTTGGCCGGAGCAGCCGCGAACGGACACAAACATGGTCTTCGATTGGGGTGGCGCGCGAGCGACATTAGCATCTGGCGCACTGTGGCTCTACAGCAGCGTATTCATTCTTTTCACCGTTCAGTGGTTCGCCATAGCAGCTTGGCTGCCCACATTTCTGACGGAGACTCAGGGCCGCATGGCTACGGCCGCTGCACTATTCTCAGCGCTTGTTGTTGCGACGAACGTCGCGGGTAACCTCATCGGGGCATGGCTGCTCTATCGTGGGGCGCCCCGCTGGTTGCTGCTGGCCGCAGCGAACCTGATCATGGGCGTAACCGGAGCGCTAATCTTCGCCGGGTTCATACCCGATGTGGCAAAGGTCCCGCTCGCGATCATCTTCAGCACTGGCAGTGGTGTGCTTCCCGCTGCCGCTTTCTCGGGTGCTGCGGTGCACGCGCCGAAGCCAGATCTCATCGCCATGGCGAGTGGCCTCATCGCCCAAGGCGCAGCAATCGGCATGCTTCTCGGCCCACCTCTGATGGCCGTTGTAGTGGGAAGTCTAGGAAGCTGGGAGAACGCTTGGTGGTGCATGTTGGTTTGCCCGGTCGCCGGACTCTTGATCGCCTCCGGAATTCTCAGGATCGAGCGTAGGTAAAATTCCGATGATTTTCAGTCGAAAGCCCAAACATGAAGTCCAGACCCGTGTTGCTGTTAATGTTTGTGGCCCGCTAGTTTGACAGTGGCAGTTCAAATGTACATCTACGATCGGCACAGGTTAATGTGATTATTCCTTCGGTGCGGCGTTGCCGTATTCGTAACAAACAAGCCCTTCAAAGGTTCTAGCGGAGACGGTCGTATGATTTTTAGCGAACCGGTGTTTAATCCAGGCGGGGATCGGTTCATCGAAATGGAACTTGGCGACGAGATGAGTTTCAAACTCAATTTTCTCGTCCACAACGTCTCCAGCTTGATCAGAGAGAGCAAGACTAAAGGCATCATCGAGATCGTTCCTGAACTCACCTCGATCATGATCAGTTACGACTTTGAGCAGATTGGTTACGCCGATGTCGTTAGGGAGATGACGGCATTATTTCATTCACTCGGCTCGCTTGAGGATCTTGAGCTTGATAGCCGCATCTTTTATCTGCCCGTCCACTATTTCGACGAGTGGACTCGGGGTTGCTACGACGACTATTGCACTAAGATCGCCGAGAAAGAGTGGGATCTAGAAATTCTCGTCCGAATCAACGGATTGTCGGGACTCGACCAACTCACCCAGGTACATTCCGGCACCGATTATTGGGTCGCGGCGCTCGGTTTTTATCCCGGTTTGGTCTCGCTCATGCCGCTTGATCCGCGCTGTCGGCTGACGGCGCCCAAATACAATCCGCCACGCACTTGGACCCCTAAAGGCACCATTGGGGTGGGTGGCGCACTTTGTTCTATCTATCCGGATGTGACACCGGGCGGCTATCAAATGATTGCACGTACGCCTGTTCCAATATGGGATCCGGCGCAAATCCTGCCGGCGTTCCAGAAGAGCCTGGCGCTGTTCCGCCCAGGTGACCGCGTGCGCTTCATTCCGGTGACCCGGGAGGAGTATGATTATGTCGATCGCCAGGTAAAGGCAGGTGTATATCACCACAATGTCGCCGAATATCAGCGCTTCTCGATCCGCAACTATCTCGCTTGGCTCGCGTCAATCGACGAGTCGGTGCGGTTTTAGGTAGGTGCCATGCTCGAAGTAATTAAGCCGGGTTTGGAAACAAGCGTGCAGGATTTTCCCGGCCGTATGGGCTATTGGGAACAAGGTTTCCCGTTTTCTGGCCCAATGGATTTCTGGTCGTTTCAGCTTGCCAATCTACTAGTCGGTAACGCTCCTGGGGTCGCCGGCCTCGAATGCCAGTTCACCGGCCCGACGCTTGAATTTCAGCACGATGCGATCATCGCTGTGACAGGCGCGGACATGGCGCCTCTACTTGACGGCGAATCGGTGCCGATGTGGCAGAGCTTTGCCGTGTGCGCCGGTCAGACTCTTGACCTCGGCTTCGCCCGTATCGGCGCGCGCACTTATTTGGCCATCGCCGGTGGCATTGATACGCCGTCGGTTCTCGGTTCGCGCGCCACATTTCACCAGGCGGGAATCGGCGGCATGGAAGGGCATGCATTAAAAACGGGTCAGGTAATCCCGGTGGCACGGAAGGATGGCGTCGCGGGGCGTTCGGTTGCCGCAGCGCACCGGCCACCTCTGACCGAGACACGGCACTGGGAGATCGAAGTTGTTGCCGGGCCTAATGACGATTGGATCGACGCAGCCGGGCACGAGCGCTTCCTGTCGAGCGACTGGATCCTACAGGCACGCAGCAACCGAACCGGTTTTCGTTTGGCCGGCCCGGATTGGACGTTTGCGGAGCGGGCTTATAGCAAAAATTCGGACCATGGCGAACATCCGTCCAATATCCTGGATCACGGCTATCCAGTGGGGGCTGTTAATCTCTGCGGTCAAACACCCATCATCCTGGTGACCGACGCGCCGAGCACGGGCGGCTTTATCAATCCTTATACGGTGCCTTCTGCGGCATTCTGGAAGCTTGCCCAGTCACGCCCTAACGACATCTACAGGTTCAAATCGATTTCGCTAGAAATGGCACAGGAAATGAGGCGCCATGTAAACCGCATTTGCGTGGCTGATACAATCGAACCGGCATAGAAGTCGGCGGGTGCCGCATTAGCCGGCAAAAATTGACTTGTAGGTATCAATCGCTGCAGCTAAGCCGGAGCGCGGGCTGGATAAAATTGGAACCTCAATATCCTCACACAGCTTGAGCGCAGGCGACATCGAAGCTTGCGCCAGGACGATCACGTCGCTGTCCGAGGCGGTGAGGTGCAATCCCTCAGCGATGATGGTCAAATAGTTTTCCATGTCGCCTGCTAGCAGTTTGTCGCGGGCTTCCTCGAAGACGACCGGCCGGAGGTCTGTTTCCTTGCCGGCTTGCACGGCAGCTTCAGAAAGCAGATCCAACGTTGGCCCCAGCGTGGTCGCAAGTGTTGCCACTACGCCGATTCGCGTACCTATGCGAACTGCCGCCTCGGCCATCGGCCGGTCGATGCGCATCACCTTGGTCGCCGTAAGCCCCGCGGCGTCGTCGGCGCCCGGCCCCACGGTCGAGCATGTGCACAGCACAACGGCGGCGCCATTCTCTGCCTCATTGACGACTGCTTCGGCGGCCTGCCGTCTGATGTCGGCAGTAAGTTCGCCTGCGTCGAGGGCTTGCGTAAGCAGATCGCCCTGCACCGTGTGGCGAACCGGAATGTCCGGTGCCAACTCGGCGACAAGTGCATCGAATGTTTCGATGTTGGAGGCCACCGTGTGAACAAACGAGAGGACGGACTCTGTCATCAAGTACTACTCCTGTGTGTAGAATTAATCGTGTCAATTTCACCGAATCAGGGTGTCGCCGCTTGGCAACGACGTTGGTAGTAGTTTTCTTTCCAGATTCAAGGGCAGTAACACACCAGATAGGCATGCTGTGCGTGAGGTGTACTGTCGCTGATGCTAAAGCGCAATCCGTATGGCTTTTCACGCTTGAACCCATGACATAGAATAGGCTCTAGTGAATCCAGCCTATAGGGGGACTAAGAGTCATGCCTGTACTCAACCTGCACCATGTTGCGATTAAGTCGCATAACTTGGAGGCGACCGAAAAATTTTACACGCAAGTGATTGGGATGAAGAAAGTTCACCGGCCTGAATTCGGATTTCCGGGAATTTGGCTGGAAATCGGCGAAACTATGGTTCACGTATATGGCGGCGATCCAGCCAAAACCCATAACGGGAATTACAAATACAGCCAGCGTCAATCTCCGGTCGACCATGTTGCTATGTTGGCCCGGGGTTTCGATAAGATGCGGGAAAAGCTGAAAAAGCATCGTTGTGATTGGCGCCAGAGCGACGTGCCGGATATGAAACTCTGGCAGCTCTTTGTGCTCGATCCAAGCGGCGTGCTGATTGAACTTAATTACGATGCGATCAAGGAGCCGCGCGGCAGCAAAGGCCCGAGCAAACGCAAGCGTTATGACTTCGGCAAGTTCATTGCGACTTGAAGCGCCTCGCCGAGGGATCGGAGCGGCGGGATATTCCGTTGCGTCTGTTAGAGCTCAGAAGTCTAGAGTAGGGGGAAGCCAATGACGTTCGTGGTAGCCGCAAGCCTTCGAATCAAAAAGAAATATTTGGATGAATTCAAACGGCGCGTCAAAAGGCACGCTAATAATAGCGTCACGCGTGAGCCAGGCTGCGTCGGTTTCGAAGTGAGTGTCGATAAATCGGATCCCAGGCGCTTTCTATTTTACGAAGTTTATGTGGATGAGGCTGCGTTCGATAAGCACATGACATATCCGTTTCTGAAAAAGCACCTGAATGTGACCGCGCCGATGCTTGACGGCGAAATCGAGTTGATCGGTTTCTGGGACAGGTTGGCCGCACCGAATAAATAGTCCTGCCGACCCTCTTCTCTCCAACTACCAGCCAGCTGCGTAACCTTGGCGCCGAGGATCAGCCGCGCCCGTCAGGGTGCCTTGCTCGAGATCCTGATAGACTGCACATACCGCGCCAGCCAGATAAGTCCAATTCGGCCAGGCATGCACTTCATGGCCGCGTGCTGCGAGGGCTCGGACGGTGGCCTCGGGGAATCGTCCCTCCATACTTAGGCGTCCCGGATAGGCGCTGTGCGGTTCGAATGAGTTGGGAGAATTATAGGTCGCGAAACGCGGCGCCTCTACCGCAGCCTGCGGATTCATGCCAAACAGTACTATATTGAGAAGGGCCTGCAGCATGGCCTGACATTGGACGTCGCCACCCGGTGTACCGAATGGCATGACGAATTTTCCCTTATGAATCGCTAGTGCTGGATTGGGTGTGAGGCGCGGCCGCTTGCCGGGCGCGACACTCGAAGCGTGCTCGGGATTAGCCCACGATTGTGAGCCTCGCGAGGACGGGCAAAGACCGGTTCCGGGAATAACAGGAGTATCGTTGGAAACGTCGCTTGGCGTAGCTGAAAAAGCATTGCCATACTTGTCTATGACGGCGACGTAGGAGGTGTCGCCGGGCGGCACTGGCTCGCCCGGTTGCGCTGGGGCGCTATCAAAGACCATAGCCTGCCCCGGAGTAATACGGCCACGCTGGGCGTCACTATATTCTGCCGAGAGGAGATGATCCAACGGCACATCGACAAAACGCGGATCACCGTAATATCGCTCACGGTCGACAAAAGCGAGTTTCAGCGCCTCGGTGACGGTATGAACGTAATCAATCGAATTGTGCCTGAAAGCGCGGAGTTCCTCGGCTCGCAGCAGCGACAGAGCTTGAAGCAACACTGGCCCCTGGCACCAGGGGCCACAGGTATAGATGTCGATTCCTTCGAACGCCACGCGCACCGGCGCTTCTACGGTGGAGCGGTATTCCGCTAGGTCATCGGCACTCAGGAGTCCGCCATTTTCGCGGTGATAGCGCACTATCGCGGCGCCGATATCGCCGCGATAGAAGGCCGCGCGTGCGGCATCGAGCCCGGCATCACGCCCGCGCTTGACGGCACCCCGCTCTTCGTCGGCCATATATTGGAGGCTTGTGGCCAGATCCGTCTGGATAAATACTTCGCCGCCCCGCGGTGGCGCGCCTCCCCTCAGATAAATTGCGGCGTTACTTGGCCAGCGTCCATAATCCTTGGCCTGTTGGGTAATCATCTGTGCCATATGCGGGTACACCACAAAGCCTTCGGCTGCGAAGCGGATCGCCGCTGCTGCAACTTCGGCAAATCCCATCGTGCCATGACGCTTGAGTGCGGTGATCCATGCGTCCGGCGCTGCCGGCACGACGGTACGCAAAATACCTTCGGGTATCTGGCCGCCATGCTCCCGCTCGAATAGATCAGGCGTGATTGCGCGCGGCCAAGTGCCGAGCCCGCTGATCGTCTCGACGCGATTTTCAGCGGCCAGATAAATCATAATAGGCGCTACGCCGGCGACATTCACATATTGGCTTTGCACGACGCCGAGGGCGATACCGCCAGCGACACCGGCATCGATTGCGTTGCCTCCTGATTCCAGGATCTGCAAGGCTGCCTGGGCGGCCAGATAGTGGCCTGCGACGGCCATGTGCCGCGTGCCGCGCAACAGCGGCCGGTGGCCGTCCATATGCGCCAAGTCGATGCCGCTGCTGTCCGATTGTCCTGCCATGCTTTGCACTCTAGTACTTACGACGCTCGAAGAATCATGTCGGACGCTTTCTCCCCGATCATGATGCACGTGGCGTTTAGATTGGCGCTCACTACGAAGGGCATGATTGAGGCATCGGCGACATAGAGGTTTTCGAGACCGTGCACCCGCAAGCTGTCGTCTACCACCGCCATGGCGTCATGCCCCATCTTACAGGTGCCGGAGGGGTGGTAGACGCCGATGGCATTGGCGCGTAGGTAAGCGCGCCATTCATCGTCACTTTGCACGTCCTTACCAGGCATATGCTCGCCGACCACATAGTGCGACAGAGGTTCGGTCGCCATGATACTGCGCAGAAATTTGGTGCCCTGCATCAGTGTCTCAACGTCCCGGTCATCGCCGAAAAGATTTGGATGTATTGCCGGTGCGTCAGCAGGGTCTCCGGATTTGAGGCGCAGCCATCCGCTTGAATATGGACGATGCACGTTTGCCAGTCCGGTGACGGCTGGTTTATCGAATAGGATCGGTCCCTCTTCAGCTAAATCAAACCCACCGGGCGTAAATAGATATTGAATACGCGACCGCAACTCTGGTTTCTTATTATCGGAGAAACCGCCGACCTGGGCGACCGGCGACGACGCGGGGCCGGTTCCGGTGAGCAGCCATTGCGATCCGTAGATCAAATAATTGAGCAACCCGGTTTGCATATTATAGGTGGTACGGTTTACCCACGCGGTACAGTTCGCCCCCGCGTGGTCCTGCAAGTTCTCGCCGACCCCCGATAGATCATGCACCATGTCGATACCATGTTCGCGTAAATGCGCTGCTGGACCGACACCCGAGAGCATCAGAAGTTGGGGCGATCCGAAGGTGCCAGCCGAGAGAATGACCGCTTTTGATGCGTCAGCCCGCACCGTCCGCCCGCGGTGCAAATAATCGACACCGACTGCCTTCTTGCCATCGAAGCAGAGGCGCAATGCATGGGCGCGGGTATGGATCGTCAGGTTTCGCCGCCGCATGGCGGGCCAGACATAAGCGCGAGCTGCGCTGTGCCGCCAGCCCTTGCGCTGCGTTGCCTGGACATAACCGACGCCGTCCTGGGGCGGAGTATTAATGTCATCCTTAAAAGCCATACCGGCATTGACGCTGGATTGGACGAAAGCTTTCGAAAGGGGGTGGCGGGAGCGTAAATGTGAAACACTGAGCGGACCGCCCACACCGCGAAATTTATCCGCGCCACTCTCGAAATTTTCTAGACGCTTGAAGTAGGGAAGTACGCTTTTAAAATCCCAGCCGCGGCAGCCGAGTGCGGCCCAGCCGTCATAATCATTCGGATTGCCGCGAAAGAAGGACATAGCATTGATCGAGCTTGTCCCGCCGAGCAGCTTGCCACGCGGCATGTAATCACGTCGTCCGTTGCGCGTCGGATCCGGCTCAGCGGTAAAGCGCCAATCGTAGCGTGGATTGCCGAAGGCCCAGAGCATGGCCGCAGCTGGAATCAATATTGTGGGCCGGCGGTCTGAACCACCTGCCTCCAGCAAAAGCACGCGGCTTCGTCCGTCCTCGGAAAGCCGCCCAGCAATGGCGCTGCCGGTGGAACCCGCACCGACAATTACATAATCGAATGACATGGCTAGATACGCATAAAATTTTTTGCCGGCGCACTATAAATTCAAGATACAGAATTCAATCAACTTTGCTCACAGGGTTCGAAGACGTGTCAAGACACAATAGCGCGTTCCAGGAGACTTTCATGATCACTGACCCTCCATGGGTAGTATGGTTATCAATAATTCCATGGCTTCGGCCATGACAATTTCTTGACTCGAATTTATCCGGCTCCTACCATATTTGAGATTAGCGCACAGGTATCAGCACATCGCCCGGAACGTTGGCGATTTTTTGGGGAGGTACACGATGGGTAAATCAGACCGAGACATTCAGGCCTTGGACAATGCGACGAAGCGAATTAGGCATCATCGCAAGTTTGAAATTAACCGTCGCCAAATGCTGAAAGGCTCGGCGGCTGCTCTTGGTGCCACCCTTGCGGCGCAGTTCGTGCCTAAGGAAGTGCATGCTGATGTGGGCGGTACGATCGTCCATTTCGCGTCCTCGGGCAAGCGGCTTTCGAATTCCCTTCAGGCGGTCAAGCCGCTATTTGATAAAGTATTTCCGAACGTCGAGCTTGAGGTCGTCTCTAAGCCGATGAGCGAGGCCTTGACGCAGATCAACACATATATGAGTTCAAAGAGCGATGCATTTGACGTCATCACTCAGGATCACGCGCAATTCGCCTCGCTCGATGCGATGGGCGCCCTGACCAAGCTCGATCCCTATATTGCCCGCGATCCGGACTGGTGGGAAGATTATCAATCGGATGTGCCGGAGAATTACCGGAACATGTGGAATCTGCCGAAGGGGCCGGCACCGCCTGGCTATGTTGCTGCGGTGGCACCTGATGGCAACGCGATGATGACGTTCTATCGCAAGGACGTGTTCGAGAAACTGGGAATAGAGGTTCCAAAAACCTGGGCCGATGTGATCGAAGTCGCCAAGGAAATTCACGATCCAAAAAATGAGCGCTATGCTTATTGTGCGGCAATGGCACGGAATTTTTGGGCCGGTTACCAGTTTTACGGTGCCCTCAGGAGTTGGGGCGGTGATTATTTCGTCGATGAACGGAACGGGGATTGGACGCCTTCTTGCTCCAGCGAGGAGGGCTATCAGTCGTTGAAGCCCCTGGTCGAGTTGCAGAAATATGCCCACCCGGTCTCGGCCAACGCCGGTGAAGACGAAGTTAACCAGGTCTTTGCCAATGGATCAGCTCTGTTTAGCCCCCTAACTTGGGGTACGGCGACGCTCAACGATGCAAGCTATACCGAACATCACGAGCATTGGCACATGGATCTCTCACCGAAGGGCACGACGCCGAGATCAGCGCACCGCGCATTGGCTGGCGGGTTTGGCCAGTTCATGCCGACCTGGGGTGGCAATCGGGAGACCGCCTGGGCGTGGATAAAGTTCCTGAACTCGGGAGATCGCGAGGATTTGGGCGGCAGCCCGTTGATCGCTGATGCGATCGTCGGCGCTGGCGGTCAACTGTCGCGCGTATCGACATTGACTCGTTGGGCGGACCGCAAGCCGTTCTTCAATGGCCTCATGAAGGCATACCCGGTTTCCGTGGTCAACGCACCGGTGATTCCAGAGGCTTATGCGATCATGGGAGCCGTCGGCGAGGAAGTGGCCGACGCGGTTAATGACGAGCAGAGCGTCGAGGATGCGTTGAAAGCGTGCGACAAGCGCATTCAGCGCCTTATGGAAGACGCCGGCTACTATAACTAGAGTCAAAATCTCCAGGTTTTTCGGAGGTGAACGTGACAAAAACGGAGGCTCGACTGTCTTCGACAGCCGGGTCTCCGCCACGTCGGGGCAACGCCGTTGCGCATCGTCAGCGGATGGTGGCCTATATGCTATTGGCGCCAGCCTGTCTGGTGCTTGGCATACTTGCCGCCTATCCGTTGGTATACTCGGGCGTCCTCTCTTTCAGAGTCGACCCGCTTTTTAATCCGGATGTGGCCCGTTTTGTCGGTTGGCGCAACTATGAAGACCTTTTCGACAACGCACGATTTTGGAAGAGTATTCGGTTGACGATGACCTGGACCGTCGTTGTCGTCACCATCCAGATGGTTTTAGGGTTTTTTCTCGCCGTGCTGCTTGATCGGCAAATGCGTGGTGCGGGCCTCCTGCGTGCCCTCTTCATTATACCCGTGTTTATCTCGCCCATCGCCATGGGGCTGACATGGCGGTTCATTTTCGAACCAGTCTCAGGCCTTGCCAATTGGATTTTGAATACCGGATTCGGGCTGGAGAAGTTGTCCTGGCTTTCACACAAGGACACGGCGCTCACAACGTTGATGATCGTCGATTGCTGGCAGTGGACGCCTTTCATAGCGCTCATTCTGTTGGCCGGAATGCAAAGTATTTCTCCGGAGATCACAGAAGCTGCTCGGCTCGATCGCGTGCGCGGTATTACCTATTATAGGCGCATCGTCATCCCGCTCATCCGCCCGGTCATCATGGTGGTCTTGCTCATCCGTCTGGTCGATTCGATACGCATCTTCGACCTGAACTGGGTGATGACCGAAGGCGGGCCCGGATCCGCAACGCTGATGGCCAGCGTTTACGATTACACGATCTTCAAGCATGGCCATCTCGGTTTGATGGCAGCCTATGGTTTCCTTATTTTGATTTTGATCAACATCGTTGTTGCGGGTTTCCTCAACACCCTTTACCGCACGGAAAAGGCAGCCCGCATCGCGGAGCGAAACTGATGCGGGAGATGAATTACAAGTACGCTATCAACTTGCTCGCGATTGTCACCGTGATTCTCTGGCTGATTCCGGTGATATGGGTTGCGATCAACTCCATCAAGCCGACCAAGGTCATCAACGCGCCAATTCCGACATTCTATTCCTTCACACCGACGGTGGGGCATTATGTCGAGCTGTTCGAGCGCTTTCAGTTTGACCGCGCAATATACAACAGCCTGGTCACGGTGGGGGTCTCGACTTTGATTGTTATGATCCTGGCACTCCCTGCGGCATACGCTGTTGCCCGGATGGGTCTCATGCGTGGCGATACCTGGGCACTCGTCATTCTGTCTCTGCGTTTCATGCCGGGTGTCGTGATTGTTTTGCCATACTTCAAGATGGCCAATTGGATCGGCATTCACGATACGCAAATCCTCCTCATCATTGTTTATGTTGCGTTTGGTCTGCCCTTTGCTGTTTGGATCTTGCGCGGGTTCTTGCTTGATCTGCCGAAAGAAGTGGAGGAAGCCGGGCGGCTGGATGGTCTCAGTTGGTTGCAAATTATCTTTCGGCTCATTCTCCCGATGGCGGCACCAGGGATCGCCGTCACGACGATCTTTACCTTCGTTTTCAGTTGGAACGAATATTTGTTTGCTTTGTTTCTCACGACTTCCAAAGCAACGACCATGCCTGTCGCACTACAAAAAACGATCGATGTCTATAACGTCTTGTGGGGCGAGTTGAGCGCCGGCGCGATGATCCAGCTATTGCCGATGGTACTCGTCGTGTTCCTGTTGCAAAGGCACATCGCCCGCGGTCTCGCGCTCGGCGCTGTCAAATAGGTGAATTATGACTGTTTCCGTCAAACAGCTGGTTAAACAATTCCGGGATGGCACATTGGCGGTCCGGGGCATTGATCTTGATATCGCGGAGGGCGAATTTCTGACGCTTCTTGGTCCCTCCGGATGTGGCAAAACGACAACGCTGCGCCTGATCGCCGGGCTTGAGGAGCCGACCGAAGGGTCTATCTCGATCAATGAGCGTGAAGTAACCAACATCGATCCCGGTGATCGCGATGTCGCCATGGTATTTCAAAGTTATGCCCTTTATCCGCATATGACGGCGCTGCAAAACATGACACTTGGCCTCAAGGTTGGCGGAATGTCGAAAGCTGAGTCCGACGAAATGGCGAGAGAGACGGCGGCCCTGCTTGGGATTGAGCACCTTTTGGAACGCAAGCCTGCAAAACTTTCAGGCGGCGAGCGCCAGCGGGTGGCGCTTGGGCGCGCAATGGTGCGGCGGCCGGCCTGTTATTTGATGGATGAGCCATTGTCTAATCTTGATCTCAAGCGCCGCGAGCATATGCGTACCGAGCTCAAGCGGCTGCATCAGCGCTATCGGGTCACCACGATTTATGTCACACATGATCAGGCCGAAGCTTTGATTCTTTCGGACCGGGTCGCAGTTATGAACGAGGGTACCGTTCAGCAGGTGGCGGACCCGGTGACCATTTACGAGCGTCCAGCAAATACTTTTGTCGCCGACTTCATTGGCAGCCCAAGCATCAATTTCCTCAATGGGGAACTGAAGAATGGTGCAGCCATGGTCGCAGGTCAGCGGCTTGACGAAGCGCACGCTGAGGGCAGCGGCCCTGTGACCCTGGGCGTTCGGCCTGAAGATGTCATTTTGGAAGCGCCTGGCAGCAGCATCCTCGAAGGCACAATTGACTTTACCGAACCCTATGGCGGTGTGGTGATCGCCTTCATTTCACTGCAAAACGAGGACGGGTTGCTCCAAGCACGCGAACATATTGTGGCCAGCGTCGATGTACATCAGCCCCTCGTGGTCGGCGCCCGTGTTGGCGTGGGATTTCGCGCCAGCCGCATGAACCTGTTCGATACCGCGACCGGCAAGGCTCTACCGCTGAATTGATGCTATTGAGCGGTAGCGATCACCGTAGGGACCGCCCCTGCGTGCTGTGAACCAGCAGAACGGCCGCCAGCGATTAAGTATTTTTCACTGATCTTTGGTATAAGTTCGCGTATCGGTCGACGCCGGCAAAGGAAACTCAGTGAAGCGAAGGAAATTACCTTCGGCGGGCCGACATGCCCAAAGCGCAGACGGTCCTGCCCCTTCAAAAATGGTTGAGGAAGCCCTTGCCGCCGCCTTTGCGCATCATCGCGCCAATCGCTTCGCCGAGGCGACGGTGATCTACCAGGAAATCCTGCATGTTCAACCTAGGCATGCAGATGCGCTCCATCTTTTCGGCGTGCTCCAGGCCCAGTCGGGGCGGTTTGAGGATGCTGTAGCGCTGTTACAAAGGGCAGTTCGCCAGTCGCCGCGTCGGGCTGCATTTGCCAGCGATCTCGGCAATGCGCTGAGCGCCCTTCGCCGTTACGATGAGGCGCTCGTCGCCTACCGTCGCGCCGCGCGCTTGGAACCGAAAAATGCAGATATTCGGTACAATATGGGCAACACGTTGCGTGCCGCTGGGAAATTGATGGCCGCCGTTGAAGCGTATCGTCGAGCACTCGCGATACGCACCGATCATCTGGCGGCTCAGTCGCATCTCGGCTTGGTCCTGCTGGAACAGGGGGAACATGACGCGGCTGTTCGATCGTTGGTGCGCGCCGCCGAGATCGCGCCCGAGTCGGCTGATGCGCACTCCAACCTCGCTAATGCCCTGCGCGAACAGGGTAAACTTGAAGAGGCGGAAGATCATATTCGCCGAGCTCTAGCCATCAAGCCGGATCATGCTGTTGCCCATTGCAATTTTGCCAATGTCATGCAGGATCTGCGCCGGTTTGAGGTGGCGATCGATTCATATCGTCGAGCGATTAAACTCGACCCGGACTACGCCACGGCGCATTCTAATTTAGGCAATGCCCTGAAGAGCATGGGCAGCTTCGAGGAAGCCGTTGCGCATGGTGAGAAGGCAGTTGCCCTCGAGCCCAAGAATGACACGTTTCTTTCTAATCTGGGTATGGCATATATCGCGTGCGACTCTCGGCAAGAGGCACTGGACTGTTTCGCTCGGGCGACTCAAATCCGTCATGGCGATCCTATCCGCGTCGAAATGCTGGCGAGCGGCGAACAGGCGCAGATTGAGGTAGTGGCGCCGGTGCCATTCAAGCTGGCACATGACGCCGAGCAAATTCGTTATCTGTGCGCTCAGGATCTGTTGCACGCGGATTTCGGCGAAATCGCGACCGCCTACGAGGATGCGTTGAGCACGATTCCGGGGGACCGAGCGCCGGATAAGCCGGTGAAGCTCAAGCCCTCGCAAATTCGGCGTATCGCGCGAGTTTACAATCGCCCGCTTCTAGTTCCGAAGGCCAATTCCTGCAGTGCCGGCGCGTTAAATCCTGAGTTAGAAACCGAAACCATTGAAAATGCCTATCTTGAAAGTACGCCTAATATCGCTGTTTTCGACGATTTTCTGACGACCGAGGCGCTGGAGCGTCTGTGGCTTTTCTGTTTGGAGGCGACGGTTTGGTATCAGGTGAAGGGGGGCTATCTCGGTACCTATCTCGTCGATGGTTTTGCCACGCCCCTCGCTCTTCAGATCGCCGATGAACTGCGCGCGCGCTTTCCACAAATTTTTGGTTCATATCGGCTCAATCAATTATGGGCCTACAAATATGATGCGCGGCTTCAAGGCATCAAGACACACGCCGATTTCGCTGCGGTTAATGTAAATTTTTGGATTACCCCAGACGCGGCGAATAACGATCCGAACGGTTGTGGCCTAGTGCTGCACGAGACGACCGCGCCGACCGATTGGGCCTTTCGCAAATACAATTCAGATAGCGCCGCAATGGAAAAATTTCTGTCCCAAGCGGATGGTGCAGTACGTAGAATTCCCTATCGGCAAAACCGCGCGGTTGTTTTTGATTCCGATTTGTTTCACCGCACCGATGATTTGGACTTTGCCCCTGGATACGAAAATAGGCGTATCAACGTTACAATGTTATTCGGCGAGCGTCATGACGGGTGATTCATAATATGTCAAGGCGACCCGCTGGATCGCCCCCGCATTGTTGGCGCCTGCATAAATTTTCATGAGCAGGTTGCACATTGTGTCGGACGAAATATGATCATTTAAGATCGGGGCGATTCAGACCACAATGTGGAGGGCTATATTTATGAATATTCCATCAAAATTGGCGGCACTCTGTGTGCTGGCGGCAGCATTTTTCGGCAGTTCAGTTGCCACTGCGTTTGACGAAACCCATCTCCAGCAACTCAAGAAGCTCCACGCCTGTGAAGGTTGTGATTTGAGTGGAGCTGACTTAAAGCGATTAGACCTGTGGGGAGCTAACTTGAAGGGAGCCAATTTGAGCGGCGCCGATTTAACGGGCGCCATTCTAAGGCAAACCATTTTTAGCAACGCCAGTTTAAGCGGCGCGAACTTGACAGGCGTTGAATTGATGGAGGCCGATTTGCACGGCGCGGATTTGAGCGGTGCGGACCTGACGGGAGCCGATCTGTGGAACTCAAATTTAAAGAACGCCAAATTGTCAGGTGCTAACCTCAGCAAGGCCAATCTGTTGGAAGCTAAATTAATTGCAGCCGATTTGAGCGACATCAAATTGATTGGCGCTAAATTAAGAGGGGCCGACTTGAGCGGCGCCAATTTGAGCGGTGCGGATTTGACCGACGCTATCATACCCGACACAAATATGCAGGGTGCCACCCTTTGCAAAACCAAGCTGCCGTCGGGCGAAGATAACTCAGGTTGCTAATTACCGAGCTCCCGCGCCGCTATGGACGCCACGTCTAGCTATCGCGCAGCCGGCGGGTCTCGGCTTCATTGACCGTAAAGTCGATGCCATTGGCAGCCTTTAGTAGCGCAACCTTGTAGACTGACTTGGCGCGTTCCTCGCTCAACCATTTGCGGTTGACGTCTTCGGCAACGCTCTGCGGATTGCGCGCCTCCGGTTCGCCGTAGCCGCCACCGGCGGCGCTGCGGTAGACTATTGATTCAGCTGACGTGAGTCGCGCTTCGTGAAAGGAAGGAAGTGGCTCGCTGTCGCCGTTGGCTGAGCGGCGCCAATTACCCGATGGTGCGCCGGCATGACCTCCAAACACACCCTGCGCCGGATTGGTGTCCCCGTCACTGCAATAGAACACGGCACAATTGCCGCTGAGCGACCGGTAGGCGCCTTCCGTCGCGGGCGCTCCGTTCCAGCGTCCTGCCCCCATCGAATTCATTGCGACACGACGAGATTCCATCAAGATCGGGTACTGGGCTTCATCAACCTCTATTGAATCCAATACAAGAACACCGCCCCCGTTGGGTGCTTCGTAAGTGAGCCAACCGTCGTAGTCGTGGGTTCCTGGTCCACCCGAGAGGCCGACGCAAAACTGATTGACGTAGGGGATCGATTCGCCTTCGCGGTCGTCGACGCCCGAAACAACTCCCATACCGGAGCTGAAGTCGCCGCCTCCCTCGGCAAGCCCGTGCGGAATACCCATCTTAGCAAAGCAACATTGAACAGCATTTATAAGGCGATCATTGACATTGGTGGTGGCGACCGAGGTGCCAGCAGGAAAAGTCGGACGCCCGACGACGCAGCCATCGCGGAGGTGGATGTCGACCCGGTTTGCGCTGCCCGCATTGTGCGGGATCGTTGAATCCAGATTATAAAAAACACCGATCAGGCACGATCCGCGCGCACAAGCCTCGGACAGGTTTACGCCGCCGGGCACACAATCCGGATTGTCGCGCAGATCCACCGAGATACGCCCGGCATCGGGGTCGACTGATACTTCGGCGGTGATGGGGATTCCCGCGTCTGCAACGCCCGGGATCGGGTCATGCGTGCTGGTATGGCGCCAGGTGCCGGCTGGCAGTTCACGGATTGCTGCCGTCGCGCGGCGTTCGCCATATTGCAGCCACGCCTCGATAAACTCACGGATTGTCGTAATTCCGTAGCGCGCCACCAATTCATGGAGACGCCGTTCTCCGATGCGGCAGGCACCCACTTGCGCGCGGTAATCGCCGTACCAGATATGCGGCGAGCGGATCTTGTGGAGGCCGATGCGGACGATGTCTTCTTTATCGCGGAAATCTTCCTGGATGCGGACGCATGGGAAATGCACACCCTCCTGATAGAGTGTCGCGGCATAGGGCAAGTAGGTAGTCGGCTCGGGTGCGCCGACATCGGCGTGATGCGAGCGTGCCAAGACCCAGAAAAGTGGTTCGTTATCGGCAAAAACAGGAACACAAAGTGTCATATCGGCATGATGCGTAACACCGAGATACGGACTGTTGTTGAAGAACGCGTCACCTTCCTTGATATCCTCGAACAACTCGGTGATTGGCCCTGTCGTCAGGTCGAGGGCGCTAACGTGGATCGGCATCGCCTCTTCAACGCAGATTAACCGATGATCAAAGGTCAGAATTCCGCATGACATATCGCGGGCGTTGGTAATGACTGCCGAACGGCTGGCACGCATGACGGTATTACTCATCTCTCGAATGATAGCCTCAAGCCGGCGAGAGAGCACCGCCAACAGGATCGGATCAAAATCTGCAGCTTCGTTTCTAGCTACCATGAGGCAAACCCTTCTTTAACAGCGTTCCACACAGCAATTTCCCTGAACGTCGATGGTAGCCCGCTGCCCAGCATGTATGAGCACTGTCGTGGTGTGGCTATCGAGTAACGCCGGCCCGTCGATTGAGTCACCCTCTCCAAGAACGCCCGCGTTATGAACCGGAAGCGCTTGGAACGCGCGCTCGGCGCCAATAAAGACCTGCCGTGTGGGAAGTGGCTGTAGGCGCAGCGTTCCATCCTGACTGCCGCCCAAACTTGCGGCATCACGAAGTCCAATAGCGCGAACGGTCCAGGTGGTGAATTCCACCTCATCTGCTTCGTTTTTGATCGTGTAAATTCGCTCGTGCATGCGATGAAATGCATCAGCCAGTGCCGAGACATCACTTTCGCGAAGCTGTGCGTGGTCAAACGGCACGTCGATCTCCCACGATTGGTATTTGTAGCGCGCCTGAAATGCGTAGGCGAACCGTCGTTGAGGGAGAGGCACATCCGCCCGTTGCAAAAATTCATCACCCTGTGTGCGCAGCCGGTGTAGTGTTTGATTTACAGCGTCCAATGCAAAATTTTGACTAGTCGTTGGATGCGTTGCGGAGGTTTCGCCGCGAATGTCTGACACGAGGCCGCCATAAGCGCTGAGCCCGGCAGCAAGCCGAGGCACCATGAAGCGGGCAATTCCCAGTGTGCGCGCCATCTCACCGATGTGGCAGCCAGTTGCACCACCGCCCGCGACGAAATAGCTGTCGCGCGGATCAAGACCTTCATTAACTGTAATATCCTCAATAGCGGCGATCATGTTCTCATTGCTGGTGACATGGATCGCGTAGGCAGCCTCCTCGACTGAGAGACCAATGTGCCCGGCGATTGGCAATATGGCGGCGCGCGCGGCCTCAGGGTCAAGGGTCACACGCCCGCCGAGAAAGTAATCCGGATCGAGTATTCCGAGAATTAAATTCGCGTCCGTCACAGTTGGCTGATTGCCACCGCGGCCATAACAGGCCGGACCGGGAATGGCGCCAGCACTTTTCGGTCCGACGCAGAGGAGTCCGCCGGCATCAACCCAAGCAATGCTGCCGCCGCCGGCGCCAACGGAGCGCACATCAATCTTCGGCAATCCCAGCAGGTCATCGTTGATCATGGTTTCGGTCGTAACGATAAGGTTGCCCGAGCGGATAGCTGAAACATCGAAGGTAGTTCCGCCCATGTCGATGATGACCATGTCGGGCTCGTCGCAAAGTGCCTGAGCCGCGACCGGTGCCAGCGTTGGCCCGCTCATGACGCTGTAAATTGGTTGCTGGGCAATTTCCTCGACGGTCATCATGCCGCCGATGCAATTCGCGACCAGCAGGGAGCCGGTGAAGCCGGCGTCGCGTACGGCTCCTTCGATCTGCTCTAGATAAGCCGGCAAGACATAGGATAAGGACGCATCCATCGCAGCGGAGCTAGTACGACGGTATTCACGCGGAATTGGGTTTAGTTCGTGGCTCAGCGTGACTGCAACATCCGGCCAGAGGTCATGGATAATCTCTCGCACACGCCGCTCATGTGTTGGCGCGACGATAGACCATAAAAGGCTTACCGCTACAGCATCGACTGGACAGGATTTTAAATACTCTACCGCATCGCGGACATCGGCCTCGTGCAGTGGGATCAGCTCGTTGCCGCGCGCATCGATTCGCCCACGCACCTCGCATGTGCGGTTGCGCGGCACGAACGGCTTGGGATAGTCAAGTTTCCAATCGAAAGCCCGCTTGCGAGGTGCTTCACGGAGAGTCAGGATGTCCGGGTGACCTTCGTTACAGATAAGGCCCACCCGTGCCGTCCGGCCTTCGATAAGCGCGTTTGTCGAAACTGTAGTGCCGTGAACGATTGTGCCGGTCGCCCTAAGAAACGTACTGAGATCTACTCCTGTTTCTTCTGCCGCGAGTTGAAGCGAATCCATGAAGCCGTGCTCAAAGGCCGGAGGGGTCGATGCCGTCTTATAAATGCTGAGGCCGCTTTCGCTCGCGACTACGCAGTCGGTAAACGTACCGCCAATGTCGATGCAAACAGAAAAGCGCGGTGCCAATTGATATTCTCCTGTCGTCTGCCAGAAAATTTTTGGAAATATAGCACACAGCTAGGTATAGCTCTTTAGTTGTCTGAGGTCGCGTTCAGAGAACAGTTATTCGCCCGTCGTCTGCCATAGTGTATTGTCGCACGCCATGAGGTTGCCCGACGGAATCATCGGAGCATCGGTACCGGCATGACAGATGTATCGTCGGGCAGGGCCGAACGGCCCGCCATTGACTGGAACGCCAGAGAGTTCCTCGACACTGATTCTCTTGATAGGGAAATACGGCGCACCTTCGGCGTGTGTCACGAGTGCCGCCGCTGCAGTGATCTCTGCGACAGCTTTCCAAGGCTGTTCAGCCTTATCGACGGCCCCGGAAAGGGCACAATAGATAATGCAAAGAGTGAGGATTTTGCGGCAGTAGCTGATGCCTGCACCCTCTGTGACATGTGCCAGCCGATCTGCCCCTATACCCCGCCGCATGTCCACGCAATTGATTTCCCCGACCTAATGGCGCGCTTCCGCGCCTGGAAAAGACGTGAATCGCTCCCCGGTTTTTTCGAAAACGAACTCGGTAAGACTGACCGCAACGGTCGACTCATGGGCTTTCTGGCGCCTCTCGCAAATTGGACGTCAAGCCGAAAGAACCGTTTAACTCGCCTCCTTCTGGAGGTCGTTGCTGGAATCCACCGCGATGCTGTCCTGCCTCGTTTTCACGCGAAGACATTTTCCAAAAGCACCGCGAGCGCTACGCCGGTAGTCAATGACGCGGCGCCTGCATATGGACGAAAGGCCGTGCTTTATGCCGCCTGTTTTGTCGAATACAATAATCCCGGGATCGGCCGCGCTGCGCAGGCGGTCTTGGCGCGGAATGGGGTCGAGACAGCCATCGCCTATTCAACTTGCTGTGGAATGCCACAGCTTGAGCGTGGCGACATCGCTTCGGTCTGCGCAAGCGCGGAAAGTGTTGCCGCCGAACTCGGCGGATGGATAGACAAGGGCTATGATGTCGTTTCCTTGGTGCCGTCCTGCACGCTTATGCTGAAAACGATTTGGCCGCGCTATCTTGCCAACGATCCTGCCATATCGCGGCTGGCGGCGCACACCAGCGATATTGTGGATTACATCGTCGCAATTGCGCGGTCCGAAGGACTTGCCGAAGGGCTGACGCCACTTAAGGGCGGTGTGGCGCTGCATCACGCCTGCCACGCCCGGGCACTTAATGAAGGACGCAAATCGGCGATCATGATGCGTCTGATTCCCGATTGTGACGTGTTGGTCGTTGAAGGCTGCTCTGGTCATGGCGGCTCTTGGGGTGTGATGAAGCAAAATTTTCCTATTGGCATGAAGGTTGGAGAGCCTGTCGCGAAACAGGTCGCTCGGAGCGGGCGCCGCTATCTCGCTTCGGAATGCCCGCTCGCCGGCGATCACATTGCGCAGGGTGTGGAACGTTTTCAGGAGAGCGGGACTACCGAACCTGGTACCGCTGAGACGATGCAATCTCGTCACCCTATCGAGTTATTGGCGATGAGTTACGGTATTGGGGAGTGAGACAGCTGTGGACAAACACACAGCAAAAACACTTGCGGCAATGGCGCGCCGGCTCTACCCGCATGATTTTCTGGCGGACACGTATTACGCTAGGGTAGTTGAGATCATCGCTCGGGAATCGAATTCCGAACGAAAGGCACTTCTACTCGCCGGCGTGAAGGCGCTGGACGGGGTGTCCGACTGTTGCTTTGTAGATCTGTCCGAACAGGCGCAGGTCGAGGCCCTGGCGAAAATTGAAAAGCACCCCTTTTTCGAAGATGTGCGCGCAGCAACGGTGCGCCACCTTTATAGCAATCCCGAAATTTGGGCTCATTTCGGTTACGAGGGCCCCTCCGCGCACCTTGGCGGCTACATCAAGCGAGGGTTCGATGATATACCCTGGATCCCGGACGACGGAAAAATTGACGAATGACGCGGTTATACGAAGGTAACGGGATTGATGACCGCGATATCCCCACGGTCACATATCGCCATGACGATGATTCAGTTGTTGTGATTGTGGGCTCCGGCGCCGGCGGCGGAACGATGGCGGACGAGCTCAGCCGAAACGGCATCGACACCATTGTGCTTGAGGCGGGTCCACGCTTCCAGGAAGGAGAATTCATCAACGATGAATGGGAGATGTACGACCGTTTTACCTGGAATGACAAGCGCTTCGCCACGGGGTCCTCACCGACGGTACAAAACTTTCCGACGGCACCGACATGGACCTGCAAGGGCCTCGGCGGTTCTACACTGCATTGGGCTGCTTTGTGCCCGCGAGGAGAGCCTTACGAATTTAAGACCCGCTCAGTTTATGGCGCGATTGACGGGGCTAATATCGCTGATTGGCCGCTCCAATTTGACGAGCTTGAACCCTTTTATGCCGTAGCCGAGGACAAGATGGGAATTAGTGGGCGCAACGGTCTTCCTTTCCACCGCGGCTCGACGGCGTACAAAGTCATGGCACTTGGCGCAAAACGGATGGGCTATCGCAATTTTGATACGGGCCATTCGGCGATCAATGTGAAACCGCGGGACGGTCGCAACGCCTGTGATCAAATCGGTTTTTGCATGCAGGGCTGTAAGTCGGGCGCCCGTTGGTCGACCCTAACGTCGGAATTACCGCGCGCCGAAGCAACCGGGCGCTGTGAGATTCGCACACATTGCATGGCACTCCGAATCGAGCATGATAGAGAGGGACGCATTAGCGGAATTCTTTATGCTGACCGTAAAGGCTGTCACCATTTCCAAAAGGCGCGAGTGGTGTGTGTTGCTGCGAATTCTATTGAAACGCCGCGGCTCCTACTCAACTCGGAATCAAGTTCGTTTCGTGACGGCCTGGCCAACGGCTCGGGTCAGGTTGGGCGCAACTATATGCGCCATGTGAGCGGCTATTTATACGGCGTGTTTGGTCAACCAGTGCGTATGTATCGAGGTATCGTTTCGAACGGCAGCGTGCGCGACGAAGCCCATCATGATGAATCGCGCGGTTTCGCAGGCGGCTATAATTATAGTTACGTAGGCCTTGGTCTCCCGTTCTACGCTGCGTTCTTGAGCCCGCGTAGTTGGGGTCGGGAATATACTGACTGGATTGAGGCCTACGAGCATGTCTCCGGCATGACTGTCCTCGGCGAAGATCTAGCGATGGCTGGCAATCGGGTCACGCTCCATCCCAGCGAGAACGACCAGTACGGCTTGCCCATCCCCTGTCTTCATCTCGACGACCACGCCAACGATATCGTCATGAAAAGCTACGCCTACCGAAAAGGAACCGAACTTTTGGAAGCAGCGGGTGCGACAAGGGTGTTTCAGTCCCCACCGCTTCCCGTTTCGCACAATATGGGGACCAGCCGTATGAGTGCGGAGCCAGAGGGCGGCGTCGTCAACAGATGGGGACAAAGCCACGAAATTTCGAACCTGTTCGTTTCCGATGGTAGTGTATTCACCTCGTCTATGGCAGGCAATCCCACGCTGACTATCGTCGCATTGGCCCTACGCCAAGCAGCCTATATCGTCAAGAAAATGCGAAGCAGCCAACTCTAAACAATTGGCATTGCCGCTCACGCGGTGGATATCTCAATACGAAATTAGGTGAGGTGCTTGAGATGGTGTCGAATTTTAGTGAGTTTACAACCTTTATACATTCAGACACTTGTGCGAATTATGGGTAGTTTCGGTAACATCCATATGCTGCACCTTTGGCCTGTAAATGCACTTGGGCTGACCTGCGGTGGAAAGACAGACTGGGCAAATCTAGAGTGGCGAAGGGTTGATACAGGAAGCGCTCATATTTTGCATATACCTAATTCTGAGCCAGACATTTCATGAAGAAATCCTAGCCCGAGAACCGAACTCAATATAGAGATTGGGTGGGGTCGCGCAGTGGCCAATAACTGATTCTGGTAATATTTAATCGAAGGCAACAATATGGCAAACAAACCAATCCTGTTAATTACCCGCGATATGCCGCCCCTTGTTGAGGCGCGAGCAATTGAGAACTATACGGCGCGGCTTAATCGCGAAGATAAGATATATGATGCAGAAGGCCTGATTGCCGCCGCCGAGGGGGTCGATGCGTTGCTTACCTGTGGCACCGAACCGTTGCCACGGGAAACATTCGAGAGTCTTCCCAAAAGCGTAAAAATCGTCGCTTGTTTCACTGCCGGCTATGACCATGTCGATCTTGCGGCAGCAGAGGCGCGCAATATTGTCGTCACCAATGCGCCTGACGCGTTAACCGATGCGGTTGCTGATATCACTCTACTCCTGTTACTTGGTGCCGCGCGCCGCGCTGGCGAGGGCGAAGCAATCATGCGGAGCGGTGGCTGGATCGACAAGCATTTGCTCGCCATGACGGGTAGCGAGATCAGTGGAAAACGCCTTGGCATTCTCGGTATGGGCCGGATCGGCCGCGCTGCGGCAACGCGAGCCCGTGCCTTCGGCATGGAAATTCATTATCACAACCGGAGCCGCCTGGCCGCCGATTGGGAAGGCGGCGCAATCTGGCATAAGAATGCAGAATCCCTGCTTGGATGCTCTGATTTTCTTAGTCTACACTGCCCGTCTAACGCGGAATCGCGAAATTTTCTCGATGAACGCCGTATTGGTCTCCTGCCCAAGGGCGCGATCGTTATCAACACCGCACGCGGTGATGTTGTGGACGATACAGCGCTGATCGCGGCACTTGAATCCGGGCGCGTTCAGGCTGCTGGCCTCGATGTTTATCGCGGTGAGCCGCACAACATCCATCCTGGTTATGCGCGTCTCGCCAACACCTTCCTATTGCCGCATATAGGTAGCGCCACACTTGTTGCGCGAAGCGGCATGGGCCTTCAGGCGCTCGATAATCTTGACGCTTATTTCGCCGGCAAACTGCCGCCTAATCGATTGGTGTAAAATTGTGAAAATAGGGTTCGCCGCCGCTTGACGATATTTCGGCTAGCCGAATTCAGATGTCTTATAGGAAAGTAGATGACGTCGCGCGAAACCTACACGCACGAGCATCCGCAAGTTACCGCCGCTCCGCCAGCGACGCGGGGCAACCCCGTGTTCGGTTGGCCGATCGTCATGCTGCTTATTTCTGGAATTTTCTGGGGTCTCACCTATTCGCTGACCCGCTTCGCGATCACCGGCGGCATTCCCTTTCTCGCCTATGTATTTTGGATGGGTGCGGGCGCGGCGCTGTTACTTTTTGTACTGGGGCTGCTGACCCGCAGTCTGCCAAAACTCGAATGGCCGCATGTCCGCGCCTATCTGGTGTTGGGCTCAATTTCTTACGGCCTCTCCTATTCTGTTCTTGCCGTGGTTGCGCCGGAGGTGCCCACCGGTGTACTGAGCCTCGGCGCCACCTTGACGCCAATATTCACCTATCCCGCTGCGGCCCTGTTCAAACTCGAACGCTTTGCCCTGTTGCGTACCCTTGGTCTTGTGTGTGGCCTGGCTGCGGTAGCGCTCATTATTGTGCCCCAGACCAGCCTGCCGTCGCCGGAGATGGTGCCCTGGGTACTGCTCGGTATGGTCACGCCGCTGCTTTATGTTGCTAACGCGATCATCATCGCCCTTATCAAACCGCCACCCTCGGGCGCGCTTCCTCTAGCCTGTGGCACACTTATCGCTGGCACGCTATTCATGTTGGTGGTGACGGTCGCGAGTGGGCAATGGTGGTGGTTCGAAGGGCCGATGGAAACCAGCGATTGGGCGCTGATTATGGCCGTCTGTGTGATGGCGCTGTCGTTCTATTTGATGATCGAAATTATCCGTATTGCGGGGCCGGTATTCTTTACCACCGTGAACTTCATCGTGCCGCTTGCCGGGATCGGGTGGGGATTGATTTTCTTTGATGAAAGCCACAGCTTGTGGATTTGGCTGGCCCTCGCCCTTATGATTATCGGCGTGTTTCTCGTCAACCGGCCGAGCAAGCCCAAATCTGCAGCGTAGTGGTAGGAGACCTTCTATGAGCGAAGCATCGTCGCACCGTTGGGCTTCCCTTTATCCTGAACTGGGCACGGGGCCGGTGTCTACCGAGCCTTGCATCTCGCCGGAATTTTACGCCCGTGAGCGCGATGCTGTTTTTAAGAAAACGTGGCTGATGGTGGCGCGCGATGAGGAATTACCGAAACCGGGCGACTATAAGGTCAAGCGCGTTGATGTGGCCAACTGCTCGATCATCGTCATGCGTGGCAAGGATGGCGTAGTGCGCGGCTTCTATAATGTTTGTTCGCATCGTGGCAACACTGTGGTGACGGAAACCGGCGATGAGACCTTTGGCTCTAGCAAGGCGGCAGTCCTCTCCTGCCGATTTCACGGCTGGGTCTATGATTCCCATGGCGGCCTCATACAGGTGCCGGAAGAGGAGCGCTTCTATTCCTGTTTCGATAAAACAGAGAACGGCCTTACCAGGGTGCGGACCGAAGTTTGGGAAGGCTTCATTTTTGTTAATCTAGACTCCGGAGGTAGCAAGTCACTAATTGACTATCTCGGCGACTATGCGGACCATATGGGCGGGTTCCCCTATTCCGAATTGTCTGAATGCTACAGCTATTGGACCAATCTCCAATGTAATTGGAAAGTAAGCCACGACGCCTTCGCCGAGGCCTATCACGTCCATACTATCCACGCCGGGTCGTTCCCCAATACCTTCTCTTCGGGTCTGGCGAATGTACGCATGTTTGGCCCGCATCGCACCGCGGCCGTCTGCCTTAGCCCATCGGCGGCCTTACGCCCAGTGCAGACTGTGGCCGATAAAATTGCCGGCGGCTATGCTGGTGCGCATCATCAGGGCTCGACCCTGCCGGCCTCGGTCAATCCTGATGGCATGGCAGACTTTTCCTTCGAGCTCAGCGTTATTTTCCCCAATCTGCTGCTGCATATCTCAGAAGGGTTGTGGTTCACCCACCAGTTCTGGCCTCTCGCACACAACCGCACGCGTTGGGAAGGCAAAATGTATTACCGGCAGCCGACCAGCAACAGCGAGCGCTGGGCGCTACAATGTGCGCAATTGATCGCCCGCAACGCCTGGCTTGAGGACACCGCCACGATGGAGGCAACACAAGCTGCGCTGCAATCCGGTGCCAAGACCGAATTGACATTGCAGGACGAGGAGATTCTCGTGCGCCACGGCTATCACGCGCTAGAACAATTCATGCAGAGTTAGGAACAAAATGAGTTCAAGTTTGGAAGCACGCATCGGGCGCCTCGAAGATATCGAAGCGATCAAGGGTATGGTGGTGACCTATGCTCGTGGCGCTGATCGCAAAAACGATCCCGAAATTCTGGCGCCGCTCTACACAGAAGACGCAGTGTGGGAGGCAGAGGGTTTTGGTCGCCACGAAGGCATCGGCGACATCAGCAAGGCCATGGTCGACGTCGCGCGTGAGACGATTTTGTGGAGCCTTCACTATATGGTTTCGCCGGAAATAAAAATTTCTGAGGATGGCACCAGCGCAGATTGTTTCTGGTATCTCTGGGAGCTGGCCAAAATGCCGGACGCTGACGGCAAGCCCGGAGACAATGTCATTGGTGGTTGGTATGAGACCACACTGATCAAGACCACTGAGGGCTGGCGCTTCAACCATGTGAAGCTATGCATCAAACTGATTAGCCCGGCGCACAAAGAGTGGCAGACCCTATCCTGATATGACGTCATTGCGCGCGGCGCGCGGGGATGAAGCGATGGCGTTGGCGACGCTGCTGGCGCGCGCCTTTGCCGACGATATCGTCCTCGATTGGTTCCTCCGCCCCTGGTCACGCGAGAGCGCCGCAGAATTATTCTTCGTCGAAATGTTGGCGGATGCGGTGCCCCACGGCAAGGTGCGTGTGGACGATAGTTTCAGCGCCTGCGCTGTCTGGTTACCGCCCGATGCGCAACACCCGAGCAGTGGCATGTGGGCTCGTCTCGCGAGCACCATCTGGAAGTTGCGAGTGGCGTCACCATCCCGCCTGGCCCGCCTGAATGCGGTAATCCGGACGAGCGTCGAAATTCATCCACCAGAGCCTTGTTATTTTCTTTCTTTCATTGCAAGCCTGCCAGAAGTGCGGGGCCGCGGCCTGGCCTCGGCATTGATTCGCGAGACCTTAGACTTGGCTGACGCAGACGGTGTACCCGCGTTTTTGGAGACCGCCGACTCCGCCAAAGTCGGATTTTATCAGCGCTTCGGATTCAAATTGACTGGACAGGCCCAATTGCCGTTCGGCGGTCCGGCGTTAAACTTGTTGTGGCGGAAACCTCGCTGAGGCTGACGCATAATTCTATGCAAGCAGCCCGTTTTGATCAAACTTCGGTGGCCAGGGAGCGTTGGCATCATCAGGCGGCACAGCGGCGAGGAGTGTGCGCGTATAATCGTGCTGCGGATCAGCGAACACCTTTTCCGTCGGGCCGCTTTCGACCACATACCCCTTATGCATGACGAAGACGCGAGAGCAAATATAGCGCACCACTGAGAGGTCGTGTGAGATCAGGAGCAGGGAGATATCCAGTTCCTCACGCAGTCGCAGAAGCAGATTAAGTATTTGGGCCTGCACCGACACGTCAAGCCCAGAGACGATTTCATCAGCGACCAGAACCTTGGGTGCAACGCAAATGGCGCGGCCAATATTGACGCGCTGACGCTGGCCGCCAGAAAGTTGCGACGGATAGCGCTGTCGACTATCGCCCGGCAGACCGATCTCGCGCAGTAAATTCTGGGCACGCTGTTGGCGTTCCTCAGCGTCATGTTTGCGATGATTTGCCTCCATTGCTTGGGTTAAGAGGCTTTCGACCATTCGACGCGGATTGAGCGCCGACTGCGGATCCTGAAAGATCATTTGTAGGGTTTCCAGGCGCTCGCTTCGGGCCTCTGCGGTTTGCAGTGCTGCATCCTTGCCACGCACCAAGATTTGCCCCTCGGATGGCTGGTCAAGACCGGCAATCATGCGTGCGACGGTGGTTTTTCCGCTGCCGCTTTCGCCGACGATACCGATGAACTCACCTGGGTGAATCGTGAACGAGACACTGCGAACGGCCTCGACTGTGGTGGCATCGGCAAACCATTTTCCACGCGTGACAAAGCGTCGTGAGACATTTTTTAACTCGACCAGCGGCATGTCCGCCCCGGTGCCACTCGGCGCCGGTGGTGCCGCCGCCTCGCTGATATCGTGACCGCCGCTGGCGCAGGCTGGCACGCAGAGAACGTCATGATCCGGCCCGACTTCGAGCATAGTTGGCCCTCCCGCGAGGCAATCATCCGCGTTAATCGGGCAGCGCGGCGAAAACCGACAGCCCGATAGAGTGGCAAATTCGACCAGTCCGGGCATTTGATCGGGCAATGTTGGCAGGCGCATGCGTGGCCCAGAGATTGTCGGATTGGCGCGTTTCAGACTGCGCGTATAGGGATGGCGCGGATCGGCCAGAAGCTTGCGCGCGTTACTACTCTCGACCACATCGCCGGCATACATGACGAGAATCTTGTCACATACATGCGCAGCAAGGCGGAGGTCATGGGTAATCAAAATCATCGCCGTGCCGTGTAATTTTTGCATCTCAGCGATCAACGACATAATGCGTGCTTGTGTCATGACGTCGAGCGCCGTAGTGGGTTCGTCGGCGACGACTAGGGCCGGATCGCCGGAAAAGGCGAGCGCGATCAACACGCGCTGGCACATGCCGCCGGAAAGTTGGTGCGGATATTTGCCGAGCAACGATTTCGCATCAGGTAAATGCACTTCGGAGAGGAATTTTAATGCCAATTCGCGCCGCACACGGGCGCCGCGCACGCTGAGGCGTTTCAAATGTTCATTGAACTGGCTGCCGATCGAGCGCACCGGGTTGAGTGCCGTCATCGGTTCCTGCGGTACAAACGCGATGCGCTTGCCGAGCAACTGGCGCCGCTTGGCCGCGGGCAAGGCGATGAGATCGAGCCCATCGAATGTAAGCTCGCCGGCAGTGACAGCGAAACCTGGTGGCAGGAGCTGCGAGAACAGCCTGCCGATCATCGACTTGCCGGCGCCCGATTCCCCGACCAGGCCAATAGTCTCGCCCGCTTCTAGCGTAAACGACACATGGCGCAAAACCTCTACCGACATGTTGCCGATGCGCGCACCGAGTGTGATATCGTGAGCTTTGACCAGGCTCATGATTTGGTATGCCTATCCTGACGGAGGCGCGGATCGAGCGTTCGGCGCAACCCGTCTCCCAACAGATTAAAGCCGAGCACCGTCACAGTGATGGCGGCAATGGGCAGAATTAATCCCCAAACCGACTGATACATAAATTGTCGTGCGTCCGCCACCATCACGCCCCAAGCGGAGATATCGGCCTCCACGCTTAGGCCGACGAAACTGAGAATAGCTTCGACAACGACGGCGATTCCCATTTCGAGCGCCATCATGGTGATAATGAGCGGCATCACCGAGGGCAGCACTTCGCGTCTTAGCGTGCGGAAATGACCGAAGCCGAGTAGGTGCGCCGCCGAGATATAGTCGCGCCGGCGCACCACCAGTACGTCGCTTCTGATCACTCGGCAAAACCGCGTCCAATCGACCAGGATGATGGCGAGGATCACGTTGGAGCCGCCGCCGCCGAGGCCGAGCATCAGAATGAGCGAGAGGACTACTGGCGGGAACGACATCCAGAGATCGACCAGCCGGGTGATCACGGCATCAATCCAGCCACCGAAATAGCCGGCGATATGGGCGAGCGTGACGCCGATCACCATGGCACCGGTAGAAGCGATGACGGCGACGACCATTGCAACCCGGGCACCGTAAATCAACTGCGACAGAATGCAGCGGCCGAGATTGTCAGTGCCGAACGGATATTTGGGGTCGCCGAGCGGGTCCCACGCCGGAGGCAGCAGATTGCCGAACAAATCCTGTTCTTGCGGGCCGTTGGGCGCCAGCCACGGTGCAAAGCTGGCTATCACCGTGACGGCTAGCTCGATGCCGCCGCCGC
>CAYPSQ010000011.1:12840-50368 GCA_964413115.1 uncultured Rhizobiaceae bacterium | reverse complement strand
ATCCCGCGCGACGGCGTGCTTCAGCCTAACCCGATGCGCCAAACCGATCGGTAGGCCATTTGCTGCCAGGCTCGCCGCCGCCGGCATTAACGTCCCGTACACCGTGTACCCACCCTCCCCGTCAAGCATATCACCGGCCCTTAGGTCATTTTTTGCCGTGGCCACGGCGTCGCCACGAAAGCCGTTCGGTGCGCCGGTGGCCTCGCCCCGGAGCTTGGCGCTCGCAACCGATATACCAAGCTCCAAGCCAATCAAATGAAACGGCTTGTACATGGCCGCGTAGCGTCCGCTTGGGTCGGTTGGGATGCCGTATTCTTTAAAACTTGTCACCGCGTAACTGCTCGGTGCTTCGAACACGACAAAAACTCCCCAGCGTAGGTCGCCGATAACATTCCCGCCACCAGGTTCGAGGCTGGAGATCACTTCGACCTGTCCCTTATGATGGAGGATCCCGCCATCCCCGGCAGGGCGAAGCTGCTTCGCCAATTCAGAAACCCCGCATGCCGGAAAGCTCAACCCCTGGGGTGCGGGGTTCAGTCCTGTGGCATTGGCTACAGCGGTCATTTCGATTGCCGATTTAGTGCCGTCGAGAAAGGAATTAAACATTTGCGCATTCAGCCCATGGGCCGCGGCATGATCAGCGTCAATGCCATAGTGAGCCCACACATCGTCTGGCGTAACATAATGATATCCGGGTAAATATTTCGTACCCTTTCCCGCCGCCACGACTTCGAAGCCACTCGCGCGCGCCCAGTCGACCTGTTCAGCGATCAACGCAGGTTGATCGCCGTAAGCCAAGCTATAGACTAACCCAGCCGCTTTGGCCCTCCGTGCCAATAGCGGACCGGCGAGTGCATCGGCTTCGACATTAACCATAACGATATGGCAACCATGCTCGATACAGGCTAGAGCATGAGCAATGCCGGCGGGCGGATTGCCGGTAGCATCAACCACAAGTTCCATGCCGTCCGCCGAGATCAGCGCGTCGACATCATCGGATATATGTGTCGTGCCGTTCTTCAGTGCAGCGTCGAAACTCGGGGCCTCGGCGGCATCGGCGGGCCAACCGGCGGCGTTGAGCGCCGTTCGTCCGCGCTCAGCGTCGAGATCAGCAATCGCCATCACATGCATACCCGGCGTATGCCTTGCTTGCGAAAGAAACATGGTGGCAAATTTTCCAGCACCAATAACGCCGATACGGACCGGCCGTCCCTCTTCGCCGCGTTGGGCAAGCAAGTAATGGAGATTCATGACTGGGCTGCCCTACTCTTCCGCTAGCTGACCGCGCCGGGCAACGGTGGCATTTGTATCGATCGCCAGGGTGCCGTCTTCAGTATTGCCGGAAAGTATCACACCATACAGTTCCGCCGCGTTCTCGCGTGTGACGAATTTTTCCACTACGTCTTCGAGCACCGCCTCGGCGTTGCGGCAGTACGGTTCGCCATAGCCACTGCCGCCATTATCTATCGAGCGCACGAATTCGCCAGCATCAAGGGTCAACATAACGCCGTTAGGTTTAAACTCTTCCGAACCATCGACTCTTATATGGCCGTGATACGCGTGGTTTGCATCATGCCCACCGAGAACGCCCTGCGGCGGATTTATTGTGCCGCCCCCCATAATGCTAACCGTCATCGGATCGTGCCTTGGGCCGAAGACGACCTCGGTCGCCGGCCCCCCGCGTTGCCGCCCGGCGCCGCCTGAATCAGACAATAAGCGTTGCGAGCGGATAAAAACGGGAAAGCGCTGTTCATCGAACTCAATACTGTCACGGTGCAACAAACCGGCACCGCCCGGTGTCAATAAATAAATCATACCGTCGTTGGCCGGCTGCGCCGGGCCGCCACCACCCATCACATAAACCTGATTGATATAATCAGCTCCGCCACGCCGCCAGTCGGTGCCCGAAATCACCCCCATGCCGGCGGCGAAGCAGAGATTGCCCTGCGCCATACCAAACCCGTCGCCAAGCTGGGTGAACGCTGATTGGGTGAGGTTCACGACCACATCAGCCATGCTGGTGGTAGCCAGCGAACAACAATGCGGAAAGCGCGGAATGCCGACCACACAATTCTCGCGCAAAAGCACATTTACAAGTCGGAAGCTGCCAGCATTAGCCGGCAGGTCGGGATCCAAATTCTCAAACACTCCCTGGATGGCGTTGGCGGTAGCGCAAGCTTCGGTAAGATTTAGACCAGCGTTGATGCAATCTGGATTATCACGCAAATCTACCGTAACCATGCCAGCGTCCGGGTCAATCTCGACCTTAACGGTAATATCTACCCCGTCAGGCAGAAACGGTTCGACTGGATCATGGGTGCCATGATTGATAAGCGTGCCCTTAGGCAACTTCTGGATGGCATACAGCGCGCGGCGTTCAGCATAATCAAACCAATCGGCGATGAACTGGCGCACCCGGGTGGCGCCATATTTGTCAGCAAACTGCTTCAACCGGCGCTCACCGATTCGCGCCGCGCCCAATTGTGAGAGGTAATCCCCATACCATTGATCAGGCACTCGAATGCGCCGCCGGCACATGCGAATAATGTCTTCATTGTCCTTGCCATCGCGTTGAATGCGCACACACGGGAAAATTAGCGCGCCTTCTTCATAGACATCGCGCGCCCGCGGCGTATAGGTGGTTGGGATTGAATCTCCGCAATCTGCCTGATGGCCTTTGACGGTTACGGTAAACAGATGTTCGCCGCCGTGAAACACCGGCACCATGATCGACCAGTCGGCGGCATGGCTATTGCCGTCATATGGGTCGTTGTGGAGGTAGGCATCACCTTCGCGGTAACCGGGATGCTCGCGCGCGATCGTCGCGGTTTGCAGATGCGAGCCGAATATATGCGCCGGTATGCCTTCAGCAGTGGCAAGCAATTCGTTCTCTGCGGTGACGATAGAGCACGAAAAATCGCGCGATTGTCCAATAACGGCCGAGCGAGCTGTGCGCATCACCACGCCCTGCATTTCGCGCAGGATGGCGTCGATGCGGTTGGCCATTATCGCCAAATCCACCGAATCGATGGGCGCGTCAACTTCTATGGGGGCCACCTTAGAGTCGGGTGCGGTGTCGAGCATGTAATTACCTGCGGCACTCACCCGTGCGGTCATGCCGGGATAGACGACGATCGTGGTCGTCGGTTCCTCGACTAAGGCGGGTCCCGAAAATTCTGTGCCCGGCGCCAAATTGGCACCACGGTAAACCGGCGTCTCGAGAAGGCCATGCACGCCAAAATAGGCCTGCATAACGCGAGCTGGTGCGGCCTCGTGGCCGGTCCCGGGTTGCCAGACGTCTGGCGATGGTCGCTCGAGGCGTGCGGTCAGGCGGGCTTTCCAATGGAGGCATTCCAGCATGCCGTTCTCGTCTTTGACGCCGTAGAGATCCTCATGAACCCCATGAAACCTTTCGATCAGCGCATGGAGTGCGCCGGCCTCCCCGAAATCCGTTCCGGGCAATTCAATTTCGGTTTCCCATTGCTGATTAAGATAACGCGCATCGACGAAGTACTGCGTATGGAACTCGGAGATCCCGCGATCCCGTAGGCCATCGGCAAAATCTTCCATCTGACCTTCAAGATCGGCCAGTGTACCGGCCACCCGTTCAACGCTCCAATGATCTGTACGCACATATTGGCTGGCGCTAAACTCGGCGACGATATCAGAATATTGCGCCCCGCAAGCGCTCAGTGCGCCGGCCGTCTTGGGCAACAGAACCTGGCGGCAGCCGAGTGCTTCGGCGATAGGTAAGATGTTCAGCCCGGCTGCGCCACCGCCAGCAACGAGAATACATTCGCGCGGGTTCACCCCTTCATTAACAGTAATTTCCTCGATTGCCTTGATCATCGATTCACTGGCGATACGAAGAATCGAAAATGCCGCCTCATCAAGCGCTAAATCAAGCACCGAAGCGATACCGCCAACCGCCACACGTGCTGCTTCAACATTGAGTGGCATGCGCCCATCAAGAAAGTGATTGGGATCGATATAGCCGAGCACCACCGCAGCATCCGTAACCGTTGGCTCAGTGCCGCCACGACCGTAACAGGCGGGTCCGGGAACCGCGCCGGCGCTACCTGGTCCAACGCGCAACAAACCACCGGAATCGATCCAGACGAGGGAGCCGCCGCCAGCGCCAACGCTCCTCACATCTACCGAAGAAAGGCCGAGATTGTGCCCGTAAAAGAGCGGTCCAAGCCATGTCTCACGGGTGAATTTGACCTCGCCGTCACGCACCAGGCTGACATCAAAGGTGGTGCCGCCAGAGTCAACGACGAGCAAATCGGTACTAAGATTCTCCGCCTCGGCATAGGCGATACCGGCGCGCGGCGCCATAGCCGGCCCCGACTTGACCATATAAATTGGCCGCTCGGCAACATCGGCCACATGCATCACTCCGCCCGAGACCGTACTGACTAGCATTTCTCCTACAAAACCAATGGCATTCAAATCACTCTGCAATTCGCCTAAATGCGCCTGCATACGCGGCTTGAGCGAGGCATCGATGGCCGTCGAAGAGGCACGTGGATATTCGCGCAAAATCGGATTGAGCTGGTGCGATAGGGTGAAGGGTATGCTCGGCATTATTTCTTCGATTAGTTCGCCAATGCGCACCTCATGTGCCCGATTCTTGATCGACCACAGCAAACACACTGCCACCGCCTCGACGCCGCACTTACTCAAGCGCTTCAACGATTGCCGCACCGCCCCCTCGTCGAGCGCGCGCTCTATCCCGCCTTCAGCATTGATGCGCTCCGGCACCTCAACAGTCAGGCTTCTAGGCACATAAGGCTTGAGCGGATCAATCTGCATTTCGAACGGATGTAGCTTGCCACCTTGGCGGTAGACCAGGATATCCGGAAATCCTTCGGTCAAAAGTATCGCGGTTTTGGCGGTGTTGCAGGTGATGATCGCATTTGTTGCCCAAGTCGTCCCGTAGATTAGGACTTCAGTACCAGCGATCAGCCCAGCCAGATCGAGCGACATATTGCGCGCCGCATCTCTGAGCCCGTCGATCACCCCACCGGAGCTTCGTTCTGGCGTACTCGGCGCCTTGCCAAGGGTGAGCTCCCCCCTCTCGTCTGCCACAACAACATCAGTGAAAGTGCCACCAGTATCTATTGCAATTCTGAATTTCATGTCGCTCAATCAATTTGTCGTGGCGCTCCAATGCTCGTTACTAATTATATCGCGTATCCCCAGACGATCTAATTTCAAATCATATTGCGCATTTCGTAGCGCCGTGTTTACAGTTCGCCGGTCCATTTTTATCCTGGCCATTTTGTAACGATTAATTTGGCGAAACCTTCGTATCGCCAGCAACAACTACACCCGCCTATGATTGTATTAATACGTCTTTTGACGCTCCTCGCCGTATGTTCTTTAGGCTGTACACTCGCGGCCACCACGCCACGAGCCAAAGAAGCCATCAATATCGGCGTATTAGCGCCACAAGCCGGGGTCTATGCGGACTACGGCTTGGAAGCTAAGCGCGGCGCAGAACTGGCACTAGCCGAATTCGACGGTAGTGCCGGAGGCAAACTCGTCCAACTCATCTTTGAAACCGGCGATGCTCCAGCTGAGACCATCCAGGCTCGGGCGCAAGTTTTGGTAAGCAAAAGTGAGGCTGAGATTATCATTGGCCCGCTCAGCGGCGGCGAAGGAAGGGCGCTCAAGGCGTTCGCCAAAACCGTCCCGACGATCACATTCCTGAATGGCGCCTCGGCGGCACGCGACCTGACTTTGATGGATCCGGCACCCAATTTTTTTCGCTTTACCACGGATGCAGCACAATGGATGGCTGGTCTCGGTCGGTACGCCTATTTCGACAAGGGCTACCGTCAGGTCGTTACTCTAGGCGAGAATTATTCCTTTCCCTATACCCAAGTGATGGGATTCCTAGTCGAGTTCTGCGCTCTTGGCGGCAGTGTCACCGAGCATCATTGGTTACCATTTAGTGACAAGTCCTATGCCGCAATCACGGCGAAACTCGAAACCAGCGAAGCAGATGCAATTTTTATCGCGCTCGATGGCGACGCGACAGCGGACTTTCTCACGCAATATTGGAATGATGGCGGCACGCTCCCAATTATCGGCGGTTCGATTACCTTCGACCCTTCCTTGCTCGGCGCAAACTCAATCTTTCATAGTCGACTGCCAGGTGCGATTGCCGGGTCTCCGCTTGCCGATGGTGATCAGGGGAGAGGCTGGCAGGAATTCGTGACCGCATATCGCGCACGCTACCCTGATGCTGCGGAGGAGCCGTCTCTTTTCACCTTCAGTTACTACGTCAATACCAAAGCCGCGCTCCTCGCCCTAGATGCGGTGGATGGCGAACTATCTTACGGGGGCAACGTGTTTCGCGGAGCGCTGGCAGAACTGAGCTTTGAGACCCCGGTGGGGCTCGTTTCGCTCGACGAAAACCGACAGGCGATCGCCAATAATTATGTCCTTGAAATTACCCTCGGCGAAGACAACCACCTGCACCATGAGGTGGCCTATGTCACCACCAGCGTCGATCAAACGCTAGGTCTAGGACGCGAGCGGTACCTTGCGCTCGGCGCCCCCGGCCCCGAAACGCCGAGCTGTCCCTAAACTTTAATTTTTAGAGTTCGCCAGAGAGGCCGACTTTCTCCAGCGTCGCTTCGGTCGGCCGGCCTGCTTCTTCCCAGCCCATCTCGCCGTAATAATCTTTCACCAGATCTTCCAAATGCGGCTTGATGGTCTTGCCCGCCGCCCGACCTTCGGTCGGTGCCTCCAACAAGCGGTCGGAAACATCGAACTCGTCTTTGGAGGTAAAGCCGCGTTTGATAGCGATGATGCGTTGCATATTGATCAGGCGCTCGCCGACCGCCAGGGCTTCTTCCTGATCGAAATCTTTCCATCCGGTGGCAAGTTCGATCGCCTTCGCGGAATTGGGCAGCACGTCCTTCACGCCCCAGCAGGCAAACCAGCAGACGCCGAGCGAATCTTCCCATAACTTTTTGGCTTGGGTCTTGGCCACTGCCTCTGCCTTACCTTCGGTAATGAAAGGCTCTGCTATTTCGGTATAGCCAAGGTCAGGTTCGGAGGTCCAGGCGTCAACGCCTGGACCTTGCCAGCACACACCAGCGCCGGCCACGATTTGGCCAAGCAAGACGCTCCAGGCCGGTCGCCAATCGTGTAAGTTTATGCCACCGCCCCGGATATGCAGGACGCAGGCTTCCGCCGGCGGGCCCAATAGCGCTGCTGCTTCCTTGAGGCCCTTGGCAAGCACGCGACCACCGAATCCTTCCCCGCTGCACATTTGATCGATAAGCGTTACTGCAGAATCGAAATTGCCCCAATTTAGCTCGAGACCACCGGTGTCTTGGGGCGACAACAGCTCGCGCTCATAAAGCTCGTAACACATGCCCATCAGCGCGCCGGCGACCGATGAATCAATGCCCATACCGTCGAAATGATCGGTCAACGCAAGCGCCTCATCAGGATTGTCAATACCGATCATCGCGGCAGCGCCTTCAATATTCTCACCGCCGCCGCACATACTTGCGGTAAAGCCTGCGAATTTCCCGCTATTGATGGTGCAGTCATAGGCGCAGGCGATGGTGCAATTATAGGATTCCTTTGGCACCACGCTCCAATCCTCGGCCGCCCGGTCCACAAACTTCTGGGCATAGCCCTCGCCCCAATTTGGATCGGTCAAATTTTTGCAGCCGATCATGCTCTCCGCGGCCACATAAGTATAAATACGCGTGATACCACCCTCTTTCAGCAGTGAGCCAACGGCCGGCGTGCCCTCCCCCGGCTTGCGTTCGGCGGTAATAGAATCATCCCATTTCTTCGTCACGTCAGCAAATCCGTTAGCGTCTACTAGCGCCGGGGTGCCAGTACCGCGCACTGCCACCGCCTTCAGCATCTTGGACCCCATAACCGCGCCGATGCCGCCCTTGTGAGCACCGTGATTACGGTCGTTCTTAACCGAGGCGCCGTGCAGCATCGCTTCTCCCGCCGGCCCGATGCAAGCAACGCTAATCTTCTCTTCGTCACCAAGTTCACGCTTAATCAAACGCTCCGTTTCTCGCGTATCTTTGCCCCAAATTTGCGTCGCATCTCGAATTTCGACATTGTCATCGTCGACCCAAAGATAGACAGGCTTATCCGCCTTGCCGGTGATAACAATGCCATCATAGCCAGCATGTTTTAGATAGGCTGCCCAATATCCATGCGAGTGGCCGGTCGCTACCGCGTAAGGCGTATCATAATTCAACGAAACGATGGCAAGGTTGGAAGAACTTGGGGCCGAGGTTCCGGCCAATGGGCCGTTCATCATCAAGAACGGTGCGTCTGGGTCGGTCGCCTTCATGCCTGCATGAGTTTCATCGAGGATGATTCGCATCGCCAGGCCGATACCGCCGACATATTTCCGAAGCTCGGATTCGTCGGGTAGAGGTTCGGTCTCGCAGCGCCCCGTAGTAAGATTAACCCGAAGTAATTGTCCCGCATATCCGCCTAGCATCATGCTACTCCCAACAAGATATAGTTTCTGGATATTGATCCTCCCGAGATTAACAAATTTACGCTGCGAGAGTCCTAACTAATATGTATTTAGCTCACCTCAATACGCTTTTCATCAACCGAGTTAATATCCTCGCACCATGCCCAATTCATGTATTGAAATATTGTTTAGGATCATCTCTTTGGAGAATAGGGTAAAGCGAAACAGGCGCGTGTGACGCCACGGGCGTTCGACATGCATCTCTGAGACTCATCCCATGCCACATCCATTGTCTGCATTACGAGTTCAATGCCTTCAGCTGCGGCTTGGGTGTCTGGAAACTGCAGGCCTTGATAATAGATATCGGACAATCACCGAAAATTGTGCGTTGCTTGGCTTAGTCAACGGCGAGGCCGATCGCGAGATGGGTAGCACCGATCAATCCTGCCGTAGTAACGATACGTTCAGCATTCAACAAATCCAGCAATCCCGGCCAACCACAATGATCCTCAGCCAGCGCCGCACCACATCATCCAGCGCCGCAAATGACTTGCCTCATTCCCGTCGGAAAGTCACCCGCAATTCTGAACTACCGCCAATAATCGACGCTAACTGTTCCCAGATTTTGGTTGCCGTTTCGACCATCAATTCCTGATCGTCGGTGACGCGGAAATCCATACTTCAGTTCCCACCGAAATTGGCATCGCGCTTTTCTAGAAAGGCACGACAACCCTCATGCGCGTCTTTGCTGTCCATGGTAAGGCTAATCATCCCCTGCTCATGGGCCAGCGCCGACGGCAGCGACATGTCTGCTCCGGCAGCCAGGGTGCGTTTTAGAATTCTAAGCGCGACTGGCGATTTACCGGCGATCTTGTCGGCTAGCGCTTTACAGGTCGACATCAGTTCTTCGGCTGGAACAACACTGTTGGCGAGACCGAAAGCGACAGATTCTTCAGCGCTGATATGGTCCCCGGTGAACATAAGTTCCTTGGCTCGACACAAAGAAATTTGCCGGATCAATCGCTGAGTGCCACCAGCGCCCGGAAACAGGCCCAAGTTAATCTCCGGTACGCCGATGCGCGCGCCGGCCGAAACGATGCGGATATCCAGCGAAAGCATCAATTCACATCCGCCGCCTAGGGCCCAACCGTTGACGGCCCCAATTGTCGGCTTGTCGCAGATTTCGATACGCCGGAAAAGATCGTGGATAGGTCCGGCGAATTCTGTGTAATGGGCTAATCCTTCGCGGGAATTAAGGTCTGCGATATCCCCGCCGGCAATGAACGCCTTACCCGCGCCGGTGAATATGATCACCCGCACCTCCGGGTCCTCCGCCATGTCGCCGAGCGCCGTTTCCATCTGGCCGATGGTCGCCAGATCTAGCGCGTTTAACCTTTCCGGCCGGTTGACGGTGATGATCCCAATCGCGCCCTCGACGTCAGTCAATATGGTCGGTTCTGACATCAATATTTTCTCCCTATTTTCACCGGAACCGCTTGTCCAGACCGGTGGGTTATGGCTTTTCTATGAGTGGTAAAGCTTAGTGGATAGATTTCAGCAAGCAATGGATGCGACATGAGTGAATGGTTCAAAAAGCTGAAATTCGGCGATTTACCGGCGATGGCCCGGGAACGCTACGGCGAGCGCGAGGCGCTATGTTACGGCGACCAACGCTGGAGCTATGTCGAATTCGATGCGGAAGTGGAGCGGACGGCGCGCGGCCTTATCGGCCTTGGTGTCGAGCCTGGCGAACATGTTGCTCTCTGGATGGTCAATCGCCCGGAATGGCTGTTTCTCATGTACGCCATCGCCAAGGTAGGCGCCATTCTGGTGCCACTGAATACCCGCTACCGTACCGCTGATGTCGCCTTCACAGTAAAACAATCGGATAGCGCAACCTGGATCTCTATGGCCCGCTCGGGGCCGGTAGATTACCTCGCGATGATTCGCGAAAATTTACCGGACATTGCCGGACAAGCGCCGCGAAACCTCAACTGCGACAACTTCCCCAAACTGCGCCGCGTGATTCTATTCGGCGCAGAACCAGATCCGAGTATGCTTGCCTGGGCTGATCTCCTGGCGGCCGGCAAATCGGTAAGCCAAGATGAACTTGAAGCACGGGCGGCAGCTGTTGATGCGGATGACGTCGTACTCATTTGCTATACATCTGGCACCACCGGGCATCCCAAAGGGGTGATGCACAGCCATGTGATCATCCGCAATGTCATCGACCGGATAAACCGCTTTGGCGTCACCTTTGATGACGCAATCATTAATAATTTGCCAATGTTTCATCTCTACGCCTATAGCGAATGCGCAATGCTGGCTATCCTTTCTGGCGCAAGGCAAATCCTGATGGATAGTTTCGATGCCACGGAAACGCTTCGTTTGGTAGAAGCGGAGCGCGCCACCATCATGCATGGCTTCGATACCCATTATAAAGATTTGCTCGACTGCCAGATGCGCGACAAGCGCGATATATCGTCGCTGCGTTTTGGCTCCCTGCCGGCAGGGATGCTGAACTCTACACCGATTGCCCGGCGCAGTCAGGAAGAACTGACGACAACAGTCTCGGGTTGGGGCATGAGCGAGACCTGGACCTTCGCGGCCTGCTCGTTCATCAGTGCGACGGCGGAGCAACGCTGCGACGCATCAGGATTTCCGATGCCGGGCCTTGAATATTGCGTGATCGATCCAGAAAACGGGCGTCGTCTGGCGACGGGTGAACAAGGCGAGATTCTGGTGCGCGGCTACTCAATCATGAAAGGCTATTACAACAACCAAGCAGAGACGACGGCGGCAATCGACGCTGATGGATGGTTGCATACCGGTGACACCGGCCTAATTCGCCCAGATGGTCATCTCCGGTTCATCGGCCGCTTTAAGGATATGCTCAAGGTAGGTGGGGAAAATGTTTCACCTGCCGAAGTCGAGGCCTTCCTATTGAAGATGGCAGAGGTGGATCAGGTTGCGGTGGTAGGCTATCCGGATGCACGCCTCGCAGAAATTCCGGTGGCCTTTATCATTCCCGTCGACGGAACTAAGCCGGATCAAGGCACGGTCGCAGCGCATTGCAAGGGGAAGATCGCGAGCTATAAGATTCCACGCCATGTCCTGTGCGTTGCGGAACTTCCCATGACACCCACGGGCAAAGTGCAAAAACATAAACTGCGCGCCCGCGCCATCGACGATTTGGGCGCGCCGGATTAACTTCAGGGCTTCGGGCGCTGTCGCGCTTTACGGCGGATGGCCCGACCATTGGTGTTAAACAGAAGGCAAGATTCAGGCGGAAAATAGAGCGTCACATCTTTTGCCTCTACTTCCTCAGCCATAGCAGTGATCTCTCCCTCCGGTGAATCGAGATGTAGGATGGTTTTACCGCTGGAGATTTCTTTCTGTAGAACCTGCGCTGAGAGGGTGTTGCTTTCCGCGTCCGCAAATTTGATGTGTGGCGGGCGGATACCGAGGGTTACTTGGTCGCCGGAAAGAGATAGTTTTGCAAAAGCAGGCACAGAAATTTCGCTGCCACCCACAAGACGGACTCTCGCCAGGCCATCTACATGGTTAACAATTTCGCCGGCCAATAGATTGATTGGTGGCGTTCCGAATAGTTCGGCGATATCACGATCAGCGGGTCTGCGATAGATCTGTTTAGGCGTTCCGATCTGGGCAACTGCGCCGAATGACATCACGATGACTTTGTCTGCGATGCGCAGCGCCTCAGCACTATCGTCTGTGGCATAAATGACAGTGGCGCCGTCCTCCAGCACCAGGCGCACCATCTCTTTCATCACACGTTTGCGGATATTTGGACCACCCTTGGGCTGTATGGCCTGGAACAGATAAGCTGCCGGATTACGAACTACGGCGCGCGCGATTCCAATCAGGTGACGCTGCTCTTCACTAACTCTCTTGGGCCTCTTAGTGAGTACGTTTTCAAGGCCAAAACGCCGTGCGACGGAATGTACCCGTTCGCGAATTTCTGCCTTGTCGACCTTCGCCATGTGCAGGGGAAAAGCGATGTTATCATAGACATTTTTGTGAGGTAAAAGGCCCTGCTTTTCAAACACCATGGCAACATTGCGTCTGCCCCCCTTGAGACCAGACACCGCCGTGCCGCCAACATAAATTTCACCGCTCGATATCTTATCGATACCGGCGATGGCTTTCAGTGTTGTTATCTTCCCGCATTCTGAGTCGCCGACGAGAACCGTTAATTCGCCGTCGCGCATGGTCATGTCAACATTATCGAGGAGGTAGCGTCGCGACGCGATTTTCGTAACGCCACGCAGCGTGATTTCGGCCATGGCCGGTGCCCTGCCCTAGGTCAAACGTTGAGAACGATCTTGCCGTAAAATTCACGACTTGCCAGAAGCTCATGCGCTGCGCGCATATCTGCGAGCGGAAAAGACTTAGCGATCACCGGCCTCAGCTTGCCTTGACCGACCAGATTGAGAACTTCAGTGTTCGTCGATTTCGGCGCGAAGTGGCAGCTTGTCATGGTGATTTGCTTACGGAAAAAGTCGATCATGTCGAGTTCGACTTTCTCACCGGCATGGGCGCCGCAGGTAGACAAGCGACCGTTCAGACAAAGCGCGGCGAGGCTTTGCTGCAAAATCCTGCCGCCAACCATCTCGATGCAGACATCAACGCCGCGCCCGCCAGTCATGGCCATTACCGCCTCGGCGATATCGTCGGTTTTGTTATAGTTGATCACCTCGTCCGCGCCCAATTGACGCGCCCGCTCGAGCTTTTCGTCAGAACCGGCGGTAGCAATGATACGTGCACCGGCAAGGCGTGCTACCTGGATAGCCGCGGAGCCAACGCCGCTGCCAGCCGCGTTGATCAGCACGTCTTCGCCCTGGCGGACGAGAGCCTTGTTGATCACCAGTTCCCAGGCCGTGGCATAGGCCACTTGCGTGGCAGCGGCATCAAAATACGATAATCCATCTGGCATCCGGATGACATTGTGCTGGCTGACCTTTACATATTCTGCGTAAGTCCCCCACCTGGTGACGCCGAGCTTGTCAAAATCGAGACAGATATTGTCCATGCCAAGCGCACAATTGCAGATCCGGTGACGGCACTGTCCCGATGACGTGGTCAGGAACGGCATCACCCGATCGCCAACCCGGAAGGCTTCCACCGCGCTTCCCACTTCGGCAATCTCACCCGCGCCCTCACATCCAAGAATGTGCGGCATATCCAGGCTAAGATACCCGGAAATGCCCCCGCACACATCAAGATCGAAATGGTTAAGCCCGACGGCCTTAAGATTGATCAGAACATCGTTTGGTCCGATTTCGGGCGTCTCGATATCCTCATAGACGAGTTCTTCCGGACCGCCGTGACGATGAATGACAACCGCCTTCATAACTTATGGTCTCCACAATTCAGATTGATTCAGGCCGCTACTAGCGTAGCGCTTTGGCGCTCTATCAGCGTATCACGCATGACCGCCGCCATATCGGGCTCGGCACTGGCATCCATCGGGGTCAGATAACGCCCTGCATAGGAAATCGCCATACCGCTTTTGCGGAATGGATAGGGATCGAGGCTGTAACTGTTATCGCCAACCGGACGAACGGTGATGGTAGCGTCGGTTTCCTGATCGAGTGGAACATTTTCGAACACCGATTCCCCGCGCGCACCGGCATGGTTACAGTTGAAATAGAGCGCCAACGTATCGAAGAATTGCAAGATTTTATAATTTGTGAAGAGCGGCCCGTCCTTAACCCAGTCAGCCGTCTTGGCGTCGGCGCCTAGTTCCGCTTTCAATCTTGCCTGGCGTTGAAATTCATTATTCAGCATGTTGTCGGCCAACAGACGATGCTCATCCGGAATCATATTGATGAGTTTCTTGTCCGACAGACCGTAACGCCCGTTATAGAGTCCCCAAATGTGCATGCTATCGATCAAACCACAATAAGGATGGTGCGCTTCGTTATGCTCCGGCGAGCGCGCACTGGTCAGGAGGATAATCGGCAATGGCGTTTCAACGAGATTGTGCGGCAGGCCGGTATCCGCACTGAGAGGTGGGTTGTCGTCTAAATCCTGCCACCCCTTGTCGTGCCAACGGCATACATACATGAATTCTTCGCGCGGCTCAGGCTCAGCGAATTTGTCATTGCCATAGTTTTCGGCGAATTGACCGACCAGTTCAAGATGCTCAGCCAATTTCATGACGAAACGCTTTCCCGATGTTTCTCCTTCGGGTGCGGATTGAACAATCATTCCTCTACTCCCTCTGAATTTCTTCTGCTACGGCATCCTACAGCAAGCAAAAGAGCAGCAATAGCTAGCTGCGCTTCATGCGCTCGGCAATCAATTCGTACCAAGCATTGCCGACCTTCCAGCAAAAATCATGTGCACCGTAATGATACAAATTCAACAGCCGCGGCAGTTGCGTCGGCAGATCGGGGGCGTGTTGCGCCACTAACTTTTCAGAACCCTCCACCCACTGCGTCATAGAAGCAGGCGTCACTTCAAAATGCGGTTGGAAAGCGTATGTTGCAGTGCCGATGCGAAATGCTTGATTGGGGCAGGACGGCTGGCCTTCCATCAACCGCGTGCCTTCGTTTGGAATATCGAATGTTTGGCTGTGGAACTCGGCTAAATACAGGGGCTCGATGAATTCATGGCCAAGCAAAACATCGTCACGGCCGGCAGCGGTAATCGTCGCCGGGAAATAGCCAATCTCCGAGGCCGGCAGATTATAGGTCTTGGCGCCGAACGCCCGGGCGATGATCTGTGATCCTAGGCAAATTCCGATCACCGGCTTTTCCGCCGCCGTGAAAAGGCGCACCAATTCCGCCGCTTGATCGAGCCACGGGAATTCCGCCACATCGCCAGCATTCATGATGCCGCCCAACAGCATATAGGCGTCGAATGCGCTATCGTCTGCGGGCAGCACGTGTTCAGCTTCAAGATAAGGCATGCGGGCATCGAACGAGGCATTGTAGCTCGCACCCGGTTCGAACAAATAAGCCGGGCCCGAACTTAGATGGTGCTGCAGCAGTAGAACTTTCATACGCCAGCCATACTGGGTGCAGCGCCGCGTCCGGCTCCTAGAATTTCACCAAGTCACCGCCCTTTAGGGCGAGCATCTCACGCGCTTCGCCCGGCGTCGCGATTTCCATCGACAAGTTCTCAACGATCGAACGGATAATGGAAACTTGCTCGGCGTTAGATTTTGCCAATTTACCCTTGCCTGCGTAAAGGCTGTCCTCCAGCCCCACACGGACATTTCCACCCATGATCGCTCCCATGGTGCAGAACGATAATTGATGCCGGCCGGCAGCCAGGATCGACCATTGATAATCGTCGCCGAACAAACCATTAGCGATCTCGCGCATATGCATCATGTTCTTATGCTCTGCGCCAATGCCACCCAGAATGCCGAAAATTGTCTGCACGAAGAACGGCGGCTTTACCAACCCGCGGTCGACGAAATGGGCGAGATTATAGAGGTGGCCTACATCGTAGCACTCGAACTCGAAGCGCGTACCGTGGTCCTCTCCTAACCTTTTAAAAAGTTGTTCTATGTCTTTGAATGTATTTCTGAAAATAAAATCCCGGGTCGATTCCAGATGCTTCCTTTCCCATTCGTATTTGAAATCCTTCATTTTATCCAGGATGGGAAACAAGCCAAAATTCATTGAACCCATATTCATCGAGCACATTTCCGGACTAGCACGGAGCGGGCCGGCAAGGCGCTCATCCAGCGTCATGCCGAGGCCACCCCCGGTCGTGATGTTCACCACGGCATCGCTCTGCTGTTTAATCCGCGGGAGAAACTGCATGTAGACGTCCGGATCCGGCGTCGGGCTGCCGTCGTCGGGATTACGGGCATGCAAATGCAGGATAGCCGCCCCCGCTTCGGCGGCGGCAACGGCGTCCTTAGCGATCTCGTCCGGTGTCAGCGGCAAATAAGGTGACATGGACGGGGTATGGACCGACCCCGTAACGGCACAACTAATAATGACCTTTTGGCTCGTGGCCATTGCGGCTCTCCTTTGGCTCTTTCAATACGTATCTTTGCTTGTTTCTCTCATACCCGCAGCCAAGTGTCGAGACAATGAGATCGCCCACTCCCACAGCCCATGATACAAAGCATTTAAAAAATTGGGGGAAATACATGAGCATTAAAATCGAATGCCTGCTGGAATGCGAGAACCATCTTGGCGAAGGTCCGGTATGGGATGTCGAGGAGGGCCGCCTCTATTGGGTCGACGGCACGGGGAGACGCGTCAATAAGCCCGCTGTGTGGCGCATGGACCCGAATACAGGTAAAGTTGAGAATTGGCACGTCAACAAGGACGTTGGCGCGATCGCTCTCAGAAAAGATGGTGGCGCCGTCATGGCGCTGGCCGATGGTTTCTATTTCTTCGATTTCGATAGCGGCCAATACGAGTTGATCACCGAGATAGAATCCGACCAACCACGCACCAGACTAAATGACGGCAAATGCGACCGCTGGGGGCGCTTTTTTGCCGGCGGGATGGATGACAATGAAGAGTTAGGAGTTTGCGGCCTGTGGCGGCTCGACCCAGATCTCTCTGTTACCAAGGTGGATGATGGTATTATCTGCTCGAACGGTCCCTGTTGGAGCCCCGACGACAAAACATTTTATTTTGCCGACACCTTCCAGGAGGAATTCTGGGCCTATGATTTTGATATAGAGAGCGGAAATCTTTCCAACAAACGGTTCTTCGCTAGCACCAAAGATGACTCAGGCGTCGCCGACGGATCCACCGTTGACGAGGAAGGCTGTCTCTGGAATGCCCAAGTAATGAGCGGGGATCTGGTACGCTACACTCCCGACGGATCAGTCGAGCGGCGTATTGGCATGCCGGTAAAGAACATCACCAGTGTCAATTTTGGCGGATCCAATATGGATGTGCTGTATGTGACGTCGATGGCGCGTATTAGTCATCCGGCAGCGCATGATATGTTCGCGGTTGAAGCGAAACCGCAATATCTCGCCGGCGGTCTTTTTTCGGTGTCCGGCCTCGGCGTCCGTGGTGTTCCGGAGCCGCGCTTTGCTGGTTAACCGCAGAGAGTTTGCCGCACCGCGGGCAGTTGGCTTCAGCAGTATCAACGAACGCTGGTTAGCAAAGTCTTGACGACTAAATAAAGAAGAGTGAGTTAGGAGGCACGATGTACCCAGCAGCAATTGAAGAATATATCCGCGCTCAAACGATAGCCGAAGCACTCGAGGTGGTTGGCCGTTTCGACGAAGGAGATGCGTTGTTTCTGGCTGGCGGCCAAAGCGCGATGCAGGCGTTAAAGACGCGCCTGCTGCGGCCGCGCTGCATCGTCGACCTGCAAGAAATAGTGGAATTGCGTGGCGTTTCGGTCGATGGCTTGGGCGTGCGTATCGGCGCGACCACAAATTATGCGGCGCTGACCGAAGAGAGCAGCCTCGACGGTGCCTATCAGGCGGTGCGCGACGCGGCGGCGAGAGTTGGGGACCGCCAGGTTCGAAACCGGGGGACGATCGGCGGCAGTCTGTGCTGGAACTATATCGCCGCCTGCATGCCGCCCGTATCGCTAGCGCTGGGCATGGAGATGAAGCTCATTGGTAAGGGCGGTGAACGTACACTGCCGGCGGAGGATTTCCTCTGCGGCCCATTGGAAACAGAGCGTGAAAACGACGAAATATTAGTGTCGCTCAACCTGCCGGCGGCTCCGGCAGCAACCGGCAGTGCCTATAAAAAATGGGGCCTAGTGACGGACGCGCTGCCAGTAATCGGCGTGTGTGCCATGCTTACGCTTGACGCCTCGGGCGCCTGCGTCTCGGCTCGTGTGGCGGTCGGCGGCCTCAGCGACGGTCCGCGCCGTTCAAGTGCCGCTGAGAACGGGCTCACCGGCGTTTTGCCAGGCGACGGCGATGCGATTGCCGAAGCCCTGCAAGCTGCCTCAGATGAAATTGAGACACAAAGCGACATGTGGGCAGATGCGGATTACCGCAAGCAGTTGATCCGTTCGCTGGGCGCCGAAGTTGTCGCTAGCGCGTTCTCGCGGGCCACAAACTGACACGCTGAAGCAGGAGAAAGATAACCATGGAATCAAAGCTCAACATCACCATCAACGGTGAAAGTTATGAGGAAACCGTTCCCAACCGGTTGCTTTTGGTTGACTTCATTCGAGATGTCGCGGCGCAGACCGGGACACATGTCGGCTGCACCTATGAGGGTGTGTGCGGTGCCTGCACGGTCCAGCTTGACGGCGCAGCGGTCAAATCCTGCCTAATGCTGGCAATGCAAGCGGACGGGCATGAGATAACCACTGTAGAGGGCTTGGCTACCAATGGCGAATTGACACCGTTGCAGATCGCCTTCAATGAACATCACGCGCTGCAATGCGGTTATTGCACGCCAGGCATCCTGATGAATATGGACGAGTTCCTAAAAAAGAACCCGGACCCGACAGAAGACGAAATCCGCCATGGCTTGATAGGCAATTTGTGCCGCTGCACCGGCTACGCCCACATCGTTGAAGCCGTCAAAGACGCGGCCAAGAAATCGGCATAACCAAGCAATTCAAGAGGAGCGGCAGACATGGATCCAAAGAAAGAAGGCGTCTGGGTCGGCAAAAAATTTAATCGAAAGGAAGATCACCGGCTGACCACCGGGAAGGGCCGTTTTCTCGCGGATTTGTCCGCCCCGGGCATGCTGCACCTGACTTTTGTTAGGAGCGAGCGCGCCCACGCCATCATTAAAAACATCGACACCAGTGCAGCCATCGCGCTACCCGGAGTCATCGCCATTGTCACCGGCGAGGACATCAAGGATGAAATCCTACCAATGCCACAACCTGTGGTGCAGCCAGCTTTGCCGGCACGCTTCCCAAAACATTGGCCGCTCGCGGTCGGCAAAGTAAAGTTCCACGGCGAGCCCGTCGCGGCAATCGTCACGCGCGATAAATATGTCGGTGCCGATGCCGCCGAATTGATCGCGGTGGATTTTGAGGAACTGCCCTACGTAGGCGACCCAGAATCGGCGCTTGAACCAGGCGCGACGCTCGTCCATGACGATTGGGGCGACAATATGATGTTTGAAATGGGCTTTACCGGTGGCGATACCGAGGAGAGTCAGAAGCAAAACGAGCAAGAAGTCGATCACATTATGATGACGGCGGATGTTGTGGTGAAAAACCGATTCCGAGTGCAGCGCTGCGGTGTGACGCCAATGGAGACTCGCGGGGTTCTCGCGGAATGGGATGATGCGGATGGTTTGACCGCCCATATCACCACCCAGCGCCCGCATATCGACCGGGTCGCCCTCTCGGACATTCTCGAAATTCCAGCTGAAAAAATACGCATCATCGCGCCGCGCGACCAGGGTGGCGGTTTTGGTGTGAAGGCCCCTTTTTACCGCGAGCCGATTCTCATTTGCTATCTGGCTAAAGCCCTTCGCCGGCCCATCCGCTGGGTCGAATCACGCCAAGAGCATTTAATGGTAGTCAGCCAAGAACGCGACCAAATCAACGACCTCGAAGTAGCAGCAACCAAAGAAGGCAAGCTACTCGCCATCCGTAATCGTGGCCTCGCTGATTGCGGAGACGGATGCCAGGGCGTCTATTGGGGCTTCGTTATGCCGTTCCTCGGCGCAGTGGAACTGCCCAACGGCTACACCTGGGAAAAAGGCGACGTCAAAGTCAAAGTTGCGGTGACCAACAAGTCCTGCCTATCACCGGCGCGCGCTTTCGGTGAATTCCCGACCCGCTTTGCCATGGAACGCTCGGTCGACATGATTGCCAAGCGCTGCGGCATGGAACCAGCGGAATTACGCCGCAAAAATTTGATCCCAGAGCTGCCATACACGTCGGTGTGCGGCGAATATATGGACAGCGGAGATTTCTTGAAGGTGTGGGATAATCTGATGGTGCATGCCGACCTGCCGGCGTTCCGTAAGAAGCAGGAGACGGCGCGCAAGGAGGGTCGCTATATCGGCATTGGTTTCGGACTGGGCGTTGAGCTATCAGGCGTCTCTTCTGAACTTATGGTGCCGATGGAAAACCAGCCCGGTTACGGCGCCGCCACGATCCGTCTCGACGCACGCGGCAAAGCGATCGTTTTCGAAGGCGATGCGCCACAGGGACAGGGCCATGAAACCACGGCGGCTCAGGCAGTGGCGCATGCCTTTGGTATTCATCCCAACGATGTCGTGGTGACCACCGGCGACACCGGGACAACGCCGTTCGGCTCCGGTACTATCGGCGCACGCATGGGGTCTTATTTCGTCAGCGCGGCGGTCGATGCGGCCGAGTTTTTGAAGAAAAAGATTGCCAGATTTATGGTCCATGACATGGCATTGAGCGGCGCTAACGAGGACGACTTCGATTTTATCAGCGGTGAAATTATCTATCGCAAAGATCCCAATATCCGCCAGACCTTCCGCGACGCTTGCGAGCGTAATATAATGTGGCCGATCAACCTGCCGGAAGGCGAAACGGCCGGGCTGGAGCATACCGCCTTTTTCGAGGCTGCCATGCCGATGATCGCCTTCAACGCCGACTTCTGCACCGTTGAAGTCGATCCAGAGAACGGCCAGTTTAAGGTGTTGAACTGGACCAGTTCGGAAGATGTCGGCCAGATCATCAACCCGCAAATTGTCGAGGGTCAGATGCAGGGCGCGATCGTGCAAGGCATCTCGAACACTTTGTTCGAGGAGTTCATTTACGATGAGGATGGCCAGCAACTCACAGCTGATTTTGAGAATTACAAACTGGCTACCGCCGCCGATGTGCCGGACATGAAAATCACACATGCGCCGACCCCTTGCCCGCACACGCCGTTGGGCACGCGTGGCATCGGAGAAGGCCGGCCGAGCGACGTGCCAGGCACGATTTCGAACGCCGTTTGCGATGCGCTGGCGCCGTTCGGTATTGAAATCACCGAGCTGCCGCTTCGGCCCAACATGATTTGGCGCAAGATCCAGGAAGCGAAGATCAAACAAGCTGCCGATTGAACGACTGCGCTACAGTAAACCTGAGAAGGGCTCCCCACCGGGGGCCCTTTTCATAGCCCCTTTAGGGTGACACATTCAGCTAAGGGTTAAGAAATTATCAAAGGGAGCCAGAACATGGAAACCAGGGCCGCAGTGGCGACACAAGCTGGAAAACCTCTCAGCATTGAAACGGTCAATTTAGATGGGCCGCTCGCCGGCGAAGTGCTGGTTGAGATCAAAGCAACAGGTGTTTGCCATACCGACGCATTCACGCTGTCCGGCGACGACCCCGAAGGCTTATTTCCAGCCATTCTCGGCCACGAAGGCGCCGGTGTTGTGGTGGATACCGGGCCCGGCGTAACCAGCCTAAAACAAGGCGATCACGTAATTCCTCTCTATGTTCCGGAATGCCGCCAATGCAACTATTGCACCAGCGGCAAAACTAATCTCTGCCAGGCGGTGCGCCAGACCCAAGGCGCCGGATTGATGCCAGACGGTTCCAGCCGGTTCTCGCTCGGCAAAGACCCGATCTTCCACTATATGGGCACCTCCACCTTCGCCAATCACACTGTGGTACCGGAAATATCCTTGGCCAAGGTTCGGAAAGACGCCCCGTTCGACAAAATTTGCTACATCGGCTGCGGCGTCACCACCGGCATCGGCGCTGTCATCAACACTGCAAAAGTTGAGGCAGGCGCCAATGTGGTAGTGTTTGGTCTAGGTGGGATCGGCCTCAATGTGCTCCAGGGGGCGCGTTTAGTCGGCGCTAATATGATTGTTGGCGTCGATACCAATCCGGCCAAAAAGGCGCTCGCGGAGCGGTTCGGTATGACCCATTTCGTCAACCCCAAAGAAGTCGGCGACGACCTTGCGGCCTATCTCGTAGATCTCACCGGTGGCGGTGCTGATTACAGCTTCGAATGTATTGGCAACGTCAATACCATGCGCCAGGCGCTCGAATGCTGCCATAAGGGTTGGGGGGAGAGCGTCATAATCGGCGTCGCCGGCGCGGGTCAAGAAATTTCAACCCGCCCGTTCCAATTGGTCACCGGTCGCGTGTGGCGCGGCACCGCGTTTGGCGGCGCCAAGGGCCGCACAGATGTTCCGCGCATAGTCGATTGGTACATGGACGGCAAGATTGAGATAGACCCCATGATCACCCACACAATGGCGCTTGACGATATCAATGAAGCTTTCCACCTAATGCATGCTGGGGAATCCATTCGCAGCGTGATAACTTTTTGAAATCATGTTAAATACAGAATATGGCCCGCACCAAGTCAGAGATCCGCGCCAGCGAACAGAAGGTCGCCTATCTGAAAGCGCTAGAGCGCAAAATTCTGTGGCTATCTTCCTGGACGATCCACAACGCCAATCATATTCGTGAAGCACGCGACGGTCTGAAAGTCGGCGGCCACCAAGCGTCCTGCGCGTCCGTGGCGACGCTTATGACAGCACTATATTTTGATGTCCTGCGGCCACAGGACCGCGTGGCGGTGAAGCCGCACGCATCGCCAATATACCACGCCATTCAATATCTCCTCGGCAATCAATCGCGCGAAAAGCTCAAACAATTCCGCGCCCTCGGCGGCGCCCAATCCTATCCGTCCCGTACTAAGGACAGTGACGATGTCGATATCTCGACCGGCTCTGTCGGGCTCGGCGTTGGCCTCACAATGTTTGCATCGATGGTCCGCGACTATGTCCAGCTTCACAAAATGGTACCGGAACAGGAACAACCGGCGCGCATGATAGCCGTTATGGGCGATGCCGAACTTGATGAAGGTAATGTCTACGAGGCCCTGCTTGAAGGCTGGAAGCATGATGTGCGAAACCTGTGGTGGATGATCGACTATAATCGCCAGAGCCTTGACCGCGTTGTTTCGGACAAGCTGTTTCAGAAGATCAAAGATTTCTTCCTGGCGGTCGGCTGGCAGGTTGTCATTCTGAAACACGGCAAATTGCAACAAGCGGCTTTCGAGCGCCCCGGTGGCGACGCGCTGCGCCAATGGATCGATGATTGCCCCAACGAGCTCTACTGCGCGCTCACCTTCAAAGGTGGTGCAGCGTGGCGGGAACGGCTGTTGCGCGATATCGGTAGGACTAAGGGCGTGCGCGCGCTGATCGATAATTATAGCGATGATGCGCTCCAGGACCTGATGACCAATCTCGCAGGCCATGACATGGAGGCGATGTTGGAGGCGCTGCACGCGGTAGATAGCGATGTGCCGCATTGCTTTATCATATACACCATCAAGGGCTTTGGCCTGCCGTTCGCCGGCCATAAGGACAATCACGCGGGACTTATGAATGTTGAGCAGATGGCAGATTTCCAAAAATCTATGGGAATAGCCGAAGGCGACGAGTGGGAGCCGTTCGCTGGTATGGATATTGACGAACAAGGGCTGCGCCGTTTTCTCGATACGCTGCCCTTTAACCAAACCGGTGCGTCGCGCCAATTGGTCTCAGAGAAGGTAGCCTTGCCAACTGAATTAACGGTGCGGGCCAGCGGCAAGATGTCGACCCAAGAAGCATTCGGCCGCGTCCTCAATGATTTGGGGCGAGGCGACAGCGAGTTGGCCGAGCGCATCGTTACTACCTCGCCAGATGTCACCGTCTCGACCAATCTCGGCGGCTGGGTCAATCAGCGCGGCATCTTCAACCGCGCCGACCGCGAAGACGTATTCCACTCGGAAAAAGTCGTTTCCATGCAAAAATGGGCGATGAGCCGCAATGGCCAGCATATCGAGCTAGGCATCGCCGAGAACAATCTATTCCTGATGCTCGCTGCACTCGGTCTGTCCGGGCCGCTGTTTGGCGCCCGGCTATTGCCGGTCGGCACGGTTTATGACCCTTTCATTGCCCGCGGCCTCGATGCGCTCAATTATGCCTGCTATCAAGACGCCCGCTTCATACTTGCCGGCACCCCGTCTGGCGTCAGCCTGTCACCTGAAGGCGGAGCGCATCAGTCGATCTCGACGCCACTGATCGGCATGGGTCAGCCTGGTCTCACCCTGTTTGAGCCGGCGTTTGCCGATGAATTGGCGGCAATCATGCTTTGGGGCTTCGACCATTTGCAAGCGACCGATGGCGGCTCGCTCTATTTGCGCCTCTCGACCCGTCCAATTGAACAACCGGTGCGCGAGATGCATGACGGTCTGCGAGGCGACATTCTCAACGGCGCTTATTGGCGGGTCGCGCCAGCGCCAGACGCGCCACTGGCGCTGGCTTATTGCGGTGCCTTGGCAACCGAAGCAGAAGACGCCTTTCAGGCTCTATTGGAAGACATCCCCGGCGCCGGTCTCCTTTCCGTGACCTCGCCCGACCGTCTGCATGGTGATTGGCAGGCGGCCCGGCAGCGCCAGAGCACTGGTGAAGCTGGCGCGCTGTCGCATATCGAAACTCTGCTCCGACAATTGCGTCCCGGCGCGGCGCTGGTCAGTGTTCTTGACGGTCATCCGGCCACGCTTTCCTGGCTGGGCTCAGTCGCCGAGCACCGCTCCTACCCTCTTGGCGTCTCGACGTTCGGCGAATCCGGCGACGTGAATTCGCTTTATCGCAAACATGCGATCGACGCCGAAGCCATTCTCGACATGGCCGCGCTGGCCTGCCTCGACGCCTCTCGCTGACAGCCTTTCTCTTCACTCTGAATGTGGTGCTCCTGGCCCCGCCGATGGCAATATCAAAACAGCGTCGAGAACTCGCCATCCTAGCTTAAAATAATGAACATTATTTTATGCAGAATATAAACTTCTTTGGCTAAACTATTATAACAGATTATAAAATCAGCTAATCAGCAGTCCCTAATTTTCTTAGAAATTTAAATAAAATACACTCCTAGATTCCTGAGCTGGCCAACAAATTGGGCAAAGGGCGAGGTATCGCGGCACGATTTATGGACACTACGACGGTTCTTGGCCTATCGACCAACGCAGCCTATGCCATTTCGGCCTTCCGAGCCCGGGGCGCAAGGGCTCATACGGCTGCAAAATAAGGCGCCAATCACCACGTTTTGATGAATATCAAAACGACAGACGACCCGCTATTTTCCATTGCTTGAATAAACCCAAAACCGCGCGCCATATGTTGAATCGCTGGTGCGGTATGGCGATAATTAATAGTGCCGCTCAAGCCTATCTGGCAGAAAGCTGGAGCGCCTCAAAAAAACCTGAAGACCGGGACCTCCAATTTGCTCAAGGAAGCCCAAGGATAGGTCTCTCCAGTCCTGAACAAAAAACGGTCTTAGCTGGCAGCGCTAGACGCTTAGAACTTGCTGTCGGGAAACGACGCCTTACGTTCTGACATGAAGGCCAGCAGCGCCTCGTCAATAGCTTCGTCAAGCGGTGGTGGCTCGAACGCTTCTAACATCTCTTTCCATTGCGCGTTGGCCCGGGCGGCGGCATCCTTGCGGCCGTCGAGATCCCACTGCTCGTATGAATTATTGTCGGCCAGTGATGAACGGTAGAAAGCTGATTCAAAGTTACGCTGAGTATGTTGGGCGCCTAGAAAATGCCCGCCCGGTCCGACTTCCCGCAGTGCGTCCATAGCCTGGCCCTCCTCGCTCAAGTCGATGCCCTTGGCCAGTACATGCATCATGCCAAGCATGTCAGCATCCATCACCAGCTTTTCATAGGACGAGCATAGCCCGCCTTCCATCCAGCCCGCCGCATGGAGCACAAAATTGGTGCCGCTGAGGACCGTGGCGAGCATAGCCTGGGCCGATTCTTGGGCCGCCTGTGCGTCCGGTGCTTTCGACGAGGTAAACGAGCCGCCGGAGCGGAACGGCAGGTTCAGACGACGTGCCAGTTGTGCCGCACCGTTCAGCAGCAGCGTGCCTTCCGGCGTACCGAAGGTGGGCGCGCCGGACTGCATAGAGATAGAGCTAACAAAGGCCCCAAAAATCACCGGTACGCCAGGGCGGATGAGCTGGGTCAGAGCAATGCCCGCCATCGCTTCGGCGAGTAGTTGTGCCAGTGTACCTGCCGCCGTCACCGGACTCATCGCGCCGGCCAGGATGAACGGCGAGACGACGCAGGCCTGATTGTGCCGGGCATAAACCTTGAGCGCGCCCAGCATAGTGGCATCGTAAACCATGGGAGAGTTCACATTGATCAGATTGACCAACACCGTATTCTCATCGACGAAGGATTTACCGAACACGATCTCCGCCATTCGTACCGAGTCCTCGGCGCGCTGGGGCGCCGTGACAGAGCCCATGAACGCCTTATCAGAATATTTGATATGGCTGTAGACCATATCGTAATGGCGTTTGTTAACCGGCAAATCAACCGGCTCGCAGAGCGTTCCGCCGGCATGATGGAGATAAGGCAACATGTAAGTCAGTTTGGCGAAGTTGCGGAAGTCCTCGATCGTTCCATAGCGCCGCCCCTGATCAAGGTCGCTGACGAAAGGCGGCCCATAGACCGGAGCAAACACCATTGCATCGCCACCAATTTGTACATTCCTCGTCGGATTGCGGGCATGCTGGATAAACGTGGCGGGCGCCGTCTTAATAATTTTACGCAATAGTCCTTTCGGAAAGCGCACACGTTCGCCCGAGACCTCGGCGCCGGCGTCCTTCCACAAGGCGATTGCCTCAGCATCTTCACGGAATTCGATACCGATTTCCTCAAGTAAGGTATCAGCGTTGGCTTCGATGATGGCGAGGCCTTCTTCGTTCAACAATTCGGTAAGCGGTATTTGCCGCTTGATATAGCTCGAAACAGCCTGCGGCGCCGCGTTGGCACGGGATTCGCGACGCGCCGTCCTGCCGCGCCGTCCGCTCCGCCCCGATGATCCAGACATCACCTACCCCTTCTTCCGCGTTCCATCCCGGCTATAGTGCAGTCAGCCAGACGGCGTGGCGAGGCAAATTACGCCGGATTCCCGAACGAAAGCGTCATTTAGCTCGATCGCCCACCCAGCACGGTTCATTCATGGGAACAATGCAGCTATTCTGGTGCCCAACAATCCAGCACAAAGTGGATTTCGATGAAAAAACATGCGCGTGTCGTGGTCATTGGAGGCGGCGTTGTCGGCGTCTCGACCCTCTATCATTTGACCAAAAAGGGTTGGTCGGATGTCGTCTTGCTCGAACGCAAGGAACTGACATCTGGCTCAACTTGGCATGCAGCCGGCCTGCTGCCCCTCTTCAACATGAGCTACTCAGTCGGCCAGATTCACAAATATTCCGTCGCGCTCTATGAACAGCTTGAAACCGAAACCGGCCAGGCCATCGGTCTTAAGCAGGTTTCCAATATCCGCCTCGCGCGCAGCGAAGACCGTATGGACGAATACCGGTTTTATGCCGGCGTCGCAAAAACCATCGGTGTCGATGTCCGCTTTCTGACCTCCGATCAAGTCAAAGAGATCTGGCCGCTGTGCAACGTCGACGGCATTATCGGCGCCATTCAGCATCCCAATGACGGATATATCCAGCCCGCCGACCTAACACAGGCACTGGCCACTGGCGCGCGTCAGGGTGGCGCTGAGATCAATCGCGGCGTCTCCGTCATAGCCATTGAACGCAGCCCGGGCGGCGAATGGCGCGTTACCACCGATAGCGGCGAAATAACATGCGAGCATATTGTATCTGCGAGCGGAAACTTTGCCCGCAAGACCGGTGCCATGGTAGGCCTCGACATTCCGGTGATTCCGGTCGAGCATCAATTCATCGTTACCGAGCCGCACCCAGAAATCACCGCGCGCCACGCTGCCGGCGAACCAGAAATGGGCGTCCTCCGAGAATCCGATTCATCTTGGTATATGCGCGAGGAAAATGGTGGCCTGCTGCTCGGCCTATATGAAATTGGCGCACCCTGCTGCTATGTCGATGGCCCCTCGCCCGAATCAGAGTTCGAACTGTTCCAAGAAGATATGGACCGCCTCCTACCCTATGTCGAAACCGCCATCGCCCGTGTACCAGCCTTTGCTGAGGCCGGCGTGAAGGAGGTCTATAACGGCGCTATCGCCTACACGCCGGACGGGTCGCCGCTGGTCGGCCCAGCCTGGAGTCTCAACAATTTTTGGATTAATGAGGGTCATAGCTTCGGTATTACTGCAGCGGGCGGCGCTGGCTGGCAACTGGCTGAGTGGATCACAGAGGGCGAGCCCAGTGTTGATATGATGGGCGTGGACCCGCGCCGCTTTGGCCCCTATGCATCACGCGGCTATTTGCGCGCCAAAAACGAAGAGGCCTATGCCAACGTCTTCTCGGTCCACTATCCGGACGAAGAGCGTGCTGCCGCCCGCCCGCTCAAGCGCGCACCCTGCTACGACCGTATGGCCGCGCTCGGGGCGGTATTTGGCTCGGTCTATGGCTGGGAGCGGCCGAACTGGTTCGCCCCGCAGGGGTATCATTTGAGCAGCACGGACCTGGCGCGTCCCAACCTTCTCCTAAATGAGACCGGTGCCGCACCCGACGCCAACGGGCACCGGCGCGAACGCTGGAGCTTCCGCCGCTCTAACTATTTCGAGCATGTCGGCAACGAATGCCGCCACGTGCATGAGCAGGCTGGCTTGCTGGATATGTCGGCCTTCGCCAAATTCGAAGTATCAGGCAGCGGCGCGGCGGCATGGCTCAACGGTCTCATGGCCAACCGCATTCCAAAAAACATTGGCCGGCTCTCGCTCTGCCACATGCTGACACCACAGGGTGGCGTGCGCGCGGAATTCACGATCTATAAAAGCGCGCCTGAGCTATTTTACCTGGTTTCTGCAGGCGCCTATGAACGCCATGACTACGATTACCTACTCAAACGAGTGCCGCAAGACGGCAGCGTTTCCTTACAAAAAGTAACCACACAATATGGTGTACTTGTTGTCGCCGGCCCCAATTCGCGCGACCTACTGCAGAAACTCAGTGATACCAGCTTCGCCACAGCCGATTTCCCTTGGCTGTCGGGACAATTCGTCAGTATCGGCAGCGCTCAGGCACACGCGCTTCGAGTAAATTTTGTTGGTGAATTAGGCTGGGAGCTACACCACCCAATCGAGATGCAAAATTATATTTTCGATCTCCTCATGGCGGCCGGCGAAGAACACGGCCTCAAACCATTCGGTATCCGCGCCATGGATTCAATGCGTCTGGAAAAATCCTATCGTCTCATCCCGCGAGAATTATCGATCGAATATACCGCCTTTGAATCCGGCCTGGATCGTTTCATCCGTTTGGAAAAGAATGAGTTCATCGGCCACACCGCTCTGCGCGAACGCCAGAACTCGCCGGCCTGGCGTTTCGTCACTCTCGAAGTTCACGGCGTGAGTGATGCCGACGCACGTGGTTCGGAACCAATCTTTAAGGATGGCGAACTGATCGGGCGCGCCACATCGGGCGGCTATGGTTGGCGTCTCGGAAAAAGCCTCGCGCTTGCCATGATCAAACCGAGCCTGGCGGAACTTGGCAGCAACGTTGAAATATCCATATTGGGTACGCCGCACAAGGCCACAATCATACCCGAGACACCATTTGACCCGGACAACCAGCGCCTTCGCGCCTAATTGGAGTTACGTTTTCGTCTGCGTCGGGTTGGTTCCGGATTCGCCAGCGGCGCCGGTAGCGCCACCTGTTCGCGCAGACGCTTAAATGGCTCCACCTTGTTGGGAAACGCCATCGCATTGACGAAATGCTCCTGGAAACGTGCTTCCATCGCCGTTTCCACTTTATTCAGCTTTCGCACCTGCTGCTGAATCTCCTCACGGTAGCGGCAGTTTAGGAGCGCCATGCGTGCCCCAGTGCTGGCCGCATTGCCAACACCAGAGACTTTCTTCAGACTGCAATCTGGAATCAATCCTAAAACCATCGCGTATTTTGGATCGATATAGCTACCGAACGCGCCCGCTAGCCTAACCCGAGCAACCTCATCCACACCGAGCTTATCCATCAGAAGGCGGACCCCAGCATAGAGCGCGGCCTTAGCCAGTTGAATGGCCCGCACGTCTTTTTGAGAAATGCTGATCTCGATTTGGCCACGGTGAAGCATGTAGCTATAGGTCCGCCCTGCGGGTACAAGGTGATCTCCCGCCCCGCCCTCCGGTGGCGTGATCACGCCGTCTGCCGAGAGCAGGCCTGACAAATATAACTCGGCGATCGCCTCGACGATGCCAGAGCCGCAAATTCCGGTTATGCCGGTTCTGTCTGCTTGCTCTGCGAATCCTGTCTCATTAGACCATACATCGGCGCCTATAAGTTTAAATGTAGCCTCATATGTCTCTGGGTTGATACGCACCCGCTCGATCGCACCGGGTGCCGCGCGTTGGCCGCAGGAAATTTCTGCACCCTCGAAGGCCGGGCCGGTCGGTGAACTTGCGGCCAACACCTGATCTCTGTTGCCAAGGATAATTTCGGCATTGGTACCGATATCGACGAGAAGAATTGTCTGATCCGACTCATACGGGCGTTCGGATAAAGTCACCGCCGCGGCATCAGCACCGACATGGCCTGCGATGCACGGCAAGGTGTGAATTCGGGCGCTCGACGGCAGGCTCGAAATCACATCCTGGGCAGGCTGGGTCAATGCCGAAGAAAGCGTCAACGCAAATGGCGCCCCGCCTAATTCGATTGGGTCAATACCAAGAAAAAGATGATGCATTATCGGATTGCCGACGATCACAGCCTCGAGGATGTCGGCACCGTTGATACCGGCCTCTGCCACCGTCTGCAGAATCAAGTCATCTACCGCTTCGCGCACGGTGGCTGTCAACTCTGGCTGGCTGCCCGGATTCATTTGGATATAGGAAATGCGAGACATCAAATCCTCGCCGAAACGGATTTGCGGATTCAACGCACCGGCCGAGCTAACCACGCGCCCGGTCATCAAGTCACAGAGATGCGCCGCTATTGTGGTCGAACCAATATCGACGGTCAGTCCATAGATTGTTTCCTTCAATCCAGGCCATAATCCCGTGACTACCGGCAAACCGCCGACTTCCTGGAACACCGCCGCCGTAACCTGCCAGTCGTCTTGGCGCAATATCGATTGGATCGACGGCAGAACCGCCGCATCCACAATTGGCCTGTGATATCCCCAATCTTTCTCCAACATCGCCAACAACCTGTCTGCGTCGCCTTCCGGCGCTGAGATATCCGGCGGCACGACCTCGCCAAAGCACAAATGGGTAACGAGATCTCGCTCTATCGCCCGGTTTTCGGCTCGCTTGCGCACCACCTGCCGATTGGTCTGGGCATCGCTCGGAATCTCGACAACCAAATCGCCGCGGATCAATGCCGAGCAGCCCAAGCGGCGATTCGCCGCCAGCGGCTTCACGTCACGGAATCGCGTTTCTTGATCACCAATCGGCGTGAGATTTTCAGGTGAGCTGGAGACGCCGTATTTCGCGAATTCTCCTGCTGCTACGGTGATCTGGCAGCGCCCGCACAAGCCACGTCCGCCGCACACCGATTCCAGATAGACGCCCAATTGGCGTGCCGCCTGGAGCACCGGCATACCTTTCTGGAAGCGTCCGCGCCGCCCGGACGGTTGAAAAACGACCAACGCATCCGGCGTGTCTTCGGTCCGAGTCACCATCAGTCTTTAGCGCTTGGGCGGCGACGCCGATTGGCACGCCGCGCCCGGCCCGCGCCTTCGACACCCTCGGCCGGGCGATTAGCAGACAACCACGCGGCACAATCTGGGTCATGACCGTTCAGCATGTTACCGGCTCGCACACCGTCGAGTTCCTCCTTATGCAAAGGGTTCATGATCGCAGAGGTCATGCCGGCCAAGGAAGCCATGGCTAAATAATGCCCGTTCAGCACGTGGCGGTTAGGCAAACCAAAAGAAATATTTGAAGCGCCGCATGTCGAATTGACTTTGAGTTCCTCTTTCAGCCGGCGTAGTAAGCGGAACACTTGATTGCCGGCATCGTTCATAGCGCCGATCGGCATAACGAGTGGATCAACAACGATATCCTGGTGAGAAATCCCATGATCCGCGGCCCGCTTAACAATCTTCGTAGCAACGGCAAAGCGCACGTCTGGATCGATCGAAATACCTGTTTCGTCATTAGAGATAGCGACCACCGCGGCTCCGTATTTCTTCACCAGCGGCAAAACACGTTCCAGCGATTCATCCTCGCCGGTGACCGAGTTTACCAACGGCTTGCCCTCATAGACTGCAAGCCCCGCTTCTAATGCCGGGATAATCGAAGAATCGATACTGAGTGGTACGTCCACCAAACTTTGAACTAATTTGATAGATTTGGCTAGAATGCTCGGTTCGTCCGCCAGGGGTATTCCGGCATTCACATCGAGCATATGCGCGCCCGCCGCAACCTGCGCCAGCGCATCAGCGGCAACAGTCGAATAATCGCCTGCCTTCATTTCATCGGAAAGTTTTTTGCGTCCGGTCGGATTGATGCGTTCTCCAATGATACAAAACGGCTGATCGAATCCGATGATCACATCCTTGCTGGCTGAACTCAAAACGGTACGGCTCATTCCGGAATGCTTTCTTTAAAGGGCAGCAACAAAGTCCTGCAACTCGCCATACCCGGTGTGGCGCATTTCGAAATTGAGACGTAAGCGCCGCGCGGCATCTTCAGCTTTCGCCTGCAGATTACGGTCTCCGCTTTGAGCTAGATATATTAGGCGCGAATAATGCCGAAAATATTCATCGCGTAATTCCGGATGACGATCGAGACCCAAGGCACCAAATACGAGCTTGTCGAAATGCCTGGCGAGAAAATCAGTGAGATAAAACGCGTCAATATCGCGCTCTCCCGCTTTCAGGAAATTATCTAGGCCGGAATAAAATGCATAGCAGTGAGGGCCATCAAGGCGCTCAATATTCTTCGCCTCCAGCACCTTGTCGAGGGCCCCGGCGGTGCCGCATTCGGCATAGGCAACGACGATGCGACTATAATGCGGTTGCGCCTCTACGATCGCCTGCTCCACCGCGCCTGCTATACGCTCAGGATAATTGTGCAATTCGGCCGGCAGGCAGTGGAGCGACACATGATCAAGGCCATTTGTGCGCTTCAGCGCTAGTATTTCGCGCGCCAGGGCCCCGCAGGCGATGATCATCACCGATTGCCGTGCCGCATCTTCCGTCAGACTCATGTCAGGAACTGAGTTTGCTCGGTTGGTTATGCTTGCGTTGCATAAATTCCTTCGCCGTTTCCACTGCCACAGCGGCATCGCGGCAATAGGCGTCGGCGCCGATAGCTTCGCCGAACTCCTCACTCAGAGGCGCTCCGCCGACAAACACAAAATAGTCATCGCGCAAGCCCTTATCCTGCAATGTATCGATCACGGTCTTCATGTAGGGCATCGTGGTTGTCAGCAGTGCCGACATGCCAAGAATGTCCGGCTTATGCTCTTCAAGAGCAGCGAGGTAATTCTCTACAGGATTGTTGATGCCGAGATCGACGACTTCGAACCCAGCGCCTTCCATCATCATCGATACCAGATTCTTACCGATATCGTGAATATCGCCTTTCACCGTGCCAATCACCATCTTGCCAACAGGCGGCGCACCTGTTTCGGCCAACAGCGGGCGCAAGATCGTCATGCCACCCTTCATAGCGCCAGCGGACAACAGCACTTCGGGTACAAATAGAATGCCGTCGCGAAAGTCGATGCCAACAATGCGCATACCTTCCACCAGTGCTTCAGTCAGTACCTTGTAGGGCTCCCAACCGCGCGACAGCAGAATATTTACACCAGTCTCAATTTCCTCCTTGAGGCCGTCATAAAGATCATCATGCATCTGCGCGACAAGTTCATCGTCAGCCAGTGCATTTAAATCAATATCGTCGGAATCGGTCATCACCGGTCAGGCCTAAAGCAAATGAAAGCGATATGTTTGCCCTGCCCAGTATCGCATCGAAGAAAATCAGAAATATGCCCAAAGCGACCATTTTGGGCAATGGAGCGACACGGGGCCTGCGTGCCGTTCTGTTGAGCCTAAGTTAGCCGTGGTCCGGCAAGAATAACTCAGCCTGGTTTGTGCGCTCTTCTGTCGGCGTATGGCCGAAACATTTGCGGTAACATCTGGTGAAATGCGATGTCGAAGTGAAGCCGCTCGCCACCGCTATATCCAGAATGGAGCGGCCTGTACGGCGCAACAGATTACGGCCTTTGTCGAGACGAATGCGCAAATAATATTGCCCCGGCGTTTGATCGAAATGACGCCGGAACAATCTTTCTAATTGCCGGGTCGAGAGATGAACGGTCTCCGCCAACTGCCTACAACTCAACGGGTCCTCAAGGTGATTTTCCATCACTTGAACAGCCTCGACGACCTTAGCGTTAGCGGTGCCAAGGCGATAGCGCAAATCCTGCCGTTGAGCGTTTTCGCCTGCCCTTATTTCCTGATGCAGCGATACCTCCGCTACACGGCGCGCCAGCCCAATACCGCCTTGTTCAGCGATGAAGCGTAGCATCATATCGAGCGCTGCGGTGCCGCCAGCGCAGGTCCAGCGATTACGGTCAATCTCGTATATGTCGGACGTGACCTCAACGTCAGGATATTCTTCCTGAAAGGACGGGATATTCTCCCAATGGATCGTGCAGCGAAATCCATTCAACAGTCCGTAGCGCGCTAGGATATGCGCTCCAGTACATGCGGCGCCAACCATGCGACCGTGGGCAACCAAGTATCTGAGGCGCATTCCCAGTTCCTGCCCGGGTTCTATGTGCTCCACATCCAAGCCCGCACACACCAGTGTCAACGCCGCGTCGCCAAGATCGCCCACTGCCCCGTCAACCTGAGTCACCACATGATTGCTTGCCGCCACCGGTGCGCCGTCTAGAGAGTAACATAGCCACTCAAAAAGAATTTCATCCGATTCACGATTGGCGAGGCGTATCGGTTCGATCAAAGAGGAAAAGGCGATCATCGAATATTTGGGCAACAGCACGAATGCTAATTTCAATGGCTCGTAAGGAGTATGCGCCAGTTCGGTCATGCCCAGATCCGTCGCTAGTTTCAACGCCAGATTAAGCGAGCCAGGTCAATTGGGCAATTGCGCCAAATAGTCGTCATAGACCGAGAGAATTTTGATGACATTGACGTCTCGCGCGTCCCAGAGAGGCATAAGCTTGGGTCTGTGTTTGCGCATGAAGCGTTTGAAATCATCGCAATGCTGGTCTTCAAGCTCACGCCGAAATTGTACCATATAATCGGTGAACTTATCGACGCCGAGATCTTGAAAGGCCTGCAACTCATAGAGCGAGGCCTCACACTCGATATTCAGGCCGTTGCCGTTGTTGAGCCGACCGTGCAAATGCTGCACGCCGTGGCCGACCAATTCATGCACGATCCCTTCTGCGGCGATTTCGGCCGAAGAATGTTTGATAATATAGCGCCCCAAGATTGCGACAAATACCTTGTCCCCGGGTGCACCGGGCGCCGGTTCAAAATAGTGGGGCAGAAAGGCCGCCAAAGTGATGTTGCCACGCGACCATTTTGGAAACACGGGATCATAAACAATCACGACATCGCCGCGCGATTTCAGCATATCCAAGGTTTTTGCGTTGAACGGTGACTTTTCGTAAATCAAATCAAGAGCGCTGCGGATGGCCTCCAGGGCATCACCCGAACTGACCAACTTGATATCCGATTTAGCATTAGGATCGGCTGGCATGACTCTCAGATATATGCCGCGATAAACTTCCCCGCTATCGATGTTTGCCGCCTGTGTCACCGTCGGAGCTACAAAAAAGGCCAACGCACAGAACAATAAAACCAACCCGACACACCGAAATCTGCATCGCTCAAGCCCGTTGAATGACCGCCATGTTTTTTTTTCTGGCCAACTCATTAACCACTCCATACCACACCACGGCAATTCAACCACTCCCTACTACTCCCCGGCGATTCCCGTATCACCCAACTCTAGCGAAGCGGCCGTGCCTCTGCTAAGAACCATTTTCGAATGGAACCCGAATGGAGAATTGGCAAGCATGGCGAAGGCAACAAAAAATGATCTAGAGGTGGAAACACTTCTTTCCGTATTGGGGCGCGATACGGCCGCGCATAGTGGTGTCGTGAATGTCCCAGTATATCACGCCTCGACGATCCTTTACCCCAATGTTGCCGCCCTTAAGAAGGCCGGAAAACGTGAATTCGGTCAGGTTTTTTATGGCCGGCATGGCACGCCAACCACATTTGCACTGCAGAACACGGTCGCTGAGGTAGAAGGTGGATGGCGAAGCTTTGCGTTTAGTTCGGGCAAAGCGGCTATCTTGGCAGCGCTTCTCGCTTTTTTAAACAGCGGCGATCATATGTTGATGGTGGATACTGCCTATGGTCCAAGCCGCGAACTAGCCAAGGGACTATTGCACCGCTTTGGCGTGACCCACACATTTTATGACCCGCTAATTGGTGCCAATATTGAGGACTTGATGCAGCCTAATACTCGCGTTGTATTTACTGAAGCCCCCGGTTCTATCACCTTCGAGATGCAGGACATCCCGGCCATAGCAAAGGTCGCTCATGCGGCCGGAGCGAGTGTGATAATGGACAATACATGGGCTTCGCCACTGTTTTGCAATCCGTTTGCGCTCGGCGTCGATGTTTCCGTGCAAGCAGGGACGAAGTATATCGTTGGGCATTCGGATGCCATGTTAGGCATGGTAACGGTAAATAAGAAATGCTTTGATCCGGTTAAAACCGCGTTCGAGGACCTTGGCGCTTGCGCCGGGCCGGACGACTGCTATCTGGCTCTCCGCGGCATGCGCACACTTGCAGTACGCCTCGCTCGCCAGGGCGAAACCGGGCTGCGTTTGGCCAAATGGTTGGCCTCCCGCCCGGAGGTTGCACGAGTTCTACATCCTGCCCTACCGGGCGACCCGGGCTACAAGATCTGGCGGCGTGATTTCAGCGGCGCGTCTGGTCTGTTCGGTGTCGTGTTAAATCCAGTTTCCGAAAAAGCGGTGGCCGCCATGCTCGACGGTCTTGAGCTATTCGGCATCGGGTATTCATGGGGCGGATACGAAAGCCTGGCGATCCCCACCTATCCGCATAAGATTCGAGAGACACGTGATTGGGACCCAAATTACCCGTGTCTGCGGCTTCATGCCGGGCTAGAAAATCCCAACGATTTGATCGCCGATCTGGAGGAAGGCTTTGAGCGCCTGCGGAAATCGAAGTCG
>CAYPSQ010000011.1:0-12740 GCA_964413115.1 uncultured Rhizobiaceae bacterium | reverse complement strand
AATTCGGTTAGCCATCCGTCCCAGAAAGCTACACCGACGCGCGTTCCTCCATCATGATATTCGCCGAAAAACGTGCCAGTACGACCCTTCCCTCACCGAACTGACTGGCGACGATCAGTCTGCCACCGTCCAGCTCGACGAACATCGTGCACAATGCGAGGCCAAGTCCGACCTCCTCCTGGCACCAACTCAGTCTGGCATCTATCTACAAATATGGATCAGCGACCTTCTCCCGCTGAAGCAAAAGAGCGCTAGCCCCAATTCGTGGTCTTATATTTTTTAGCCCAATCGACGCCCTGCCATGTCGTCAAATTTTCGGGACGTACAAAGATCAGCCAGCGCGGCTCCGGCAGTGTCGGCGCAAGGTAGCTTGGGCCGTTGACGCCAAGATAGCGTACCGACATGCGGGTCGCAATTTTAACCCATTCTCCGCCGACATTGGGCTCTTCCAGAATTTCTGCCGTGCCTTTCGCCATCACTTTGCGGAGACCCTCAGCTTCATCGATGCACAGCGAAACACGTGGATCATTTTGAATATATTTAGCCCACAACGACCGTTCACGCGGGATAAGATAAAATCCTGAATCGCTGTACTCGTACCAAATCGGAATAACATAGGGCCAACCGTCCCCATCTAAACAGCCGAGGCGACAAATCGTGTTTCCAGAAAGGAATTCATTCGCTTCTGCTTCGCTCATGCCACCAACTTTGCCACGCCACGCTTCGCTATCCACCATTTTCAACCTCATTTCTAAAGATTTGGTTACCTTACTATAAATTTTGAGACAGCCTATGCACCTAGCCTGCCTATCGACGGCCGCCTTGTAAACACACGGCGGCCCAAATCAATGGATTCCTTCCGTGACTGCCGGGCGACAATTGTGATATGCCTCGCGTACATCTGGGGAACCTTAGCGCCCGCTCTGGAGGTCATAAATGCGTATTGGAGCTGTCTTACCACAAACCGAAATCGGTGCCGACCCGGGAGCGGTCAAAGAATATGCTCAGGCTGTGGAAGAAATGGGCTTTGATCATATCCTGACGTTCGATCATGTTCTGGGTGGTAATTCCGCCACGCATGACCTCAAGGGACCCTACAAACACACCGATAGTTTTCACGAACTATTTGTCCTCTATGGATTTCTCGCCGGTATCACGCAGAATATAGAGTTGACCAGCGGCATCATAATTTTGCCGCAACGGCAAACTGCATTAGTTGCGAAGCAGGCCGCGGCTATCGATATATTGAGCCAGGGCCGGCTGCGTCTCGGCGTTGGTATTGGCTGGAACGATGTTGAGTATGAAGCACTCGGCATGAACTTCGGCGATCGCGGCAAGCGCTCTGAGGAACAGGTCGAAGTTATGCGCACCCTATGGTGCAATGAGCTCGTCACCTATGAGGGTAAATGGCATAAGATCACCGATGCAGGGTTGAACCCGCTGCCACCGCAGCAACCCATCCCGATTTGGTTCGGCGGCCATGCCGAGGCTGTCATGCGCCGCATCGCCCGCATCGGCGATGGCTGGTTCCCAATTTTCCAACTCGACGATACTGGCAAGGCAGAACTCGATAAATTTCGCGGCTATATCGAGGAAGCTGGGCGCGACCCGGCCGATGTCGGGATTGAAAGTTTCAACGTTATCGCTGGAACCACGCCCGACCAATGGGCGATCGATGCCAAGGCGTGGAAGGAGAATGGCGCCACCCATATATCTGCAAACACCATGAATGCAGGTTTTTCTTCGCTCGCAGAACATATCGACGCGTTGCAACGCTTCAAGGAAGCGGCATCCGCTGCCTGAAATCATTGTCCACACTCACGCCGGTTCCCCTAGCAGCTGCATGTTGAGGCAACACGAGGCCGCCTTTCTGGATGCCCACCGCGTTGCCCACCTAGCCACTGCCGACAACAGTGGCGCACCGCATCTTGTGCCGGTTTGTTTTGTGCGTATCGAGGCTCGAATTTACATAACGGTTGACCAAAAACCGAAACTGGGCGCCAACCTAAAACGCCTACGCAATATAGCCGAGAACCCGTCCGTGGCGCTCACGGTTGATCATTATGATGATTCGGATTGGTCTAGACTGGGATGGCTCATGGTGCGCGGACAAGCCGTTATCTTAAACGGTGGCAGCGAACATGGCACGGCTCAGGAGCATCTCCGCAGCAAATATTTACAACTGCAAAATATGCAGTTGGCAGCGCTGCCGGTGATCGCTATTCAAATGCAGAAAATTACGAGTTGGGGAGATCTCACAATTTAGCTGTGCCCCCATGTCACAAATCTGTTCAGTCCAACCGGATTTCACGTTCATGCCCAATCGCCTGTCACTCATCGCCTTGCCAGACATCCCGCTCGTCGAACCCGACGATAATCTCTGCGACTTGATTGGCAGGGGTGTTGCCCGGGCCGGAGAAGAGTTGCAAGACGGCGACGTGCTCGTCATCGCACAGAAGATCGTCTCCAAGGCAGAGGGACGCTACGCTGATCTGGATGCAGTCGAACCCTCCGCGGAGGCGGTAGAACTGGGCGTGGTAACCGACAAGGATCCGCGCCTTGTTGAACTAATTTTATCTGAGTCAAACGAGGTACTACGTCATCGTCCTGGTGTGCTGATCGTCGCTCACCGATTGGGGTTCGTGCTTGCTAATGCTGGCATCGATAGTTCCAACGTCGCGCCCAACAATGATGGCCAACGCGTTCTCCTACTTCCGCTCGACCCGGACAGCACCTGCACCAAGTTGCGAACTGAAATCCTAGCTCGCTACGGCAAGAGTGTGGCAATCATTATCAATGACAGCGTCGGACGCGCCTGGCGTGTCGGCACGGTAGGTATCGCGCTCGGCGCATCAGGCCTGGAATCCGTGCTAGATTTGCGCGGGCAGGAAGATCTCTACGGCCGGCCCTTGATGGTTTCTATTGTCGGGATGGGCGACGAACTCGCCGCCGCCGCGTCGATCGTTCAAGGCCAGGGAGACGAAGGCCTGCCTGTCGTGCTGGTACGTGGCCTAGAACACTCTACCGAGCAAGGAAACGGTTCCACACTGGTCCGCGATGAGGCGGAAGACCTCTTCAGGTGAGCGCCACCAAAAATCCTTCGAAACCCGTCACCTGCCTTGCGCTTTCTGGCGGCGTCGGCGGTGCTAAACTTGCGCTCGGCCTATATCACCACCTCCCACCCGCGGAACTTGCCATCGCTGCAAATGTGGGGGACGATTTCGAACACCTCGGCCTCACCATTTGCCCAGATATTGATACCCTGAGCTATACCCTGGCGGACCTCGCCAACCTTAAAACTGGCTGGGGCCGCACCGGAGATACGTCAACGTTTATGAGTGCCTTGGCGGATCTCGCCGGCGAAACCTGGTTTCACTTGGGCGATGGCGACCTCGCCATACATGTAGCTCGCAGCCATCGTCTGCGAGCTGGCGAGAGCCTAAGCCAGATCACCTCCGATTTTTGCAAGCGCCTGGGAATCCGGGCACGGATATGGCCGGCTAGCAATGACCCGGTGCGCACCCTGGTCAACACCGCAGACGGCCCCCTCGACCTGCAACATTATTTTGTACGTGAGAAATGCGCGCCAATCGTTACTGGTTTCCAATATGACGGCACCGCCAGAGCACGGACCAACCCGGACATACTCGAAGCACTATCCGCGCCTACCCTACGTGCGGTTGTCATATGCCCGTCCAACCCATTTATCAGTATTGATCCGATCCTCGCTCTTGCTGAGATCAAGCCAGCGCTGCGAGACTGCACTGCACCGATCGTAGCGGTCTCGCCTATCGTCGGCGGTACCTCGCTGAAAGGTCCGACCGCCAAGATGATGCAGGAACTTGGAAAAGCGGTCAGCGCCGAGACCATCGCCCGCCATTATGGTGAACTCATTGACGGTTTTGTCCTCGACCCAGTGGACGCGGCGCTGGAACAGGCCGTGCGCGACAATGGCATGTGTACCCTGGTCACGCCTTCCATTATGAATACTCTGGATGACAAAATACGTCTAGCGAAGGAAGTATTCGCCTTCGCTGCCTCGCTCACCAAATCTAGGTGAATTGCGGAATCACATGCTCTCCATAATCGGCAACGATCTGTTCTTCTGACCCATTGGTGAGATAAATCGTAAACTGCGTAACACCGGCGGCCTCAAGCTGTTTAATTTTCTCAACATGCTTTTCGACCGGACCAATTATGCTGAATGATTCGGATATTTCAGGCGTGATGTAATAGGTATTATCTGAATCCTTATCTGCATGCTGACGGTAATTATAGGCATCGCCACCGGCGCCGCCAGCGCGTCTACTGTCGATATAGTCGGTCAAACTCTGCGGTACCAAATCAGAATCTTTGCCGTATTTTTCAACAATGTCAGCGACATGGTTTCCGACTAACGCCGGAAACCATTTGGTCTGTTGGATACCGGTATCGCGGTCACCAATCCACACCGGCGCGCAGGATAAAATACGGTAGTCTTTCATATCGCGTCCCACAGCCTTACCGGCCGAAATCGCCTGTTCAGAAAACCAACTGCAGAGCCCCGGGTCCGCGAGTTGTACCACCAGCCCATCACCGACTTCTCCCGCCATTTTCAGAGCTTTTGGTCCGTAGGCTGCAATCCAGACTGGAAGTTCATGGCCGTCGACCCAATCCATAAATACCGGCGCCGGGCATTCGTCATATTGATAAGAATTGCCTGAAACCATGGCTCGCACAGCCTCACAAAATTCCGTCGTATAGGCGATCGTTCCGGGTGACTTACCCATCACCCGCATTGAGGAGTCGCCCCTTCCCACAGCAACATCGAAACGCCCATTACTGATTTTAGAGAGTGTGGCAAATAGGCTGGCAGCGACCGACCAATCTCGCACTTTCGGGTTGGTCACAAGCGGGCCGTAACGCAAGCGCTCGGTATGTTCCATACACAACGTAATCGTAGGGTAAGGGTCAGCCCACAAAATGTGAGAATCGAAAAACCAAACATAATCGAAGCCTGCCGCCTCGACTTGCCGCGCGATTGCGACCGTCCGTTTCGGATCTATTTCACCTTTAAACGCAATACCGAATTCCATGAACAACCCTACCCTTTATTATTTAGAATCACCACACAGCGACCTAACGCCTCATCTAAAGTGCGGAATGACCTTATCAACATACTCCGACACCAGACGCTCTTCGTCCCCCTGCGTTAGGTAGATCGTGAACTGTGTTACCCCGGCAGCTTCGAGCTGTTTCAGTTTTTCGACATGTGCTTCCGGCGGCCCGACAATACAAAAGGATTCGGTGACCGCGTTGTTTACGTAATAGAGATTATCGGAATCCTTCACCGCATGTTTCCGGTAATCATAGCCCTCGTCGGCGCCCTTGCCCTGTCGCGTTTCTATAAATCTGGTCAAGCTGTCTGGGACTAGGTCCGTATCCTTGCCATACTTCTCGACAATATCTGCAACGTGGTTGCCAACGACGGCAGGGAACCAACTCGTCTGCTGCACACCTTTTTCGACATCGCCTATCCACACCGGCGCACAGGAAAGCACACGGAACTCAGACATATCGCGTCCGGCGGCTTCCCCGCCCGCCTTAGCCTGCTCGGTAAACCATTGGCAGAGGCCTGGATCGGCCAGCTGAATAATCAAACCGTCGCCATGCTCGCCCGCTACTTTGAGCGCCTTGGGGCCGTACGCCGCGATCCACACCGGTAGCTCATGACCTTCCGTCCAGTCCATAAACACTGGATTTGGACTGCCGTCATAGGTGTAAGTGTCTCCCTGTGTAATGGTGCGAATGGCCTCGACACATTCAATCAAAGTTGCCAGGGTCGCTGGCTTCTTACCCATCACCCGCATCGAGCTATCGCCGCGCCCAATCGCCATATCCATACGCCCGCCGCTCATGCGGTTCAGCGTCGCAAAGACGCTCGCCGCTACCGACCAATCTCGAACTTTGGGGTTGGTCACCAGCGGGCCATAGCGCACACGATCAGTATGCTGCATGCTGGCGGCTATCTGAGTATAAGGGTCAGACCAGATAATGTGAGAATCGAAGAACCAGATATAATCAAATCCGCCAGCTTCGACCTGGCGCGAAATGGCAAGCATGCGTTTATGCTCTAAATCCCCTTTAAAGGCGATTCCGAATTCCATCAACTTTCTCCTGCAAGCATTAGTGATTAGCGGAACTGAGGAATAATATGTTCGCCATATTCCGCAATCTGGCGCTCTTCCTCACCGCTGCACAAATATATATTAAACTGCGTCACGCCAGCGGCTTCGAGGCGGCGCAATTTCTCCACATGGTCTTCCGCCGGGCCGACCAGGCAAAACGCCTCAGTGGTATCGTCGGTAACATAGTAGCTGTTCTCATCGTCCATCTGGGTATGCTGCTTGTAGTCATACCCTTCGTCAGCGCCTAAACCCTCTCTTTTCTGGACATAGGCGGTCAACGCCTCCGGCACTTCCTTCGTGTCCGAGCCATACCATTTAAGGACGTCCGCGATATGATTTCCGACCAACGCCGGGAACCACTTGGTCTGCGCCATGCCTTTCTGCTTGTCGCCGACCCAAACCGGGGCGCACGCCATAACGCGATAATTACTCATGTCGCGCCCGGCATCGGCGCCCGCAATTTTTGCCTGATCGCCCATCCATTTACACAAAGACGGCTCGGCTAGCTGCACGATCAGTCCATCGCCGGTACGTCCGGCTGATGCGAGCGCTTTGGGCCCGTATCCAGCCACCCAGATCGGCAATTCATATCCGCCCGTCCAATCGAACGACACAGGTTCCGGTCGGTCGTCATAGGTGACGCTATCGCCACGAACCAGTCCTTTCATGGTGTCGCAAAACTGTTCCATGCGAGCCACCGTTGCTGGTCGTTTTCCGACCACTCGCACTGAGCTATCACCGCGTCCGACGCCAAGGTCAAAACGGCCATCACTTTGCACTGCAAGCGCGCCGAACAAGCTGGCCGCAACCGACCATTCCCGTACTTGCGGATTGGTAACACAGGGCCCGAAGCGCAGTTTTGAGGTGTGTTCCATCGCGACAGCCATCTGCGGATAGAGATCGCGCCACAAAACATGTGTATCGAAAAACCAAGAATAATCGAAACCTGCGGCTTCTCCCTGGCGGCAAATGGCAACGACACGCTTCTTGTCGAGATCGCCTCGAAAGGTGAACGCGAATTCCATCTTATACTCTCCCTATTCGGCCCAAATCTTTACACCGCCATGCCTGAATGGCGTTGATTTCGACATGTTAAGTCTAATCAAAATGGGGGTTAGCGCTTCGATACAGCGCGCGCTCTCCGCCAGTCCGCAATTATAGCATGTCACGCCAAGCCGTTCGATTAGGGCTATCACTTTATTCTTAGCTTCGAGGTCGTTTCCACAAACAAGAATATCGCAGTTTATTTCCTGTTTAAGATCGGCGAGCACATGTGCCGAAACATTGTGCAGAGCGCCAACCACAGGGACTTCCTCTCCCAGTATAGCCTGCGCCGCCTCGGTGGCAGAGCCTTCCGGCGGCATCGCTGCCTTCTTGGGGTTTCCGTCCGCCAGCGGCACCACAATATCAATCAGAATTTTGCGCTCAAGCCCACTACTAATGGCGTCTAGGGTCGTGTCATGCCCGCCGTACGGCACCGCCAAAACAACCATCTCGTCTGCGGCCTGCACGGCCGAGAGATTATCCATTCCAACAATCGAGCCTGGCGCGCCTTCCAGTGGGTCCATAAGTTCCGCCGCAATAGATTCAGCGCGTGCTCCATCCCGTGAACCGACAATCACATCAACGCCGGCCAACGCAAAGCGTTGCGCCAACCCACTCCCCTGCGGACCGGTACCGCCGATAACGGTAATTTTCATTCCTTCCCCCTTGTTGTCCTATTCTGGTTACGTGGCTGAGAAATCCACCCCCGCATTTCAAATTACCAATAGCGGTCAATTCGCAAACATTCAAACTGGGCAGTTCAAATTTAGAAGTTCGACACAAAATACGAAAAATTATTTATCCAAGATTAGTGTCTGTTACGGAGGAGAGAGCTCGGCCAAGATACGATTGCTTTTACCAGCTACTTCTGACCGGAACAGAACGCCGGATTATGAGAAATAGACCCAGCTCCCTAGCCCAACCCGGTTCTTTAACACCCTCGGCCCATAAACGGCCGCTCTAAACACGGCTAAATGACGACCGCTTCCAGCCGAAGGCAGACAAGTGTATTTCGAAGATGCGCTTGACTAAGAAAAAACTGCACCGCCATAGCTAAAAACTAAATCATACGAAATAAATTCTCATCCGATCCCCAAAATTGGCAAAGCCCGAGAGAAATCTTGGCGCTGCACTAAATTCATTCATATCATTTAGACTGCGTCAAACGCACACCTTGTTTGACAGACCCCGACCTTTTTCATAGCGTCACTCGATCGCCTGAACCTTCCGGCAAGGCCGATAAGTTTTGAGAAACAAAAGACAATTTTCAGTTGGCGCTGATGTATGCGCAGGCTTGGGTTAGCGCTGATGTGGGCGGTTGTTCCTGTTAAAGATTTGACCAGCGTGAAAGCGCGCCTGTCGCCTGTGTTGAGCGCAGATGAACGGCGCGAGCTATTCTGCGCGATGTTGCGAGATGTCCTTGTCGCGCTCGCGGATACGCCTTCGCTAGACGGTATCGCGCTCATCACGCGTGACCCCGCAGCTCAACTGCTGGCACGCCGTTTTGGTGCAAAAATTATTACCGAAGACCGGAACAGCGGTCAGACCAATGCCGTGGCGCATGGAGTATCGCAACTCATTGCGAACGGCGTGTCGGATATCATGCAGGTTCCCGGTGACGTTCCGCTGGCGACGGCAGCTGAATTCGAACAGGTAATTGCCGCACACCTTCCGCCGCCGGCTATGACGATCTCCCCGGCGCGCGACCAACAGGGCTCCAACTGCGTAATCTGCTCACCACCCGATAGCGTGGCACTGCGCTTCGGCGAGAATAGCTTTTTCCCACATCTCGAAGCGGCGCACCAGGCTGGCATACAGCCGACGATATGCAATTTGCCCGGACTCGGCCTCGATATCGATACACCGGATGATCTAGCAGAACTTCTCACACGGCGGGCTAACACGCTGAGCCATGCCTATCTGGATGACAGCGGCATTGCCAGACGCCTCCAAGAGATCCAGGGTGAATCCAGTATGAAGGCAGCGGCGACAGCATGAACGGCATAGCAAAAATGATTCCGGTCACAGTGTCTGGCGAAGAATGGTTGCGTAGAATTGATGCGCTCTCGCGTGACGAGCTTGAGAGCCAGGCCACCCAACTGCGCGACAGCGCGCATGGCGATCTCATCACCTATTCGCGTAAGGTTTTTATCCCGCTTACTCAACTGTGCCGCGATGTATGCCACTATTGTACGTTTGCCCACCCGCCCAAGAAGGGGGAGCGCGCCTATCTCACGCCGGACGAGGTTGTGGCAGTCGCCCAAGCCGGCGCCGAGGCAGGGTGCAAAGAAGCGCTGTTTACCCTCGGCGATAAACCGGAACTACGCTATTCAGTGGCGCGCCGTGAACTGGCGGAACTCGGCCATGATACGACCCTCTCCTATCTCGCGGCTGCCGCCAAACTGGTGCAAGAAGAAACCGGCCTGCTGCCGCATCTCAACCCAGGCATTCTGACGGCGGAAGATTTGGTGACGCTACGCGCAGTATCAGTATCGCAAGGCATCATGCTCGAAAATCTGTCCGAGCGCCTTTGCCAGAAAGGCATGGCGCATCACGGATCCCCCGACAAGCAACCTTTCGTGCGCCTCGAAACCTTGCGCCTTGCCGGCGAAGCGGCAGTGCCATTTACCACCGGTATTTTGATCGGCATCGGCGAGACCCGTTTGGAGCGCATTGCATCACTGGTGGCGATAAACGACCTGCACGCGCGCTACGGCCATATACAGGAAATTATCATCCAGAATTTCCGCGCCAAGCCGGGGACCCGAATGGCGGCAGCACCCGAGCCTGACCTCGATGAACTGCGCTGGACCATTGCCGCAGCGCGCCTGATTTTTGGTGCCGAGATGAATATTCAAGCGCCGCCAAATCTCAGCCCAGGCGGCCTCGCACCGCTGATCAGTGCCGGGATCAATGATTGGGGTGGCGTTTCGCCGGTCACGCCGGATTTTGTCAACCCCGAAGCGCCATGGCCGCATCTCGATGTGCTGGCCCAACAAACGGCCGACAGCGGGAAACGCCTGTGCGAGCGCCTCGCGCTCTACCCGGCCTACACAAAGAAAGCCTACCAATGGCTCGCACCAACCATGCACACCGCCTTCCTGCGGGCCAGTGACAGCCAAGGCCTGGCCCGCACCGAGGATTGGTCGCCGGGCACCACGCAGAATTTACCACTCACCGAGAAGCACACCCCGCCCGCACCAACATCCGAACTACGGCGCACCCTGGCCAAGGCAGCAGACGGACAAGAGCTAAGCGAGACAGAAATCTACGCCCTGTTTACGGCTCGCGGTGCTGGTTTTGACGCTGTCTGCGAGGCGGCCGACAAATTGCGAGCCGAAGTCAGCGGCGATGTAATCCGCTATGTCGTCAACCGCAATATCAACTACACCAATATTTGCTATTTCCGCTGCCAATTCTGCGCCTTTTCGAAAGGTAAGATGAGCGAGAATCTGCGAGGCCGGCCGTACGACCTCGAGCCCAGCGAAATTTCTCGCCGTGTCACCGAAGCATGGCAGCGCGGCGCTACCGAAGTTTGTATGCAAGGTGGTATTCATCCCGATTACACCGGCCAAACCTATCTCGATATTTGCCGCACCGTAAAGGACGCGGCACCAGATATGCATATCCATGCATTTTCGCCGCTCGAAGTATGGCAGGGCGCGGAGACGCTTGGCCTCCCGCTCGAACAGTTCCTCCACGACCTCAAGGTTGCCGGTCTCGGCAGCTTGCCGGGTACGGCGGCGGAGATACTCGATGATGAAGTGCGCGCCATCATCTGCCCCGATAAAATTAATACCGCGCAGTGGCTGGAAGTCATGGAAACAGCGCATGGGGTTGGGCTCAGGACGACGAGCACTATTATGTACGGCCATGTTGAAGGACCGCAGCATTGGGCGCGCCATTTGCTGCGCCTGCGGAAGTTGCAGGCACGCACGGGTGGCTTTACCGAATTCGTGCCGCTCCCCTTCGTTCATATGGAAGCACCAATTTATCTCAAGGGCCGCGCGCGCAAAGGCCCAACCTACCGCGAAGCCATCTTGATGCATGCCGTGGCACGCCTCGCACTCCATCCGCATATCCAGAATATTCAGACATCCTGGGTAAAAATGGGCCCCGATGGCAGCCGCACCTGCCTGCAGGCCGGCGCCAACGATATGGGCGGCACACTGATGAACGAAACCATTACACGCTCAGCCGGGGCCGCCTGGGGCCAGGAGTTAGCCCCACAGCAGATGGAAGATCTAATCACCAGCATCGCCCGCACGCCGCGTCAGCGTACCACCCTCTATGGCCCAGTGCCGGGCGAGCGCGACGCCGCATCTCGGGTCGCAACAGAGCTCGACTCAATAGTTAATACTTCTCCACAAGCAATTAAAAATAAAACAATAAAATCTATTAATAATTCCGGACCTGGAGAAATTAGCTAAGTCAATGGCCAGCGATTATCAGGAGTGGCAAATTCCTCCGGCCAATCAGCCGAAGCAGGAAGACTGTGCGTTTGACCTAAGCGCCACGCTGGCTTCTGTATTCGCTCTGCGCACCGAAATACCGGAGGACGCTTTCACGGCGCAGGTTCTCGGTACCGAGCGCGCCGGCAATGGCGTCCTCATCCGCGCCGACGGCCTGGTTCTAACGATAGGATATTTGGTCGCCGAAGCGGAAACGGTATGGCTGCTATCCAACGACGGCGCCGCGATCCCGGCTTATGTCGTAGCCTATGATCACCATACCGGATTCGGCTTGGTCCAAGCCCTAACAAAGGTATCCTCCTCCCCCATCCCGCTTGGCAACGCGCAGATGGCAGAAGCCGGCGATCCTGTCATCATTGCTGGGCATGGCGGCATGAGCCATGCGCTCAGCGCCTCGATTGCGGCAAAGCGTGAATTCGCTGGCTATTGGGAATATCTGCTCGACGAGGCCATCTTCATCGCCCCGGCACATCCAAATTGGGGCGGCGCCGCACTTCTCGACCGCGATGGAAAATTGTTAGGTATTGGCTCCCTGTTCGTACAGCAAGTCGATGAGAACGACACCCAGACCGAGGGTAACATGATTGTCCCTATAGATTTGCTTAACCCGATCCTAGATGACTTGTTAAACTTCGGCAAAAGTCAGCATCCGCAACATCCCTGGCTAGGCGCCTACGCGGCAGAATCGAACGGCCAGCTTTTTATCGCCGGCGTCGCGGAGGGCGGCCCGGCCGAAAACGCCGATATCCAGGTTGGCGACGTTATCCTCGCCGTCGCTGGAGAATCTGTCAGCGACCTGGCTGCCATGCTGCGCAAGACCTGGTCCCTTGGCAGCGCCGGTGTGGAAGTGCCGCTAACCCTGCTGCGCAATGATGAAGTTTCCAATGTCAGCGTCACGTCATCCGACCGCATGCTCTTCATGAAAACGCCCAAGCTGCACTAGGCGGTCACGAATGTGACCCGAAATCCTCTGGGCACATTTCAATTCGTTGGCGGTGATATCGGATATTTTGGCCAGAATCTATAATGCCCTGAATGTATCTTCGTCGAGCGAGGT
>CAYPSQ010000010.1:24805-52385 GCA_964413115.1 uncultured Rhizobiaceae bacterium | reverse complement strand
TTTCGGATCGTCTCGCACTTTGTTTGTTACGCCCTGAATATTATGGACCTATACACACGTGCGGCCCTATAAACCGCTTTATGAATGAGATATCCTTTATCAAAATGCATGGTCTCGGCAATGATTTTGTCGTTGTCGACGCGCGCGCCGGCGATGTCGCGCTCAATTCCCAGCGCGTGCGTGCGGTTGCCGAGCGCCGCTTGGGCGTCGGCTGCGACCAATTATTAGAAATCTGCCCACCGCAATCAGACGACGCAGCGGCGTTTATGCGCATATGGAATGCCGACGGCGGCCAGGTCGAGGCGTGCGGCAACGGCGCGCGCTGCGTGGCCGCTTTTCTGATGACCGAAAGTGGCAGCACTGAGGTTGCGATCGAAACCCAGGCCGGGTTGTTGCGTGCTGCCGCTGCCAGCGATGGCCGGGTCGCCGTCGATATGGGCGAGGCGCGCGTGGCGTGGAAGGAAATCCCGCTGGCGCGTAAGATGGATACACTGGAACTCAAACTCTCGCTCGGCGAGCTCAGCGCTCCGGTAGCGGTGAACATGGGTAATCCGCACGCGGTATTTTTTGTGCCCAATGCTGAAGATGTTGATTTGTCCACCCTGGGGCCGAAATTGGAGACCCATAAGCTGTTCCCCGAACGCGCCAATATTGGCGTCGCCGAAGTGCCGGATGACTCCCATATTCGCCTCCGTGTGTGGGAGCGCGGCGTTGGCATCACCCAGGCTTGCGGTACCGGCGCTTGCGCCGCGCTTGTCGCCGCTGCAAGGCGCGGCCTGACCGGGCGCAGCGCTACCGTCACTCTCGATGGTGGGCCGCTCGAAATCGAATGGCAAGACGACAATCATGTGCGTATGACTGGGCCGGTGGCGACCAGCTTTATGGGCTTGCTGCTGTGAGTTCGCCCGAGATAGTCACCTTCGGCTGCCGGCTGAACGCTTTCGAATCGGAAATCATGCGCGACCATGCCGCCGCGGCCGGACTTGAGCGCGCGGTGATCTTCAACACCTGCGCGGTGACGGTAGAAGCTGAGCGTCAGGCGCGCCAGGCGATCCGCCGGGTGCGCCGTGCCGACCCGGAGGCGCGCATCATTGTTACCGGCTGCGCGGCGCAGATTGATCCCGCCCGCTACGCCGCTATGCCCGAGGTCGATCGCGTGATCGGCAACGCCGAAAAACTCGAAGCCGCAAGTTTTCTGCCGAGCGACACAACGCCGATCGCGGTCAACGACATCATGTCGGCGCGCGCCACCGCGCCGCATTTAATAGCTGGTTTCAATGGGCGGGCACGCGCCTTCGTCCAGGTACAAAACGGCTGTGATCATCGCTGCACCTTCTGCATCATCCCTTATGGTCGCGGAAATAATCGCAGCGTGCCGCTCGGCGAAATAGCTGCTCAGGCCCGCGCGCTGATTGCAGGTGGTACCCGCGAGCTAGTGTTGACTGGCGTTGATCTCAGCTCCTATGGCCGCGACCTGCCCGGCAAACCCGAACTTGGCCAGGCGGTGCGCCGCTTGCTTGCCGCCGTGCCGGAGTTGCGGCGTCTCCGCCTCTCCTCTCTTGACCCGGCGGTGATCGACGCTGATCTGAAGAGCTTGATTGCTGACGAGCCGCGCCTTATGCCGCATATCCATCTCAGCGTCCAGGCGGGTGACGACATGATCTTGAAGCGTATGAAGCGGCGCCATAATCGCGCCGACATCCTCAATCTTACCGCCGAGCTACGTGCGCTCCGCCCCGGCATCGCACTCGGCGCTGATCTCATCGCCGGCTTCCCGACCGAAAGTGATAAGATGTTCGCGGGCACCCTCCGCCTCATCACCGAAGCCGGGTTCACGTGGTTGCACGTGTTCCCCTATTCGCCGCGCGCTGGCACCCCGGCGGCGCGCATGCCACAACTGCCGCGTAGTTTGATCCGTGAGCGCGCCGCGCTTCTTCGCCAAGCTGGCGACGCTGCCGTAATCGAGTTTCTCGATTCGCAAGTGGGTAGAGTCCAAGACATTCTCGTTGAGAAAGCCGATAGCGGGCGCAGTGTGCATTATGCGCCGGTGCGATTAGCCGGCGGGTCGCCTGGCGAGGTGCTGGCGGCGCGGGCGATGCGCCGTGACGGGCCGGTGTTGATTGCCGAGGCCGCTGTATGAGCACATTCGAGCCGGCTAAACGTGGCGGTTGGCTCGCCCGACTCAAAGCTGGCCTCAGCCGCACCTCCAGCACCCTCGGTAACGGCATCACTGGTATCTTCGCGCGCGGGCGGCTCGACGACGCAGCGCTGGAAGAGCTTGAGGAGCTCCTGATACTTGGCGATATGGGCGCTGCTACGGCGGCTGACCTCACCGCCGCCCTAGCCAAAGAAAAATTTTCCAAGGAAGTCAGCGCTGAGGAAATCCGCGCCGCCCTGGCCGATCAAATCACCGCTATTCTCGAACCGGTGGCGCAGCCATTCGCGATATCCCGTGATGCCAAGCCACATGTTGTGCTGGTTGCCGGGGTGAACGGCACAGGCAAGACCACTACCGTCGGCAAGCTTGCCAGTCAATTCCGCGCCGACGGCCTAACGGTGATGATGGCCGCCGCCGACACCTTCCGCGCCGCCGCAATCGAGCAGTTGAAAATCTGGGGTGAGCGCACCGGCTGCGAAGTGGTGGCGCGCGACGGCACCGGCGGAGATCCCGCTGGCCTCGCTTATGACGCCCTCGCCCGCGCCCGCGAAGAGGGCATCGATGTGCTGCTTATTGACACTGCGGGCCGGCTGCAAAACAAAGCCAATTTGATGGCTGAATTGCAGAAAATCGACCGCGTGGTGAAAAAGCTCGACGCCGCCGCGCCCCATACCCGCCTCCTGGTGCTCGACGCAACAACCGGGCAAAACGCCCATTCCCAGGTAGAGATTTTCCGCCAGGCGGTCGATATCGACGGCTTGATTGTCACCAAACTCGATGGCACCGCCAAGGGCGGCGTACTGGTGGCGCTCGCCCAGCGCTTCGGCCTGCCAGTCTATGCTTTGGGCGTCGGTGAAACGGTTGATGATTTACGCCCCTTCGAAGCGCGCGAATTCGCCCGGGCTCTGATGAACCTGGAATCCTAGACGGCGGCCGTTGTATCAGGTTTGTAATTGCCGGTCTCGCCGTCGGGATTGGTGAACGGCGCGAAATTTTCCTTATCCTTGATCTCGGCATATTGGGTTAAGGCCCACCGCACCGAGGGAAAGGCCAGATCGCGCCACGGAATATTCGCCGGCGCGAACAGGCCGACTTCTGCGCTCTCCTCGCCGGCGGCAACTTCGGTGCTTAACAGTTCGGCACGGTAGATAAGTTGCACCTGGCTAATGCGCGGAATGTTGTAGACCGCGAGCAGCCCGTCGAGACGCAGTTCCGCGCAGGCTTCCTCGCGTGCTTCGCGGAGCGCGCCCTGCTCTGAGGTTTCGTTCAATTCGAGATAGCCCGCCGGTATCGTCCAATAGCCACTGCGCGGCTCTATAGCGCGGCGGCAGAGCAAAATGCGCCCCGCGCGCGCGGCGACCGCACCGACCACAATCTTGGGATTGTCGTATTGGATATAACCGCATTCGTCGCACACCAAGCGCTCCATATTATCGCCTGCTGGGATTCTGCGCCGGATTGGTCCACCTGACTCTGGATAGTTTGGCATGGCATTAATTATGAGGCTGAGGCCGAGACGCGTCCAGCTTCACTGCGTGGCGCCTCGCTTCGCGGCGCGAGAGCCCCGGCTTCGCCGTGCGGGCGCCCTATCTTTGCTATGCGAGAGAATGCCATTCTCCGCTTTGATCCGTTACACTTCCCCTGATCGAACACCGCAAGGGGAGAACAGAATGCGCTGGCTTGCCGCTCTGATGACGGGGATGTTGCTGCTCTCCCCCCAGCTTGCTGTTGCCGCTGAGAGCGGCGGCACGCGCCACGGCCTGTCGCTATTCGGCGATTTGAAATATCCGCCCGGATTTGCACATTTTGAATATGTTGACCCAGCGGCGCCCAAGGGTGGTGCCATCAGCCTCGCCACGGTCGGAACTTTTGATAATCTCAATCCGTTCATTCTGAAGGGCGTCGAGGCGGCGGGCTCGGGTCTACCGTTTGATAGCCTGCTTGCCACCGCCCAGGATGAGCCCGACGCAGCCTACGGCCTAATCGCTGAATCGGTGGAATTGGCGGCGGACCGCTCCTGGGTGCGCTTTGTATTAAATCCCCTGGCGCGCTGGCATGACGGCACGGCGATCACCGCGGATGATGTGGTGTTTACCTTTGAGACGCTGATGGCCAAGGGCCACCCGACCTACCGCATTCTCTACGCCGACGTCTCGGGCGTTGCGAAGGTGTCAAAGCGCGAAGTGGAATTCCGCCTTGCCAATCAAGAGAACCGTAAGCTGCCGCTACTGATCGGCAGCCTGCAAATCATTTCCAAGGACTACTACGAAAGCCACGAATTCGACAAGACGACACTAACGCCGCCGCTCGGCAGTGGCCCGTATCGCATTGATCGTGTGGATGCTGGCCGTGCGATCAGCTATCGCCGGGTAAGTGATTACTGGGCCAGAGATTTGCCGGTCAATCTAGGGCGCCATAATTTTGACGAAATGAGCTGGGACTATTACCGCGACCGCACCATCATGGTGGAAGCGCTGAAGGCCGGCGAATTTGACTGGCATGAGGAATTTACCTCCAAAACCTGGATGACCGCCTACGACCTGCCCGCCATCGATGCCGGTGTGATGATCAAGGAAGTGCTGCCCGACAATACGCCGTCTGGCGTGCAGGCATTTTTTTTCAACACTCGGCGCGACAAGTTTAAGGATCGGCGCGTGCGCCATGCGCTCTCCTATGCCTTCGATTTCGAATGGACCAACAAGAATATTTTTTATGGCCTGTACGCGCGCATGGCGAGTTATTTCGAGAATTCGGATTTGGCGGCGCGCGGGCTTCCTAACGGCGCTGAACTTGCTTTGTTGGACCCGTATCGCGGCCGCGTACCCGACGAGGTTTTCTCCACCGAATTCAAGCCGCCAGTGACCGATGGCTCGGGCCGCAACCGTGGCAACATTCGCCAGGCCGGTATCTTGCTTGATGCCGCGGGCTGGCCGCTGGTTGACGGCCAACGCGTCAACACCGCATCGGGCGAAGCTATGACGCTCGAAATTCTTTATTTTTCACCCACCTTTGAACGTGTCTTCGGGCCTTATGCGCGCAATCTGGAGCGCCTCGGCATTGCCGTAACAATGCGCTTAGTCGATGCCTCGCAATATATCAAACGGTTGGAGAATCACGATTTCGATGTCACCACCCGGCGCTTCGTGCAGCAGCTTTCCCCGGGGGCAGAATTGTGGAGCTATTTTGGCTCTGCCGCGGCGGACCAACGCGGCGCGCTCAACTCAGCTGCCATCAAGGACCCGGTGGTGGACGAGCTGATTGCCAAAATTCTCGCCGCGTCCGACCGCGAGAGCATGAAAGTTGCCGCGCGGGCGCTCGACCGGGTGCTGCTGTGGGGCCACTACATCGTGCCGCAATGGTACAAGGGGTCGCATGGCCTGATCTATTGGAACCTGTTCAGCCGGTCCGCCATCCTGCCCAAATATGCGCTCAGTCTCGACACCTGGTGGTTCGATTCTGAGAAAGCGCAAAAATTGACCGACTACCGGAAATCGGTAAATTGACGTCATGCGGCCCACGCTATTTTTTCCTTTAATTCTACTGTTCTGTGCGGCCTTCGCCCTAGCCGGAGCCGGCATCGGTGTGGCACCGGCGGCAGCAGAAGATGGCTTTTCCGGACATGGTGTGGCGATGCATGGTGCGCTCAAATACGGCCCCGATTTTACGCATTTCGATTACGTGAACCCCGATGCGCCCAAGGGCGGCGACGTGCGCCTGTCGCGGACCGGCACGTTCGATAGCCTCAATCCGTTCATTCTGAAAGGCGTCTCCGCCGGTTTCCTCGGGTTAACGTTCGAAACCCTGATGACCTCGTCGAGCGACGAGGCGTTCTCCCAATATGGTCTGATCGCCGGGCGTGTGGAGTTCCCCGCCGACCGCTCGTCGGTCACGTTTACATTGCGCGAAGAGGCGCATTGGCATAATGGCACGCCAATTACCGTTGACGATGTGATCTTTTCCTTCGAGACGTTGACCAAGAAAGGCAACCCGTTCTACCGGGTCTATTACGCCGACATCGTCAGTGTCGAGGATTTGGGCGAGCGGCGGGTGAAGTTCACCTTTTCCGCCGGTGAAAACCGCGAGCTGCCGCTAATCGTCGGCCAGCTTGCCATACTGCCTAAGAAATATTTCGACAGTCATGATTTTGAGAAAACCACGCTCGATCCGATTCTAGGCAGCGGTCCCTACCGGGTCGATCTGGTCGAGGCCGGCCGCGCCATCTCTTTTCGCCGCGTCGGTGATTATTGGGGCGCCGATCTGCCGGTCAACCGCGGCCGAAATAATTTCGAGACGCTGCGCATCGATTATTACCGCGACGATACCGTGGCGTTGGAGGCATTCAAGGCGCATGAGTTCGATTGGCGTTTGGAAAGCACTGCTAAAGTGTGGGCCAAGTCTTATGACGGGCCGGCCGTCGACAATGGCCTGATCAAGAAAGTCGAGATCGCGCATGAGCAACCGACAGGCCTCAGCGCTTTCGTGTTCAATACCCGCCGTCCGCTGTTTGCCGATCGCCGTGTGCGCGAGGCATTGGGGTTCGCATTTGATTATGAATGGGCCAACAAGAATCTATTTTTTGGCACCTATACACGGACCAGAAGTTATTTCTCCAACTCCGAGCTGGCCTCAATAGGGCTGCCGAGCGAGGCGGAATTGACGCTATTGCAGCCCTATCGCGGCCGCGTTCCTGAAGAGGTGTTCAGCACTGAATTTGTGCCGCCGGTTGCCGATGGCTCAGGCAAGATTCGCCGCAATCTGCGTGCCGCCAACAAACTGCTGCGCTCTGCTGGCTGGGCGATCACCGAGGGCAAGTTGGTCCATGGTGAGACTGGCGCCCCGTTTGAATTCGAATTTCTGCTGCAAAGCGGCGGCGCGTTCGAGCGCATCGTTCAGACCTTTGCGCGCAATCTGGAATTGCTCGGTATAACTGTGAACCTTCGCCTGGTGGATCCGGCGCAATATCAAAATCGCATCCAGGAGTTCGATTTCGACATGATGTGGGGCGGCTTCGGCCAGTCTCTCTCGCCGGGCAACGAACAGCGCGATTTTTGGGGCAGCGCCGCCGCCGACGTCCCGGGCAGCCGCAATCTGATCGGGATCAACAATCCGGTGGTCGATGAGCTGATCGAGGCGGTCATCGCCGCGCCGGATCGCGAGAGTTTGATCGCCGCATCGCGGGCGCTCGACCGGGTCTTGCTGTGGGGCCATTATGTGGTACCGCTCTGGCACCTGCGCTCGTACCGCCTGGCCTATTGGGATATCTTCGGCCGGCCCGAGGTGACGGCGCGCTACGATCATGGCTTCCCAAGTACCTGGTGGATCGCCGCCGCGCGCTTGCAAGCCACTGAGCGCGGTGTAGAGAGCCTGGATCAATAGGGCCAAAAGGGCGGGTTCAACAGCCGATGTTCGCCTATCTCATCCGCCGCTTGTTGCTTATTATTCCGACGCTGTTCGGGATTATGGTGATCAACTTCTTCATCATTCAGATCGCGCCAGGCGGACCGGTCGAGCAGGTGATCGCCGAGCTTAGCGGCACTGCCGTCGATGCCACCGCCCGTATATCGGGTTCACAGGTTGGTGAGACCGGTGCGGTCGGCCAAACCGCCGGCGGCGCGCAAGGCGATATTTCCAGCAAATATCGCGGCGCGCGAGGCCTCGACCCGCAGCTCATCGCAGATTTAGAAAAGCAGTTCGGCTTCGATAAACCGATTGGCGAGCGGTTTCTGTTGATGATGGGGCGCTATGCCCAGTTCGATTTTGGCGACAGCTTCTTTCAGGACCGCAGTGTCATCGATCTGGTGATGGACAAACTGCCGGTGTCGATTTCGCTTGGTCTCTGGACTACACTGCTCGCCTATCTGATTTCGATTCCGCTCGGCATTGCCAAGGCGGTGCGCGATGGCTCGCGTTTCGACGTATGGACCAGCGGCGCTATTTTCGTCGGCTATGCGATTCCGAGTTTTCTCTTCGCCGTGTTGCTCGTGGTGCTGTTCTCGGGTGGCAATTATCTCAGTTGGTTTCCGTTGCGCGGCCTTGTTTCCAACGATTGGGAAACCTACTCGCTCGGCGGTAAGATTATCGATTATCTCTGGCATTTGGTCTTGCCGATTGTTGCCTTGATGATCGGTGGCTTCGCCACGCTGACTATGCTGACCAAGAATTCGTTTCTTGAGGAAATCAACAAGCAATATGTCATCACCGCGCGCGCCAAGGGTCTCAGCCAGCGCCGCGTGCTGTATGGCCATGTCTTTCGCAATGCCATGTTGATTGTCGTCGCCGGTTTCCCGGCCGCCTTTGTAGGCATCCTTTTTACCGGTGCATTGTTGATCGAGATTATTTTCTCTCTCGATGGACTCGGTCTGCTCGGCTATGAGGCGCTTATCGGCCGCGACTATCCGATCATCTTTGGCACCCTGTTCGTCTTCACTCTCCTCGGGCTGGTGGTCAATTTAATCGGCGACATGATGTATGTCGTGATCGACCCGCGCATCGATTTCGAACGGCGCGAGGTTTAGGGGATGGCGATCCGTCTTTCCCCGATGTCGCGGCGGCGGCTACGCAATTTCAAGGCCAATCGGCGCGGCTATATCTCGCTGTGGATATTTCTCGCGCTGTTCATCCTGTCCGCGCCGGCCGAGTTCATCGCCAACGACAGCCCGCTGATCGTCAAGTTCGACGGCGAATATTATTTTCCGGTCGTCGCCAGCTATGCCGAAACCGAATTCGGCGGTGAGTTCGAAACCGAGGCCGATTACCGCGATCCTTTCGTGCGTGATCTGATCGAGGAAAAAGGCTGGATGCTGTGGCCGGCGGTTGAATACAACCATCAGACTATAAATTACGATCTGCCGATGCCGGCACCGTCGCCGCCGTCTTCGGCCAATCCGCTCGGCACCGACGATCAGGGGCGCGATGTCCTGGCGCGGGTGATCTATGGCTTTCGCATATCGGTACTGTTCGGCTTGATCCTCACCGTGGCGAGTTCCGTCGTCGGCATTGCCGCCGGCGCCGTACAGGGCTATTTCGGCGGCTGGCTGGATTTGTTGTTTCAGCGCTTTATCGAGATTTGGTCGGGTTTGCCGACGCTGTTTATCCTGATCATCGTCGCCAGCATCATTGTGCCCAGTTTTTGGAGTTTGTTGGCAGTGCTGTTCATCTTTAGCTGGATGAGCCTGGTGGGAGTCGTGCGCGCGGAATTCCTGCGGGTGCGCAATTTTGAATATATCCGCGCGGCGCGCGCGCTCGGTGTCAACGACCGCACCATTATGTGGCGCCATGCCCTGCCCAATGCCATGGTCTCGGCGTTGACTTTTTTGCCGTTTATCTTGACCGGCTCGATCACCACTCTGACGGCGCTCGATTTTCTCGGCTATGGCTTGCCGCCGGGCTCGGCCTCGCTTGGCGAGCTGTTGCAGCAAGGCAAGGCTAATTTGCACGCGCCGTGGCTCGGCTTCTCCGGCTTCGTTGTCATCGCGCTCATGCTGAGCCTGCTGATCTTCGTTTTCGAAGCGGTGCGCGACGCGTTCGATCCGCGCAAATTGGTGGTGTGATGGCGGGCGGGCCTCTCCTTCAAGTACGCGGTCTGGACGTCATGTTTAGCTCCAGCGCCGGCGTGACGCATGCGGTAAAGGCTGCGTCTTTCGATATCGAACGCGGCAAGACCCTGGCGCTGGTCGGTGAAAGCGGCTCGGGTAAATCGGTCTCCGCGCTCTCCATCCTGCAACTGCTGCCCTATCCGGTGGCGTCGCATCCGAACGGCTCGATCCTGTTCGATGGCGAGGAAATGCTCGGCGCCTCCGACCGTCATTTGCGCAGCGTGCGCGGCAACCGCATCTCGATGATTTTTCAGGAGCCCGTCACCTCGCTCAATCCGCTCCACTCCATCGGCCGTCAGGTCGCCGAAGCGATCATGCTGCACCGCGCCCTGCCCAAGGCCCAGGCCTATCGCCGCGCCGAGGAACTGTTCGAATTGGTTGCGCTGGGCGAGACCGCCAAGCGGCTGAAAGCCTATCCGCACGAGTTTTCCGGAGGCCAGCGTCAGCGCGTGATGATCGCCATGGCGCTCGCCTGTGAGCCCGATCTACTGATTGCCGATGAGCCGACCACGGCGCTCGACGTCACCGTGCAGGCCGAAATATTGCGGCTGCTTGATGATCTTCAAACCCGGCTCGGCATGGCCATGCTGATGATCACCCATGATCTCAACATTGTGCGCCATATGGCCGATGACGTCTGTGTGATGAATTCCGGTGAGATCGTTGAGGCTGGCGCGGCGGCGCAAATCTTTGATAATCCGCAGCATTCCTATACCCAACATTTGCTCGCTGCCGAGCCCAAGGGCGATCCGTTGGAAATCGACGCGGCGGCGGTCGAGGTTGTGGCTTGCGATGATCTCAAAGTGCATTTTCCGATCAAATCCGGGGTGTTTCGTAGCACCCGCGGCTATGTCAAAGCGGTAGACGGAGTGACGATCTCGGTGCGCGAGGGCCAGACCGTGGGTGTCGTAGGCGAAAGCGGCTCGGGCAAGACTACGCTCGGCATGGCGCTCCTCCGGCTTGAGCGTAGCGCCGGCCCGATTCGTTTTCAGGGTGCCGAGATTCAGGGCCGGAATTTCAAACAGATGCTGCCGCTGCGCCAATCTATACAGGTGGTTTTTCAGGATCCTTACGGCTCGCTCAGCCCACGCCTATCGATCGGTCAGATCGTCGAGGAAGGCCTGAAGGTGCACGCCCGGGAAAAGGGCCGCGCCGAGCGGCGCGTGCTGATCGGCCAGGCGCTTGAAGAAGTCGGCCTCGATCCCGAGAGCCAGGACCGCTATCCGCATGAGTTTTCCGGCGGTCAGCGTCAGCGCGTGTCAATTGCCCGGGCGCTGGTGCTCAAACCCCGCCTGATCGTGCTCGATGAGCCGACCTCGGCGCTCGATATGTCGGTGCAGGCGCAGATCATCGATCTGTTGCGCGATCTCCAGCGCCGCCACGGCCTGGCCTATCTATTCATCAGCCACGATCTCAAGGTGATACGCGCCATCAGCCATGAAGTGGTGGTGCTGCGCGCCGGTAAGGTGATGGAGCAGGGCCCGGCCAAACAAATCTTCGAGGCGCCGCGCCACGAATACACTCGCACCCTTATGGCCGCCGCCTTCGAATTCCGCACTAGCACCGCGCATTAAATTAATTATATACGACTTACAATTGCAGTCGTGCGACGCCCTATTTTTCTTTTACTTTAGCAAAATACCGCCGCAATATAATTTCATAAATCTCAGTCAGCTTATCCAGCGCTGCCACCTCAATATGCTCATCCGTCTGATGCATGGTGCGCCCGATCAGACCGAACTCGGCCACCGCGCAATAGTCCTTAATGAAGCGCGCATCCGAAGTGCCGCCGGTCGTGCTGAGTTCCGGCACCCGCCCCGTCGCCGTCTCGACGGCGCCCGAGATCAGCGCGCTTAGGTCTCCCGGCGGCGTCAGGAAAGCTTCGCCGGTGACATGGATATCAAGCACATACTCGCCGCCCACCGCGTTGAATTGCTCCCGCAACCACGCCGTCAAGCTGTCGGAGCTATGGCTGTCGTTGAAGCGGATGTTGAACGCCGCCTCGGCCTTGGTCGGGATGACGTTGCTCGCCGCATTGCCGACGTCGATGCTGGTGATCTCGATATTACTCGGCTGGAAATGCGCACTACCTTCGTCGAGCCGCGCGGCGCAGAGCCGCCCGAGCATCGTGATCATGCGCGGCAGGGGATTGTCAGCGAGATGTGGATATGCCGCATGGCCTTGCGTACCGATCACGCTGAGCCGCGCGTTCAGGCTGCCGCGCCGGCCGATTTTAATCATATCGCCGAGGCGCTCTGGGTTGGTCGGCTCGCCGACCAGGCAGAGATCGATGCGCTCGCCCTCCGCCGCCATCCAGTCGAGCAACTTGCGCGTCCCGTTGATCGCCGGGCCTTCTTCATCGCCGGTGATCAGCAGGCTAATTGAGCCGTCCCAGCCGTCTTGCCGGTCAGCTAGAAAGCGCGCCGCCGCAGCAACGAAGGCAGCAATCGCGCCTTTCATGTCGCTGGCGCCGCGGCCGTACAATCTTCCGTCCCGCACCTCGGCGGCGAAAGGGTCTTCGCACCACCCCTCCCGATCTCCGACCGGCACCACGTCGGTATGCCCAGCAAAGCAGAAATTAGGCGCCGCTGTGCCGAGGCGGGCATAAAGATTATCTATCGGCGCACTTTCTGGCGCGTCGCCAAGCACCCGGTGGCAAGTAAAACCAAGCTTTTCCAGCGCCGTCTGCAACACATCTAATGCACCGGCGTCATCGGGCGTCACCGAGGGGCAGCGAATTAACGCGCGGGCCAATTCCAGTGGTTGATCAAGCCCCGGCATCGCAGGTCAGCTGCGTAACAGTTCGTTTATCGATGTCTTGCTGCGGGTCTTCGCGTCGACCCGTTTGACGATAACGGCGCAATAAAGGCTGGGCCCCGCCGAGCCGTCGGCGAGCGCTTGCCCTGCCATGCTGCCCGGAACCACCACCGAATAGGCCGGTACGCGGCCAAAATAAACCTCGCCACTATGGCGATCAATGATGCGTGTTGAGGCGCCAAGATAAACGCCCATGCTGAGCACGGACCCCTGTTCGAGAATGACACCTTCAGCGACTTCGCTGCGCGCGCCGACAAAACAATCATCCTCGATAATCACCGGGTTGGCCTGCAAAGGCTCCAATACGCCGCCGATGCCGGCGCCGCCCGAAATATGGCAATTGCTGCCGATCTGGGCGCAACTGCCGATCGTGGCCCAGGTATCGACCATCGTGCCCTCGCCGACATAGGCACCGAGATTGACGAAACTCGGCATCAGAACCACGCCCGACGCAATGTAAGCAGAATTGCGCACGATTGCTCCGGGCACGGCGCGGAATCCGGCAGCGCGAAACTGTTCTTCGCTCCAACCGGAAAATTTTGAAGGCACTTTGTCGAACCATGGGGTTTCCTGACCCGGCCCGCCGGCGATGGCCATCATGTCGTTGAGGCGAAAGGACAAAAGCACCGCTTTTTTTAGCCATTGGTTGACCTTCCACTCGCCATTGTTCTTTTCGCACACCCGAAGGGCTCCGGAATCGAGCGCTGCCAGGGCAGCTTCCACTGCCCGGCGTTGCTCGCCGGCAGTCGTTGGCGACAGTGCGTCGCGTGCTTCCCACGCCTGTTCGATAATGACCTTCATGTGTTCCGTTTGCACGGCCTTGCCTCCAATATATTCGCTTCTAACCTAGCGCCGCCTGTCATTAACAGCGCTCTGATACCGCTGCCGCCTGAGACATGCTCACGACGCGCCGAGGGCAGCATGCAGCCACGCCACCAAATCATTGGTTTCATAGTCCGGTTTGGCATCCTCGTTGCCCGGCAAAACCCAATTGTCGTCGCCGCGTACCCAGACGGTAGTCATGCCGAGCGCTGCAGCCGGCACGAGATTACGCGCAATATCCTCAAAAAATATTGACGCCGCCGGTTCAATCTCATGACGTTCAATCAGGGTGTCATAGGCTGCTAGAAACGGCTTGGGCACATAATTTGCAGCGGCAATATCATAAATATGCTCAAAATGATGGGCTACACCGAGGCAGGCCAATACCTTCCGGGAATAAGGGACATCGGCGTTGGTAAAGATCAATTTACGTCCAGGTAACGCCGCGAGTGCGGCTTCCAGGCCGGCGCTCGGCTCCAGCGGCGAAAAATCGATATCATGCACATAATCGAGGAATTCCTCGGGCGCCATGTCATGTTCGGTCATGAGCCCATTCAACGTGGTGCCATGCTCGCGAAAATAGGATTTTTGTATTCTGCGCGCCTCCTGGCTATCTACATCGAAGCGCTCCGCGATGAACTCCCCGATGCGCACGTCAATTTGGTCGAACAGCCTGCTGGTGGACGGATAGAGCGTATTGTCCAGGTCGAATATCCAAGTATCGACATGGGCCAAATCAGTACGAATTGGGCCGGCGAAAGTGTTCATAGTAGAGCTTTATATTTCAGCACTGGCGTGGCCGCAAACTGTGCTGCACATGGGAGCTGTGTGAAACTAACCCGGATTGTCCCATGGGGCCTATGTTAGTACAAGATTGTGCAAAATTTGAGCTTTACTCACGGCGTGACTTGATCCGAAAAATTCGCTGATATCGTGGTGAATGGCTCGTATCTGCACAAGATATTGTGATATAAACCGGCCATGAGCGCGCCAATCACCGGCCAAAATATTCACACCGTCTCGTTTTCTGATGCGTTGGGAGAGCGGTATTTGGCCTATGCTCTATCGACCATCACCTCGCGTTCCCTACCGGATGTCCGCGATGGTTTAAAACCGGTTCAGCGGCGGCTGCTGTTTGCTATGCAGCAGCTGAAACTCGACCCAGCTTCCGGCTACAAAAAATGCGCCCGGGTAGTCGGTGACGTCATTGGCAAATACCACCCGCATGGCGATGTTGCCGTCTATGACGCGATGGTGCGCCTGGCACAAAGTTTTGCGGTGCGTTGGCCGCTGGTCGAGGGACACGGAAATTTCGGCAATATTGACGGCGATAATGCTGCTGCCATGCGCTACACAGAAGCGCGCCTTACCGATGTCGCCGTCGCCCTATTGGAGGGTCTCCGTGAAGACGCGGTCGATTTCCGCGATACGTATGACGGTGAGGAACGGGAACCTGTCGTCCTGCCCGCAGCGTTTCCCAATCTCTTGGCAAACGGAGCCAATGGAATCGCTGTTGGCCTCGCTACTAGCATCCCGCCACACAATGCCGGTGAACTCTGCGCTGCGCTGGAGGTTTTGCTCGGTAATTCACGGTGTAGCAATGACGAACTCATCGCTTGCTTGCCAGCTCCAGATTTTCCCACCGGCGGCGTTTTAGTCGAGCATCCGGCAGCGATCGCCGAAGCTTATGCAACAGGTCGAGGTAGCTTCCGGGTGCGCGCGCGCTGGCAGGTGGAGAACATCGGGCGCGGGCAATATCAGATCATCATCACCGAGATTCCCTATCAGGTACAAAAGGCGCGCCTCGTCGAAAAGGTCGCCGAATTGCTGCAGGCGCGAAAGCTGGCCTTGTTGGCGGATGTGCGCGACGAATCGGCGGATGATGTGCGGTTGGTACTAGAACCGCGCAGCCGCTCGGTTGATCCCGTCATGCTGATGGAGACGATGTTCCGACAGACGGAGTTGGAAACGCGCATTTCCCTGAACATGAATGTGCTCGACGCTGCCGGTGTACCTGGGGTGATGAATCTAAAGCAAGTTCTGAGCGCCTTTCTCGATCACCGTCTCGATGTTCTGCTGCGGCGCACCGCAAATCGTCTGAAAGATATCGCTCATCGCCTAGAGGTGTTGGGCGGGTATCTCGTTGCATATCTCAATCTCGACGAAGTGATTCGTATCATCCGTGAAGAGGATGAACCGCGGCCAGAATTGATGAAGCGATTCAAGATTACCGAAGTGCAGGCCGAAGCAATCCTCAACATGCGTTTGCGTGCGCTGCGCAAGCTTGAAGAGATGGAAATTCGCAGCCAGTTCAAGGTGCTGAGTAAAGAGCAGGCGCAACTGAAAAAGCTCCAGGGCAGTAAGGAGCGTCAGCGCACGGCGCTCGGTAAAGAGATCAAGGTGATGAAGCAGCGCTTCGGCGCTGAGACTGAGCTCGGTCGCCGGCGGACTGAAATAGGTGTGCCTCACGAGCCGTTGGAGATGCCGAGCGACGCTCTGGTAGAGCGCGAGCGGATTACTGTAATTTGCTCGGCCAAGGGTTGGATTCGCGCGTCACGCGGTCATCTCGATGAAGCCGTGCCTGTCAAATACAAGGAGGGTGACCGCGAACGCTTCCGTTTCCATGCCGAGACCACGGATAAACTCGTACTGTTTGCGACTAATGGCCGCTTTTACACAATATCGTGCGACAAACTACCCGGGAGCCGCGGCCTCGGCGAGCCGGTACGTTTGATGATCGAACTCGGTAACGACCAGGATGTGGTTGCGTTGTTTGTGCATCGGCCGGGCCGGCGCTTACTCGTCGCATCCACCGATGGGCGGGGATTCATCGTCGAAGAGGGTGGCGTGCTGGCCGAAAAACGCACCGGCAAGCAGGTGCTGAACCCGGTCGAGCAGGCAGAAGCCTGTATCTGTGTTGCCGCTGATGGAGATAGCGTGGCGGTGGTTGGCGATAATCGGCGTCTGTTGATATTTCCGGCGGCTGAAGTGCCGGTTCTGGCTCGTGGCCGGGGCGTTATTCTGCAGCGATACCGCGATGGCGGTTTAAGCGATGCCAAAATGTTCAACAAGGCTGATGGTTTGAGTTGGAAAACGGGCGCCGGGGTGCGCAAAGAGGGCGCGGCGGCGGAATGGCACGGCAAGCGCAGTCAAGCCGGGCGCGTGGTGCCACGAGGTTTCCCTAAAGGTAATACTTTTGGTTAGCTTCGGCGAGCGACGACCAACTGATTAGAGAGTTTTCCACACGCGCGCGGAAGAAACACGAAGGCAGACAGAGCCAGCCGGCAGACGCACCGTTCGCCATGACTGGAGCAGGAAAGGCGTCGCGCGCTCTTTAATTCGTCCCTCGCCGATCGCGCTGAGCTCTTGCGCGCATTAGCCCATTTGCCGCAGCATTTGGAAAGCGTATCGATTAACAATCTCATTCAGATCGAAGGCACGCTGTTACAAGGGAACGAGCTTTTCGATATGCTCGAATTCGTCCGTGCCATCTCCGTTGCCCGCATCCTGATGCCGCTGCCGGTCGGTCCGGAGTAAATTAGCGATAAAGCTCATGAGCTATGCTTTATTGCCGGCGCCAGTTCTATTTTCCATGGAGATAAGCCGCTCAAGATAGCCAATCCCTTGCCGGACAGCTATACCACTTTCTCCGATGAACTCAGTGTTGAGGCGATGCCGGTTTAGTCTGGCTGCCTCAATTTAGCCATACACCATCTTTGGCAGCCAGGTGACGAGGCCGGGGACCAGGCCGATGACGGCGAGCGCAACAAGCTGGATCATGACGAACGGTATAACGCCGCGATAAATATGCCCGGTTGTTACTTTGGGTGGCGCTACACCGCGCAGGTAAAAGAGCGCGAAGCCGAAGGGCGGAGTGAGAAATGAGGTCTGCAGGTTGACAGCCATCATGACGCCTAGCCAGATCGGGTTTATATCCATCTGCAATAGTACCGGGGCGATGATGGGCACCACCACAAAGGTGATCTCGATAAAGTCGAGAAAGAACCCGAGCAGAAACATGATTAGCATGACCACGAGCATCGCGCCGATCACACCGCCCGGTATGTTGGATAGGAAGGCATGCACCATGTCGTCGCCGCCAAGGCCCCGGAATACTAGGGAGAACATCGCCGCGCCGATTAAAATGACAAACACCAAGGCGCTAATTTGCATGGTGGAGCGGCCGACTTGCTGCAGGACACCGCTGCGGTATGTGCGCACCAGGCTGGCAATGACCCCCCACGCCAAAAGCGCGCACAATACGAACGCCGCATAGATCGCAGCCTGGTCTAGTGTGGCGATTTCGTTGCGCGCGAGGCGCAGGTCGAATTGGCTCGTTAGCACCAGCAATCCGATCAACGACAAACCAGCTGCGTAGATCGGGAGCGGGCGCTGCTCGTCAAGCCGCAGGCCGGCCAGGAGCAAGGCGCCGACTGCGCCCACTGCCGCTGCCTCGGTGGGCGTCGCGACGCCGGCCAGGATCGATCCCAGAACCGCAATGATGAGTACGAAGGGTGGTACCAACGCATGGCCGATGCGGCGCCACAGCTCAATTTCACGCTCGTTTTCGAACTCGGAGGGATCCATGGCCGGTGAGGAATTGGGTCGTAACCAAGCGATAATAATTTGATAGAGCATATAGAGCCCGACTAGCAGAAGACCGGGTATGAGCGCACCTGCAAAGAGATCACCCACCGAAACCGGATCGGGCGACCAGTTTCCGATTTCGCGCTGGGCATCGACATAGGCGTTGGAAATTTGCTCGCCCAAAATTACCAGAACGATGGATGGTGGTATGATTTGGCCGAGCGTGCCTGAGGCGCAGATCATACCGCTCGCCAGTTTGGGGTCATATCCCCGGCGTAGCATGGTGGGCAGCGACAACAGACCCATGGTGACTACCGTGGCGCCGACGATCCCGGTCGAGGCGGCAAGCAGTGCGCCCACCACGAGCACCGAAATGCCAAGCCCGCCGCGCAGGCGACCGAACAGGCGGCCCATCGATTCGAGCAACTCTTGGGCCACTTTGGAGCGCTCCAGCATAACTCCCATAAAAATGAACAACGGCACCGCCAGCAGTACTTCATTCCATATCGCATTACCGAAAATCCGCTGCGGCATGGCGCGCACAAAAGTGATGTCGAAATTTCCGAAAGTGAAGGTAAATAGGCCAAAGAGGAGCGCTACGCCCGACAACGTGAAAGCCACGGGAAATCCAGCCAGCAAGCAGCCGAACGTGGCGATGAACATCAATAGGACGAGGATTTCGTTGACCGCCATATTACGACGGTTCCGGCTTCTCAGGCTCTGGCGCCTCGGCGCCGGTGAGGATCAGTATCGAATGCAGCAATAACGAAACGCCTTGTAGTGCGATTAGCACAACGAACAGCAGAATGAACGATTTCAATACGAACACAGCCGGGATTCCGCTGGTCTCCCGCGAGCCCTCCAAATTGACCCAAGATTGAGCCACATAAGGAACGCTCGCCCAGCCGATTACAATGCACACCGGCAGGAGGAAAAACAGCGCGCCCAACAGATCAATCAAAGCTTTGTGGCGTGGTCCGGCGTCCCGATAAAAAATGTCCACGCGCACATGACCGCCATGTAGGAGCGTGTATCCAGCGCCGACTAGAAACAGCGCGGCGTGCAAATAGATGACACCTTCCTGCATGAAGATCGAGCCGATACCGAACACATAGCGCATCAGGACGACGGCAAATTGGAGCAGTACCATGATCAGCGCGAGCCACGCTGCACCGCGCCCGATTTGTTCGTTTGTAATGTCGATGGCGCGCGCTAGTGCACTCAACATCTTCACCTGAGTATGGCCCCCCCGCCGCTTGTGCGCGCATCACCCGGAGTAACTTGGCCCGCGCGATTCAAGAGAAACGGCCCGCACCGAGCGACGGTGCGGGCCGAAGCGCGTCATTGGCACAATCACCTCAACCGTATTTGAAAGGCAACAGGCGCGCCTGCCAGTAAGCTTGGTCTGACAATTTGGAGTAGGCGATAGCTTTCTTGCGGAAGTCGATGAAGCTCTCGTGCACTCGCTTGGTTAGGGGATCTTCGGCGGCGGCCTCGGCCACCACCTCACCCGACTTTTCGCCGATCGCATTGAGCATGTCGTTGGGGATACGTCTTACCTGCACATTGTGTTCATTGACAAGCGTAGCCAGGGCGTCGCTGTTCTTGGCATTGAACTCAGCGAGCGTAATATTATTCTCAGCCGCTGTACAGGATTCGACCAGCATCTGTTGGCTGGCGCTTAAGCTATCCCATACGGCCTTATTCATACCACATGACAGGACCGTGCCTGGCTCGTGAAAGCCGGGCCAGTAATAGTATTTCGTTACCTTGTAAAAGCCGAAGGCGAGGTCGTTCCAAGGGCCGACCCACTCGGTGGCGTCGATCGTACCGGCTTGAAGCGCCGGGAAAATTTCGCCACCGGGCAACGCCACGGCCGCGGACCCTAGGCGGCGTAAGACTTCGCCACCCAGACCGGGCATACGCATTTTTAGGCCCTTAAAGTCCTCGAGCCCATTCATCTCCTTATTGAACCAGCCGCCCCACTGAACGCCGGTGTTACCAGCCATGAATGGCTTAATGTTGAAGTCGGCGCTTAGCTCGTCCCATAACTGTTGACCGCCGGCATGGTGGATCCAGGCGTTAATTTCAGATGCCGTCAGGCCGAACGGTACAGCACAGAAGAAGTTATAGGCCTTGGATTTACCCTGCCAATAATAGTCTGCCGCGTGATACATATCGGCGGTGCCTTGGCTAACCGCATCAAAAGATTCGAACGGCGGCACCAACTCGCCGGCGGCATAGACCTTGACCGTGATCGACCCATCACTGGCGCTGCTGATACGCTTCGCCAGTCGCTCAGCAGTTGTCCCGAGGCCGGGAAAGTTCTTGGGCCAGGTCGTGACCATTTTCAGTTCGCGCTTACCTTGCGCGATGGCGGGTGCGGCCAAATTTGCAGCTGCAACCGCAGTGACGCTGGCGCCTGCAACAGCAGCGCCTTTCAGAAATGAACGTCGTTTAATCAATTTACTCATGGCGTGTACCTCCTGTTGAAAGAGAGTCGCGTTCGGCGCACCTTCGTCATTGTAGCAAGACTATCGCCCACTGTGCTCGGTTAACGATGTTACAGCATGCGCCGCCATTCTCCGCGGTCAAGCATCTCCAACGGGCGAAAGCGTGCTTTGTAGGCCATCTTGGCGCATTTCTCGATCCAAAACCCAAGATAAAGATCGCCTTTGCCTGTCTCCAGGCAATGCTTAATAAGCCAAAGTATCATAAAGCTACCAAGGCTTCGTTTGCTCAGGGAAGGCTCGAAGAACGTGTAGACGGCGGACAGCGAATCTGCCAATTCATCGAATAGGCAAACCGCCAGCAATGCACCGCTGGGGTCGCGAAATTCTGCCAGATGCGTGGTGGCAGGGCTGTCCTCAACAAGCGCGCGATATTCGGCAAAGTCCATGTCCGCCATTTCACCGCCGCTATGGCGCCCGTCCTGATAGCGTGTGAATAGATCAAAATGATCGGCTCTGACCTTGGGCAGTAGAATACGGTTATCCAGATCCTTGTTGGAGCTGGCTACCCGGCGCAATGATTTGCTCGGTGTGAAGTCGGCGATCGGTAGGCGCACAGGAACACAGGCGCGGCACGATGGGCATGCGTGACGGTAGACGATGGCTCCACTGCGGCGATAACCCGCGGCGACCAAGCGCTTATATTCGTGGTCGGCACCTTTATCGGCCAATGCCATTACAATCTTGCGCTCGGTTTTTCCAGGCAAATAGGGGCAGGGAAGCGGCCTCGTGGCGAACATAAAGTCTAGGCGGTCGGTCGTCAGACTTTGACGTTTAACTTCGTCGCCACTGTCGCGGCGGGTTGCTCCTGGATAGGTCATGGCGCCAAGTATAACTCGCCTTGTCTCTCACCAAAGCCCGTAATACCAAGGCGCGAAGAGGGAAAACCCAACCCACAATAGTAGGACGAGCGGGCTTCCGGCGCGCACAAAATCACTGAAACGATAGCGCCCGGGTGCCATGACGAGAAGATTGGTGACATAGCCGATGGGCGATGCAAAGGAACAATTGGCAGCAAGGATGACGGCTACAACAAAAATCACCGGATTGATGTCCAGCCCGAGGGCAATATTGATTCCGATTGGGGTAAAGAGCACCGCACATGCATTGTTGCTCAGCAAGTTGGTAAAAATTGCCACCAGTAGAAAAAATGCCGACAACATGATCGCTGCGCTGGCGCCGTCGAGCGCAGCGATCAGGCCGCCGGCGATATAGCTGCCACCGCCGGTGGCGCTTAAGGCCGCGTTTAGAGCCAGTGCGGCACCGCCTACCAAAATTATTTGGCGGTCGATGGCGCGCGCCGCTTGACGAACGTTGAGAGAGCCCGATAACACCATCAACGCCGCGCCTGCCACAGCTGCAGCGACAATCGGCAATATACCCGTTGCAGCAATCCCGACGACGGCGATAAAAATCAGACTGGCGCGGCGCGCATGATTGTAAGCTGGCAGCTCGCTTTCCGACCATTGCATGAGCACGACGTCGCGGTTAGCGCGCAAGCCGCGGATGTCTCGGCTGCGCCCCGCCACTAACAATACGTCCCCAGCCTGGAGGCGTACCTCATGCATATGCGCCCGGGTCATGCGCGAGCGCCGTTGCACACCGACAACGCGCACGCCGTCCGCGGCCGGAAACGCAGATTGTTCAATCGGCAGGCCAAGGAGGCGTGAACCCGGTGAGACCATGGCCTCGGCCACTACCTGGTCAGAACGGATGCCGCCCGAGGGCTCAGATTCGCTGCCAACCACGCTTCCGAGATCGGTAGTATCTTCAGCCGTAACTGCAAGGCGTATTTGCAAGCCGCTTCCGCGCGATACAGCGTCGATCAGAGCTTTGCGGGTTGCCGCGACGATTACCACATCGCCAGGTTCAAGCGCGAAATCTTCGAACGGCGCCCGGTTATGGACGGCACCGCGCTGCACCATGAGCACCGTCATCTCTCGGAACGCTGGGAACATGCCACTGACAGCTGCGAGGCCGATCAAGGGTGATTGCGGCTCGATGGTAAACTGGGCGATGAACTGTTTGCCACTAGCGGTGATGGGCGCATCGTCCTCGGATTGGCGGTTGGGCATCAAACGTGGCGCAATGAACAGCACATATATAAAACCGATCGCCGCAAGCAGCGCGCCGGGAACGGCAAAATCGAAGAAACCCAGTGGTTTCATGCCGAGATCCGCCGCAGTGCCGGCGACCAGTAGGTTGGTGCTTGAACCGATGAGTGTCATCATGCCGCCCAAGATGGTGCAATAGCTGAGTGGTATCATCACGCGGCTCGTCGTGTGCCCGAGGCGATCGGCGAGCGAAGCGAGAACTGGGATGAACATGACCACTACCGGCGTATTGTTGAGCGCAGCGCTTATGGTCAGTGCTGCTAATAGGCTGAGCGCGATGGCTGGCGCCGGACGGCCACGAGCGGCGCGGTAGATCGTTTGGCTGACCATTTCCAAGGCGCCGGCGCGGACCATACCCTGACCGATTATCAACAAGGCGACGACGCTAATAATCGCTGGGTTAGCGAATCCTTTCAGCAGGCTTACCGCATCGGCGGTGTTGGCACCGTCGGCATCTCTTAGCGGGGCGACGTGAAACAGGATAAGCAACGCCGCGACAAGAACGACCGACGTCAGTTCGAGCGGTATACGCGGATGCGTATAGGCGACGATAGCCAATCCAGCGAGCGCCAGAGTGAGCCACATCAGGAGAAATGGGTCAGCGACGATCATAGCACGCATCATGAAAGACGACTGGGCCCTTGCCAAGCGCAAGCGTTGGTGAGAGTCAGTCGCCAGCGAACCTGATCAGAGGGACTACCAGAAATCGGTGTCGATAAGTTACTCTTTTTGGCGTGGCGAGATCTCCCCGGGCGGAGGCGCCTCGGCGCCCGTTTCGGGTCGTATTTCAGTCGCTATTTCGGCTGGGGCTTCCTCATCCGCCCCGTTTTTGGATGCGGTTGGCTCAAAGAGATGGATTTCACCCTCCTTGGCCGCCGAACCGACCGCCGGTTACACTCCCGGCGCTATAACCGGAGTGATCTCGGGTTTTGAAACAGGCGTCCAAAAATTTCTGAAGGATCTACTGTCGGGAGGGTCAAAAACGGTCCACGACGATATCAGAAAAGCGAGGCGACTTCTCGGCGATTCTTTAAATTTAACGTGTTTCCTACTCTCTGTTGGCGTGCGTGCGGTGCAACATCTTGCGCTACTGACGCGGCGTTAGGCGGAGAGTGCCGATGCTGGAGGATTCAATTTTTGCCCGATTCATCAGCAGAGGAACATACTCGCCGTCGCGCCACATCTCCGCGAAATCTCGGTAGTGGGATGAAAGCGGATTGCCGGACTGGCCGGTATTTTGAATAAAACGCGATTGTCCGAGCGGGTCCATATCGTAAATGGCGCGGTATGCTGGACCATGATTTTGCGCAAACGGTTTTTCTTCGTCGCGCACTACGAACCCAGCAGCGTTGACCGTATTGCGTGCGCCACCATTCGCCAATCGGACTTCAAATAACTTGCCAATCACGGGGACACGACTCAAAACCTTATTTTTGCTATGTGCGTAATGCGCTTCGCCCCATGCCCAGCTGTCCATATTTTGGCCGTAGCGTTCGGCTAGGTAATTGAGTGCGTGGTCAAGGGCCGTGCCAGCGGCGGCGGCGCAATCTTCTTCAGCGGCAGTGTTTGTATTGTCGCACCAGGTGGCGCCAGGCTCCAGAGCGTCAAAAATGGCGTTTTCGCGGATGGTGAAATAATCGCGAAAGGTGACGCCCAGTTCATCGGCGAAGAGAACTCGCATCAATTCCCTTAGCCAGGCCATGTAGATCAGTGGTTCGGCCCGCTCGGCTGCCATGACATGATCCCACGCTGCCAACCGAATCAGTGCGTCTTGCGCCGCCTCACTGCCGGGCAGCGCTAATGCCAGGAGCCTCGGCAGCAGGGATTTTGCCGCTCGGGAGACGGTGTCGGCCTGGATAGCGGCAAAGCTCGCGCTATCGTGAGAATCCGTTTTGCGGAGTAGCGCGTCGATACGCAGCGCACGGTACGGCGGCGACCAGTCGCGAGTAATGAAATAAGGATAGTGCGGCCCGACAACCTTGTTATTGGCCGTGACGATTCGCCCAGAGCGCGGGTTGAATAGGCGTGGCAAGCTAGCAAAGGGGATGAACCCCACCCAATCGTGCTCTCCAGTCCAGCCTTTTGCTGGCATCCAGCCGTTGCCAGAACGCCGAATCGGCACTCGGCCGGGCGCGATATAGCCGATATTGCCATGAATATCGGCAAACACGATATTTTGCTGCGGCGCGTGAAAGTCGCGCAGGATGGTGGTGAAGCTTTCCCAATCCTCGGCCAGTCCGATGCGTGTCGCCACTTGCGCAGTGAGGTCGTCATTGCGGAGCGCTGTCCAGGCGAACGCGACCGCATGTCCGGCGGGAAGAAAGTCGCTGCTGCCGTCGATGGTGTCGGAAACGATCGGGCCATGATGCGTCTCGCGCACACGGAGTTCCACATCATCACCGTCCTTGACGCGAATGGTTTCCTGACGCGTTTTGAACGGCGCGCTGCCGCCCGGAATAAGATACCTGTCAGGGTCGTCTGGATGCAGGCGCTCGATAAAGAGGTCCTGCACATCGGGATTGGTATTGGTGAAGCCCCAAGCGAAATTCGGCGTGCGCCCAAGTACCGGTACTGGCATGCCGGGCAGAGTGGCGCCTGCAACATCCATGCCCGGTGCGTTTAGATGAGCAAGATACCAGAGGCTCGGGATTTGCAGGCTCAAATGCGGGTCATTGGCTAGCAGTGTGCTGCCGCTATTTGTGTGCTCGCCGGAGATTGCCCAGTTATTGGAGCCCATGCCCTCGGGTGGGCGCAGCGGTAGGAGGGTGCCGAGCGCCTCCCAGGGCAGGTCGGGCAGCGCCTGACTTTCCAACACCGCCGGGCCGTCTTCCGGATAACCTGGCCAGAGATCAGCGATCTGGTCCGCGTCGAGCAATTTTGCCATACGAGCGCGGAGTGCCTCATCTAGGGCGTTGCCGGCCAAATCCCACGCCATCATCTTCATCCAGACGATGCTATCGGCCGGACGCCACGGTTCAGGCTCATGCGAAGTCAGCAGAAACTCGAGCGGTAGTGGCCCTTTGCGTGTGGCTAGGAAACCGTTCACCCCAGCCGAATAAGCCTTAAGATTGTTCTGCGCCGCTGCATCGAGATTTTTGAATGTCCTCTCGGCCACGCGGTAGACGCCGAGCGTGCGCAGGAATCGGTCGTAGGCCAGCGAATCGGTGCCGAATATCTCGGATAGCCGCCCGGCGCCGACACGGCGTTGAAACTCCATCTGCCACAGCCTGTCCTGAGCATGAACGAAGCCCATCGCGAACGCTGCATCTTCGAGGGATTCGGCATAGATATGCGGGACCGCATGTGCGTCACGGATCACCTCCACCGGACCCTTTAGGCCAGCGAGCTGCACTTCGCCGTCGATCTCGGGAAGAGAACCGCGCAACCAGATATACCCCGCCGCCAAGACGAAAATAGCGAGCAGGATAAGGGCACCTAACCCACCAAACAGCCACCACCAGCGAAATCCCCGGCGCCGCCGTCGCAGGCCGAATTGGCCCTTGCGTTTACGCCTTCTGGCCATGGCCTGATATCACTCCTTAAGGCCGCTCAAGATGCTGTCGCGGTGTTGATTAAGGTCGGGCGCAGGCTGGCGGCTGGTCGGGTCATCGAAGGCTGATAGCTTGATCGGATTGCCCGCCATGCGCAAAGCACCGGCTTTTGGGTCGTCGGTCTCGATCACCATATTGCGGGCGGCAATTTGCGGATCATTCAGCACTTGTTCGACATTATTGATCGGCGCGGCCGGCACGCCGGCTCTGGTGAGTATGTCCAGCCAATGCTTCGTCGGTCGCTGTTTCAGCACCTCCTCCAACGCCACGCGCAGTTCCTCAACATGCTCGCTGCGCGCTGCATTGTCCCGAAAGCATGCTGCGCTTGCCAACTCGGGACAGGCTAGGGCTTTGCACAATGTGGCAAACAACGCGTCATTGCCGGCGGCGATAATGACATGGCCGTCCGCTGTCTCATAGCTTTGGAACGGAACGATGGTGGGATGACGCGCGCCGAGCGGGCCCGGAACCTCGCCGGTGGCGAAATAGCGCGCCAAGGCATTTTCTAGGATTGCTAGTTGGCAATCCAGCATCGCGACATCAATTTTCATCCCTTCTCCGCTGGCCGCGCGGTGATGCAGCGCGCTCGAAATGCCGATTGCGGTGAACAGCCCTGCAGTGAGGTCGCCGATCGAGGTGCCAACCCGAGTTGGTGGCCCGCCGGGGTGGCCGGTCAGGCTCATCACGCCGCCCAATCCTTGCACCACCATGTCGTAGGCCGGACGTTCGGCATAGGGGCCGGTGTGGCCGAAGCCTGAACAGGCGGCATAGATCAGCCTCGGGTATCGCGGATGTAGACTCTCCCAGCCATAGCCAAGACGCTCCATGGTCCCGCCACGGTAATTCTCAACCAGGATGTCTGCATCTTCTAACAGGGTCTCGAAGATCATACGGTCGGCATCGTCCTTAAGGTTGAGAGCGAGGCTCTCCTTACCCCGGTTGATCGACATGAAATAGGCCGATTTGTCATTGATGAATGGTCCAAAGGCGCGCGCATCGTCGCCTTTTTCAGGCACCTCCACTTTGATCACGCGGGCGCCAAGATCGGCCAGTACCATGGTGCAATAGGGCCCCGCGAGAACCCGCGTGAGGTCGATGATCGTTATGCCGTTGAGGGGTCCAGGAACCGCCATATCAAATCTGCATCCTTCTTGCTTTAGAATTTCTGGCCGGGATGATACACGCTATTCGCGAATCTGGCGCGCCAATGCATTTAGAAATTTTAGCGCCATGCACAAGAATGTTTATTAAATTTCAGACCGTCACACCGACTGACTCAGCGCCTTTCGCCGCTTGGCCTATAACGAGAGAGGCGAAGCGGAGAATCCACGCATCGTAGTCTGTGTGCATTGCATGACGCGCAACGCACCCGATTTCGAGACCTTCGCCGAGGCGCTCGACGATAGCCACCGGGTGTTCTGTATCG
>CAYPSQ010000010.1:8119-24705 GCA_964413115.1 uncultured Rhizobiaceae bacterium | reverse complement strand
AGCGTCTAACTATTTAAAGTTTTTGCGGCACGCACGGCGGCGTACGTGAGAATGCCGTCGGCGCCGGCGCGCTTGAAACCAAGCAGCGATTCCATGATCGCTCCTTCGCCGTCGAGCCAGACCCTTTCGCCCGCTGCCATCAGCATCGCGTACTCGCCCGAGACTTGATAGACGTAGGTCGGCATGGAGAAAGTCTCCTTCACCCGGCGCACTATATCGAGATAGGGCATGCCGGGCTTGATCATCACCATGTCGGCACCCTCTTCGATATCAAGGGCAACCTCGCGCAGCGCTTCGTCCGTGTTGGCCGGGTCCATCTGATAGGTACGCTTGTCACCCTCGCCGAGAGACGTGGACGAGCCCACCGCATCGCGAAACGGGCCATAGAACACGCTGGCATATTTAGCGGCGTAGGAAAGCAGCAGCACTTCTTCATGGCCGGCGGCGTCGAGTGCCTTGCGAAGCAAGCCGATGCGCCCGTCCATCATGTCAGACGGCGCAATCACGTCGCAGCCAGCCGCCACTTGATTAAGCGCCTGGCGACAGAGCGTCTCGACCGTCTCATCATTGACCACATAGCCGTCCCTCACCAGGCCGTCCTGGCCATGGCTGGTATAGGGGTCGAGCGCTACGTCGCAGACCACGCCCATCTCCGGCACGGCGTCTTTCACCGCGCGTACTGCCTGGCAGACCAAATTGTCCGGATTGAGCGCTTCATCGCCGTTCGGCGTTTTACGCTCCGGCTGGGTTTGCGGAAAAACGGCGAGCGCTGGAATGCCAAGCGAATAGGCTTCACGCGCCCGCTCTGCCAATACATCCGGAGACACCCGGTCAACCCCCGGCATCGAGGGTACGGGCTCAGTTTCGCCGTGGCCGGGCCGCACGAATACCGTCCAGATCAGATCATCCGGCGTCAGTATGTTTTCTGCCATCAGGCGGCGCGACCATTCATAGCGCCGGTTGCGCCGCAGGCGTGTCGCCGGATAACGACCGAATGTTCCGGGAAAGCTGGCCATGAAGGCTCCTCTTGATTCCGTATGCGCTTCGTCCGCACCATTAATCTCGATTTCAGAATCGTCGGCGGGAGGACGGGGCAGAGTCAACATCTTTTAACTAATCATCTCCAGGCCCTTTCACACGCCTCGGCGGGCCAGTAAAGTGCCTACTATGGATTTTCGATTGAGCCCCGAGCAAACCGCGTTTCAGGAGACTGCGCGCGAATTTGCCGCTAATGAGTTTGCGCCGCATGCCGCCGCGTGGGATCGTGACAAGATTTTTCCTGTCGCCGCCCTACGAAAAGCGGCGGCGCTCGGTTTTGGCGGAATCTATGTGGCCGAGGATGTTGGTGGTTCCGGCCTCACGCGATTAGACGCGGCGCTGATCTTCGAGGCTCTGGCGGGCGCTTGCGCCTCTACCGCGGCCTATATCTCTATTCATAATATGGCTGCTTGGATGGTCGATAACTTTGCTAACGACGCGCTGCGTCAGCGTTTGCTACCGGGCCTTAGTTCGATGGAACTTTTGGCCAGCTATTGCCTCACCGAGCCGGGCTCAGGCTCGGACGCCGCCGCCCTCAAAACGCGAGCGGTGCAAGACGGTGATGCCTACGTGCTGAACGGTTCCAAAGCGTTTATTTCGGGCGCCGGAGCGACAGATGTATACGTCACCATGGTGCGCACCGGCGGCGCCGGAGCCGAGGGCATCACCTGTCTCACCATCGAAAATGATTCACCCGGCCTTAGCTTCGGTGCGCAAGAAAACAAGTTGGGCTGGCATAGTCAGCCGACGGCGGTGGTTAATTTTGAGGATTGCCGCGTGCCAGTGGCCAACCGTATCGGCGCGGAAGGCCAGGGATTCCGTATCGCGATGGCTGGCCTCGATGGTGGGCGCATCAATATCGCCGCCTGTTCCCTCGGTGCGGCTGCAGCCAGCCTGGAGATAGCACGCGCGCACCTTTTGGTGCGGGAGCAGTTCGGGCAAAGGCTCGCCGATTTCCAAGCGCTGCAATTTAAACTCGCGGATATGGCGACCGAACTGGAAGCGGCGCGGCTGATGATTTACAACGCTGCCAGTAAACTGGATAGCGGTGCGCCGGATAAGACCCAAGCCTGCGCCATGGCCAAGCGCTTCGCCACGGATACCGGGTTTAGCGTCTGCAACGATGCGCTGCAGCTCCTTGGCGGCTATGGCTATTTGATGGATCACCCGGTCGAGCGCCATTTGCGCGATCTCCGCGTCCATCAGATTCTCGAGGGCACCAACGAGATTATGCGCGTGATCATCGCACGCAAGTTATTGCTGGAATAAAGGGGATTTTGTGACGCAGGAGGATTCAATTGCGGTGGACGGGGATATCGTATTTTCCCGGGCCGGCGGCTTGGTGAACGTGACCCTAAACCGGCCGCAAGCGCTTAACGCACTAACTCAACCCATGACCATCGCCCTCGACGCGCAGTTGCGGGAATGGCTGGTCAACCCGGCGGTGCATGCTGTGGCGATTAAAGGTGCGGCGCGCGAAGATGGCCGTGTGCCGTTCTGCTCGGGCGGCGACATCCGCTTTTTGCACCAGCAGCAGAACGATCCGGAACGCCGGTTCGCGATTACATTTTATGAGCAAGAATATCGCCTGAATACGCTGGTCTACCGCTTTCCTAAGCCCTATGTGGCGTTGATCGATGGTATCGTCATGGGCGGCGGTGTAGGTGTCTCGTTTCATGGTTCGCACCGGGTAATGAGTGAACACGCCTTATTTGCTATGCCGGAGACAGGTATCGGCCTCTTTCCCGATGTTGGGGCGACCTATTTCCTACCGCGCTGTCCGGGCCGGATGGGTCTCTATATGGGTCTCTCAGGCGCGCGTATCGGCGTCGCCGACGCGCTTTATCTGGGCTTAGCGACGCATCATGTGGCGAGCGCACGCATTGCCGAGCTCGAAGCGGCACTGGCCGCTGCCGACCTGTCCGACAGTGCTGCAAGCGCTATCGATGCAGTGCTCGGAGATTTCAGCAGCGATCTGGAAGACGCACCGCTGGCGGCGCGCCAGGCTGAGGTGGACCGCTGTTTTGCTGCCGATTCGGTAGAGGGGATCTTTGCCAATCTGGCCGCTGAAGGCACGCCCTGGGCCGAGGAAACCCGCGCCATCCTGCTGGAGAAATCGCCAACCAGTCTAAAAATTACTTTTCGCCAATTGACGCAATATGGCGATCTCGATTTCGAGGCGGCGATGAAGGTCGAATACCGGATGGCCATTCGCTGTAATTTTTCACATGAGTTCTATGAAGGTATCCGCGCCCAAATCATCGACAAGGACCGCCAGCCCAAGTGGGTCCCAGGGCGCCTCGAAGATGTCGGTGAGGATCTCATAGAGAGTTATTTTCAGCCGCCCGCAAGCGGCGACATGACGTTTGGATAGGAGAGAAATAAATGGCTGATATTGGCTTTATCGGAGCGGGCAATATGGGTGGGCCGATGCTCGCCAACCTGGTTAAGGCGGGCCATGCGGTGACGGTTTTTGACCTTGTGCAAGCGGCGCTCGATGTGGCTGAAGGTGCCGGTGCGTCGCTGGCGGCAACTCCAGGAGACGCTGCCACGGGTCGGGATGCAGTCATCACCATGCTGCCTGCCGGCGCGCAGGTGCGCGAAGTTTATACCGCTGAGAACGGGGTAGTGGAACGTGCCACCGAAGGCACGCTTTTGGTCGATTGTTCTACCATTGACGTGACGACCGCGCGCGAAGTTTGCCAGGCAGCGGCGGCACGCGGTCTCGATATGTTGGACGCGCCGGTGTCGGGCGGTGTTGCTGGCGCGGCGGCGGGCATGCTCACTTTCATGGTTGGCGGCACCAAAAGCGCTTTTGCCCGTGCCGAGCCGGTGTTGGAGCCGATGGCCAAGTCCGTGGTGTATGCTGGCCCTTCGGGTAACGGCCAAACCGCTAAAATTTGTAATAACATGATGCTCGCCGCCGGTATGATCGTCTCCTCTGAGGCATTTGCCCTTGCTGATCGACTGGGGCTTGAGCGCCAGACGATGTTCGATATCGTTTCCGGCGCCACTGGCCAATGCTGGGCGCTGACCAGCTATTGCCCAGTGCCGGGGCCGGTGCCGGCGTCGCCGGCCAACCACGACTATCAGCCCGGTTTCACAGCAGCTATGATGAACAAGGATCTCAAACTGGCCCAGCAGGCGGCCAAAAGCGCGGGCGCCGCCACGCCCATCGGCGCTGAGGCGGCGCGGCTTTATGCCGAATTCTGCAACGCTGGAAACGAATCCCTCGACTTCTCTGCTATCTTCAAGCTGGTTGACCAAGGCCGTTAAACGTCCGCGATGATAGATAGTTGGGGCGCCGCGTCGGCATTCAGCGGAGCGTCCAAAACAAGCCGGCCGTCGGCGCGGATATGCACAAGCTAGGTATCTGACAGAGTGAGCGGCGCCGTTAGAAAATGTTCGCGGTGGTAGCGCAGAGGGTCTTACTCGGACCCATCATCGCGATCGGCCCGTGCCCCACCAATTCCCCCAGCTCGCTAATACGGGAACAAAACGCTAGCGCTTCCGTGTCGCCATCTTTCTTACCGTCCAGATCCTTGCCGAACCAGCGCTAGCCGATGCTCGCTTTTGTCATGGATATTTTTAGTGCGGTACGGTTGAAATGCGGCAAGCGGCGCGATGCCGGCTAGGAGCGCACATCGACCAGCGTCGAGATTTCATGGGCGGTGAGCAGACTTAGGAACTTCTCCAGCGGATGATTAGAATGGCCGATTGTGTGAAGTTCGCTCACCGCCCGTCGGCAAGTCTAAAATTGAATTGGTGACCTTCCCAGGTGACTATTAGGGCGCTAGATTGGTGACCTAAAGCTTGGAGGAAGCGATATGGCCTTGAGCAAAGAAATTTATAAAACTACCTGTCCGCGCGATTGCTACGATACCTGCGGCATTGAAGTACTGCGCGAAAATGGCCGGATCGTATCCGTGCGCGGCGACAAGGAACATTTCTTCAGTCGCGGCAAGCTGTGTGGCAAATGCCAGATATTTTACAACGGGGTAGTGCTCGATGAGGGCGAGCGCCTGACGCAACCGCTCAGGCGCGTCGGCGCCAAGGGAGAGGGGCGTTTTGAGGCGGTAACCTGGGATACCGCCATTTCCGAGATCGCCGCGCGCTTTGGCCATATCGTCGAGACTGTTGGCGCCGAACGGATTCTGCATGCTCATTACACTGGCACCTGTTCGCTGATCGCCGGAAAATTTCCCATGAGGTTCCTGCATCGCCTGGGCGCGCGCGAGGTAGAGCCCGATACGGTTTGCAACATGGCCGGCCATGTTGCGCTCGGCTATGTGATAGGAAGTTCGGTGCATGGCTTTGATCCACGCACCGCCAAGGACAGCAAATGCATCATGGTATGGGGTGCCAACCCGTCAGCCAGCGCGCCGCACGCCCATAGCCATTGGTTGCCCGAATCGCCCTGTCCAGTGATCGTTGTTGATCCGGTGCGCCACGCCACAGCGGAAGCAGCGGATCTACATTTACAACTTTATCCCGGCAGCGATGCCGCACTTGCCTTTACCATGATGCATGTGCTGAAGCACGAGGGCTTGATCGACCGTGATTTTCTCGCTGCCAATTGTGTTGGCTGGGACGAATTGGAGCCGATGCTAGAAAATTGTACGCCAGAATGGGGTGCGGCGGAAACTGGTGTGCCGGCCGCCGATATAGAGCGTGCGGCTAGGCTTTACGGCGCCGGTCCAGCGTTGTTGTGGCTTGGCCAAGGCCTACAGCGCCAGCCGATGGGCGGCAACATTATTCGCGCTTGCTCGATGTTGCCGGCATTGTGCGGCAATTATGCCAAGCCCGGCGCTGGCCTTCTTTACCTTAATGGCGGTGGCCAAAAAGGCGTTGACGGCGATTATCTCGCCGCGTCTCATCTTAACAATGGCCCCGAATCTCTCAGCCAGATGGATTTGGCCAAATATCTCGAAAGCGCGGAGAATGCGCTCGCGTTCCTTTGCTGGAATATCAATCCGGTGGCGTCCAGCCCCGAGCAGGGTCGCCTCATGCGCGCCATATCACGTGATGATTTGTTCACCGTCGTGCTCGATATTTTTGCCACCGACACTACGGATTTTGCCGATTACGTGTTGCCGGCCGCCTCGTTTCTGGAATTCGACGATCTGGTATCGGGCTATTTTAACATGTCGTTCTCGGCCCAGGCCAAGGTCGCGGAGCCGATGGGCGAAGCGCTGCCCAATCAAGAAATTTTCCGCCGTCTGGCGAGCGCCATGGGATTTACCGAGGCCGAATTGCAGGAGAGCGACGAAAACATCATCGCCCATGTGGTGAAAGACGTTGGTATTGACGGTGGATTCGACGCCCTCAAAGTCAAGGGTACGGTTTTTCCTAGCCCGGAAGTCCAAATGCAATTTGCTGATCTCAACTTTCCCACCGCCAGCGGCAAGATCGAAATCGCCAGCGCCACGGCTGAAGCTGACGGTCATCCGCGGTTGCCACAGCCGGGCTCTGACGCGCGCCCGGCTGCCGGACTTTTAAGGCTGATCACCCCCGCTTCCGAATGGCTGATGAATGATTCCTACGCTAACGATCCTAAGGTCGAAAAACAGCTCGGCCAGGCGACTGTAACAATTAATCCGGCCGACGCCGAATCGCGCGGGCTGGTCGCCGGCACCCTGGTGCGCTTGTCCAACGCGACCGGCAGCCTGGATCTCGCTCTGGCTCTCTCCGACATGGTGCCGCCCGGCGTCGCCCACAGCCCCAAGGGCCGCTGGCCACGCCGCGCCGGCAAACAGCGCGCTAATGTGAACATCCTCAACCCGGGCGTGAAATCGGATATGGGAGAAAGCACCGCCGTCCATGGCGTCGAAGTAGAGATTGGTGCGATTTAAAGTTTAAGAAGAGAATGCTTTGCCCGATTCCACGACTTGCTCGGCGGTCAGTGGGCGGAAGTTGTGGCGGCGCAGGAGGGGATGGAGCTTAGCTATCTTTTCTAGTTCGTCTTCTTCGTCGCCTTTACATGACTTTTTTGCCGTGCTCCCGCCACTAGAAAAATGCCTGCAGGCCCGTCTGTGCCCGACCCAGTATAAGGGCATGCACATCGTGTGTGCCTTCATATGTGTTGACAGCCTCCAGATTCATGACATGGCGAATCACGTGATACTCGTCGGAAACGCCGTTACCACCATGCATATCGCGCGCAGTGCGGGCTATCTCAATGGCTTTGCCGCAGGAATTGCGCTTGATCAGAGAGATTGCCTCGGGCGCAAGACGTCCCTCGTCGAACAATTGCCCAGCTCTGAGGCAGGATTGCAGCCCGATGGAGATTTCCGTCTGCATGTCAGCGAGTTTTTTCTGGATGAGCTGGTTGGCGGCTAGCGGACGGCCGAATTGCGCACGATCGATCGTATATTGGCGCGCCGCATGCCAGCAGAATTCAGCTGCGCCAAGCGCGCCCCAGGCGATGCCATAGCGCGCGCGGTTGAGGCAGCCGAATGGCCCACCCAAGCCCGAGCCGCCGGGCAATTCGTTTTCCGTGGGGACGAAGACTTCATCCATCTGGATCATCCCGGTGATTGAGGCGCGCAGCGAAAATTTCCCTTCAATCTTGGGCGCGACCAGCCCTTTCATGCCTTTGTCCAGGATGTAGCCTCGAATGACCCCCTCATCGTTTTTAGCCCAGACGACGAAGACATCGGCAATTGGCGAATTCGTGATCCAGTTTTTTGCGCCCGACAGAAGAAAGCCGCCGTCGCAGCTTTTGGCGCGTGTGCCCATGGAACCCGGATCTGAGCCGTGATCCGGCTCGGTCAACCCGAAACAGCCGACCCATTCACCGGTCGCAAGGCGGGGCAGGTATTTTTGTTTTTGATGTTCGCTGCCATAGGCGTTGATGGGATGCATGACGAGGCTTGATTGCACGCTCATCGCCGAACGGTAGCCGGAATCCACGCGCTCGATTTCGCGCGCCATCAGGCCGTAGCACACATAAGACACGCCTGCGCAGCCATAGCCCCCGATGGTTGCGCCCAACATTCCAAGCGCGCCCAACTCATTCATGATCTCGCGGTCGAAACGTTCATGCCTATTGGCTTCGAGAATACGCGGCATGAGCTGTTCCTGGGCGTAGTCGCGGGCCGTATCGCGCACCAGGCTTTCCTCTTCACTTAATTGCTCTTCGAGCAGGAAGGGGTCCTCCCACCGAAAAATTGGGCGCAAGGATTGTCGGGGTTTGCTCGCTTCCCTTACATCGGCCGCGTTGGCGGCTGGCTCGCTCATTGTCTTTACTCCGCATAGGCAACTTCAACGTCCCCTTTCTAGCACTGCTGGGGGTTTGCACCAAGCCGCGTGCTGACCATTGGTGGGCTGTCAATATTCGCCCAGAGGCGCGGTGGTGGAATTGATGAGGCGGCGCAACGGTGGCGTTCTCGCGGCATATTCGAATCAAGATGTGAACAATTTTATGCCAGTGCTAACTTTGGCTGCGGGCTCGAGACGCTCCGGCGCCTTGCCCATAATTTATCAGTTCTTACTTGGGTTCTGCCTTGCCGCGAGCTTTATCTTGAATTGGCTCGCACTACCAACGGTGCCTCTTTTATCCCCTATGTGTTCTGACGGACGCGCGGTGTGGCATTAATTTTCTGCGTTGGTGTGGCGGGCAGTGGGCTACCTTTACCGGCATGGGAACCGGCATCTGGCTGTTTAGCGACGTGCACAGAGTATGAATTTTGGTGGCACTGGTGCTGATCAGTGATCTGTGCCAAGACCAATATCGAGGCCGTGATCGTCGGCATGTCGCGCGCCAGACAGCAGCAGCTAACTCGTCTCGACGTGCGTAAGCTGGAATGTGTCATGGAAAAGCGGCGCCGTGCCAGTAATACGAAGCTGCACTATGTTATTGCCGTGTGAACACAAGTTTATAAAATTTGCAGAAAGCGTCTCTGAACCGCACCATAGGACCATGCGGTCAGTCCCTGCGGTGTTTTTGCCCCAGGCCGATTTTCTTCGCGAATTCAGAGCGCCGCTTAGCGTAGTTCGGCGCTACCATCGGATAATCCGCGGGCAAGCCCCAACGCGCACGATATTCATCCGGCGTCATGCTAAAAGTAGTGCGCAAATGGCGTTTCAGCATTTTTAGCTTGCGTCCGTCTTCCAGGCAAATGATGTAGTCTGGCGTAATCGACCGGCGGATCGGCACTGCTGGCTTTCCAGTGGCTTTGTGCGCCCCGTTTTCTCCCTGTCCGAGTTGCTTTAGTGCGCTGCTGACTGTGCGTATAATCTCCGAGACCTGATCAGCGCTGAGCGAATTGTTGCCGACATAGGAAGCGACGATTTTCGCGGTCATGCGCAATAATTCATTGTTGTTCTTGTGGTCTTCGTTGGCATTCGACATAGTATTAAGGTCAATTATTATTTGAAGGTATCATTTTAATGACAGCGTGATTTGCGAGTGTCAAATAATATTTATGTTGATTGATAATAAATAAATTTAAGTACTCGTTCGATGTTTTCGGCCGCACCTTTGGTTCGAACGACGCTCGCAGTGAAGCGGAAACCGTGCGATCTCTAGTGGCCCCAGCCGAGTTGCCACGCGAGATGTGGTGCCGGTGGGCTTGCCCCGCGCCTTGTTGTGCGCGTATACAATACTTCCGGGATGTAACTATAAAGCTTCGATTTCATGTCTCTCAGAGCCGTCGCGATTGCTTCAGATCATCGAGGCATCGCTTTAAAGGTAGTCCTGTCGGAAGCCCTGCGCGTCCGTGGCTTGGAGGTCGTGGACCTTGGCCCCGCAGAGGAACAAGCAGTCGATTATCCCGATTTTGCCGATGCGCTGGCGCATGAAATCAGCTCCGGCAAAGTTGCGCGCGGTGTGCTGATCTGCGGCTCCGGTATTGGCATGAGCATTGCGGCCAATCGCCACCGCGAGGTGCGCGCGGCGCTCTGTCACGATGCAGCCACAGCTCGCCTCAGCCGCCAGCACAACGACGCTAACGTCCTCACATTGCCCGGAGCTACCATGTCTGACGAAGACGCCCAAACATGTTTGAGCGCATTTCTCGATACAGGCTTCGAAGGCGGGCGCCATGCTCGCCGCGTGGCAAAACTGGCGTAGCCCGGGCAGAGCTTCCACAGAATGGATTGTGAAATGGCCGCATCGGACATAGCCAATAATCCACCTGCCGCTATGCGGCACAATGATTTTTTCTCGGGCACGCTCGCGCAAGCCGATCCTGAAATAGACCGGGCAATCCGCCATGAAGTTGAGCGTTTGCGGAACTCGATCGAATTGATTGCGTCGGAAAATATCGTCTCGCGGGCCGTCCTCGAGGCGCAAGGCTCAGTGATGACCAATAAATACGCCGAGGGCTATCCAGGCAGGCGGTATTATGGCGGCTGCGAATTTGTCGATGTAACCGAGCGTTTGGCCATCTCGCGGGCCAAGGAACTGTTTTCCTGCCGGTTCGCCAATGTGCAGGCGCATTCCGGCTCGCAAGCCAATCAGGCTGCCTATATGGCGGTGATGCAGCCCGGCGGTACCCTGCTCGGCATGTCACTTGCCGCCGGCGGGCATTTAAGCCATGGCGCAGCACCCAATCATTCAGGAAAATGGCTTAACGCCCTGCAATTTGGCGTGCGCCAGAAAGACGCGGCGATCGATTTTGATGAAGTGGCACGGCTTGCTGTCGAGCATAAGCCACGCGTTATCGTCGCCGGCGGTTCTGCCTATCCTCGTTTTATCGATTTTGCTCGGTTTCGTAAAATTGCCGATGATGTCGATGCTGTGCTAATCGTCGATATGGCGCATTTCGCCGGATTGGTGGCGGCAGGCCTGCATCCCAACCCACTGCCGCATGCCCATATCGTGACTACAACAACCCATAAGACTCTGCGCGGCCCTCGCGGTGGCATGATTCTCAGCAATGACGAGGCTCTGGCCAGGAAAATCGATTCTGCTGTATTCCCCGGCCTCCAGGGTGGCCCACTGGAGCATGTCATCGCCGCTAAGGCGGTGGCGTTTGGCGAAGCTTTGCGGCCAGAATTCCGCACTTATGCCGCCGCTGTCCTCGACAATGCCCGCATTCTTGCAGACACTCTGGCCCAACGCGGTTTTGACATCGTCTCTGGTGGCACCGATACCCACTTGCTGTTAGCAGATCTCAGGCCCAAGAATTTGACTGGCAAAGCGGCGGAAGAAAGCCTCGAGCGAGCCGGCATGACCTGTAACAAGAACGCCATTCCTTTCGACCCTCAAAGACCGTCTGTCACGTCGGGTATCCGTCTCGGTTCGCCCGCCGCAACCAGCCGAGGATTTGGCGGTGAGGAATTTCGCCAGATCGGCGTCTGGATCGCCGAGGTTCTGGAAGGATTGGCCGAAAACCCGAAAAACAACGAAACTGTGGAACAGAAAATACGCGACCAGGTCGTGGCGCTGTGTCAGCGCTACCCGATTTATCCCGATCTGGCGGGTAGAATTTAACACGTCAGGAATTCGCCATGCGTTGTCCTTTTTGCGGAAATGAAGATACCCAGGTCAAGGATTCGCGCCCGACGGAAGACAATACGTCGATCCGCCGGCGCCGCGCCTGCATTAATTGCGGCGGCCGCTTTACGACATTCGAGCGGATTCAGATGCGCGAGCTTACCGTCATCAAACGCAATGGCCAGCGGGTCCTGTTCGAGCGCGACAAACTGGTCCGTTCGATGGCGATTGCACTTCGGAAACGGCCGGTAGAGCCAGACCGGGTGGACCGTGTGATAAACGGTATCGTGCGCCGGCTCGAAAGCTTGGGCGAGCAGGAGGTGCCGTCAAGCGTAGTCGGCGAGATGATTATGGAGGCGTTGGCCGGGCTCGACCCTGTGGCCTATGTGCGCTTCGCCTCGGTCTATAAGAATTTCCGTGAGGCCAAAGATTTTGAAGAATTCATCGGCGGCCTAGGTGGTGAAAACGAAAGTTCATGACGCCGCGGCAGATATGCGTTACATGGCTGGGGCGTTGTCGCTGGCCGAGCGCGGGCTGGGTACCGTATGGCCAAACCCGGCTGTCGGCTGCGTCCTTGTGCGTGCTGGGCGCGTTGTCGGGCGCGGCTGGACCCAGCTGGGCGGACGGCCCCACGCCGAGAGCGAAGCGCTGGCGCGCGCCGGCTCGGCTGCCGAAGGGGCGACCGCTTATGTCACACTCGAACCCTGCGCTCACCATGGCAAGACGCCGCCTTGCGCCGACGCGTTGATCGAAGCGCGTGTCGCGCGTGTGGTGGCGGCTATGAATGACCCTGACCCGCGAGTGTCCGGACGCGGAGTCAAGTGTCTCGAAGCGGCAGGGATCGAGGTGTCTGTCGGCACCGGCGGTGATTTGGCGGCCCACCTCAACGCCGGTTTTCTGAAACGCATAGCGCTAGGTCGCCCGCTAGTGACCCTCAAGCAGGCGACCAGCTTAGATGGCCGCATCGCCACCGGGAGCGGCGAAAGCAGATGGATCACCGGGGACTTGTCGCGTGCCTATAGCCATCTCCTGCGCGCCCGACACGATGCCATTTTGGTGGGCTCGGGAACCGCGCTGGCTGACGATCCGGCTCTGACCTGCCGCCTTCCCGGCCTTGAAGGCCGATCGCCCGTCCGTGTTGTGATGGACGGCCGCTTACGCCTGCCGCTTAGCCATCAACTGCTCACCGGCGCAGGCGTCGTGCAAACCTGGATCGTCACAGTGACGGGATTAGATTCGTCGCGGGAGGAATCCTATCGCGCTGCTGGCGCCGAGGTGATCGCCGTGGCGCCGGATTTTGATGGTCATCCAGATGCACTAGCCATGCTCAAGGCACTTGGCAAACGCGGCATCACGCGCCTCCTGGTGGAAGGCGGCGCACATGTTGCTGCGACCCTCTTTGGCGCCCGCCTGGTAGACCGGCTTATCTGCTTCCGCGCGCCCAGCATAATCGGCGGAGACGGTGCGCCGTCAACCGAATCCTTCGCCCTCGATCGCCTTGCCGATGCGCCCACCTTCGTGCGTCAAATGGTGACCGAACTTGGCGGCGACCTTGTCGAAACATTTGAGAGAAAATCATAAGCGCCGCCATGTTCACAGGAATCATAAGCGACACGGGTCGGCTCAGCGAAATCCGCCGGGCTTCGGGAAGAGAAGATCAGCGCCTGGTTATTGAGACCAGCTATGACACCGGCACGATCGCTATCGGTGTCTCCATCGCTTGTGCCGGGCCATGCCTGACGGTGGTAGAAACCGGGCCCGGGTGGTTTGCTGTCGATGTCAGCAGTGAGACGCTCAATTGCACGACGATTGGCAAGTGGGATATTGGTAACCGCATCAATCTGGAGCGCTCACTGCGCCTTGGCGATGAATTGAGTGGTCATCTGGTAAGCGGTCATGTCGATGGTGTGGGTGAACTAATGTCGCGCCACGAAGACGGCGGGTCAGAGCACATGACGTTTTCAGCGCCCGCCGACCTGATGCGATTCATCGCGGTGAAGGGCTCGATTGCTTTAGATGGTATTTCGCTCACTGTGAACGCGCTAGGGCGCCGGGACTTCACGGTTAACATCATTCCCCATACGCTGGAAGCGACCACGCTGGGCGATCTTAGCCCTGGCGCAGCCGTCAATCTTGAGATCGACTTGCTTGCGCGCTACGTTGCCCGTCAGCAAGAGGAAAATTAAAGATGTTGCGCGTAGCCAGCCACCCCAGTGAAGCACTTTCGTCTGTTGAGGAAGCCATCGAGGAATTCCGCAACGGCCGGATGGTCATCCTGGTCGACGATGAAGAGCGGGAAAATGAAGGCGACCTCGTTATTCCGGCGCAGTTGGCAACGCCCGAGGCAATCAACTTCATGGCCAAGTTCGGGCGCGGCCTAATTTGTCTTGCTATAACACCCGAACGCTGCCGCGAACTGGGGCTCGAACTGATGCCCAAGCGCAACGAATCGCGCCATGACACCGCCTTCACTCTATCGATTGAAGCGCGCGAAGGCGTGACCACTGGAATCTCCGCATCCGACCGGTCGCGCACGGTTATGGCGGCGATCGATCCGGTTAACGGGCCACACGATATTACCTCGCCTGGCCATGTGTTTCCGCTCATGGCTCGCGATGGCGGGGTGCTGGTGCGTGCCGGTCACACAGAAGCGGGTGTTGACATGGCCCGATTGGCCGGTCTCAATCCGTCCGCCGTAATCTGCGAGATTATGAATGACGATGGCTCGATGGCACGCATGGCGGATTTAGAAGCCTTTGCCCAGCGCCACGCCATCAAAGTGGCGTCGATATCCGATTTAATCTCCTACCGTTTGCGCAATGATACCTTTGTCACGCGCATCGAAGAATCCGAATTGAACAGCCGTCATGGCGGCAAGTTCAAAATGTACGTCTATGCCAATACGATCGAATATTCCGAGCACATTGTATTAGTGAAGGGCGATATCACTGATGAAGCGCCGGTCTTGGTGCGGGTGCATGATTTTAATCCGCTCGACGATATTCTGGGCGATAGCGCCAGTGGACATGAAGGAAAATTACAAGCTGCGATGCGTATCGTCGGGGAGCATGGGCGCGGTGTAGTGATTGTCATCCGCGAACCGCGCCAGTCACGGGTGTCGGAACTTGTGCGTGCACGCTCAGGCGGCAGTGAGGCGACCGGCCTGCGTGATTACGGCGTCGGGGCCCAAATTTTGCTCGATCTTGGCGTTCGCCAGATGATCTTGTTGCACAATACAGAATGGACAATTGTTGGCCTCGACGGTTATGGCCTGAAAGTCGTGGGTCAACAGTCTATTCCTCCGTCGGCGCTCGGAAACGACGAAGTGAATGGCTGACCCGTTTCATATATTGATTGTTGAAGCGAGATTTTATGAGGATATCGCCGACGAACTGATGCTGGGCGCGCAGGCGACCCTCAACGCTGCCAGCGCGACCTTTGAGACCGTCGCTGTGCCCGGCGCGTATGAACTTCCGGCCGCTGTGCGGATGGCAATGGAGAGCGGGCGCTTCGACGGCTATATCGCGCTTGGTTGCGTGATTCGGGGAGAAACCTCGCATTATGATTATGTCTGTAGCGAATCGGCGCGAGGCCTCATGTCGCTTTGCACGGAACATGGCATTGCGCTCGGATATGGAATTTTGACGACGGAAGACCGCGACCAGGCTTGGGTGCGCGCATCGCGCGCAGACAAGGACAAGGGCGCCGTCGCCGCCCGCGCCTGCCTGCAAATGATCGCATTGCGCAGCGCCTTTTATCCAGAAGAGGCGTGAGCGCCATGCCGGTAAGCGACACGGCGGCACCGCTAGCCGGGCAGAGACGTAGTACAGCGCGTCTTGCTGCAGTGCAGGCGCTCTACCAGATGGAACTTTCGGATTCGCCAACCGAAGATGTGATTGATGAGTTTCTCACTCTTCGCATAGGCCGTGAAATCGAGGGGGAACAATATGTTGACGCCGACCGGGGGCATTTCAAATGGCTAGTCAGAAGCGTCACGGAGCGCGTCACGGAAATAGACGAATGTATCGGTGGCGCCCTCGATGCTGGATGGACCATCGGCCGCTTGGGTGCCCTCATGCGGGTGCTACTGCGTTCCGCCACGGTTGAATTGCTGGCGCGGCCCGATATTCCGGCGCGGGTCGTGATGAATGAATATGTCGAACTCGCCGGCGCGTTCTTTTCGCGACGGGAGCCGGCGTTCGTCAATGCGGCGCTCGATGGAATTGCGCGCCGTTTGCGCGCCGGGGAATTCGTCTCGCCAGATGATTCGGGTAACGATGTCAGATCTCCCGCAGGGCGCTGAATTCGACTTGATCATGCGCCATTTCGCTCCGCTTTCCACGGTGGAGGCGGGCGCCTATGGCTTGCGCGATGATGCCGCGTCTCTGTTAATTGCTCCCGGCTACGAATTAATTGTGACCAAGGACATGATGGCCTCCGGGGTCCATTTTTTCCCTGACGATCCGGCGCAAACGCTGGGCCGCAAGATCCTTCGCGCTAATCTCTCCGATTTGGCAGCGATGGGTGCAGTGCCGCGGGCCTATGCCATGGGATTGGCACTGCCCGCTGGGCTGCCGGCGGATTGGCTAACGGAATTCGCCGCCGGTTTGGCTATCGATCAGGCGTTGTTCGGGGTGACCCTGATCGGCGGCGATACCATACGCGCGTCGGGTGCCCTGACGCTTTCACTCACCGCCTTCGGGGAAGTGTCGCAAGGCCAGGCGCTTCGGCGCTCGGGTGCGCAGGCAGGAGATAATATCTTTATCAGCGGTACAATCGGTGATGCAGCGCTCGGCCTGCTGGCAGCCGAAGGCGGTTTATCTACGCTTTCACAAACTGAGCGGTCGGCGCTGATAACGCGCTACCGCCTGCCGCAACCGCGCACCGAATTGGGCAAGCGCCTGATCGGCCAGGCGAGCGCGGCGATAGACATATCTGATGGATTGGTCGCCGACCTTGGGCATATTTGTACAGCATCAGCGGTGGGCGCATGCATCGAAGTGCCATTGGTACCATTATCGCCTGCCGCTGCCGCCGCCTGCGGCGCTGATGCAAAATTACTGGGTCGGGCGCTTTCGGGCGGAGATGATTATGAATTGCTGATTAC
>CAYPSQ010000010.1:0-8019 GCA_964413115.1 uncultured Rhizobiaceae bacterium | reverse complement strand
TCAGTCGCGCGACGACATGATCCCTCTTAACAACGTCTTTATCAGTAAATCAGTGATTGCGTATTTCAGGCGTAAATGAACAGCGGGCGCTCAGAGAGTGTTTGTCTACGCCACCTCAAATCCCGCTTTCACAAATTGGTAGACCGTATTGTCAGCCCCGATATCGTCGAGGCAATGCTTATAAGCCACGCTCTGCGTCGCGGTTTCTAGCTGCACAGCCTGTTCTTTCCGTATCTTCCGGGACCCGCGGTCAATAATTTCCTGTGCCGCGCCGGTTGCGTTCTGATCCTTCTTCTGGCATTTTCCGCGCGCGCAAAAATCGGGTGGCGGGATTCGCGGTGCTCGGTGGGTATTTACCTAGGCGTTTTCACTTCTTTTAATAGAGGGCCAGCCAGAAATGGACGGGATTTATTGGTTCGCAGTGGGTGGCGGTATCGTTGCCCTGCTTTATGGAATTTATGCCATTCGCTCGGTGCTTGCTTCAAGCTCAGGCAACGAACGTATGCAGGAAATTGCTGGCGCGATTCAGGAAGGCGCACGCGCTTACTTGAATCGGCAATATCTGACCATCGGCGTCGTCGGTGTCGTCATCTTCGTTATTCTGTTGGCATTGCTCGGCTACAAGGTCGGCATTGGCTTCGCGATCGGCGCCATTCTGTCCGCTGCGGCGGGTTATATCGGAATGTATGTTTCGGTGCGGGCGAACGTGCGCACGGCCGAAGCGGCGCGCCAGGGAATCGCACCCGCCCTTGGCATCGCTTTCCGCTCCGGTGCTGTGACCGGCATGCTTGTGGTCGGCCTTGGGCTGCTCGGTGTTGCGGCTTATTACGGCATCCTGTTGTCGGCCGATGTCGATACCGGGACGATTTTAGAATCACTTGTGGCACTTGGTTTCGGGGGCTCGCTGATTTCTATTTTTGCCCGTCTCGGCGGCGGTATCTTCACCAAAGGCGCGGATGTGGGCGCTGATCTGGTTGGCAAAGTGGAAGCTGGAATACCTGAAGACGATCCGCGCAATCCGGCTACGATCGCCGATAATGTAGGCGATAATGTAGGTGACTGCGCTGGCATGGCAGCGGATCTATTCGAGACCTTTGCGGTGACTATCGTTGCAACGATGCTGCTTTGCGCGGTTTATTTTGGCGATGACATGCTCGACACGATGATGCTTTATCCGCTTGCTCTTGGCGGTACCGGCATACTGGCCTCAGTACTTGGCACATTTTTTGTCCGCCTCGGGAAGAGTCAAAAAATCATGGCGGCGCTCTATAAGGGCTTTCTCGCTTCGTCGATTATCGCTGCGGTGGCATTTTATTTTGTCACCGAGTGGGTTGTCGGCTGGGGCACAACCTTCATGATTGGCGGTGAGGAAACGAGTGGCGGTGATCTTTATTGGTGTGGCCTGATTGGTCTCGTTGTGACCGGGTTGATGATTTGGGTAACGGAATATTACACCTCGACTGAATTCAAACCAGTCAAATCAATCGCCCAAGCCTCGACGACTGGGGATGCAACCAACATCATCCAGGGTCTTGCAGTTTCGATGCAGGCGACCGCGATTCCGGCGCTCATTATTTCTGCTGGTATCATTCTGGCTTATCTCTTTGCTGGCCTGTTCGGTATTGCCATTGCGGTGACCGCAATGTTGGCGTTGGCCGGCATGGTCGTGGCGCTCGACGCCTATGGTCCGGTAACGGATAATGCCGGCGGCATCGCCGAAATGGCTGAACTACCGGAAGAGGTGCGCAAGACAACGGACGCGCTCGATGCGGTCGGCAACACCACCAAGGCGGTGACCAAAGGGTACGCCATTGCGTCTGCCGGTTTGGCGGCGTTGGTTTTGTTCGCGGCATTTACTCAAGACATTGGGCGATATTTCCCCGATCTTGAGAAGCTGGCCTTCTCGTTGAGCAATCCCTACGTCGTGGTCGGGCTTTTCATCGGTGGTCTGCTGCCATTCCTCTTCGCCTCGATGGCTATGCTGTCTGTCGGCCGCGCGGCAGCGGCGGTGGTCGTTGAAGTACGTCGGCAATTTAAGGAAATTCCTGGCATCATGGAGGGCACCGGTAAACCCGAATATGGCCGCGCCGTAGACCTGCTGACGCGTTCCGCGATCCGTGAAATGGTGATGCCATCTCTTCTGCCGATTGTGGCACCGATAGCGCTCTATATTGTCATTTGGCTAATTGCTGGTCAGGCGGCAGCGCTCTCTTCGTTAGGCGCCATGTTGATGGGCACCATAGTCACCGGGTTGTTCCTCGCCCTTTCTATGACAGCCGGCGGCGGTGCTTGGGACAATGCCAAGAAATACATTGAAGACGGCAATCTTGGCGGGAAGGGCTCCGACGCTCACAAAGCTGCTGTGACCGGCGATACCGTCGGCGATCCGTACAAGGATACCGCCGGCCCGGCGATCAACCCGATGATCAAGATTACTAATATCGTTGCGATCCTCATGTTGGCGATCATCGCGATGATCATCGGCAGCTGAGAGCACGCCGCAGAGCGGCGTCAAATAAAAACCAGGAATTGCGGGGAGCTATTGCTCCCCGCGTTTTCTTTTACGGGTCGCGCCGCGCTAAAAATACCTAGTCTGTAGGCCGAGCTCCAAAATTGCCCAGGAGTTGTTGGAAAATACCTAACTCGCGGCCTTTAGTTGGGGTTGTTCTACCCACCGGATCTATCTCGCGCGCTTCGTCGTTCGACAATTGCGCCACCTCTTTGACGAATCCCGCCGTATCAAACTCCACCACGACGATCTTCGCTTCGATCAGCTCCGCATCGTAAAACGCGAGCTGCTCGGTTTTACGCGTGATGTAGTACCAGCGGCTATCCTCAAACGTGCCCAGCGCGGTTGGCGAGCCCAGCATATCGAATACCTGATCGCGCGTCTGCTGTCCGGGTTTGATTAGGGCCAGAGCTTCCGGGTTAGGTATATGGCCGCGTAAATCAACCGCCGGCGCACAGCTTGTAATAGCCAGCGCCGTCACCACAATAATCGCCGTTATGGAACCAGAACGGCTCTCATCGAAGCGGCGGTATTTTAAGAACTGCATCATCGTTGGTATATTATAGCGCGAGTTAGCGGCCTGTGCCGTATAAGGATAACGCGCAGCGAAAATGCGTGCCGCGTAGGAATCTGTCAACGCTGTCGAGACGAAAACGAATATGAAAATGCTGAGTGGCTTGATGCGCCGCGCTAAGCGGCGTGGCCGGGAGCGGGACCGTGCACTTTCCCTCTATATCGCTGCGGTCGAGCAGGCGCGCCGGCCGGGCTTTTACACTGAGTGCGAGGTGGCCGACAATTTGGACGGCCGTTTCGATTTAATCGTGCTGCATGTATTCCTCGTTGTGCGCGCGCTGCGCCCATCAGGTGAGCCGGGAAAGCGCCTGTCCAATCTCATTTTTAAGATGATGATGGACGATATGGATATGAACCTGCGCGAGATGGGCGTAGGCGACCTCAGCGTTGGCAAGCGCGTTAAATCGATGGCACGGGCCTTTTACGGCCGCTCCGCCGCCTATGACGCGGCCTTTGATATCGAACGAGACGCAGCACCGGACGCGGCGGACGAAGAAAGCTTAGAGGCGGCGCTCCGGCGCAATATTTATGGTGCCCATGAGCCCAATCCTGGCGCGCTCGCCCTGCTTCTTGGTTATGTCCAAGGCGCAGACGACGCGTTGGCAGCTGGTTCCGCCGCAGCCTTGCTCTCGGGTCAGGTGACATTTGCCGCTGCCCCAGGCGACTCCCGGGCTTCGGAGCTAGCCGAAAGGCTAGAGAATCCAGGCGGTTGAAGGAGGTTAACCGGAATATCGAGTGGCCATATTGACCTCGAAGGCCGGTCCTCATATTGTGCGCGCCGGCCGCATACCGATCAACGAATCATTTCGAGTGGCGGCCAGAAGTTGGTGCTTAGCGCCAGCGTTTTTCTTCATCTATGAGAGGTTCGTGTCGCCGTGGACCAAACTATCCCAAATTCGGAATTTCCGCGTTCCATCGACGTGAGTGATTTGCCGTCTCATGGGCTAGATATCTCGGTTCAAGCAACACTGGCGGAGCGCGAAGCACTGTGCCAGCGTTTCGAATTGGAGGAATTGCGCGCTCTCGAAGCGCACGTGCGCGTTGAGCCTGCCCGCGACGGGGACGGTGGTGCGTCAATCCGCGTGCAGGGGGAATTACATGGTGAAGTCCTGCAACAATGCGTGATCACGTTGGAGCCCTTCCCGGTGGAGGTAGATGAGAAATTCGTGATACTATTCCAGTTTTCCGCCACTGAGCTGGGAGGAAGCGACAAATTCGAAGATATCATGGCGGAAGATTCGCTCGAACCCCTCGACACGCCGGAAATCGACGTCGGCGAATTGGTGGCGCAACATATGGCACTCGCTCTTGATCCCTATCCCCGGAGTCCCGGTGCAGCGCTGGAATCGAGCGCCGCCGAAGCTCAAATCTCGAATCTTGCCATACAGCTCGACAACCCGTTCGCAAAACTTGGACAACTCAAAAACAAAATGTAATGTTCTGAACTCAGGGCTCGGCGCAAATCAAGAAGGATCACCGATACTTGTAAGGCAAGTAGCCGGGGTAAAATGTCGACCCATGCTAGAGAAAGTATTGTTATGGCTGTTCCAAAGAAAAAAATCTCAGTATCCCGTCGCGGCCAGCGGCGCTCTCATGATTCGCTTAAACGCGGCAACGCGGTTGAGTGTTCCAATTGCGGTGAATTAAAGCGCCCGCATCATGTTTGTGCTGCTTGTGGTCATTATGGCGATCTTGAAGTGGCTGAACCCGCGGATGTTGCGTAGCCAGACAATTAGGGCCGGAGTGCTCTGATCATGGGCCAGGAAATCATACTTGCTTTGGACGCAATGGGTGGTGATGAGGCGCCGGATATGGTTCTGAAGGGCGCGAATATCGCGCGCCTGCGTTATCCTGATTTGCGGTTTGTTCTGTTTGGCAACGAATCGGTTATTCATCCGGTGCTGACGCGTTTCAAGAAGCTGGCCACGGTATGCACAATCGAGCATACCGAAGAGACCATCAAGAGTGATGAAAAGCTGTCCGTCGTGCTGCGCAAGCGGCGCAAGTCAAGCATGAGCCTGGCCGTGGATGCCGTCGGAAGGGGCGACGCCCATGGCGTCGTTTCGGCCGGTAATACCGGCGCACTGATGGCGTTCGCCAAGATCATCCTTAGAACACTCCCCGGCATCGACCGCCCCGCCATGGGTTCTATATTCCCAACCCAGCGCGGTGAGAGCGTGATGCTCGATTTGGGCGCTAACATCGATTGTAATTCGGCCAACCTGGTGCAGTTTGCCATCATGGGAGAGGTCTTTGCACGCAATGTTCTGGGCGTGAATGAACCCACGATAGGCCTGCTAAATATAGGATCCGAGGAAGGCAAGGGCAACGAGACCATCCGCAACGCGGCTGCGGCTTTGCGCCAATCAGGATTGCCAATCCAATTTGACGGTTTTGTTGAGGGTGATGATATCGCGGCCGGGACCGTCGATGTTGTCGTAACCGATGGATTTGCCGGCAATATTGCGTTGAAAACGGCGGAGGGTACGGCGCGCCTGTACGGCGGTTATATCCGGAATGCCTTCAAGCGCTCTTTGATGTCGCGTGCTGGCTATTTGCTCGCCCGCCCGGCGCTCAAGATGCTGCGCGAGCGCCTCGATCCGCGGACGTATAATGGTGCTATGTTTCTCGGCGTGAACGGCGTGGCAGTTAAAAGCCACGGCGGCACCGATCATAAGGGTTTTGCCAATGCCTTATCTGTAGCGGCGGACATGGTTAGCCAAGGCATCAATCCTAAAATCATCGCAGAGTTGTCGCGCATCAAGATCGTGGAACCACTAGAGACAAATAGAGCTGCGGTTTAGATGCTGCGTTCTCGCATTATTGGTTGCGGCGCCTACTTACCGGAAAAAGTGCTCTCGAACGAAGATCTGGCGGCTACCATTGATACGTCCAACGATTGGATCGTCGAGCGCACCGGCATTACCCGACGACATATTGCGGCGGAGGGCGAGCTTACATCCGATCTTGCGCATACCGCAGCGGAGCGTGCTATCTTAGCTGCCGGCATCGATGTTAGCGAGTTGGATTTGCTGGTGCTGGCAACGTCCACGCCCGACAATACTTTTCCGGCGACGGCGACGAAGGTCCAGGCGCGCCTCGGTATGGGTCAAGGCGTCGCCTTCGATGTCCAGGCCGTCTGTGCCGGATTTATCTGCGCCCTTTCGGTGGCCGACAAATTTTTGATTTCGGGGCAGGCAAAAAAAGCCCTGATTATTGGCGCTGAGACCTATTCCCGGATATTGGATTGGTCCGACCGGACGACCTGCGTGTTGTTCGGCGACGGCGCCGGCGCAGCCATTTTGAGCGCCGAAGAATCGGTGGGAAACGGTGTGGAGCGGGGCGTTCTCTCGGTCAAACTACATTCTGATGGCCGCCATTACGATGCGCTTTACGTCGATGGCGGGGTTTCTTCCAGCCAAACCGCTGGTTACCTTCGAATGCAAGGTAAGGAAGTGTATCGACATGCGGTGGTAAATCTAGCGACCGTTGCCGGGGAAGCTCTGGATGCAGCTGGTCTGGTGCCCGGCGATATCGATTGGTTGGTGCCACATCAAGCTAATCTTCGCATCATGAACGCCATTGCTCAGCGCCTCGGTCTGCCGCCCGAGAAAATGGTGGTGACCGTGGATCGTCACGCTAATACATCCTCCGCCTCCATCCCCCTGGCGCTGGTCGAAGCCATTGAAGATGGTCGAATCAAGAGCGGCGACCTGGTCCTGATGGAGGCCATCGGTGGTGGTTTTGTCTGGGGTTCCGCTCTAGCGCGCTGGTAAGTTCGCCGTGTCTCGGTATAAGACGCTGAGACGGACCGAAAAATTGCCATCGCGATTGTTGACGCCTTCGCCCCGAGGCGCTACCGTTTCGTCCTCAGTTTGAGGGGGCAATCCAAATATGACCGGCAATACGGTCACGCGTGCCGATCTGGCCGAAGCAGTGTTTCGCGAAGTGGGACTATCACGTAACGAATCAGCGAAACTTGTTGAATCCGTTCTCGGCCTAATAACCAACAGTCTGGCGCAAGGTGAAACGGTAAAGATTTCATCTTTCGGCAGTTTCTCCGTGCGCTCGAAGGGCCAGAGAATTGGCCGCAACCCCAAAACTGGTGAAGAAGTACCGATCCTGCCGCGCAAGGTCTTGGTATTTCGTGCGTCACATGTGCTGAAAGATCAGATCAACGGCCAACCGACCGCGGATGAGGTCAGTGAAACCACAGGGTTTTCTCCGTTAGACGATCCGGCTAGCTAAAACATGGCGAATATTGAATCGACCGAGAAGGTGCCGGGGCGGGCAAGTAAGTCTGCGGACGCATTTCGCACAATCCGCGAAGTCTCCGAGGAACTTGATGTTCCTCAGCATGTGCTACGCTTCTGGGAAACTAAGTTTAATCAAGTAAGGCCTTTGAAGCGCGGCGGTGGGCGACGCTATTACCGCCCAGAAGATGTTGATCTGCTGCGCCGCATCCGCGCCCTGCTATATGCCGATGGATACACCATCCGGGGCGTTCAGAAGCTCATGCGCGAAATGGGTGGTAAAATATCGGATGCTGCACCGGCGCCAGAATCCGCTGGACAAGCGAGTGCCAGGTCGGCGTCAAAATTTGGCCGGCGCGGCAAAGAGATTTTGGCCGAGCTGGAAACGTTGCGCGATATGCTGCGCGGGCGTATTCCCAGCCAATAAACTACACTCGAGCCGGCATCACCCCCAGAGCCGTTCCAAAGAAGGCCCTCTAGTGTCAGGAAAATTGCGCCGGTGTGGAAAGTAGACGGTTTAGCAAGCCTCTTCCACACTCACCCTTGCGGCTTGTAATTTTTAGGAGGCCGGTGCCGCCCGTTAGCGCCCCTGCCTCGAAGACAAGGTGTTGGGGTATAAACGCCACCATGTGTCTACCATAACGTTTAGGTGCTTAACCAAACTTCGCTAACTATTGGGCAGGT
>CAYPSQ010000009.1:0-57115 GCA_964413115.1 uncultured Rhizobiaceae bacterium | reverse complement strand
GCCGATGCCGTGCTCGCGCGCCATATCGACGGTTTCCTGGGGCCACTCCACCTTGCCGGGATCGGTTCCGCCGACGATGGCTAGCAAATAGGCGGTCTCATCACCAGCATTACGGAACCCACGGCTGAGTCCAATCGGCACCGAAATCGTATCATATTGATTGAGGATGGTTTCGTACTCGGTTCCATCCTGGTTTTGCCAATAGATGCCCCATTTTCCGGTCAGCGCGAAGAACACCTCATTTGTGGAGTGAATATGCGGCGAAGCACCTTTGCCGGGTTCCGCCTTAATCAGGCCGAGATTGAAATCTCGGTTATCCTTGATGGGTGGCACTAGCTCCTTATCCTCGACCACGCCGCGACCGATAATGTTGTAAAGGTCGCGCTCGTACCCGGGAATAAGTACGTCAATAAAAGCCTTGGCGCTCGATTTCAATTCGCTGAAACGCCCAATGCGCTCGCTTTCCATATATTCCGGTGCGGCGTCAATCCGTTTGACCATTTTCTATTCCTCCGATGCTTGAAACCGGCGCGATCCGCGGTGGTGAAATACCACATTATTATTCATTATTGGCAAGGTTCCATGCGTTACCGTGTGCGCCAAGTTTAGTGCGGTATTTTGTCTGCAATAAAGTATCGATTGCCCGTTGCACCATTACGGTAATTAATTATAGTTGAATAATATCATCAATATTCATTGTGGATTTTTCATGAGCAATGCAGCGGCAAATTTGGCCGAAGATACCAAGGCGCAGATCCTGGAAGTAGCGACCGAACGTTTTCGGCATTACGGTTACCGTAAAACCACGATGGCGGAAGTGGCCGGAGATTGCCGCATGTCGGCCGGAAATTTGTACCGATATTTTGAAAGCAAATCGGATATCGGCGCCGCCGTCAGCATCGCTTGGTTTGACGCTCTGCACCAAACCGCGCGAGCCGCTATTGCACAACCTGGCCTCAGTCCTCGGCAAAAACTGGAGGCCTATGTCATGGCGGTTAACCGTTTCACCGTCGAAAGCCTTCGAAATACCCCACATATTCAGGAAATGGTGGATTTTCTCTGCGAGGAACGGCGTGACCTGGTGGAGCAGCATCTAGTCAGCTGCCATGAAATCGTTGTCAGCATACTCGAAGGGGGCGTCAAGCGCGGCGTTTTTGAGATTGCTGATATTTCTGCCTGCGCCCGCGCCGTCTTAAACGCCATTGTCCGCTTCGAATATCCACCTCTGCTGGTCCTCAGCGGCGAAGCAAACTTCGATGAAGAGGTGCGTGCTGTGGTTTCGTTAATCGTTGATGGGTTGAGTTGTGAGCGAACACAGGCCGCCTCTTAAAGCGGTGTGCGGGCGATATAGATATATTAACGATTAATTAAAAATAGATCATTCAATAATTACTTAGTTAGTCTTAGGGGAGATTAAATTGACCGATATTGCCATATCGGCCAAACGTATAGAGCGCTTTGGCAACAGTGTATTACGTTGGCGCTGGCCCATTCTAGGACTTACTGTCCTCTTCGTCGTTGTAATGGCCGCTGGCGGTCAGCATCTCAAAATAAGCAACGACAGTCGCATATTTTTTAGCAAAGACAATCCCCAGCTTATCGCATTCGAGGCCTTGGAGGCGACCTATACGGAAGCCAACACCGTGCTCATCGCTGTTGCACCAAAGGCGGAGGCGGGCGCAGGCGGAATTTTCACGCCCGATGCGCTCACCGCCATTGCCGGACTGACGGAGAAGGGCTGGCTTCTGCCCTATTCTACGCGTGTTGATTCGCTGACTAATTTCTCCCACACATGGGCTGATGAGGATGAATTGATCGTCGAGGATCTGGTCGCCGACCCGGCAGATTTGAGCCTACAGGACTTAGCCCGTATCGAGAAAATCGCATTGAACGAGACTCAACTGGTCAACCGACTGGTAGCAGCCGACGGGCGTACCACGGCGGTGCTGGTAAATTTTGTACTGCCCGACGAATCGGCAGAAGCGGTCAACGAAATATCCGATCAGGTAAAAGTCATCGTTGTACAAGCCCGCGCCCAACACCCGGATCTAAATTTTTATGTCACTGGCAGCGTCATCACTAGTCGAGCTTTCGGCGATGCCACCTTCGACGATTTATCGACGCTTGGGCCGATCATCATTCTCGTGATCCTAATCGTCATGGCGCTTCTGCTGCGCTCGATCACCGGTACCATCGCCACCCTTCTGGTAGTTTTGTTCGCCGCCGTCACGGCGATGGGCTTTGCTGGTTGGTCGGGCATGGTGCTCTCTAGCGGCAATGTCGGTGCACCGACCATTATCATGACGGTGGCAATTGCCCATTCGGTTCACATCATTTCTACCGTAATACTCGGCATGCGGTCAGGTTTTGAAAAGCGAAAGGCGATACTGGAATCACTTCGGGTCAATTTTTTTCCGGTGTCTCTCACAACTATCACCACGGCGATCGGCTTTTTGAGTATGAATTTTTCCGACGCGCCTCCATTTCATAATCTAGGAAATTTGGTGGCGCTCGGTGTGGTCAGCGCAATGGTGTTTGCGCTTACCTTTGTGCCAGCTTTCATTTATATCCTGCCGATCCGCGTCCGCCCACGGCGTGAGGGGCAAAGAGCGCTCTTTGATCTGGTTGGCGGATTCGTGGTGCAGCGCCGCACGCCTCTCTTTTGGGGTATGGCAGCAATTATCATTGTCCTCACCGCCGGAGTACCGCAAGTCGAACTCAATGACAATTGGACCAAATATTTCGACGAGCGTTATGAGTTTCGTCGCGACACAGATTATATCATTAACAATTTGACCGGTGTCGAGGCGTTTGAATTTTCATTACCGGCCGGCGAAGAAGGAGCGATCAACGATCCCGAATATATCTCCCGAGTGGATCAGTTCGCCGAATGGTACCGCAGTCAGCCCAAGATTATTCATGTGTCGGCCTTTCCGGACATCATGAAGCGGCTAAACATGAACATGCATGGTGACGATCCGGCCTATTACCGCATCCCGGAGGAGCATGACCTCGCAGCACAGTATCTCCTGCTCTATGAGCTCTCGCTGCCCTTTGGGCGAGATTTAAACGACCAGATCGATGTGGGAAAATCGGCGACGCGCATGACTGTGATTGGCCGCGATATGTCGGCCAAGGAGCAGCGCGCTTCTGCCGCCGCGGCGAATCAATGGTTAAAGGACAATATGCCGGCAGAAATGGTCACCGAAGCCACCGGCCTGACAATGATGTTTGCCTTCATTTCGAAGAGGAATATAGAAGGTATGCTGCGCGGCACGGTAATCGCCATGGCGATCATTTCGCTGATTCTGATTATCGCCCTCAAGAGTTTACCTATTGGCTTGCTCAGCCTGATACCCAATTTCGTCCCGGCGGCCATGAGCTTTGGTTTGTGGGGCTATTTGATCGGTCATGTCGGTGTCGCTGCATCGGTGGTGACGGCGGTCACTTTCGGTATCGTGGTCGATGACACAATTCACTTCCTGAGCAAATATCTACGTGGCCGGCGCGAGCATAAGCTTGATTCGCAAGACGCTGTGCGTTTTGCCTTTCGCTCGGTAGGGCATGCCCTGTGGACGACTACGGCGGTGCTTGTGGCGGGCTTTATCGTGCTTGCGACTTCCGGCTTCGAAGTAAATTGGAGCCTCGGCATACTCACCGCAATGACCATTATCATCGCACTGGCAGCCGATTTCTTCTTCCTACCGCCACTGTTGATGAAATTCGACCGGAGCAAGACATGAAACCTATTACCTGGCGTCCTACCGCTCTCTTCCTTACCTTGGCTTTTGCCGCCGTCCTTATCCTCACCCCCTTGCCGGCTTTAGCCGAAAGCCCGGAGGAAAAGGGCCTTAGAATCGCACTCGAGGCGAAAGCTCGCGATAAGGGTTATGGCAATTATACCGCCGATCAAACCATGATTCTGCGCAATAAGCGCGGCCAAGAGAGCAAGCGCACTCTCAAGATCAGCGTGCTCGAAAACGAAGCCGGCGGCGACAAGAGCCTAATCGTTTTCAACCACCCGCGCGATGTAAAGGGCACTGCTATGCTCACCCATTCGCATAAGATTGACGATGACGACCAATGGCTATTTCTACCGGCGTTGAAGCGCGTGAAGCGAATTTCTTCATCCAACAAGGCGGGCTCGTTCATGGGTAGCGAATTTGCCTATGAGGACATGACGAGCCAAGAGATCGAGAAATATACATATCGCTGGCTGCGCGATGAGCCGTGCGGTGAGATGACTTGTTGGGTGTCTGAGCGAGCGCCGCTTGATAAGAAGTCAGGTTATACGCGGCAAGTCTCATGGGTCGACCAGGATGAATACCGGATATGGAAAGTCGAATATTACGACCGCAAGAAATTGCATCTGAAGACCCTGACCGTACCCAGCCACAAGCAATATCTTGGCAAGCATTGGCGCGCCGATGAAATGCAGATGGTTAACCATCTGACCGGCAAGAGCACCCGACTGATCTGGCAGAACTATAGCTTCGCCGCTGATCTCGACGACAGTGATTTCACCAAAGTAAGCTTGAAACGGGCCCGCTAATGACACGCAACCGGGCCATACTTCTGGGTGGCCTTTTTTTGTTGTTGGCCTCGCCTGCTGGAGCTGAAACGATCTTCCAGGAAGTGACCGGGCGCTTTACCGTGGAGGCGCGCTACTTTCCCCAATCGAGCATCCAACTAGACCAGCGTGACCACAGCCTGTCAGTGGTTGCCGAACCCGAAGCCTATCTCGAGAACGAAGCCGGTGAGGGCCTCGTACTCAAACCGTTCTTCCGCTACGACAGCGCTGATGTGCGGCGCACCCATTGGGACATCCGCGAGGCTTATGGCCTGTTCTTTGGTGAATTTGCGGACAGTGAATGGGAATTGCGTGCCGGGATCGACAAGGTGTTCTGGGGCGTTGCCGAATCGCGTCATTTGGTCGATGTCATCAATCAAACCGATCTGGTCGAGAGCCCTGACCAAGAGGAGAAACTTGGTCAGCCGATGGTGCATCTAACTTGGCTCAATGATTACGGCACGTTCGAGGCCTTTGCACTGCCTTTCTTCCGCAAACGTACATTCCAGGGCCTCGCCGGGCGCCTGCGCCCTGCGCTGCATGTGGATGACGACCAGACGGCATACGAAAGCGCGGCCAACCAGCACCATCTTGATGTAGCCGGGCGCTACAGCAAAAATGTGGGGGTGCTCGATTTCGGCCTCGCTTGGTTTGAAGGCACCAACCGTGACCCCGTTTTCAGTTTGGGATTTGACAGCGAGGGATCGCCGGTGTTGGTGCCCTTTTATGAGCAAATGCGGCAGATGAGCCTCGATGCCCAGATTACCACGGGGGCTTGGTTGCTCAAGTTAGAAAGTTATTGGCGCGACGGAGAACGCGATGCAGCCGGGCTGGAATCGGACTATCTCGCCCTCGTCGGCGGCTTCGAATACACCTCGTATGGCGCCTTAGGTGGCGATACTGATCTTGGACTGCTGGTGGAATTTCTCTATGACGGACGTGACGAACGCGCCACCGTCGTTACCGAGGAGGATGTCTTTGCAGCACTGCGTCTAGCCTTCAATGATGAGGCCAGCACGAATATCCTGTTCGGTTTCATCCAGGATTTGGACAAGCCGACGCGCACTTTGTTCCTTGAGGCCAACCGGCGTCTCAGCGACAATACTACGCTCGGCATCGAGGGCAGTGCGTTTCTCAACGTCGATGATCAGGATAGCCAGTTTTCCCTGCGTAAAGACAGTTTTATTCAACTCGACCTGACCTATCACTATTAAACGAGCGCGATGCGCCATGACCAATTCTCTCAGTCCTGACCAAAGCTTAATTGATGAGGCTATCGGGAAGTTTTGCGCTGATTTTGGGGATGAATATTGGTTGGCGCGTGATACGGATGGGAAGTATCCCGAAGAGTTCGTAGCCTCCATAACCGCCGGTGGCTGGCTTGGCATCGCGATGCCAGAAGCGCATGGTGGCTTCGGCCTCGGCGTAACCGAAGCGGCACTGATGATGCGCCGTATCGCGCAATCCGGTGGCGGCTTTGCTGCCGCTTCATCGGTGCACATAAATATTTTTGGGCCCCATCCGATCGTCAAATTCGGCAGCGACGAGCAGCAGGCGCGCATGTTGCCACCGCTGATCCGCGGTGATGATCGCACTTGTTTTGGCGTCACCGAGCCTAATGCGGGCCTCGATACCGGCGCCATCGAAACTCGTGCCGAATGGGACGGCAGCCATTATGTGGTGTACGGGCAAAAGCACTGGACTTCGGTCGCTCAGCGCGCCAACAAGATTATGCTTCTGGCACGAACTGCACCGAGAGACGCAAGCGAAAAGGGTACCGATGGCCTCTCGTTATTTTATACCGATCTTGACCGCGCGCATGTGGAAATCCACGAGATAGCCAAGATGGGTCGCAAATCTGTCGATTCGAACGCGCTCTTTATTGACGGACTGAAGATCCCTCGCGAGGATATGATCGGCGAAGAAGGCCAGGGCTTTCGCTGCATTCTGCAGGGCCTCAACCCGGAACGCATCTTGATCGGGGTGGAGGCCATTGGCCTCGGCCGGGCAGCGTTGGCCAAAGCCACACAGTATGCGCGCGAGCGCCATGTCTTTGGCCGGCCGATCGGACAAAATCAGTCGATTCAACATCCACTCGCCGAAGCCTGGGCCGAACTGGAAGCAGCCAACTTGATGCTTTTCAAAGCGGCGCACCTCTACGATGCCGGCGAACCATGCGGCGCCGAAGCCAATGCCGGAAAATTTCTCGCTGCCGACGCGGCACATAAAGCGTGTGAACGCGCAGTTCTCACTCTCGGCGGCATGGGATATGCGCGAGAATTTCACGTCGAACGCTATTTGCGCGAATGCTATATCGCGCGCATTGCGCCGGTCAGTCGCGAGATGATCCTCAATTTTATAGCCGAACAGGTATTGGAGTTACCGCGTTCATATTAGACTGCGAACATATGACCGCTGGTTTGGCACTTTCCATGATGGCAATCCAGCAGCACATGCACGCATGACTGAACAGATAAGCGCGCGGCAATCGACGAAACGAATCTCTACCGAAGGCTGACACCAAATGCGCGCTCGACAAGGGCGCACCCATGGGGCAAAAAAAGGCGTCGCCGCCAGGGCGGCTCCGGAGATCACTACAATAACCCAGTGAAAGGGGCGCCGCATGGCAACCTATCTTTGCGGTATCGACATCGGCGGTACCTTTACCGATTGCGTCATCGTTGACGACAATGGCGCCGTGACCACCGCTAAGGCACCCTCGACGCCGCATGATTTCGCTAAAGGTGTGCAGGATGCTCTAGAAGCTGCCGGCGCTAAGCTCGGTCTTGGGCTGGATACGTTATGCGCCCAGATCACTATGCTGAGCCATGGTACCACGGTTGGCACGAATGCAATCATCCAGAAGCGTGGCGCCCGGGTCGGCCTAATCACCACCCGTGGACATAATGACGTGATCCATATCATGCGCGGCTCGCGCGGCCTCACCGGCCACGATATCCGCCAGGTAGTGCATATCCCGGAAAGTCGCAAGCCCGACCCCATCGTACCTAAGCGACTGATTGAAGGGGTTTCGGAACGCATCGACTGCTTCGGAAAAGTAATCGTCGATCTCAATGAAGAAGAGGCCGAGGCCGCCATCCGGCGTCTGCTAGAAAAAGGCGTTGAAGCTATCGCGATCTGTTTCTTATGGTCATTTCTGGAACCCAAGCACGAAGCACGGGTGAAGCAAATGATTGGCGATATTGCGCCCAATATGTTTGTGACCACATCGCATGAACTGGTGCCTAAATGGGGCGAGTATGAGCGCACCGCGGCCGTGGCGCTGAACGCCTATATAGGTCCTCTAACCACCGGCTATCTCGCGGGCGTGGCGCGAGACGTATTAAAATTGGGCTACCACCAACCGCTGCAAATTACCCAATGTGCCGGCGGCACCATCTCGGTCGATCGTGCCATGGCGGCACCGTTGCTCACCCTTGATTCCGGTCCCGTGGCGGGCGTCACCGGGTCACAATATGCTGGTAGCCTGATGGGCTATAAAAATATTATCACTACCGATATGGGCGGTACGTCGTTTGATGTAGGTATCATCCATGACGGCAAGCCGGCATTTTCCTACACCAGCCTGGTGCACCAGTACGCCTATTACCTGTCCAAGGTCGATATCCAGACCATCGGCGCTGGCGGTGGCTCCAAGGCCTGGATTGATGAGACCAGTGGCATGTTGCGCGTCGGCCCCGAAAGTGCCGGCGCTGACCCGGGTCCGGCCTGCTATGGGCTCGGCGGTGAGACCGCCACGGTAACGGACGCCGACTTGATATTAGGTTATCTCGATGGCACCAATTTCGCTGGTGGCACAATGCAGCTTGATCGTGCCGCTGCAGAAACAGCGCTGCAGAAAGTCGCCGATCCCCTTGGTCTCAATCTCCAGGAGACGGCTGCCGGTATCGTCAAGATTGCCGAATTCCAGATGGCCGACTTGATCCGTAAAGTGACAATCCAAAAAGGCTTTGATCCGCGCGATTTCGTACTTTTTGCCTTCGGCGGCGCGGGACCGGTCCATGCCGGTGTGTTTGCGCGCGAACTCGGTGTCTCCAAAGTCATCGTGCCGCAACGCGAGACCGCTTCGGTTTGGTGCGCCTTTGGTGCGGCGGCGGCGGATGTGTTACATGTGCATGAGCGAGTCAACATGATACGTTCACCCTTCGACGTGGGCATGGTGAACAGCCTGCTCGGCGAATTAAAAAATCATGCCGAGGCGGAGCTGGCGGCGGACGACATTCCGCCCGCAAAGCATCATTTACGTTTCTCACTCGATATGCGCCACAAAGGCCAAATCAATGAGGTTGAGGTCGAAATCGGCGGGGGTGAACTTGCGGAAACCGACCTGCCAGACCTACATAACGCTTTCGTCGCGCAGTATGAGAGGCTTTACGGGCAAGGTGCTTCGTTGCCTGGCGCACAGCTAGAGATCGTCACCTACCGCTGCCGCGCTGCAGCAGAAACATTAAAACCTCGCCTAACTCAGAGCCAAACGCTGAGCAACTCCGTTCACCCCGAGGCGTTGCGTCCGGCGCGCCCGGTCTATTGGTCGGAGCCGGGCGAAACGATGGAAACAGCGGTGTTTGAGGGTGAAAAACTAGTGCCCGGCAACAGCGTGCCCGGTCCGGCCATCGTTGAGACAGCCGACACCACCGTGGTCGTACATCCCGGCCAAATATTAGTGGCAGACGAGTTTGGAAATATCGAACTCACGCTAGAAGCTGAGAGCTAATACCAAGACTTAAAGAATACGGAAGGGCGAACCATGCCACGCATCAGCCAGATTACCGACGTCGCATTTGACGGGATCGACAACCCGTATGTGCCGCCGAAGGAACTCAACATATCGCCTAGCCTAAGGCTTCACCGCGATTGGGACGAAGCGGTAGAACCGGTCACCTATGAAGTAATTCGCCACAATCTTTGGAATATCAATGAGGAGCATGGCGCAACGATCCAGCGCATCTCTGGTTCACCGGTGGCGATGTTCGCGCTTGACCTCAATCCTTCAATCCTCACTGAGGATGCGGAGTTCGTCTACTTTGGCCCCTACATGCAATACATGTCTGGCGTCACCGATACGCAGGTTAAGTGGATATTGGAATACCGCTCCGATAATCCCGGCATCAAAGCGGGCGATATGTTTCTCGCCAACGACCCTTGGGTCGGTGCGGCGCATCAAATGGACGTGATGTTGATCTGCCCGGTCTTTCATGAGGGTGAACTGTTTTGTTGGGTCACCAACTGCTTGCATCAATATGATATCGGCGGCATCACACCGGGTAGCTTCTGTCCGTCGGCAGAAAGCGCATTTGATGAAGGCATCCTTATTCCGCCGGTCAAGATCGTCGAGAACGATTTGGTCAGGAGAGACATCGAGGCGCTTTACCTGCGCTCGTCGCGCAAACCGGAGATGGTGGCGCTTGATTTTCGTGCGCAGTTGGCCGGTAACATGACGGCCAAGGCACGAATCGAACAACTCACCACCCGTTATGGTGCCAAAACCGTAAAGTCCGTCATGAAGAAGGTGATCGATAATTCTGAAGCGGCTTTCCTTAGCAAGCTAAAAAAGGTTCCCGACGGCGTGTGGCGCGATCGGACCTACATCGAAGCCTGCCGCCCGGGCGATCGCCGCACCCACCGTGTACAAATAGCGCTGCAAAAAAAGGGCGATAAACTCATTTTTGACAATGAAGGCACCGCGCCTCAAGACGGCGCTATGAACGCGACCTATTCGGGCTGGCGTGGCTCGGTAATGGTTGCCATCAACGAGTTGTTGAGTTGGGATCAATATTTCGCTGTCGGCGGCGCGCTCCGTCACATCGAATTTGACCCCGTTCCGGGCACGCTTAATTGTGCTAATTTTCCAGCATCGGTTTCTACTGCGCCGACGCAGTCGATGGAGATATCACTCTATCCGGCCTACAATATCATTTCCAAGATGCTCTATTCCGATGAAGGTCTACGCCAAGACATCATGGGCATCGGCGGCACCAGCCAATGGCCGACGACGATTTTCCGCGGCATAGACCAATGGGGCGAGCGCTATGGTTATCTGTTGATCGATCCCATTGGCGGCTCTATCGGTGCCTTTGCCCAGGGTGACGGCATCAATACTGGCGGCCAGGCGCGCACACCGATTGGCCAGTTGCCGAACGTGGAACACAATGAACAACTGTTTCCGCTGCTCTTCCTCTATCGCAAGGAATTGCCGGATTCGGGCGGGGCGGGAAAATTTCGCGGCGGCCTGTCGGCGGAAAGTTGCTTCATTCCGCACAACACTGACCATATTGTTCAGGATACGTTGTCGTCTGGCAACGCCATCCCGACCTCGACCGGCATGATGGGCGGCTATCCGTCGACGACCAACGCCTACACCTTCATCCGTAACAGCGATATTCTTGAACGCATGGCTGATTCCAGTCTCGTGGAAGATGCGTCCGAAGTCACCGGTGAGTCAGAAATGCTTCAGCTGCGGCAGGAGAATTTTGTGCAGAACGCAGCGGACGTATACGCTGTGCGCTGGTCGGGCGGTGGCGGCTTCGGTGATCCGTTGTTGCGCGATTCCGAGCGTATTGCGCATGACCTCGAGCATCTTAACATTACGCCCGCAGCAGCACGCGATATTTTCGGTGCGGTGCTGGACGCGGATGAGCAGGTAGATGTCGCAGCTACAGCGAAAAACCGTGATCAAATCCGCGAGGCGCGCCTCACGCGTCTAGGCAACGGCCACGCGCCGAGAGAGATTCATAGTGGTGAAGCCACCCTTGCGGCTGGTGATAATCTCGCAGTTTACGGCGCTTCCGGCGTTGCGCACTGGGCTTGCGCTCATTGTGCTGCCGATCTCGGGCCGCTTGCCGACAATTATAAGGATGTCTGCCTGCGGGAAGATCTTCCGGTTTCAAGGTCCAACCCATTAGTCGGAGACCCATCCAATTTTATCGATGACGCCGTCGCCTTCCGCCTTTTCTACTGCCCGGCGTGCGGTAGCCAGATCGATAATGAGATCGCCGTCGAGCAAGATCCTGTGATGCGCGATATTGAATTAGTGTTGTAATGACTTTCGGCAGGGCGTCAGAGAGTGTTACGCTCGAAAAATGAGAACGCGATTCACTATACTCATCGCGGCCGTTTCCCTGGTTGCACTCGAGGCTTGCGATAGCGGTCCGCGACTGGCAGCGACCTCTGCGCCAGCGCTGGCGACGGATGAGGGTGAACTAAGTGGGGCGTTCCAGCCGATTACAGATGTCCCGATCCCCGACGGCGCGCGCCTCGACAGTGAGCGCAGTCTGGTCCTTGGTGGGCAGGATGCTTGGACTGGGCGGCTAGTGTTTACGATTAACGAATCTGCCGGCGATGCGTTTGCCCGCTATCATCAGGAAATGCTGCGCTTTGGCTGGCGTCTCATCACCAGCGTACAAGCCGAATCAAGTGTGCTGGCTTTTTCTCGAGAGGATCGTGTCGCTACCATCCAGATTGAAGGCCGCATGCTCTCCGGCGCCACTGTGGCGATCACCATGTCACCCCGGCATAGCGGTGACGATTCGGTGCATGTAATGCCGCTCGGCGAGTGAACGGAGCATAGCCGACTGAGCAAGCCATGAATTGGAGATGGGAAAGCATTTCAATTTTCCACCTCGCATTTTGGCGCCCATTTCGCCATCTCAAAGCTACCGATTTACTCCTGAAGCCAGGATGATCGATGACGACGTCTAAGCTGTAAACTGTAGGCTGATGCAGCCGAGCGCACCGAAATCTGCCGCCACATAGTCGCCCGGACGAATCGCCGTCGGCACGATGCAGGTGCCGGTAGTAATGATTTCGCCAGCACAAAGCGGTACGCCTTGAGTTATGCGATCATTGGCGAGCCAGGCCAGGGCGCGGCGCGGGTCGCCGAGCACATTGGCACCCGTGCCTTCTGCTGTGGTTTCGCCGTTGATGGCAACACTGATTTGATGACTAGCCAGATCAAGATCGCGCCAGCTTTCCGACACTGCCGCGCCGAGAACAAAAAATTCGGTGCAGGCATTGTCAGCAATCAATTGTGGCGCGCCCACGATAGAAAAATCCTCGAAGCGCGAATCGGGCACCTCGATGCCAAGATGAAGAGACGCCGTAGCTTCCACCACATCCTCCGGCGAATAGTCGTGCCCGCGCGGCGGCAAATCATCAGCCAAACGAAAAACGAACTCAGCTTCTATGACCGCCATGTACAGATGCGCAGCGGGCAGTTCGGCGCCATTCTCATGCAACTTGCCTGCAAGCAGACGCCCGGCGAGCGGCCCGTCCACGCCGATATGTTTTTGCCCGGCTGTACTGGTGGCGGCAATTTTCCAGCCGACTGCCTGCCAACCACTCAGTTTACTGAGCTCCGCCTGTGCCGCATAGCCCTCCGCTACAGTGCGCGGGCGGCAGTATTCAGGTAGCGCATCCATACGGCTGTGATTGCACCAATTTTGCCAAATCAGCGCCGCAGCTTCGCTTGCACGCATATCTCTCATACCGCTGTCTTAGCGTACCAACCTGTGGCGGACAAGGCATGCTGATCACTGCCCAAGATAGCTCTCGACCGTCGAATGGCTGTGCATGCTGTTCTTCCATTCGCCACCCAAATTTGGTCACCCCGGACATTCCTTCAAGGGCCGCTCTGGCGTTAAGCAAGCCTGAACATTCACGCCGTCATCAACATCACCATGGTATCTGGTATGCAGATATTGAATCGATCAGGCATAGAGAATTAATATCAATCCGCTGGGGGTTGCGCGCTTGCGGCGAGTTGGCGCGAGACGAGCGAGGCATAAAGGCCACCCTTGGCGAGAAGGCTGGTGTGCGTGCCAACCTCACTCACACGCCCGCCATCCATCACTAAAATCTGATCGGCGTCGCGCACGGTAGAGAGGCGATGCGCTATAACGACGGTGGTACGTGCCACCATCAACTCGGAAAGGGCGCGGCGCACCGTTTGTTCGTTAAGCGCGTCGAGATGAGATGTTGCCTCATCGAGTATCAGCACCGGTGCGTCCTTGAGAAATGCGCGAGCGATAGCGATGCGTTGGCGCTGGCCACCGGAGAGACGTGTGCCGCGTTCACCGACCTCCGTGTCTAGCCCGTCGGGCAATGCGGTGGTAAAATCTTCAAGGGCAGCCCGACTGACCGCCACTGCTACTTCTGCTGCGCTGGCGTCGGGCCGAGCGATCAGGATATTGGCGCGGATGGTATCGTTGAACAGGTAGGTATCCTGCGCCACCAAAGCGATGTGAGCGCGCAGATCGTCGATACGCCAATCTTTGAGGTCGTGACCGTTCAAGCGCACTGTGCCTTCCTCTGGGTCCCAAAAACGCATCAACAGATTCGCTAGTGTCGTCTTGCCGGCGCCCGAAGAGCCAACTAGGGCGAGGGTACGTCCTGGCGCCAGGGTTAGGTTGACCCCATCAAGTGCCGGCGCCTTGATGCCGGGATAGGTGAAGCGTAAATTTTCAAGTTCTATGGCTGCGCTGGCACGGCTTGATTGCGCCGCCACCACCCCGGGGCCGTCGGTAACCGCCACCGGCTCACTATGCACCGCATTGAGGCGCCGCGTGCCACCCAATGTATCGGCAAGTTGGCGCCCGATATTGGCGATTTCTGAGACCGGCAGAAAGGCCGCCATCGCAAGTAGGCTGAGAAGCGGCAGCATCGTGCGATCGAGCTCACCAGTGTTCACCAGAAACGCACCGGTGATGACCACGGCCAGGCCGCCTAGGCCGGTCACGGTTTCGACCAGTGCCGTCTGGATGGTGAGGTCGCTGAAGAAGGGTAGACGCAGTGCATGATGGCGGTGCACCAGGTCTATCAATTGCTTGCCGCGTCGCGCCTCTTGGCGGAAGGCGAGAATCTCGGGAAGCCCTTGTAGAGTATCGACGGTGTGGGCGTTGAGCTCGCCTTGCGCCTCGCTGGCGCGCGAGGCTAGCCTGTCGACCCGCTTCCGCATCAGAAACGGTGAGAGTGCAATTAGCGCCAGGAACGGCGCCAAAGAGACCGCCATCGGCCAGCCAAATAACAACACGGTGGCGAGTACGGCAGCTGGCACCAACAGCGCCACGAACGCCGGGGCCACTGTGTGCGCGAAGAAAAATTCCACATTCTCGATATCCTGCGTTGCCATGGCTACCAAATCGCCGCTGCGACGGCGCAACAGGTAAGCGGGCGCTAGAGCATCGAGTTTGGCAAACAAAGCAATGCGCATTTCGGTCAGCAGGCGGAAGGCCATATCATGGGCGACCCAGGATTCGAGCCAATGCAGAATGCCGGCGAACGGTGCCAGTACATACAGTGCGATCAGCAGTCCATCGAAGGGCTCGCCGTTGCGCACCGCCGCCACGACGAAAGCGCCTAACACGCCGACTCCGATCAAGGCCATGACGCGCACAACACCGAGAAAAAAGGCCAGACCGACTCGCCGGCGCAACGGCCGAACGAGGCGCATCAAAAGGCCGGCAGCGCGCCACCAGCCCATGTGGCCGGCGCGTAGTATTTCATCTGCGGGCTGCAACTGGGCGAGCTGTAAATCTTCGGGCGGTGGCATTGCGGCAGCTGCCGGCGCCGGTGCGGTGATCAATTCTTCGCCCACGCCACTGGTCACGGCTTCGGTCGCCTGCGCCGCCATCAAGCGAGCGTAGACACCACTCGTAGCCATCAAGGTGGCATGATGGCCCTGCTCGACCAACGCGCCGTCCTCCAATACCAAAATACGATCAGCGTCGATCACGCTGGATAGGCGATGCGCCAGGATCAACACGGTGCGCCCTGCCATGAGACGATTGAGTGCTTCCTGAATAACTGCCTCATTCTCGGCGTCGACCGCTGAGAGCGCCTCATCTAGAACCAGAAACGGAGCGTCGCGGAGCAGTGCACGGGCGATGGCAATGCGCTGGCGTTGGCCGCCTGACAAACGGACACCTCGCTCGCCGATGACGGTGTCATAGCCCTGTGGCAGGTGCGAGATGAACTCATGGGCGTTGGCAGCGCGCGCTGCTGCTTCCAGTTCTACAGGGCTGGCGTCGGGCCTGCCGAAGCGGATATTCTCTTCCGCAGTGCCGTGGAAAAGATAGGTGTCCTGATGCACAACGGCGAAATGCCTGCGGATTTGCGCGAAACTCAAATCCCGTAAGTCAGTGCCCCCAAGCGAAATTTTTCCTGAGTCCGGGTCATAAAGGCGAAGCGCCAAGCGCACGATGGAGGATTTACCGCAACCGCTCGGGCCGACAATGCCGATGCGCTCACCGGCATTGATGTCAAAACTCAAATCACTATGTGCCTTCTGGCGCCCGCCGGGGTAGGTAAAATTTACACTCTCGAAGCGGAGAGACGGTTCCAGTTCCGTCTTTGACGGGAATTCCCCACCTTCTTTTTCGCGCACCAACGGCTTGGCATCTAGCAGGGCAAACAATCCCTCGGCGGCAGATTGCCCGAGCATGCCCTGGTGTAGCAAAATGCGTAGATCCCGCATTGGGCGAAATAGCTCCACGCCCATCATTAGGACGATCAGCAGCACGCCGATGCCGATCTCGCCGTCTACTACGCGCCAGGCGCCGATGCCAAGTGCCAGCGCCGCGCCGATGGCAATTCCGCCATCGGTAATGCCGCGTGACAGCGAATTGGTTGCCAGCACCCACATGGTGCGGCGAAATAAATCATGCGCTTTGGCTGTCAGGTCGCGCGCCCGCGCACCGCTTTGGCCAAAGGATTTGAGCGTCGCCAGACCCTGTACCGAATCGAGGAACTCGGCGCCGTAGGCCGCATAGGAACGCTGCCTCGTCTGCGCTGCACGGCGGTCCCAGCGATGAAACGCTGCTGGAGCGAACAAGGTCAGGAGCGCGAAGCCGAACAACGCGCCAGCAAGCGGTAGATCAAGAAAGGCCATGAAACCGAAAATGCCGAGAGGTGCCAAAGTGGCGACGCAAAGCTGCGGCAAATACTGACCAAAATACGTCTCGAGTTGCTCGACGCCGTCGATCAAAGTGAGGAGAGTCGCGCCGGTGCGTTCGCGACCGAAATAGGCGGGGCCGAGAGCGATAACATGATCGTAGAGACGTTGGCGTAGTGTAACCTGAACGGCGGCTGCCGTACGGTGAGCTAGCATGTTGCGGCTATATTCGAGGATGCCCCGCAGCAACATCACGGCCGCGGTGAGAGCAAAGGGCAACGCCAGCTCGGCAATCGGCTGGTCGGTGAATATCTTGGCTAGCAGCCACCCCAACAGCGCTAGACGCGCCACACCCGCTGCCGCTGACAACAAACCCAATAGAATAGTTGCCGCGATACGTGCGCGCACGCCTTCCGTAAAAACCCAGAGCCTGCGGTCGAGATACATGCTTGTTCTATCTAATCGGAGTCACGGCGCTAGCCAGACCTTAAATTTCAAAGTTGTCGATTGAGGGGAATATGCGGGGCCGCCGTCATCGGCAGTATTCCCGTCACGCGTGGATCCTCCGCCGACCGTACCTCTATATGAGTCTCTTTAAAGCCTTGGCGGCGATAGAATGGAACTGCAGCGGGGTGGTCCAAATCGCAAGTGTCGAGCGTGACACGGCGCACGACTGGCCGCCAAGCTTGGTGGAGCAATGATTCCATCATATAGCTACCGAGACGCTGGCCGATAAATTCGGGCAGAAGACCAAAATAGCGGATGGCTGGCGCTTTGGTGTCGCTGCTGTCCAACTCCACGAAGCCGGCCCATCTTTCGTCCGCACGGAGAATGAATATTTCAGTGGCCGGGTCGGATAGCAATGCGCGCAGAGCCGCGTCGTCGAAACAAATACGCTCCCACCACAACCACTCCTCACCTACTTCGCGATGCAATTGACGGTACGCGTCAAGGCCGATATTAGCTTCTAGGGCGAATGTTACCCCGGCAGGTGCTGGCGGTGTACCATTCTCAGGTACGGCCGTTCGCTCCATATAAGTAATGCGCCAACTCAGCATGTCTTATGTGTGCCCGTCCGCTGGCTCACATGCCGAGCGAAAAGCCTTCGTCCAGCACCAACAACCCGCCATGCATGGCGCGGCTGTCGTCACTCGCCAAGTACAGCGCCGCGCGCGCCATATCGATTGCCTCGGAATAGGTCCGCCCACTCGGAGTTGCAGCGGCCATTCCGTCGAGCATGGGTTTGAATTCGGGCTCGGTGCGGATGTTTTCGTTCATTGGCGTCGCCGTGTTGCCGGGCAGGATCGCGTTTACCCGGATACCGTGCGGAGCGAGCTCCTGGGCATGCGCTCGGGTCATGAAATTCACCCCTGCTTTGGCGGCGCAATAAGCGGAATAGGTACCGAGCGCCATGACGCCAGCAACCGAGGACAGGTTGACGATGCAGCCGCTGCCCTGGGCGATCATGAGCGGCGCCACTTCATTGACGCAAAAGAACAGGCCCTTCAAATTGATATCCATCATGCGGTCGTAATCGGCTTCTGGTGTGCCCCCCACCGGTGTCGGGTAGAACACACCGGCCGAATTGACTAGTATGTCGACGCGCCCGAAGTCCGCTTTGACGGCTGCCACCAGCTTAGCGATTTCGTCTACTATGCTGAGATTAGCAACATAGGGCTTGGCCGAGCCACCCGTAGCTTCGATACGTGCCGCCACGGCTTTCGCTTTGGCTAAATCGGAGCTTCCAACTAGTGCTACCTTGGCGCCCTCGGCAGCGAACAGGTCGGCGCAGGCCTCACCGATGCCGGAGGTTCCTCCAGTGATCAGTGCTACTTTTCCGTCCAGTTTCATCTCTCTCTCCCAAATATCATCTGCCGTAGACGTAATATCAACCGCCCCTCCGAGTCGCAATCGCCTTGTCGGCGAAAGTAGGAACCTCGTCGCCCGGAGCAATGCCGGCGGCGAGGGCAAGGGCATTGGCGTGTGAAATGATTCCGCTTTCCCAGGCTGAGCGGGCATCGCCGATGCGCGCGCTCGACGCCGCCACCGTGGCGGCGATGACCCCCTCGCCGTCGAGCGCTGGTAAACGCGAAAAACCACAATCATCAGCGCCGCCACCGGCATCGTTAAAAATCACGGCAAGCGGCGGTCCGGCGATAGGTTTGTTCTGCATACTTCCAAATAGCGCACCGTGCGACGCGGTAATCATGACCTGGCCTTCGTCGCTAGTTTGCAGCAGGGAAGTGGAATCGACGCCCCAAACTTCGGGCGCTCCGGCGTGCTCACGCGGGCGTAGCACAAAACGTGCTTCACCGAATTCCGGCGCCGCGCCCGTCCATTGTGTCGCCATTGTCATCAACTCGGCAGCGGCACGGCAGCTTTGCCCTAGCTTACAGCCCAGCGCCGCTGCGGATTTGTTGACATGGCTGATCACACCTCGCGCCAGTTGGTCGCGGCCGTCAGCAATACGCGCACTGAAATGCTCAAGCGTGGCCGCCGGTAGGCCGATACCATCCAGGAACGCCAGCGAGCCAATACCGGCTTCGTCCTTGCCGATCCCGGCATTATGCAGAATGACGCCGCGTAGGCCGGTTTTCGCCGCCATATAGCCGGCATAACGCCCACCATGGGAGCCGCCGATCAGGACTTGACCGTAATGCTCAGGGCCCAGCGCGGTGACCGTATCGGCGCAAACAATATCTACCATATCGCCCTGACGGCCTGTCAAATTAGCTGAAACTTCTAACAGCGGCTTCGATGGCAGGCCCCGCTGCCGCGAGATTCCGGGGTAACATCACCGGAGGGGCTTCAATTTTGGCATCAAAACGAGGCACCACGGCTCAGCCACGGCTGGAATTCTAGAGACATCTGCCATATCGACTATCACGATTGCCGTGTACTAGCCGTTACCCGCGGCGAAACAGCACGCTTCAGGCTTGATGTCATCGAGGATGGCTTGAACGTTATCTGTCAAAATACCCGCCTCCGCCGCAGCGTTTCCCGATCCCACGCGCCAACTTGCTGTTACGATAAACCACATGATCTTATCCTCAGTATATGGTCGTCGTCTGGGTTGTGCCGACTTTCAGCCCAAGCCTATGACCAGTCTCTGTCCGGAGTCGAGCGAATAGGGTGTGCAATCAATTCGCCAATTCGAGCAAGCAGTCTTCATCAAGCGGCTTGATTGGGGACCAGTCACGGGTGCAATGATGCTCGGCGCGTTTGAATATGGTAGGCGGGTTGTCACTCGCCGCGAGGTTCAAATAGAAAATCGTGCGTGGCCACGGCGTGATGTTATTCGACGAGCCATGCACGATGTTGCTATGGCAAATCAGTACCGAGCCGGCCGGTCCGGTTTGCGCTGCGATGCCCCGGTCCTTGGCCAATTCCGCTAATGTTGGTGGTGGAATATTAAAGATCGAATAGCCGCCGATCTCTCGGTTATCGTTCGCGTCATGCACGAGCCCGTCCCGGTGCGAGCCAGGCACGATCAGGAGTGGCGCGTTGACCGCCGTCACGTGCTCGATAAAGACTGCCACCATCAGGGCACGCGGTTCGGCCATGCCGTCGCGGTCATGCCAGGTAGCGAAATCCTGGTGCCAATCCCAATTGCCGCCGTTGAAGGCCGCTTTTGGATTGAGACGCGACTGATGTACATAAACGCCGTCTGTTTCGAGTAATTGCTCGGCGGCAGCGATCAGGCGCGGATGTCGCCCGAGACGGACAAACGCCTCATCAAAACGATGCGCGCCATAAACTAGGCGCACGGTCTTGGAATCCGCTTCGCAGACCACTTCTGGCCCCTGGCGCGCCATAATTCGCGCCGCGCCCGAGCGCAACACGGCAACTTCCACTGCGGAAAACAGTGAGGGTAAGAACATAAAACCCTGTTCCGCGAAATCGCTAAGTTGCTGTGTCGTTAACTTGGTCATGATCACCAAGGTTTTGGCGCGAGCTCTCGGCTAGCCGCCCATCCCGACGAATTCTCTGATCAGTTCCGGATCGGCGAGTTGTTCGGGGGAGACTTCGTTGACCAATTGGCCACGCTGAATGATATGGATGCGTTGGCTGAGCGCACCAATGAACTCAAGATTCTGTTCCACCAGGATGACCGTGAGGTTCCGACTTTTTCTCAGGCCGTGCAGGATTTCAATGATCTCTTCGACGATGGAGGGCTGGATGCCCTCCGTCGGTTCGTCGAGTAATAACAGGCTCGGGCCGCCACAGAGGCAGCGCGCCAGCGCCAGGATTTGCTGTTCGCCACCCGACAGTACGCGCCCTGAGCGCTCAAGCAATGGCTTCAGTCGAGGGAAAGTTTCCAGCACCTCTTCCAGCACTTTACCTTCGTCGACCTTGTGCATGGCGAGAGCAATTCGGAGATTGTCGTACACCGTGAGGTTGGGAAATATATCACGACCTTGGGGCACGTAACCCATGCCGCTCAGGTTACGCCTGAAAGCGGGCATGCGGGTGATGTTCTGGCCGTGCAATTCGACATTGCCACCGGTCGGGCGGAGCAGGCCGATCAGAGTTTTGAGGAAGGTCGTCTTACCCATGCCGTTATGGCCAAGAATGCCAACGAATTCGCCTTCGGCAACGTTGAGGTCGATACCGTGTAGGATTGGAATGCGTCCATAAGCGGCTTTCAGACCCTTGACCGCCAACATGATCAGGCGACCTCTCGCTTGCCGAGATAGATATCTCGCACTTCTTGGTTTTTGAGCACGTTCTCCATCGTGTCTTCGACTAAAATGGTGCCCTGGTTAAACACTGTGACGCGATTGGCAATCGCCTTAATAAACTGCATGTCATGCTCGACGACGATCAGTGATGCGGTGCGGTTGATCTCGCGGATCATCTCGGTGGTGCGGTGCACTTCTTCGTGGGTCATGCCGGCGGTCGGCTCGTCAAGAAGGATTAATTCCGGGTCACCGGTGAGTACGATACCTAGCTCGACGCCCTGACGCTCTCCATGGGCGAGCTGGCCAACTGGCTGGTTCACCAGATGCGTAAGGCCAATGCGTTCAAGTATTTCATCGACGACGCGGTTGGCCTGGCGGTCCTTGTGGCGGCGGCGTGCGGAAAGCCAAATATTCTCGCGCACGTTGAGGCCGTCGAACACGCTCGGCACCTGGGTCTTTATACCGATGCCGCGGCGCGCGATTTGATGGGTGTGCAAGCCCGTTATATCATTGCCACGATAAAGTACATGCCCGGAGGTCGGCTTATATTGGTGGGTGAGGCAGCGGAAGAAGGTCGTTTTGCCTGCGCCATTCGGGCCTATCAAGCAGCGCAACTCGCCTTCGGCCATGCTGAAGTTGACATTATTGACCGCTACTACGCCTCCAAAACGCATGGTCAGGCCACGCGTCTCCAGGATCGGTGGACGGCCATCAGCCATTGCTAGTGCTCTCCGGCGCACTCGCCTCGGCGGCACCACCTTTGGCGCGCGCCGCTTGTTCTGCCTCTTCTGCGGGTCGCACCCAGGGCAGGTATCTAAGCGCCAAGGCCTTCGCGGTAGGTTGCAAGCCCTGCGGCACCGCGAGTACAAAGACCAGTATGATGGCGCCAAAAATGAGGTAAGTATTGAGCCATTCAAACATTCTTTGTGTGCCCAGCCAGTTGTAGAGCATTTGCAGGGCAATACTGCCAAGCATTGGCCCGACCAGCGTACCGACGCCGCCGATCAATACCCACATAATTATCTGCGCCGCCAGCCCGAGCGCGAAAACATCCGGATTGATAAAATTATTGAAGCTGACGAAGAGGCAGCCGGCCAGTCCAGCAATGCCGGCGCCTACCGAGAAGGCAATCATTTTGTAGAAACGAACATCGTATCCTAGATATTCGGCGCGTGTTTCGTTTTCCCGGATAGCCACAACCACGCGGCCGAAATGGGTACGCAGCAGATAGCGTAACCCGAAATAAACCAGTATGAGAAACACCATGGCAACGTAGAATATATCGTCTGGCCAAAGGACCGAGTTCGGGAAACCCGGCCAGTTGAAGCCAGGGATCGAGGATATTCCGTTGAATCCCATCAGTCGCGCGCTGCCGATAGCGTATTCTTCGCCTGAGGTAGAGCGGATAAAAGCGTAGAAAATTAGCGTCACTGCGAGTGTCACGACGGCGAGGTAGATATCGCTGAGGCGCCCGTAAAACATGAAATAGCCGAGCAGCATGGCGAAGGCGGCAGGTACGAACACTGACAGCAATAAGGGCACGGTGCTTTCACCCATATTGATGACGGCGATGGCGTAAGCGTAACCGCCGATGCCGAAAAAAGCCGATTGGCCAAAACAAAGGATCCCACCGAAGCCCCAGATGAAGCCCATCGAGAGCGCCAGCATAGCCGTCGAGATAAAGAGAATAACCTTCAAGAGAACAAAAAGATCGAAAATCTGCGGCCCGGCGAACAACAGTGCCAGCATAACCAATCCGACGAAGATCAATCCGCGGGTATTCCAGTCTTTTAGATCAATCGCGAACATCAGAGTGACCGTCTAAAAATCTTGCCGGTAATGCCTTGTGGCAGCAAGCGTAACAGAATGACGGCAACAATCAGCAAAACCACACCCCCTATGATCGGCGTGGTCTCATAGGTGACGAGTTGGCGTACGGTGCCGAAAACACCGGAAGCAACGATGGTCCCAGTGATGGCTCCGGTGCCGCCGGTGATGACAGTGATGAAGGCTTGTGCGACATAAGTGAAGCCGACGGTCGGGATGATTTGCGAAATCGGCGCCAGCAGGCCGCCGGCTAAACCGGTGAGCGCCGCGCCGATACCGAAGGTGACCATATAGACGCGCGGCGGGCTAATGCCGAGCACTGAAGCCTGCTCGGCGTTCTGCATGGTTCCGCGGGCGATCAGCCCGAGGCGGGTGCGCGTGAATACCAGATAAATGCCAACGAACAAGATTACAGTCAGGCCGATCAACACCAGGCGATAGACGGAAAGTTGATAGATGCCGATGCTGAAGTTTCCCATTGGTGCCGAGACACCGGTGATGTAATTGCCGAAGATAGCGGTGACGATGCCGATCAGGAGCAGGCTGAGCCCCCAGGTGGCGATCAGTGTGTCGACCATTCGGCCGTAGAAAAAACGAATTAGTAGGCGCTCCGAAATAATGCCGATAATGCCGACAACGAGGGGTGACAGGATCAACATCGATATCCAGATGTTGACGCCGGCATTAGTGGCGACCACCGTGGTGTAGCCGCCCAGCATCATGAATTCGCCATGTGCGAAATTGATAACCCGCATCATGCCGAAGATGATCGCCAGCCCGGCGCATGTGAGCGCCAGGCTGGAGATCCCATTCAACACTTCGATGATCAGAAGTGCGACCGTATCCACGGCGGGTCCTTTAGATTCGCCCTATTTGGCCAATCGTCTTTCGCCGCTAGAGGATCGGCTCAAGATGCGCGTTCATGTCAGGCGTCTTGGTCAGATCGCAACGGTCGACCACATCGCTCGGATAAAGCTGGCTGTAGCTGTCAAAAATGTTCCAGGACTGGTTCTGGCACTCGGCAACGTGCATGTCCTGGATAACGTGGTTAGTCACCGGGTCGACGACCATATGTCCGGCCGGGCCGTCCCAAGCAATATCGCCACTCCGAAGCGCGTCCATCACGGCCTGGCGCTCATGCGTGCCAGCCTTCTTGACACCCTCAGCCCATAGCATGGTGCCGAGATAACCGCCAATACCGACCGCGTTCAGATACGGCGCATCAGAACCGAAGCGAGCATGATAGCGAGCCACGAATTCCTTGTTCGCCGGTAGGTCGATTTCCTGGAAGTAAGGCTGGGCACTGACGATGCCGTTGCCTTCTTCAGGCTGAAGCTGCATGTGCTCATTGCCGACGCCAAAGGTACAAGAGACGATTGGAATCTTGTTGAGCATGCCGGCCGCCGCCCACTGGCGGTAGAAGCCCATATGCGCAGCGCCCACTAGGCATGTCGCGAGCCAATCGGGCTTGGCTTCTTGAATCTTGGCAATCGCCGGACCGAACTCGGTAACGTCGAGCGGGAAATGATCGCGCTGCAAAACGGTGCCGCCGAGGTCGCCGGAGAATTTCTCCAGCCATTTGCCGATGATCTGCGGCGCATTGTAGTCGGCGCCGATATAGAAAGCCTTGGGGCCGCGTTTTTTGAAACCGAATTCGGCGGTCGGCTGCACCCATTGTACGGCACCCACGCCGCTGACGAAATTATTGATATCGCAAACGCCGCCTTCATAAATGACGCTATACCACAACATGGTTTTGTATTTTCTAAGAATCGGCCGGATCACCTCGCGCGACGCACTAGTGATGGCGCCATGAACGAGGTCGACCCTTTCCTTGAGCGCGGCTTCTTGTGCATATTGCGCATAGAGCTGCATGTTGGATTGCGGATCGTATTTGATGAGCCGGATTTTCTTGCCGTTGAGGCCACCGGCGGCGTTGATTTCCTCAACCGCGAGTTCGCAGGTCATGGTCATCGGAGTGCCGTAAATATCGAGGCCGCCCGACTGATCAAACAGCGAAGCGATGACAATCTCGTCATCGGCCTTGCTCTGAATCGGTAAGATACTGGCGGCAAATGCGGTGCCGAGCCCTGCGCCTGCCCCCTTCAAGACGGATCTACGTGTGAGTTTCATAATGTGGCAACCTCCCTAGTAAGCCTGTTTCCGATCAATGAATAAGATGAGTATTCTTGATAATTGGGCCCCATTATCCCCATCATCCTACTCCACGCACCCAATTTTTTCATTTCTGCGGAATTTTCACTCGCTAGTGACATCGATCGGAAGCCCCGTACGACCTAAAATATTCATAAAATGCTGTCGCAGCGTGGCGTTTGCAGGTACCAACGCGCTTCTTACCCGATTTTTGCATGATTAATTGAGTGATTAATGGACTATATATTTGACGGCCCGCCAGACTTCGGCAAGACCAAGGAAGTCGCGCACGGCCTGCATTGGTTGCGCATGCCATTGCCGATGGCGCTTGATCATATAAATTTGTGGCTGGTTGAAGACGGCCCCGGCTGGACATTGATAGATACTGGTCTCCACAGTGGTCTATCGAAGAAAATTTGGACTCAAGTGATCGATGAGCGCCTCGACGGGCGGCCGTTAAATCGTGTCATCTGTACGCATTTTCATCCCGACCATGTTGGCATGGCAGGCTGGCTGGTGGCGCGCACCGGCGCTGAATTTTGGATGCCACGCACTGAATGGCTCTATGCGCGCATGCTAACCATGGATACAAGTGATAGTTTCACCGATGCTACGGTCGAGTATTATCGCCGCGCCGGCGGAAGTGCGGATTATCTTGCGCGGTTGAAGGAGCGTGGGGCGTTTTTTCCTGGGTTGGTTTCGGACGTGCCGCGTGGCATCCGCCGTATTCGCGACGGAGACGTATTTACGATCGGTGAAAACAGCTGGAAAATTGTCGTCGGCAACGGCCATTCACCAGAGCATGCTTGCTTGCTCTCAGAAGAGATTGGCCTGTTTGTCGCGGGCGATCTCGTGTTGCCCAGAATCTCGCCACATATAGGCGTTTATGCCGACGAGCCCGGCGCTGATCCACTACGTGATTATCTCGATACGATGAAGCGCTTTCACGCGCTTTCCGACGACGTTATTGTATTGCCCTCACATAACGAACCATTTCGCGGACTGCATGAGCGCTTGGATGCGCTGATCCAACATCATGCCGATCGCCTGGTCGATTTCACTGCTGCGTGCACCAAGCCCACCACGGCCCTGGATGTCGCCGTCCAAGTTTTCAAACGGCGCCTCGATTCATCACAGCTCGGATTTGCCATTGCGGAGACGGTTGCACATCTCAATTATTTAGTTGTTGAGCAGAAGGTCATGCGGCGCGAAAATCAAGACGGCGTTAATTTGTACGAAGCGATTTAGCTTCCTGGGTGCTTCACCCGAGACCCAGCAACCGGTCTACTGTATCGCGCAGGATGCAGGCAGCATCTATCAATTGATCAAGTGGTACATGTTCATTAGCCGCGTGGCTGGTGGCGCCGTCGCCCGGACCGAAATTGACGATTTCGATGTTGTCGTCGGCAAAATAACGTCCCTCGCTAACCGCTAGAGCGTTGATGAAAACGGGCGCACGCCCACATTTCGCGGCAATGGCGCTGGCTAGAGCTGAAATGCCCGGCCCGTCCTCGGGCGGCGAAAAGCCGTTTGTACCAGTGAGAAATTCTACGGTGAAACTTTCCGCCAACTCACCTGAGGTTTCGAGAATCTCGACCATTTCTCTATAAGCTGCTTCTACATCCTCATCGGGCAACAGGCGGCGGTCTATCTCAAGCATACAGTTGCTCGGTACAACATTGACATTATGACCGCCTCGAATGCGGCCTATATTCATGGTCGAGCGTTTTTCACCGCTGACGCGTGCGGCGAGACGCGGCTCCATCTCGGCGCGGAGATGCGCTACCAGGCGCATCATGCGGAGAATAGCATTGTCACCGGCCTCCGGGTCGCCGCCATGGGCGGCGCGGCCCGATGCCGTGATTCGGAGCCACAGCACGCCCCGCTCCGCCGCGATGAGATCGTTTGCGGTCGGTCCGCCGACCAGTATGATATCGGGTTTGAGCGCGCCAGCTTCGCGTAAATAACGCATGCCATCGGGGCCGAGCCGCTCCTCGTCTCCGGTAAAGGTGAAAACGATTTCGCCCTGGTGGGGGCCGCCGGCGCGCATGATTTCCTCACCCAGCCAAATATGTAGCGCTGCTGAGCCCTTGCAATTGTTGGCGCCGAGGCCAAAGATCGCGCCATCCTTCAGCTCCGCTTTTAAGGGGTCGGTTATCCAATCCGTGCGCTCTCCCGCCTCCACCGTGTCGATATGACAGTTGAGTGCCAATTGTGGGGAACCTGTTCCGATGCGCGCCACCACATTCTCGACGCCATCGGCCCGGCTCAACGTTTGGCAGCTATAACCCGCACGTTCATACCGAGCACGAATGTAGGCGCAAATTTCTATGGTATTGCCCGGTGGATAGGCCGAGGGGATGGCGATAAGATCGCTTAATATCGCGATGAGTTGCGCTGCGAGTTCCGGTTCGTCTGTCATGTGTCGGCCAATCCAGGGGAGGAAGTGATTTGACTGTTTCCGCCAAGAGCATAAACGTGATTAACGATGAGATGCAGGAAATTCCGATTGAAGAAAAGCGCGTTGGGGAATTACCTGTTGAACTTAATCAATTATTGGGCGCAGCGAGGGCTCTGAGACCAGCGCACGATTTTGACCGTGACCCGGCGGATTTTCAACGTGTTCTCCACAAAGTGCGGTATTGAGACGATGGCGCCAAGCGAAGAGGAACTGAGCGCCCTGTCCCTTTGCGACCTGGCAGATGCGCTGCGCAGCGGCAAAATTTCAGCCGCCGAGACAATGAAAACGACTTTGGCGCGCATCGAGCGCCTTGATCCTCATTTGAACGCCTTTATCTGGCGCGACGGCAAGCGTGCGATGGCGCGGGCGGAAGAGGCTGACGCTGCCCGCCTGCGCGGCGATGAAATGGGCCCGCTGCACGGCGTGCCATTGGCGCACAAGGATATGTTTTACCGCCCAGGGCGGCCCAGTTCCTGCGGTTCGCTCATCCGCCGCGAGTTCCAGGGACACGAAACGGCGACCGTGTTACGCAGTCTGGATCAGGCCGGAGCCATTGAGGTAGGCACTCTTGCCATGGTCGAGTTTGCCATGGGGCCGCATGGTTATAACGGCCATCTGCCGCGCTGCCGAAATTGCTGGGACTTCGAACGTATTCCGTGCGGCTCGTCTTCAGGCTCGGGCACGGCGGTCGCCGGACGGCTTGTATATGGCGCGCTCGGCTCGGATACTGGCGGGTCGATCCGCTGCCCTGCCGCCGCCAACGGCATCACCGGCATGAGCCCAACTTATGGGCGGGTCAGCCGATACGGTGCTATGCCGATGTCGTTTTCACTCGATGTTATGGGGCCGCTTGCGCGTACCGCCCAGGATTGCGCCCGCCTGCTCGGCTCCATCGCCGGGCATGACAGCAAGGATGCGAGTTCGAGCCGCGAGCGCGTGCCAGATTATGAGGGCGGGCTGATGCGCTGCATTGCAGGCCTTCGTGTCGGCGTGCCGGAAGGCTATTTCGACCAGGATTTGGACCCCGACGTCGCACTGGTTGTCGAGGAAAGCCTTGATGTCTTTAAGTCGCGTGGCGCGCAGATAATTCAGGTCAAAATGCCAGATATCGTGAATAAAGTAGCAGAGATTCACCCTTTGGTAATGAAGGCGGAAGGCTCGGCCAATCATGGCGCCTGGAAGCGCGCCCGCCCGGGAGATTATTCTGAAGAGGTCGGCAAGCGCCTGGAAGCGGGCTTTTTTATCCCCGCTGGTGACTATATCAATGCGTTACAATACCGTGGCGCTGCTTTGCAGGAATTCTCAGATACTGTGTTTTCCAAGGTCGATGTGTTGCATACGCCGGTCCTGCCAATTCCAACGCCAACCCTCGATGCCACCGCCTATTCGGATGGTTCCGCGTATCTCAAGATGGTAGTGGCACTCACGCGCAACACCAAGGTCGTGAATTATTTAGGCCTGCCGGCATTGAGCGTCACGTGCGGCCTTACGCCGGATGGCATGCCGTCCTCGTTTCAATTGATTGGCCCGCCGTTCTCTGAAGACTTGCTGCTCCGTCTCGGGCACCAATACCAGCAAGAAACCAATTGGCACGAATATATGCCCAATGCGCTAATCGGCATGTGACCGGTCATTCTTCTCTGCCCGAGAGGGAACGGCCTGTAGATTCGCGCAAAAAATCCGGGCCGGGTTTAAAGTCCGGCCCGGAGGGTAGGGAGATGAGATTAGCGCTGTGCCGCGCTCCTCTCTTCCGGGAAGACGGTATTAGGAAGATACCCATGATCATGGCGATTTTTAGGCGGAACTCCGTGATCACAGTCAAAATATAGTGATTGTTTATAACTAGTGATAAATAAGCCGGATCAGCCAAGCTCTCTGGGCGTGATGAAAGCACGCAGTATTGCGGTGCCGGGCGCGAGATGCGTCCAGGCCGCTGAATCAGAAGTCAATCTAGCTAGGGCTCCAGCCGGAAAGTCCCGCGCGGCCTTCCGTGCAGCCTGCCCGCCGCCGATTCCTGCCAGCAGTTGGACAAGCGCATGAGCGCCCGGATTATGGGCCACCAGCAGCACGGCATGGGCCTCCTCGGGCAAGGACCGGATAACCGCCAGCAGGGTCTCCGCGCTGGCCAAATTGAGATCTTCGCGCACTTCGAGCGGCGGGGGGTTATCCATTGCGCCGGCCAACAGATGGGCGCTTTCATGGGTGCGGCGAGCGTTTGAGCAGAGGGCTACATCCCAAGCAGCACCTTCGTCCTTGAGATGGGCTGCCAAACGGCGGCACTCGGCAATTCCTCGCGGTGTAAGCGCACGTGCCACATCGCCTCCGGTGTTTCGTGCCTGGGCTTCGCCATGGCGCATGATGTATAGGATGTTGACCTTCGATCTCCTTGCCGAAAGCGCGCCGCCTCCTGTTAAATGGTGCGCCTTAAATCAACCCAATTGGGAGCACTAAAGAATGGTCGATGATAGCGCCGCACGAAACCCCTTTGAAGAGGGGTTGGAGCGCAATCCCGCCAACCATGTGGCGCTGACTCCACTCGGTTTTCTGTCCCGTGCCGCCCATGTTTATCCTGAACACATTGCCTGGCGGCATGGCGAGCGCAGGGCCACTTACCACGAATTCTACTCCCGCACGCGCCGCTTCGCTTCGGCTTTGGTGTCGCGCGGTATCGGCCCCGGCGATACAGTCAGCATCATGGCGCCCAACATTCCGGCTATGTTGGAAGCGCATTACGGGGTGCCGATGACTGGCGCCGTGCTGAACGCGCTGAATGTTCGTCTCGATGCCCCGGCCATTGCTTTCATTCTTGACCATGGCGAAGCTAAAATACTTTTCACTGATCGCGCTTTTTCGCCGGTGATCTCGGAAGCTCTGAAGCTTGCCAAGTGCGATCCGTTGGTCATCGATATAGATGACGCGCCCGAAGAGGGCGGCGAATTCCTGGGGTCTATCGAATACGAAGCCTTTCTCGACGCTGGTGACCCTAACCATGACTGGCGCTGGCCGGATGACGAGTGGGAGGCGATTTCGCTGTGTTATACTTCTGGCACCACCGGTAACCCCAAAGGCGTAGTGCTGCATCACCGCGGCGCCTATTTGAACGCCATTGGCAACTCTCTAACCTGGAACCTCGGCCACGCTCCGGTCTATCTGTGGACGCTGCCGATGTTTCACTGCAACGGCTGGTGTTTTACCTGGACCATCACCGCCCAGGGCGGCACCCATGTTTGCCTTCGCAGAGTAGAGGCTAGAGCAATATTTGAGGCCATTGCGCACGACGGCGTGAACCGTTTCTGCGGTGCACCGATTGTTCTTAATATGATCGTCAATGCGCCGCAGGAAGCGCGGGCCAAGTTCGATCACCGCGTTGACGTGATGACCGCCGCCGCGCCGCCTCCCGCCGCAGTCATTGCTGCAATGGAGCGCGACGGTTTTCACGTTACCCATGTTTATGGCCTGACGGAAGTTTATGGCCCGGTTACCGTGTGCGCCTGGCACGGCGAATGGAATAGTCTTGATATTGAGGCCCAGGCGAGTCTGAAATCGCGCCAGGGTGTGGCCTATGTGACGCTCGATGGCCTCGGCATCCTGAAGCCCGGGAGCGCTGACCCAGTACCGGCAGATGGTGAGACCATGGGTGAGGTGGTAATGCGCGGCAATACAGTGATGAAAGGCTATCTCAAGAACGACGCAGCTACCGAGGAGGCGTTTGCCGACGGCTGGTTTCACACCGGAGATCTCGGCGTTATGCACCCGGACGGCTATATTGAACTCAAGGACCGCGCCAAAGATATCATCATTTCCGGCGGCGAAAACATCAGTACTATCGAAATTGAGGACGTACTCTACAAACACGCTGCAGTTCTTGAAGCGGCGGTAGTCGGCCGCCCCGACGACACCTGGGGCGAGACGCCTTGCGCGTTTGTTACCCTGAAAGATGGCACCGAAGTTAGCGCCGGCGAGTTGATCGCCCATTGCCGTGTCAACATGGCCCATTTCAAGGCGCCGAAGACGGTGGTGTTCGGGACCCTCCCAAAAACTTCAACCGGCAAAGTCCAAAAATTTACCCTCCGGGAACGCGCTGCGGAACTTTGAATGAACCAACCGAAACAAATTCTTCCAATAGGCACCCCCCGGGAAAGCGTTATTGCCTTGCAGCAAGCGCTACCGTGCGGCCCAGCTTATGCGAGCTAGCCCCCGTGGTGGCAGGCCATGCAGACACGCTTGCCCGGCGTCTGAGGGACCATAAATAATGCGCTTTGCCGTCCTCCAGCACGCCGGTTTCGAACATGCCGGTATCTTGCGTGATTTCATGCGCGCTGACGGTATCGCCTTCGATGTCGCTGCGCTCGATAACGGCGACCCTGTCCCGATTCTTGATCCCTATGACGCCCTAATTGTTTTGGGCGGGCCAATGGGGCCGCTCGATTATGGGCCCCATCCGTGGCTCGCCGATGAGACCGCGCTGATCCGCGAGGCAATTGTTGAGCGTGCGTTGCCCACACTCGGCATCTGCCTCGGTCATCAGCTGATGGCGCAAGCACTTGGCGGCACGCTAGAATTACCGGGGCACACTGAGGTTGGCGTGGTCGAGATCATCCTTAACAAAGCGGGCCAGCGCGATCCTTTGTTCGCCGGTTGGGAGAGCCCATCTCCCGGCCTGCAATGGCATGAATGGCAAGTAAAGGAGTTGCCGCCGGGCGCTATAAATCTTGCCCATTCCGCCGCCTGCCAGATTCAAGCCATGCGCGCTGCGCCGCGTGCCTGGGGCGTGCAATTTCACATCGAAGTCTATGATGGTACGATAGACGAATGGCTGGCACCGGAAGGCCATGAATTAGAACTGCAAAGAATATTGGGGCCAGACGCCCGGAACAATTTCAGCACCCAGGCGACGCAAAACATGATTCGCCTCAATCACGACGCCCGCCGCCTATTCGACAACTTCATCGAACTCGCCCGATTGCCCGCGGTAGCGGTGGAGGCATAAGTAGAATGGCACGCTTAATATGGCTTTATTAGAAGCGTCGCGGCTTCGATACCTGATTGCCGCCGTTGCACCTATGCGAGGGATCGAACACCGCGTCACTAGGATTCTTGGCCACGATCATATTCCTCTCAAGTGTCTGGAGTCTCAGCCGTTGCGGTAAATATAGCTGTAGGCATTGATTGCCGGAACGCCACCAAGATGGGCGTAAAGAATTTTCGAGCCTGCGGGAAAATAGTCTTTGCTTACCAAGTCGATCATCCCCTGCAGCGATTTTCCTTCATAAACCGGGTCGGTCATCATGCCTTCCGTGCGGGCGCACAGACGGATCGCCTCGTTAGTTTCTTCCGACGGCACGCCGTAACAGGGATAGGCATAATCTTCTTTGAGAATAACGTCTTCAGCGCTGATATCCCGGCCGAGTGCGACAAGTGATGCGGTCTTTTGTGCAATGTCGAGCACTTGCGCCTTGGTCTGCGCCGGTGTTCCCGAAGCGTCGATGCCGATGACGTTCCGCGCCCTGCCGTCCTTGGCAAAACCGACGATCATGCCGGCATGGGTTGACCCAGTGACGCTGCAGACAATGACATAGTCGAAAGTGAGGCCCATCTCCGCTTCTTGGGTGCGCACCTCTTCGGCAAAGCCGACATAGCCGAGGCCGCCCAATTTGTGCACACTTGCGCCGGCGGGAATGGCGTAAGGCTTGCCGCCTTTTGCCTTCACATCGTCAAGCGCCCGCGTCCAGCTCTCGCGGATGCCTATATCAAAGCCCTCGTTCACCAGTTGAATTTCCGCACCCATAATGCGGCTCATCAGAATGTTGCCGACCCGGTCATAGACCGCGTCCTCGAACGGCACCCAGCCTTCCTGTACGAGGCGGCACTTCATGCCAAGTTTGGCCGCCACGGCAGCGACTTGACGGGTGTGGTTCGATTGCACGCCGCCAATAGTAACCAGGGTGTCTGCGTTAGTGGCGATGGCATCTGGCACGATATATTCGAGCTTGCGAATCTTATTGCCGCCACAGGCAAGACCGGAATTGCAGTCCTCACGTTTAGCAAAAATCTCGATGTTGCCACCGAGGTAGTCGGAAAGTCGGCTCAGTTTCTCGATCGGCGTCGGGCCAAAGGTGAGCGGGTAGCGTTCAAATTTATCCAGCATTGCGGCACCTCATGATTAAGCCATGTTTCTTGTCAATTTAGCCTATTTTTTGTGAAAGGCAGTTTCGCTCGCCCGGGGCCAAGATAGAATTCTCACCATAGTCTCTTCTTTGTGCTGGGTGACAAGCAACACCTTACTACGTGAGCGTGTGCATGGTCCGGACAGTCCGATATACCCGGCGCAACCTTCGACTCCATAGTTGTTAAAATTGCTCGAGGCGAATATCTCCATGCGGCTCCTAAGCCATTGGTGCCATGACCAACCATTTGTGTTGTCGGTATCGATATCACGGCGCTCTAGTGGATTGATCGGGGTGGCAATTTCAGCAGGGAGAACATCCGCTGCCCGTTCGCCCAGGCGGCGGCGAATTCATGGGGCAAATTATGGTCGCTTTGCGATCTCGTATTGAGTTGCGCGAGATCCGCTGTCCAATAATCCGCGCATGGAACAGTGCCATGGGGCTCGGTCGGCTCCGGAGCGACGCTATTCCCAACATAGTATCAGCGCCGCACCAGAGGGATTTTCACTTCATTTCAGAGCGGACTGTGCAGGCGGCGTTTAAGATAGTCGAGAGAAACCAAGCCGAGAGCAGCGAGTATTCTTTGGCCCGCGCAATGCGAGCGTAAAAAGTCAGCGTGACAAAAGGAATTAAGGCGCACAGCCAAAATAACCAATCGCCTATTCGCTGGCCTCGCCGTAGCGGGATTGCAACACGCTACGGCACATATTGGCGTTGAAGGCGGCATTCGTGCGCACGCGGCGCAGATCCTTGAGATATTCGGTGAAATTTTTGGGGTTCAGGTTCTCTCCCTCGGATGTCGTGAATGCCTTATCGGTGTCTTTCGCGGGGCCGCCGAATTCATTGCGTATTTCGAGATAGCGATGGCACATCAGCGCGCCATCGGCATCGGCCAATTCGAGCGCCGCCAAATCGTCGATCCGCATGGTGCACAGTTGCCCCACCCTGATACCGTCAGCCAATAGGCGGCGCAGTAGCACCTCCTGGCGACCTTGGAAGGCCTTGCGGCGGAAGGTGACGCGTAACTCATCAAGTTCCGCCGTCGCTTGGCCAGGGAAAGTTTCGGCGAATGAATTTCCGCTTGTAACGCCGCGGTTTATCTCCTCGGCATAGCAATGATCTTTCAGGGTAATTTCGGCACGGATCACCCAATCGAGGCTCTCCACCGCCTCGCGCATATCATGCGCCATAAGAAACGCGAAATTGGGCGCGCACCAAAAAGTAGGTAAGCGCAGCCCGATACGCACATGGTCATCGGCGCTAATCTCGACCGATTCGACAAAGCCCATAGCGGCGACAGATTCGTCTAGCTCCGGATCGCTCACCGTAGCGAGGCGCGCCCATACATCGTCAAGGCGCGGGTCGCTAGATTGCGGAAGGGGTGCAGTTGCGGGCATTAGGCCGCGCCAAGCAGCGCGGCTCTCTTGGCATCGACATCGATTCCATAGAGCTTGGCCGCGTTGAGGCCAAGGATCTTGCGCTTGGCTTCAGGTGTGAGGTCGACGCCGGTCTCGGCCTTGAGGTCTTCGGGCATTTCGAACGCCATAAATTTTTCTATCAGCCATTTGGGCTGCCAGATACCATAGTCGCTAGCGAACAGCAGTCGGTCCTCACCGACCCAAAACAGCAGTTCCGCCATCATCTCGGCGAAGTAACGCGGCCGCGCATGGACGAAGGCCGAAGCCACCGCGAGGCCGCCATAGACATTAGGCTCTTGCACGGCAATCCAGCAGAAATCGTCGAGGCGCGGAAGGCCGACATGATCGACGATGAAATTCAGTTCCGGAAAATCTGTTGCCGCGTCATCTATATCGGCCACGTCGAAGGCATCACGGTTCAGTGGCAGTATGGTCGGACCTTTATGGACATGGATATTCCTGATACCAAGCGCTTGCGCCTTCTCTAGATAACGCTTGGCCCACGGATCGCTGAGCTTGTAGCCCTTCGAATCGCCGTGCCATTCGGCAGTATAAAGTTTGACGCCCTGGACGCCATAGGTCTCGACCAGCGCTTCTAGCGCTTCCAATCCGGGTTCGCCGTTGCGCGGGTCGAAGGCGCCATTCAATATGATGCGCTCAGGATATTTATCGCGTAATTCGGAATTCTGCTCGGTGGTGTTGAAGCCGGTATTATAGAACTCCTTGAGATAGGTCGGTTGACAGATAGCCATGTCAGCATAGCCGTTCACGAACAGGTCTTCATACAGCGTCTCGCTGCCGTAGTGCTGAAATTTTTCCGCCGACCAAAGATATTCTGCTGGGCTCAGCGCCGAGTGATAATCGTGAAAGCAATTGATGAATTGTGCGCCATGAATGTTGCGCTGGTTCTCGGGCCGCGCGTCCCATAAATGAATATGCGCGTCCACCACAAAGATTTCCTCACCGTCGCTGGCCGTGTACATCTGTTGTCCCTCGTCCCTATTTTTCTTGCGGCTTAACCTAGTTGTAGATCTCAAATCTGCCTATGAAATTCTCGAACTTAAATTTACGCGCCACGCATTGTCCTAGCTTTTGAATAATTCATCACTGCAAGGCCGAGTGCAATAGCGGCGATGGCGGCCCACAGCCAGATGCTGGGTTTGTCGCCAAACAGAATGTAGGCCCATAGCACCCCCGCTGCGACGACGACATAATTTAGTTGGGCGAAAAAAAGTCCCCCGGCGCGGCGCAATATCTCGAAAAAACAAAGATAGGTTACGGCGGTTGCGGCACTCGCCCACAGCGTCGGCCAAATTGCGTCGAACCCAGCATGGGTGAGCGCCACCGGCCCGTCGATCACCAGCATGACGATAAGAAGCAGGAGCGCGCTGAAACTCATCAGCCCGGCGGTGAGCGAAAGCGAATTAACATCCGGGTGCATCAGCCTGGCAGTAAATACATTGTTGCAGGCGGCACACGCCGGTAGGAGCAGCGCGAACAGCACCCACCCTGCTGCCGCCTGATCGGGTAGGCCCTCTTCCGGCAATACGATGAATAGTACTCCACCGAAGCCGAGTACCACGCCCAACAGGGCAAGCCAGCGGAATGATTCACTGCGCACAGCAAGGGCAAGCAGATAAGTCGCTGACGCAATCAGCGCGGCTGCCAGAGTGATGACGGACGGCGGCAGCTTATTCGCCAGGATGACGACGATGATGGTCGGGCCCGACAATCCAATAGTGGCTACCAGGCCATAGACCCGCAAGTGACGCAGGCTCAACTTTGGCGGCGAGCGAAGTAGCACTGAGAGTGGTAGCAATACCACTGACGCTATGACGATCTGCCAAAATGCATAGGCGAAGAACGGCATACCGGCATCCACAGCCAATTTGTTTGCCGTAAAGATACTGCCGTACGAAGTGCCGCCAAGCAGCAGCAGAAAAGTCGGCACTACGAGGCCCGAAGAAATTTTCATCAACCTTAGCTTGACCGGCATCGCTGCCGCGCGCCAGCAAAGAATTTTACAGACCGCAAATTTGCCGATTGAGTCTATGTGTGATTCACGGATTGTCGATGTTATAGATCAATAGGATGAGGGGCGCAGACGCGAGATGGCGGTACTCCATCAAGCGCTGGAACTTGGCTGGCCAGTGCGACGCTTCCCACGGTGCAAGCTGTTATGGCTAACTTGAACCCTACCCTCCGGTAACGGGCGCGGTGAAATCACCCGGTTGATGGATCAACCGCTCGCTCTACCAGTTTATCTACTCGCCACCGGCATATTTCCAATAGGTGTCTTTGCGCGTGATCATGCCGTCAGCGCGCAGCACCCAAAGATCGCAGCCCATCCAGTTGAGGCGGTTGCCGTTGGATTCGGTTCCAGTTACGGTCCATTCTGAACAGCCGCGATCGCCGCCCACCCAATGGCTGTGAATTTCCCATGCCATGTCTGGGATCGAAGAGAAGCGCTGCTTTAGCATCGCGGCAACAGCCGGCTTGCCGTGAAGCGTTTGCCCATCCGGCTGTGCGCCACGCGAGGTCAGCCATACGCCGTCCTCGGCAAATTGTGCCAGAATGGCCTCGGCGTCATGGCGGTTAAAGGCCTCGCAGACGTCGGTTATTATTTTAAGATTTCTTCGCTCGGTTTCGTTCATGCCGCTCCTCGCTGGCGCTATTGGGAATTCGCGCGCCACGCTATCCGGATTTGCGCGAAAATCAACTAGCTTTAGTCACCGCATTGTCTACTGGATATTGCCGACGGCATGTTTCACAATAGGATTTAGCTAAAGAGCTAAGGTGGCGGTGGTTAATTGCCGGCGTTGGTAAACAAGTCAATAAATGACAGGGAGACTTAGGGACATGAAAATTACACGTAAAATTATTAGCGCAGCTGCAGCTGTGACGATTGTGGCCGCGACTAGCTTCGGGCTGGCGCATGGCGCCAAGGCTGATGGCCACGCAGTTAAGGTCGGGATTATTCTCGGGTTTACCGGTCCAATTGAATCGTTGACGCCGGGCATGGCTGCTTCGGCTGAACTGGCAATGAAAGAGGTTACAGATTCCGGCAAACTACTAGGCGGTAAGGAGCTTATGGCGGTTCGCGCAGATTCGACTTGCGTCGATTCTGCTGCCGCAACGGCTGCGGCCGAGCGCCTTATCACTTCCGATTCTGTCGCTGCCATCATGGGCGCCGATTGTTCCGGCGTGACCACCTCGATCGCCAATAACACGGCGGTGCCGAATGGTGTGGTAATGGTATCGCCATCCGCTACGTCACCGGCGCTCTCGACCATTGAGGACAAAGGCTTTTTCTTCCGCACCGCGCCGTCTGATGCCCGTCAGGGCCAGGTTTTGGCCGATGTGCTGAAATCGCGTGGTATTTCCAATGTTGCCGTCACTTACACCAACAATGATTATGGCAAAGGATTGGCAGATAGCTTCATTGCCGCATTCCAAGCGCAAGGTGACAAAGTTGAGATGAGTGCCGCGCATGAAGATGGTAAGGGCGATTATTCTGCTGAAGTGGGTGCGCTAGCTGCTTCCGGCTCGGCGCATCTGGTGGTGCTTGGCTACCTTGATCAGGGTGGCAAGGGCATCATTCAAACCTCGCTCGACACCGGCGCTTTTGATTCCTTTATACTCGCTGACGGCATGATCGGACAGTCGCTGATTGACAGTATCGGCGCCGGCCTGAACGGCGCAATCGGCACACTGCCAGGCTCCGAATCGAAAGGCGCCAAGATGTTTCTCGATGTTGCCACTGCGGGCGGTGTTGATGGCGACGGACCGTTCCGCGCCGAATCCTATGACGCGGCTGCCTTGATCGCTTTGGCGATTCAGGCTGGTGGTTCTGCCGATCGCAGCTCCATTCAAGCGAATATGTTGGCCGTGGCCAATGCACCGGGAGAGCAGATCTTGCCGGGCGAGCTTGGCAAGGCACTGCAAATTCTGGCTGATGGCGGCGAAATCGATTACCAAGGTGCGACAAACGTCGAGTTGATTGGCCCGGGCGAGGCGGCAGGTTCCTACAAAGAACTTGAAGTCACGGACGGCGCCTTCAAGACCGTCAAGGTTCACTAAGCAAGGTGACGCGTGACGGCCTGGTAGTTTGCCAGGCCGTCGCCGCTCCTGACGGGGGTGCGGTCCGGCGGGTAACAGGACCGCCGCTTGTCTGGTGAATGCGGATAATGATCCGCGTCGAGAATTTACATAAACTTTTCGGCGGTTTGCGGGCCGTAGACGGCGCCAGCCTGGAAATTTCGGCAGGCTCCATCACCGGTTTGATTGGCCCTAATGGTGCTGGCAAAACAACGCTGTTCAACGTCATTACCGGCACTTTCCGGCCGACCTCGGGCCGCGTTTTTCTAAATGATAAAGACATTACAGGCCTCAAGCCGCATGAGCTGTTTCAAAAAGGGGTCCTCCGTACCTTCCAGATCGCGCATGAATTCACCACCTTGACCGTCACAGAAAATCTGATGATGGTGCCGGGCGGACAGCACGGCGAGCGCCTGCTTGATGCCTGGTTTCGCCCGCGCCTGGTACGCAAAGAAGAGGCGGCCATCCGTGCCAGGGCCGAAGAGGTGCTTGATTTTCTTGGCCTTAGCCACCTCGCCCAGGAGCAGGCGGGCAACCTCTCTGGCGGTCAGAAAAAACTCCTGGAGCTCGGCCGTACCATGATGGTCGAGGCAAAGATCGTCTTTCTCGATGAGGTCGGCGCCGGTGTAAACCGCACGCTGCTCCGCACCATTGGCGATGCTATTCAACGGCTCAACACCGAGCGCGGCTATACTTTTTGCATGATCGAGCATGATATGGATTTCATCTCACGCCTGTGCGATCCGGTGATCGTCATGGCTGAGGGCACGGTACTTATGGAAGGCAGCGCGGCTGAAGTGAAATCCGATGCCCGGGTGATCGAGGCGTATCTTGGCACCGGCCTTAAGAACCACGCGACCGTGCCGACATGAGTTTCCTTATTGGTGAAAATATGACCGGTGGCTATGGCACAGCTGATATTTTACACGGCTGCACCATCGAGGTTGAGCTCGGCGAAATCGTCGTCATCGTCGGCCCCAACGGCGCCGGTAAATCTACCGCAATGAAAGCAGTATTTGGCATGTTGGATTTGCGCGAAGGCTCGGTGCGCCTCAACGGCGATGATATCACCCGACTCAGCCCGCAGGAACGGGTACGCCGCGGGATGGGCTTCGTGCCACAAACCTCGAATATTTTTACCAGCATGACGGTTCGCGAAAATCTCGAGATGGGCGCCTATCTGCGCGAAGATGATTATACCGCCACCCTAGCGCAAATTTATGGGCTTTTCCCTATCCTCAAGGAAAAGAGCCGGCAGATTGCCGGTGAACTGTCGGGTGGTCAGCGCCAGCAGGTCGCCGTCGCGCGTGCTCTGATGATGCAGCCGCGTGTCCTTATGTTGGATGAGCCGACCGCCGGTGTCTCGCCGATCGTCATGGGCGAGTTATTCGATCGCATCCTCGAAATCCGTAATAGTGGCATAGCGGTCCTGATGGTCGAACAGAATGCTGCCCAGGCCCTGGCAATCGCCGATCGCGGGTACGTGCTGGTAACCGGCGAGAACCGCTTTGCCGATAGCGGTAAGGCGCTTCTAGAAGATCCTGAGGTGCGCCGTTCGTTCCTCGGCGGCTAAGCGAAGGGCCCGGCCGCCATGACTGATTTACTCGACGCTCTGGTGTTGCTCACAAATTTCGTTCTTGTGCCGGGTCTGGCCTATGGCTCGCAATTGGCGTTAGGCGCGCTCGGGGTGACGCTCATTTATGGCATTCTACGTTTCGCCAATTTTGCCCATGGCGATCTGATGGCCTTCGGCACCATGGTGGTGATTCTCTTTACCTGGTGGTTCCAATCAATGGGCATCAGTATCGCACCGCTGCCGGTGGCACTGCTAGCGCTGCCAATCGGTATTGTTGGTGCCATTGGCATGAGCCTGGGCACTGACCGCTTAGTATACCGCTTTTACCGCCGCCGCAAATCGCCGTCAGTCATCTATATCCTGACCTCAATCGGCGTCATGTTCGTGATGAACGGTATAGTTCGGTTTGTCATCGGCCCGAACGATCAGCGTTTCACCGACGGCGCGCGCTTTATCATAAAGGCGGGCGAATTCAAAAAAGCGACCGGCCTGCATGAGGGCTTGGCGATCAAGCTGACGCAGGGGGTTACCGTCCTGGTAACGCTGATTGTCGTGGTTTCGCTATTTCGCTTCTTGCAGAAGTCGCGTACCGGCAAGGCGATGCGGGCCTACTCCGACAATGAAGATTTGGCTCTCCTTTCCGGTGTCAGTCCGGAGCGCGTAGTGTTTTATGCTTGGGTGATCGCGGCAGCGCTGGCGGCTATCGCCGGCACGCTCTACGGCCTCGATAAAAGTTTCAAGCCATTCACCTATTTTCAGCTGCTACTGCCGATCTTTGCCTCCGCTATTGTTGGCGGCATTGGCCACCCACTCGGCGCCGTAGTCGGTGGTTTCGTGATCGCTTTTTCTGAGGTAACCATCACCTACGCCTACAAAAAGTTTCTGCGCTATCTGTTACCCGATGATTGGGCGCCCGAGAGCTTGGTGCAGTTTCTTTCGACCGATTACAAATTCGCCATTTCCTTCATCATTCTGGTAGTCGTGCTGTTGGTGCGCCCGACCGGGATATTCCGCGGAAACTCTTGATGAACCCTGTACTCCGCGCGCCACTCCTGTTCGCCATCATGTTGGCGATGCTAGCTGCCGTTGGCTTTGGCCAGTCCTGGCAGGTCGCACTCACTATCCTCAATCTCTGCTTAATTTCCGCAATTATGGCGCTCGGCCTCAACATGCAATGGGGCTATGCTGGCTTGTTCAATGTTGGCGTGATGGGCTTCGCCGCGGTTGGCGGCCTCGCCACGGTACTTATCTCCAAAGCCCCGGTGGGCGAAGCTTGGGCCGCTGGCGGCTGGCGCCTCGCGGCCTCGCTCGGAGTTCTGCTAGCGACAGCTGGTTTGGTGATTATTGTGCGCCGCTGGCTTGGCCCTGGCGCAATCCGCTCGCTCGCCACGGCGATCCTGGTTATCGCCGGCTATTTTCTCACCCGCATTTTCTTTGATCCGGCGACGGAGGCGATCGAAGCGGTCAACAGCGCCAAAACCGGTTATCTCGGCGGCCTCGGCCTGCCGATTATCCTGTCTTGGATTGTCGGCGGCCTACTAGCTGCCGGTGTAGCTTGGTTTATTGGAAAAGTCGCGCTCGGCCTACGCTCCGATTATTTTGCCATCGCCACCCTCGGTATTTCTGAGATAGTTATCGCTATTCTCAAAAACGAGGATTGGCTAGCGCGCGGCGTGAAGAACGTTACCGGTCTGGAGCGCCCGGTACCATATGAGGTAAATTTACAAGCCGAACTTTGGTTCGCCGATTTTGCCGCTTGGTTTGGCTCTGATGTAATCGAGGCTTCGTCCATATTCGTCAAGCTGTGTTACGCCGCCTTGTTCCTGGCTGTGTTGCTGGTCGTCGTGGCGTTTTCGGAGCGCGCGCTGAAATCGCCCTGGGGCCGTATGATGCGCGCCATCCGTGACAATGAAGATGCAGCTGAAGCGATGGGCAAGGATGTCGCGCGCCGCCATTTGCAGATATTTATCATCGGCTCGGCGGTGATCGGTATCGCCGGCGCTATGCTAACCACTCTCGACGGCCAGTTCACGCCGGGCACCTATCAGCCACTGCGCTTCACCTTCCTTATCTGGATCATGGTAATCATCGGCGGCTCGGGCAACAATTGGGGCTCGGTGCTCGGTGGCTTTCTAGTATGGTTCGTGTGGATTGAGGCTGAGCCCGCGGGTCTCTGGCTGATGGATACCATCACCGCCGGCTTCTCCGACGACAGTTCGCTCCGCGCCCATCTCCTCGAAGCCGCGCCTCATATGCGTCTCATCATCATGGGGGTAATCTTGCTGCTGGTGATGCGCTTTGCACCGCGCGGCCTCATACCGGAGGTGATGCGACGATGAGGGCGCGGTGCCGATATATTTCTTCAGCGCAACAGTGCGTCGCCATTAATGGGGCTTGATCCAAATCACACCTTTGTAAAACGTCGCCACGCGGTTTGCCGACCCCCGTGTATCGCGATGGATTGATGATAGTTCGCAGATGGTGTGTGGGTGCGCGTGGACGTGTAGATTGCACCAAATTCCCGCATCGAATCGGTGGCGTTATCGGTCACTTCTAGCGTCTCGCAGATAGCCGCCCACTGCCTCTCCCGCTTGAGTGGCAAACATCAGGCGAAGGCACGAATTCCTCGTTCGGCGCTGCGCCATAAGCCCAATAAATAGTGGGGACAACGAGCTCGGTCCCGATGCAGTTGGCGCTGACCATCTCATCGCCGCACACCAGATGATCTTTCCAAGACCTCTCTATTAGCGACTGGGCTTAATATGTGGGGATGATATAGGCAGGTGCTAGGCTTTTGCGACTATTTTTGCCGGGGGTTCGGTCAGTGGGCCGATTTCACAAAGGTAGGAGCGGTGTGGCACCGAGCCCGAGATCGGGTCCGATGCCTCATTGCTGACCACGCCGTTGAGATTGGCACCGTCTTCCGCCATTGCATCGAAGCTGGGCAGGTCGAGCGCGGCGCAGGCTTGCCACCAGCCAGCTGTGGCGCTGACTACGCGCGGATCAAGGTGTTTCTTGAAGCGCGCCCGTGCTCGCATTTCGCCATGTGGCGTAGTCAGGCGAATCCAGTCGCCGTTAGAGATGCCGCGTGCATCAGCGGCATCCGGGTGGATTTCGACCATCGGATCGGGCTCGTGCCGGCGCAGCGACGCAAGTCCGCGATGCTGGCTGTGGCAATAATGAATTGACTTCGCTGAGGTCAGAACTAACGGGAATTGCGCTGCCGCTTCGGTCTGGCTGAGTGGGCTCATGGCGGGCTCCACAAATTCTGGTAGTGGCGCCTGGCCAATGTCCTGCAACATCTCGGAGAATATTTCGACGCGGCGCGACGGCGTAGCGAAGCCGCTCGGTCCACCATGACCGTTGGTCTCGGCATATTTGTGGTAGCGGGTGTCACGTGGCACATGGATGCCTGCCGGCGTCCGGCGCAGGGTTTCCAGGTCGAGCCCGCTAGGCTCAAGTAAAGCACGATAGCCGGAATCGATATCGCCGCCCCAGAAATGATTGGCCAAACCGAGACGCTTAGCGAGCTCGAAGGCGATCCATAGATCACTCTTAGATTCGCCCCTGGATTCGACCGCTGCTGGGCGTAGCTGCACATAGGACGTAGCGTCAGGACCGACACCGAAATTGGTGCATAGCCCTTCGCGCTCAAACGGTGTGTTGACGGGCAGAACGATATCGGCCAGCTCCGCGGAAGGTGTCATAAACATGTCGATATGGGCGGCAAACCTAATTTTTGTCAGCGCCTTTTGGCCGCGGCCGCTATCGGCGTGCGACAGCAGTATGTTGGCGCCAAAGCTTATCAAGCCGGTTACGGGATAGGGCTCGCCTTCGAGGATGGCGTGGTAGAGATCATCCGTCGTGATCCAGCCCTGCGCTTCCGGTCCGGCCGGGCGCTTGGCCAAGCCAAGGGTTTTCTCGGCTTGTGCTGCCGGCAATAATTCCTTGCCTACCAAGTCAGCTACGGGAAGGCTGTCAAACAATACATTGCCACCCGGCGCATCAAAACTTCCGGTCAAAGCGTATAGGAGGGCAATAGCGCGTGATGTCTGGCTTGCATTGGTGTGTTGACCGACGCCCGACCAAGTATAACAGGAGACCGATGTGGCGCTGCCGATAAGTTCCGCCGTGGCTCGAATCTCATTCGCTGGAACCCAGGTCAATTCCGCAACCTTCTCAGGAGTGAACTTGCGGCACAGTGAGGTGTAGCAGGCGAATGCTGGTTGGCATGTGATGGTAGTACCGTCCGCGCCCGCGACCTCGAATGTTCCCGTCAGAGCAAGGCGCGCGCTGGCGTTTTCATAGGTGCCGGCGATGGGGTCATAGATGACCGGGCCTCCGGAAGTCTCGTCCCAGGCGACGCGGTGCGCCGCATCCGCGCTCGCTACTACATCGCAGGCACGGAGCAGGTGGCCATCTGCCTCGCGCACTAAAAATGGGCCATTCGTCCAGTTGCGCAGGAAGTTGGCATCAAATTTTCCGCTCTCGATCAGTACATGCGCCAAGCCAAGAGCAAGCGCTCCGTCGCTGCCAGGCCGCACGCGCAACCACTGATCGGCCTTGTTGGCCAGGCCTTCGCGGCGCGGATCAACGACGACCAGCTTTGCGCCGCGCGCTTTTGCCGCCGCTACCCGGCTGGCATAGGCGAGCCAGGTAGCGCTCGGATTGTGGCCCCATAGCAGGATGCAGTCTGTGTTGGCGAAGTCGGGCATCGGCGTGCCGACGCCGAATGTGAAGGCATAGACATCATCGCGGTGGAAATTACAGATTTCGGTGCCAAATACAGCGTTGGGACTCCCAAAGGCATGACGCAGCCGTTCGACCCACGCATAAGCGTCCTGCAAGCCGGTGCCGGAGGGAGTCGTAATACCGAATGCGACACTTTCGGGGCCATATTGTGCGGCCATAGAGCTCATCTCACCGGCAACCGTGTCGAGCGCCTCGTCCCAACTGATACGTTCCCAGCCCGGATCAGCTTCGCCTTTGGGTCGCGTCCGGCGTAGCGGGTAGAGCAGACGCTCGTCATGATGCACCAGTTCCGGCGCTGCGCGACCCTTGCCGCAGAGTGCCTGGCCGGTCGGATGCGATGGGTCAGGCTCTAGCGCAATCATCCGTTCGTCTTCGATCACCGAGATGCACCCGCATTTCGAAGTGCAAAGCGCGCAATACCCAGGGATACGCTGAATGTTGCCGGTTTTCGTCATCACTAACCCTTTCCCGACACCGCGCAAAAAATATTTTCAAACCCAATGCAGAGGTGTCAGAACATTGCGAAGTGATAAAAGTGAGGGACCTCGATTGGTATTCAGCCGAGGCAAGTGCCGATGCCCATGCCGATCGTGTCGATGTAGCGCACCAGATAACTTTGCGTGATATGATCGAACGCCCAGGCAGCGGAAGAAAAAATTTTGCTATGCCACGCTGCTCCGCCGCTGAACAGGATCGCCGCGGCAAGGATCGTCGAGGGCCGAATGCCCAGGAACGGGTTATTTCTCAGCAGGAATGCCATCCTAGTCTCGCCTTATCCGCGATCTAATACGCAGAGATCATTATCAAAGAAATCCCGACGCCTGTAAACGGGTTGGAGCGGCTCCATGACGTCGGATGAGAAATTGCGTGTGAGGATTAGCTTTCTTTCAGAACTTTAGCCAATTGTTTCATGGCAGCAGCGGATTCCGACCACCCCCGGCCGCCAGTCATACCGCCATCGACGGTAAGGTCATGACCGTTGACGAAGCTGGCCTCGTCACTGGCGAGAAAGACCGCGGCGTGGGCGATATCGTCCGGCAAACCGCTGCGAGGAATTGGTTGACGTGTGCGGAACATGTCGTCGAGCTTATTGACGGTGGCATCAGCTTCGCTGGTCTCGAGTCCCATGGCCTTGCCGAAAACCGGCGTCAGAATTGCGCCCGGGGAAATCGAATTGACCCGTATGCCGCGTTCGCCAAGCTCCATCGCCGCCGTCCGCGTAACATGGATCACCGCTGCCTTTGACGCGCTATAGAGATGGTCCCCATACCCCGTTCTCAGACCGGCAATGCTTGCATTGTTGATGATGCTGCCAGATCCTTGGCGCTTCATCACCCGTGCTGCGTGTTTGATGCCCATCAGCACGCCGCCGACATTTACATTCATGGTTTTGGCATAACCCTCCCAGGAGATATGGGCGATGGGCTCGTTGGGGCCAGGTATGCCGGCATTGTTGAACAAGCAGTCGAGGCCCCCAAAATGCCCGACCGTGCGCGCCACCAGGGTCTCGATATCCACTTCTTTAGCAACATCGGTTTTGATGAATATGGCGGCCTCGCCAAGCGTTTCGGCCAGGTTTTTGCCTTTCTCCACCGATCGACCGGCAATCACCACGCGCGCGCCTTCAGCGACAAATGTTTTTACAGTGTGTGCGCCGATGCCGCTGGTGCCACCTGTTACAATGGCGACCTTGCCATCCAATCTATTTGCCACGCCGCTCTTCTCCCGCAATCCGGTTTATTCCGCTCAATAAAAACGGTAACGCGGGAGTCCGGGGGGGACAAGCTCGGTGGTGATGGGAAATCGACAGGGTATGGCGTAAGCTGAGATGCTCCATGCGCGCTTCCGCATCCAAAAATCAAGAGGCCATGACATGCCGCACCCTCCTGCAACCCGCCCCGCGCCCGCTATCGAATCGCTCTACGAAATAGTTCAACAATACCTCGATCCCGACACCGGCGATGTCCCCCTCGACCGCTTGATGCAGCTATTCCGACGCCTCTCCGATTTGCATGACACCGATGTCTCAAGCCCCTTTAATATGGGATATTTCTGTATCGATGCCGATGCCGCCTCGGTCACCGCAATGGATGAGACCAACCGCCGTGGTGCCAATATCGGGGTGGTTGGCCAGCATCCGGCTGCGGTCGCGTTCGAGCAGTACAGCATTGATCTCATCCTCACCACTTTCGGGTTTGATGCCAAAACTGCCATCGGCCATTTCACCGCTTGCGGAACAGAAGCCAATATGACGGCGATGATCGTTGCCTTGACAGACCGCTTGTCCCATCGCAATCCTCGCTGCCCTGCGGTGGATATGACACTTTGCCGCGGCGCGGCGGGTATGCCCGAGCCCTATGAGTATTGGCGCCATGGCAGCGCGCCGCTCTGCGTGCGTCCAGCCGTTTACGTCGCGCCCCAGACTCACCGCTCGATCGGTAAAAATGCGCGAAACCTAATCGGCGCTGCTTCGGTGCGCGAGGTCGCCATGGACGATAAACTTCGTCTTGACCCCGAGGCGCTCGATCGGGCTATGGCCGCAGACATGGCGTCAGGTAACTTCATGCCATTTATGGTTGTCGCCACCGTCGGCGCGACGCCGTCTGGAATTATAGACCCCTTGGTCGAGATCGGCGAGGTCTGCGCCAAGTATGGTGCGTGGTTCCATGTCGATGCGCCGTGGGGCGGCATCGCGGCCTTTTCGCCGCGACTTCGGCAACAATATCTGGATGGGCTGGATGCCGCGGATTCGCTGATTTTCGATCCGCACAAGACCTTAGCACCGCTGGGCGCTGGCGGCGCAGGCATGTTCCTCTCACGCCACCGCGAGCCGGTCGAACTAGCGTTCAATGTATCGGGCGGCGCTGTCGCGCGTCATGATTATGCATACCTGTCCTTGCAGGGCTCGCGCGGCAACACCGGCTTGCGCACTCTTACGTCGATATTGCGGCCTGACGAGCTCGCGCGTCGTATCGAGAGGGAGGCTGAGCTCGGAGATCGCCTGCGCGCGCTGCTCCAGGATGCTGGTTGGCAAATCGTCAATGAGACGCCACTCCCGGTCGTTTGTGCTATCCATCCCGCGATGCGCGCGGGCGCCTTCAGCGCCGCCGATTGTGTGCAACATTTAAACGCAGCGGGCGTGCTGTCAAAATCCGAAAGCTTGCGTCCGGGCGAGCCCGACGCGCTCCGCCTCGGCGTCATCAGCCGGCGCACCGATGAACACACGCTGCACCAGGTTGTCGAATGCCTCTCGGAATATGTCAGAAAGCAAAATTAGAGTGCGACTCGCGGCGTACAGATAAAGTTGTCTTGAAAAGGGGAAATAGAGCTATTGCCAGACATATAGCCTGCCTCTCCTTTGATTTTGACGCCGTCTCCGGTGTCATCGGCCCAGGGTCTGCACCCACCAACCCTAATCTCTCGCGGGGAATTCGGCATCGTTGGTACCGGGTGGATGCTTAACCTGTTGGAGGATCGCGATATCAAATAAATTTGGTTTATTCCTGGCCCATACGCTGGAAACCTACCCTGACATGTCAGAAGAGCTACATTAATGGAGAAGAAAATATGAGCGACACCGAAGAGAAAGGTATTGTGCGGCAATTCCTGAGTGCGATAGCAGCCGGCGACGGTGCCACCATGCTGGGGCTCATGGCCGATGATGCGGTGATGATCACACCAGGCTCGCCGAAGGTACCGTTCAACGGGCGCTTTGAGGGGAAAACCTCAATCGCCCATGCGTTTATAATGTTTGGCGAGTATCTCGAGATTCGTGATCATACGCTGAAGTTACTGTTCGGCGAAGACGAGCATGTAGCGGTGATGATCAACGAGACGTCGCGCGCGAAACGCACCGATCGTTTTATCAAGCAGGACACCTTCTGGTATTTTCACGTCGCTTGTGGGGTCATCCAGCATTGGCAAGTATTCGAGGATACTGAGCAGGTCGGCTGGGCGTGGGAAGATAGCGCCGCGCGACGCGCCGAGTGAGGTTCGGCAATCCTAACCGAGTAATCTTCTGCTGCGTTCGACGGCGATGTCCATGTCGGTGAAGGTCAAATCGAAATCGCCACATGTTTCGCTATAGTGAGATGCGCAGTGGAAAGGTCAGTAGGGTCGTCAGACCCTCGCGTCATTGTTTGAATTTAATAATATAATCTTTGCTGCTGCCGGAGCGGAGTTGCCTAGAATCAGAAGTTTGCATGTAGGGGTATCGATATTGCGACGGATTTGAGGGCATTCTCGATAGCGTAGGAACAGGGAGAAATTACATGGTGGAAAATGGCAAATCGGAATGCTGTGGTCCGGGCTACGCCTCGCCGGCCGAAGCGATGAAGGGGCCGCGTGAGAAGCTGCTATACACGGTGGCGCTCTATATAGGTACCGGAATTCTAAAGCCAGACTATCTTGCCACTATCGATGCTGACCCGGAAAGCCCGACCTATTCTCAGGTCATCAGCCGGCTCGAAATGCCGGGCATTGGTGATGAACTGCACCATATGGGGTGGAATGCCTGTTCGTCCTGTCATCACGATGCTACCAAGGAACGGCGCTATCTGATCGTGCCGGGGGTGCGCAGCAGTAATTTACATATCGTTGATTGCGCGACTGACCCGAAGAACCCGCGCCTGCACAAAGTCATCGAAGGCGCTGAGATCAAGAACAAAACTAATCTTTCCGCGCCGCACACGGTGCATTGCCTGGGCTCCGACATCATCATCTCAATGCTCGGCGACGCCAAGGGTGAAGCTCCCGGCGGCTTCCTGCATCTCAATGAGGATTTCGAAATTGTCGGGCGCTGGGAGAATGATCTGGGCGGTATGAAGTTCAACTACGATTTCTGGTACCAGCCGCGCCACAACGTCATGGTCTCCAGCGAGTGGGCGGCGCCTAATACCTTCATGCCGGGGTTCGATCTCGAAGAAGTAGGCCATCTGAAATATGGTCGAGAAATCCATTTCTGGAATTTCGTAGAAAAGCGCGTCGAGAACACTATCTATCTCGGCGAGGACGGTCTGGTGCCGTTGGAGGTGCGCTTTCACCACGACCCGGACTCAAGCCACGGGTTCGTCGGCGCTGCGCTGTCGTCAAACATCATCCATTGGTTCAAAAAAGACGGCAAGTGGATCACCGAAAAGATCATCGATGTCGAGAACCAACGCCATCCGGAATGGCCTATTCCAGTACCTGGCTTGATCAGCGTAATTTTACTCTCCATGGACGATCGCTTTCTTTATTTGTCGAACTGGCTGCACGGTGATCTCCGACAATACGATATCACCGATCCGTCAGACCCGAAGTTGACGGGTCAGGTCTGGATGGGTGGCCTCCTGGGCAAAGCGCCGGAAGTGCACGGCCGTAAAATGACCGGCGGCCCGCAGATGATTCAGCTTTCTCTTGACGGCAAGCGGCTCTATGTCACCACCTCCCTGTTCTCAACTTGGGACAACCAGTTCTATCCAGAAATCCGGGAGAAAGGCGGTTCCATGATGATGGTCGATTGCGATATCGAACACGGCGGCATGACGATCAATCCGGATTTTTATGTCGACTTTGGCAACGAGCCCAACGGACCAGCACGCTGTCACGAAACGCGTTATCCGGGCGGCGATTGCACGTCGGACATCTGGGTCTAGGCCTCGATGGAGTCTGCTAAAATGGGGCACGTTACCATCACGCTCGCAAATCGGAATGGGCAATCCGTTGTCGTTGCTGCAGATCGGCCGCTACTTGAAACCCTGGAAGCGCACGGCGTATTGCTGCCCTTTGGCTGCCGCTACGGCGGCTGCATTTCCTGCGCCGCCAAACTGCTGACCGGCAACATCGATCAGAGCACCGGCACCGCCCTCAACCGCCATCAGATCAGCGATGGCTATGTGCTATTATGTGTGGCGCAGCCACGGAGCGACTGCGTACTCGAAATCGGGGTCGAAAGCCATGACAAACTCTATCGCAACCCCTTTCAAAACCCGCTCAGGCCGGAGGAGTTGAAGGCCGATATCGGGGGCAGCGCGAAAGCAATGAAGATCCTGGAGGGCAGGGGATGAATCATGAGCAAGACTATCCGGCAGAATATTTGGCCGGGATTCTAAAAGAGGTAAAAACCATTGCCATGGTTGGCGCCAGCTCGGACCCGGCCAAGTTCAGCTACGGCGTACTCAGGGTTCTGCACGAGACCGGCTATGACATGATCCCGGTCAACCCCAATGAAGCCGGCGGCTATATCCGAGGTCTCAAATGCGTGGAATCGCTCGTCGCAATCGACCGGCCGGTGGATATGGTGGATGTCTTCCGCACCTCAGAGGACGCTTATGCCGTCACCGAAGAGGCCATCGAAATCGGCGCCAAGGTAGTCTGGATGCAAATCGGCGTGCGCAACGAAGCAGCAGCTGTCCTTGCCGAGGCTGCTGGCCTCAAGGTCGTCATGAACCGTTGCCCCAAAATCGAACTGTTCCGTCCATTCTGGAGACCCCGCCTCAACCAGGCCATTTAGAACTGGCAAGTGATTCGTCCATTAGGTTGCTATGGTAGAAAATAATAAGTTTTCTAGTGTTTTTGATTTATTTGAAGATTCTTCAAATAAAGTACCAGAAGGTAGTTTCTTATGTACTCCCCCCATGAGGGGCAGGGCATATTATCCAAAAGGGTTTGAAATTACCTACAGTGCCGCGCACAAAATCGTGATGGAGTTAAGGTCGGCGTATTATAATTCAGGTTATGGACCAGGTCATCGAGTTGCCCTACTGCTAGAAAATAGACCTGAATTTCATTTGCATTGGCTTGCTCTTAATGGACTTGGAATTAGTGTTGTTCCAATAAATCCAGACTATCGCGAAGACGAAATAATTTACCTTCTTGACCACTCCGAATCACTGCTAGTTATTTCAATTTCTGAACGAATATCTGCTCTCCGGTTAGCTGTAGAAAAGTGCAAACTATCGGTGCAATTGGTTGAGGTTAGTGAGTTAGAGGATCAGTTACAAGATACTGCAGTAGCGAAGTCTTCGGAGAATCCAGGGATCGATTCCGAAGCGGCTTTGCTTTACACATCAGGCACCACTGGCCGTCCAAAGGGGTGTATTCTAACGAACCGATATTTTCTTAATGCGGGAAAATGGTATCTGGAGGCGGGAGGGTATATGACCATGACGTATGGTCAGGAACGTCTTTTAAATCCGCTTCCATTATATCATGCAAATGCTATGGCTATCGGTAGTATGGCCATGATTTCTTCAGGGGGTTGTATTGTGATGGTCGACCGTTTTCACCCCAAAAGTTGGTGGGGTGATGTTGTCGCGTCTAAAGCAACAATCATTCATTATCTAGGAATAATGCCACCTCTCTTGCTAAATCAACAACCCGGTCCAAACGATAATTCGCATAATATTAAATTTGGTGCCGGGGCAGGAATAGATCCAAAGCACCATCAGTTGTTTGAAGAACGTTTCGGTTTTCCTTTAATCGAAGGTTGGGGGATGACGGAGGTTGCAATGCCTACCTGGGGGAGTCGTGAACCCAGACAAATAGATACAAGAGCATTTGGACGACCTCTTTCTGGTTGCGAGGTCCGTATTGTTGATAACGAAGAGATGCCTGTACCATCAGATACACCTGGTGAACTTACTCTGCGTATGACCGGTAATAATCCGCGCCATCGCCTTTTTTCAGGATACCTAAAAGATGATACAGCAACCGAAATAGCGTGGCGCGGAGGATGGTTCCATACGGGTGACACTGTAACTCAGTCGGCTGATGGTGTTTTAACCTTTGTAGATCGTACTAAAAATATAATTCGGAGAAGCGGTGAGAACATAGCGGCGGCTGAAATTGAAGCGATATTGCAGTCTCATGATTATGTCGCTCAGGCAGCTGTTATTGCCGTAGCAGATGAACTTCGCCAAGAAGAGGTTATGGCCTGTATAATTCTCATGGAAGCAATATCCCCTGATTTGACTACCGCAACTAAATTGCAGGAATATTGCCTGGGCGAGATGGCGTACTACAAAGCACCAGCATTTTTTCTTTTTGTGGACACGCTGCCGGTAACGAATACACAGAAGGTCAGTAAGGTGCGAATATTTCCACCAGAGGTGGACCCTCGTAATGTTGATGGCTGTCTGGACTTACGCGAACGTAAGCGGAGAAACTAGGCTTTCACAAATATTTATGTATGGCTCAATAAGTTCACCCAACGGTAACAATCCTATTGTTGTCCTGCGGCCCATTGCTTTAGCGGGGCAAAGCCTGCTTAGCAGCGGGCTTTCCGCCAGATGGCTTTGAGGTGCGGTTAACCAAGAATAGGCCGAGGAAGAGGATGGCGATAGCGGCCCAAATCCAGGGGCTCGGCACCTCGCCAAAATAAAGCGCCGCCCAGCCAAGGCTTATCAGTGTGCCGAAATAGCCGTAGGTCGAGAAAAAAACGGGTCCCGCTATCCGAATGATTTCGAACATAACAACAAAAAAAGTCGCGTTGATGACGATATTTCCGATCAACGCCCAATCGCCATCGGTCATGGTAGCGTCGAAAATCCACCAGTTCTCCGTCGCGGCCATGACAGGCACCATTATGATTGTGGCGCATGCGAAAACGCCGCAGGTAAGTGGGATTGCTCGCATCTCAGGGGGGCGGAGCATTGCTATGCACACATTGCTAAGCGAGTAGCAGAGCGGACCACCAAAAGCCATCAACAGCCATGGTGCCATTCCAGGCTCTGGCAGGCTCTGGTCAGGCAAGAGAACTAATAAGACACCGGCAAGACCAAACAATATTCCAGTAATACGAAGCAAGCGGACGTGGTCGATCCGAAAGAGGACGGCAAAAACATAGGTCAGTATAGGCGGGAGGGCGAGCCCTAGACCAATGGCGCCGGCTGGGACCTTAGGCGCGGCAAAAGAGAACAAGATTATCGGAACGGCGGTCGTCAGGGCACCGAACAGCATATAGAGGCGTAGATATTTGCGTCGTAGGCTTGGTAATTGGCCCGTAGCAACGGCCGCAACAAACGTCAACAGAGCTGCGCCAAGGCATTGCCAAAAAACGAACGCAAAGATCGGAATGCCTTCGGTGATGGCTATCCGATTTAGTGAAAAAGTCATGGAGAATGTCACAGCCGCAAATAGAAGCATCGCGAACGGTATCAGGCGCGCTCTATTCACCGGCATTAACTTCATCACCATCACTGACCTCCCGCTACACCATCATAAGTGGGGTGCTGAGCGTTATACTAGTTATTAGGCTACGCGTAAGAACGGAAACCAAGGTCAGCAAGGACACACAAGTCTTGCAGCTCCACTTTTACTTGGTGCCCTGGGTCGCCAACGGTTCCAAATTCTAATAGACTTTCTATATGAGAAAACATCCTACCCTTCTTTATCTCACCGTTGCCGTACATTTGTTTGGTGTGGGAAAGGTACGGAGTTTTCCGAAGCGCCCCGACAGTTATCCCATCAACACGTGGAATAATTGTTATGGCCAGGCATCTAGGTGAATGGAAAACTGACCAATACAACGGACAGGGCACCAGTACCTACGCTAATGGGGACAGATATGTCGGCAAAATCAGGGATGACGAATACCACGGACAGGGTACTTTGATCTTTAACGGTTACTTAGTTTGTTCTAAGGGTTTTAATATAGTCTTATAAAATTAGAGGAAAATAATGACCACTGTAATCCGAAAAAATAGCGACCTTGTTGAAGATGTATTTCACGATATACGTGAAACTCGTGATACTAAATATATCAACAATTTTTGGAAAGATTTATCACATAACGAAGAGGAATTGTCTGAGACTTGGAAAAGTTTAAAAACTGTTATGTCAGAAGGTTCAATCCCTTATATTTACAAAGAGATGATATATATTGCAGTATCAATTATTAATAATTGTAATTATTGCATTCATAGCCATACATATGCCGCAAGAAAAAAGGGAATGACAGATGATCAATATAAAGAGCTTTTAAGTGTCATCGTTATGGCCAACAAAACTAATGCCCTAGCTAATGCATTGGGAACGAAAGTTGATGAAATTTATGATACGTCAATAGAGGGAGAAAATAAAAAATGAATGGATTTGCGGGGAAAAAAATTCACGATATCAGCGTGACACTGGGAGTTGAGTCAATAGATTACCCTGCAGATACCCAGTATAGCAGAAATCTTATAATGAATTCAGAGGAGTCTTTTTGTAATTTGTCCCGACTAGAGATGAGTTGTCATAGCGGAACGCACCTTGATGTCCCTTACCACTTCTACACTGATGGTAAAACATTAGATGATTTTTCAGTAACTGATTTTATCAAACGTGTCCATGTAATTGAAACCATGGATCCGGTTCAAGTAGACGAATCTGAAGTTGATTGGAGCCGAATATCTCCTGGAGAAGGCGCCTTATTTAAAACGAGAAATTCTAGAGAGGGACTTGTTAGATCAGGGAAATTTGTTGCTGACTATGTGTACCTGAGTCCAGGGGCAGCAAGAAAGTTAGTTGAGTGTGAAGCTTCATTGGTCGGAATTGATTACATCTCGATAGAAAAGTTCGGTGTGGATAAGTTCCATAGTCATTTAGAGGTATTGGGTAAGGATATAATAGTTTTAGAAGCAATAGACCTTGGTAATATTTCTGAGGGAGCATATACGTTAATGTGCCTGCCGCTTAAATTAAGTGGCGCTGATGCATCTCCAGTTCGAGCTGTTCTGATAGAAGACTAGTAAGAACTAGGTGAATACCGCAACTACAACAAATTGTAATTTTTGGTAAAAAATAGTCAATAAGGTTTGAGGGTTAAGCCAATCACAGTGCCAATCTGTTTTATGTGGTTTTGACTCTCTTTATAGATACTGGATAGAGGGAAGCAAAACATTAGTTCACAGTTTAATAATGGCGAGACGTAGGGCCCCTGTGCCTAGACCTCTATAAGGTAGTGCAAAAACGAATGATGCTAAAACGTAGGAACTCCTTTGGGCAAGCGTCAAAGACGGCGATGCGTTAGTTGTACCTTTGGAGCTGCCGCGAAAGGCTATCACGAATTTCTAGTGTTATTTAGCTTCGAGTTCTTCAAGCGCCTGCTTGGCCTCACTATCTCCCTGCTCTGCGGCCTTGCGATACCACTTGATGGCTTCGACTTTGTTCCTGCGAACACCAGATCCGTGGGAGTACATCCAACCGAGATAGTTCTGGGCGTCTGGATCACCTTGTTCAGCGGCCTTTAGGGTCTTCGCGACTTCCCGCAACATATCTCGTTTTGCCTCCGCTTCCTCCCGCGCTTTCCTAGCCCACAATTGAATACGTCTCAGCATGAAACTCCCTGACAAGTATGGTCATGATATGCCCCTTACCTAATGTTACCCACCCAGCCATGGGTGGTCACTACTTTAAGCAGTCGTTTGAGAGAGTTGTTATAAATTTAAGAGCATTTCATATGATTAACGCCCCGCCGTCCGCACCGCCCTCTCAAACGACTTCTTAAAGTTTGGCGCCATCCGCCTCTGTACCACCTTG
>CAYPSQ010000008.1:39558-57549 GCA_964413115.1 uncultured Rhizobiaceae bacterium | reverse complement strand
GCCGTTGAGATTGCCTGGGCGGTCAAGAATGCTTTGGCAAGCGTTGCCTAGTGTATGATCGTGCACGTTTGCACAGAGTGGCCCCTTCAATAAGTTCCTTGAAGCAGCCCAACCACGATTGAACTTTTGTGTTTGAGAGGCGGGTGGCTGACGACGTCCAGACGCTTGTCGTAGCAACAATATTGGCTCCTGGGACCGCGATCTTTCGACAGACGAGGAAATTTGGTCGGCGCATCAGTGTCAAATTATGGCTACGATGAGCAAGCATTCAAGGTGACGCGCCATAGATTTATTGAATTCGTTCACGCCGAGGATGCGGCGCGGGTGCAGGCGGAGAGTGATAGCGGGTTCGACCTGTCGTTGATCCATATCGCCCTGGCAGGCGGTATGGATGGCATGAAAATGTCGCTCAGGATGCGCGAGCTATTCCCCTACTAAAGTTTCTACATATGACCGGCTATTCTGGCGGCGAGCTCCAGTATCAAGTCTTGCCGGCTAAAAGTGAGATCCATCTGGTCAAGCCCTTTCAAAAGGCTGAGCTTTCAGCAGTCCCTAGGAAAGCCTTGCGAGACGGTTCATCCGATTGACCTAAAGACTAGTTTGCCGGCAAGCGAGCCAGCCCGGCGCTTGAGAGCATCAACAAAGTATGTAAATACTTCGCTCGCCATGGATGAGACCACAAACAAAGCCCTCTTGCCGGAGGGTATCCAGGATCTATTGCCGCCCGATGCGGCCAGCGAGGCTGCGCTTAGCGCGCGCCTGCTCGCGTGTTTTCATAGCCACGGCTATGAGCGGGTAAAGCCGCCCTTCATAGAATTCGAGGATAGCTTGTTGAGCGGTACCGGTGCTGGCCTGTCAGAGAGCAGTTTTCGCCTCATGGACCCGGTGTCTCGCCGCATGATGGCGCTTCGCAGCGATATGACACCGCAAGTCGCGCGCATCGCAGGGACGCGTCTAGCGCGGGCGCCGCGGCCACTTAGGCTCAGCTATAGCGGCGATATCCTGCGCGTGCTGGGTAGCGAACTACGGTCTGAGCGTCAATTCGCCCAAGTCGGCTTAGAACTGATTGGCGCGTCCTCGCTGCACGCCGATGCTGAGATCATATTGCTGGCTGTTGAAGGGCTGGCAGCGTTGGGCCTGAAAAACCTAACGGTTGACCTTTGTGCTCCGACACTGGTGATGGCGATTCTCAACGGATTGGACTTGTCGGAGGAAGCATACACGGCGCTGCGCGGCGCCCTTGATCGAAAGGATGACTCCGACATTGCCACGCTGGCCGGCAACGCGGAAGAGGTCCTGAAGGGCTTGCTCGCGGCGACCGGGAACGCCCGCCCGGCACTGGCGGCCTTGTCGCGGCTTGATCTCCCCGAAGCTGCGGAGCGCGCGGCTGGCGAGTTGTGCCAAGTCGCCGACCTAGTGCTCGCGGCGGTTCCGGACCTGAGTGTGACGATCGATCCGGTCGAGCGCCGCGGATTCGAATATCAGACCGGCGTGTGCTTCACCTTGTTTGTTCAGGGTGTGCGCGGAGAACTCGGCCGCGGCGGGCGCTACCCGCTGGCCACGAATGGTGCGCCCGGCGAAGATGCCGCAGGTTGCACGCTCTATATGGATTCTCTGTTGCGTGCTGTGCCCCACGGAGAAGCGCCGAAACGCATCTTTCTTCCCTATGGAACGCGGCCCTCAGAAGCTGCCGAACTGCGGGCCAATGGGTGGATTGCGGTTGCGGCGCTTTTGCCATCAAGCGATGATAGCGCTGAGGCGCGCCGTCTAGGTTGCAGCCATTTTTACGCGAAAAGCGGCATCGCTACCGTTCAACTTGAGGAATAGAAATTTATGTCGAATGTTGCGGTCGTCGGCGCTCAGTGGGGCGACGAAGGCAAGGGCAAGATTGTTGATTGGCTTTCTGAACGGGCCGATGTGGTGGTGCGATTTCAGGGCGGCCACAATGCCGGTCACACCTTGGTTATTGACGGCAAGGTGTTTAAATTAAGTCTGCTACCGTCCGGCGTTGTACGTGGCGGCAAGCTTTCCGTTATCGGCAACGGTGTGGTGGTGGACCCCTGGGCGCTGAAACGGGAAATCGAGGAAATCTCCGCCAAGGGTGTGGAGATTACGCCGGAAAACCTCCTTATCGCCGAAAATGCCTGCCTTATTTTACCTCTGCACCGCGAGTTGGATCAAGCACGCGAAAAAGCGCGAGGTGGCCAAACCATAGGCACCACCGGGCGCGGCATTGGTCCCGCCTATGAGGACAAGGTGGGGCGGCGCGCGATAAGGATGTGTGATCTGAGTTCCTTGGCGGCCCTCGACGCCCGTATGGACGAGTTGCTCCTGCATCACAATGCGTTGCGCCGAGGATTTGGTATGGCTGACGTTGATGAATTGGCTCTAAGAGTCGAATTGGGCGAGGTGGCGACCCATATCCTGCAATATTCGGGTGCCGTATGGTGCCGCCTCGACATCGAGCGGCGATCTGGCAAGCGTATCCTGTTCGAAGGCGCGCAGGGCGCCATGCTCGATATTGATCACGGCACATACCCCTACGTCACATCTTCCAACACCGTGGCCGGGCAGGCGGCGGCAGGAAGCGGCATGGGACCGGGCACGATCGGCTATGTTCTTGGCATCACCAAAGCCTATACCACCCGGGTCGGTTCAGGCCCGTTTCCGACCGAACTGAAAGATGCGGTAGGGCAGAGCCTCGGTGAGCGAGGCCATGAGTTTGGCACTGTTACCGGCCGGCGGCGGCGCTGTGGCTGGTTCGATGCGGTCATGGTGCGCCAGGCGGTCAAAATTAGCGGCATTAGGGGTATCGCGCTAACCAAGCTGGATGTGCTCGATGGCATGGATGCGCTTAAGGTCTGCACCGCCTACAAGCTTAATGGCCAGGAGATCGATCACTTGCCGGCGCAGACGGCGCAACAGTCCGAAGCTGAACCGGTTTATGAGAGTTTTGACGGTTGGCAGCAGAGCACCCAGGGCGCGCGCTCATGGGCAGAACTGCCGGCCAACGCGGTAAAATATATTCGCCGCATCGAGGAACTTATCGAGGCGCCGGTGGCGCTTCTGTCCACTAGCCCCGAGCGCGACGACACGATCTTGGTCCAGGATCCCTTCGCTGATTGAGCGCAGACTCGGCGCGGCAGAAGTCTTTAATACTGCAGCGTCTTAATTCGTGGGATTAAAATCCGATGGTTGGAGAGAGCAGTATAGTCGCCGATGCCGAATCTAGCGGGCCTTTGACGGGCTTTAGGGTTGTTGACTTGACCACCATGATCTCGGGCCCGTTCGCGACCATGATGCTCGGCGATCAGGGCGCTGATGTGATTAAGGTTGAGGCATTCAGCGGGGACTATGTGCGCGCCGGTGGCCATCGCTCGGGCGGGCTCTCGGCGAGTTTTCTCAACAACAATCGGAACAAGCGATCGATCGCCATCAATCTGAAGAACCCCGAGGGGCGCGATATGCTATTGCGTCTTGCTGCAAGCGCTGATGTTTTTATTCAAAACTTTCGGCCCGGTGTGGTTGAGCGCTTGGGGGTAGGTGAAGAGAATATCCGCGAGGTGCGACCCGACATCGTCTATGTCTCGCTTAACGGTTTTGGCGAAAGCGGGCCATATGCCGCCAAGCCGGTCTATGATCCGATTATCCAGGCGGTATCAGGGCTGGCCTCTGTTCAGGGTGGCTCGGACGACAATCCACCGCGCCTGGTGCGGACGATCCTGCCCGATAAACTGACCGCCGTCACGGCTTCTCAGGCGATCACCGCGGCCCTTTTGGCTCGGGAGCGCAGTGGCCAAGGCCAACATGTCCGCCTCTCCATGCTCGATGCCGTGGTGGCTTTTCTATGGTCTTCCGATATGGGCGGCCAAACTTTTGTGGATATGCCGGTGAGCGCCCAGCGTGCCGCCAGTTTTATCGATCTAATTTACAGTACCCTTGACGGCCATATCAGCGTTGCGGTGATGAGTAACCGCGAATGGCACGCGCTTACCCAAGCACTAAAACGGCCAGACTGGTTGGACGACCCCCGCTTTGCTACACCAGCGTTACGCGATCAAAATATCAATGCTCGCCTCTCGCTTATCCAGGATGAGTTAAAAGCCCGCACCAGCGCCGACTGGCTGGAGCGCTTGGAGGCGGCGGGCGTACCATGCGCACCCGTGCTGACACGAAATGAGCTCATCGAACATCAACAGGTGGTGGCGAGCAACATTCTCGTCGAGAGCGACCATCCTCATGCCGGGCGCTTGCGTCAGGCTCGCCCGGCCGCGCGCTTCGATTTAACGCTGACGAGCATCCGCAGGGGTGCGCCGCTGCTAGGCGAACACACGGATGAAATACTCGGCGAAATAGGTGTCGATACCGATCACATCGCCGCGCTTCGAGCTGCCGGTGTGATAGAAGGTTAATTGTGTTTATAGAGCTGACGCGGAAGTGGGATAGAGAAAATCCTGAGTAGGAAGAATAAACTGCGACGGCGCATCCACCTGAAACAAAATACTCTAATTGCTCCAAAAAATTTCGGCTGAGCCATCCGGCGCTCGCCCTAAATGATGCGGTGATGTGCCTTGACCGAACTGAATACCTTGAGCGTCAGCATGTTTGTACGAGCGACATCGTCTTCGCAGGGCCGCCAGCCAATCAATGCATCGCTCCGTAATTCCATTGCTCTCGACGAATCGCGTTGAGGCGCGCCACCAGTGCCTCATCCGCGGTATAGTTGTTGGGCGAATTAACAACTCGAATATTCTAGGATATGTAGGCTCGAATGAGACATTTGGAGGAACAAACAATTAAGTCCTATTAAACTAACGGCGACGGCGCTATTTCCGTCCGGTCGCCAAAAGGTGCTGCATGTCAGTCGGTGGCTCGCTTGTGAACTCGAGATATGCGGCGCTCAACGGATGCTTGAACGCCAAGCGGTAGGCATGAAGCGCCTGGCGCTGCCATCCTTCCAGAGCGCTGGCGGCTCTTGGCGGCAGCGCATTGGCGGAGGCGCGCCGCCGGCCGCCATACAGCGGGTCGCCCACCACCGTATGTCCGCGCGCTGCCAAATGGACACGTATCTGATGCGTGCGCCCAGTTTCGAGGCGGCATTCTACTAGGCTCCAGAAGTTATTGGCTAAATGTTCGCGCACTTTGTAGTGGGTGCGGGCCACGCGCCCACCGCGGGTCACGATCGCCATTTTTTTACGGTTTTTGGGGCTGCGGCCGATATTGCCGTCGATCGTGCCGGCGGCTGGCGCCGGCGATCCCCATACCAGAGCGAGATAGGCGCGCTCCAAATTATGTGTTGCGAATAAGCTGCTAAGCCCGGCATGTGCGGAATCATTCTTGGCCACCACAAGAAGGCCGCTGGTGTCTTTGTCGAGCCGGTGCACGATGCCGGGCCGGCGCACGCCGCCTATACCGGACAGGCTAGCGCCACAATGGGCGACCAAGGCATTGACCAATGTTTTGTCGGGATTGCCGGGTGCCGGATGCACCACCAGCCCAGCCGGCTTGTCGACCACGATCAGGTCTTCATCCTCATAGTGGATGTCGAGCGCCATCGCCTGCGGCTCCGGGGTCATTACGCTGCTGGCTTCCGGCACCGTTAGTTCGATCTCTGTCTCGGGTTTGACCCGGTATGCCGGCTCAGCTATCGTCTCGCCGCCGACGCGCACATGGCCACTTTCGATCAATCCTTTGAGGCGCGTGCGTGAGATATCGGGCAGCTTGGCTGCTAAAAATTTATCGAGCCGCGCGCGCTCGTCTCCGGCGCGCAGGTGGTATAAGGTTTCTCCCACATTCGGCATGGCCGATTTCACCATAGCAAGCCGGTTGAACTCAAATGATTCCCATTTCAATTCTCAGAATCGCCGTCATTGTTATGGGCGTTTTGATCGTTGCTGGCCTGGTAGTGATTGGCGTTAAGATTCTGCAAAAATCCAAGGAAGCAGCGAAATCCTTCAACGCCGAGGTGGTGGACATACCGGTGGACGAAGCCAAGCCAACTGCGGTGATGGCGGCAACGCCGTTTCACGTTAGCATTGAACAACTCGGGCTTGAGTCAGAGGCACGCCTTCTTAGCATTGACGTTGAAGGCGGCCGGCTGGTGCTCCACATCCAGAACGGCGTGGCGGATGGGCGCGTGCTGATTGTTGATATCAACAGTGGAGCAGTGCTCGGTGAGATTGCCCTGCCGCCGCCGCTTCAATAAAAGGTTTAATTCCAGGCGCCATGCTGTTGCTCAAGCCTGACGATTTAAAAAAGATCGCCGATCACGCTGAGGCAGATTATCCAAGAGAATCTTGCGGCCTGCTGGTAGGCTATCAGCGGGCCGATGGGCACATAGAAGTGACCCAGGTGGCTGCGAGCAAAAATATGACTGTGCTGGGTCGCAACGACCGATTTGAGGTCGACCCCAAATTGCGCCTTCGGTTGATGCGCCAAGCGCGTGATACCGCGCGCGGTATCATCGGCCATTATCATTCTCATCCGGATGGAAACGCGCGGCCGTCCCCCACTGATCTTTCGATGGCGTGGGAGCCTGACCTAGTGTGGTTGGTAACCGCTGTCGTCGCTGGTCAGGCGGTGCAATCCACAGCGCATCGGCTGTCTGAAGGCGGCACTCGTTTCAACGATATAGGGCTCGACTGCTTGCCCAGCGGCAACGAGATTTAAGGAACAGAGATATGGATTTTCGCAGCGATAACGTGGCAAGTGTGGCCGAGGAAATCATGGCTGCCATCGCCTCTGCCAATACTGGTACGGCGGCCGGGTATGGCGATGACGACATCAGTCAGGGCCTGCATCCGGCTTACTCAGAACTGTTCGAAACCGAAGTGCGCGTCTTTCCAGTACTTACCGGTACAATTGCCAATGCGCTCTCAGCTTCTGTGCTGAGTCCTCCTTGGGGCGCCATATATGCCGAAGCTGATTCACATATTGCTCAGGATGAATGCGGCGCGCCCGAATTATTCACTGGTGGCGCCAAATTAATTGCGCTCGAAGGCCGGAATGGCAAGATTCCGCCGGAGGTGCTGCGCCGACGCTTGGCTACCTCGGGTAAAGGCTTTGTCCACGCTGCGCAGCCGGCAGCGTTCAGCGTTACCCAGACCAGCGAGGCAGGCGCCGTCTATAGTGCTGAGGAAATCGCCGAGTTGAGTGCCATCGCCAAAGGTGCTGGTCTCGGTGTGCATATGGACGGCGCACGTTTCGCCAATGCGATGGCGGCGTTGAATGCTGGCAACGAGACCGTCAGCCCGGCCGATCTAACCTGGCGCGCCGGTGTCGACGTCCTCTCCTTTGGTGCGACAAAGAACGGCGCGCTTGGAGCCGAGGCGGTAATCTTGTTTCATACCGACTTGGCCGAGGAGATGTCGTTTCGCCACAAGCGGGCGGGGCAGTTGGCGTCCAAGATGCGCTACATCTCAGCCCAACTTGCAGCATATATCGAAGATGGGTTATGGCTCCGTCTGGCGGATCACGCCAACCGTATGTGTAACCAATTAGCGGAAGGATTGGGGGCCATCGATGGAGTCAGGCTGGATGTATTCGGTGGCGCTAACGAACTGTTTGTGGAACTACCTCGTGATACGGTGTTGGCACTCCGGGAAGAAAAATTCGAATTCTACGATTGGCCGGAAACTGTCGCCCCCGGGGCAAATCTGCGTAGCACCATTCGACTGGTTACCCGCCATGACACTAGTATGGCTGAAGTAGAAGGCATGATTGCGGCGGTAAAGCGGCTGGCTGGTTAGTCTCCTGAAAAGTCATCTAGTTCGACAACACTGACACTGGCCTCGGTGAACATGGTACGGGCGAGATTGATCTGTGCCGCCCAGCGCTCAGCGCGCTCGGCATCGGCGGCGGGCGCGATCACTTCAGCGACACCAGCTTGGATTAAGGTGGCGGCGCATTGCGCGCAGGGCAGTAGTGGCCAGACATAGACGCTGGCGCCATCCACCGACGCATTGGCAAACAGCAGCGCATTGCGTTCGGCATGAATGATCATGTCGTATTTCACTTCGCGGTTTTCCAAACGCTCGGCCAGATCGCTTACACCGCGGGCAAATCCATTGAAGCCCAGCGATAGCACCCGGTGCTTCTTGTCGGCGATCACCGCGCCGACCTGGGTCGACGGATCCTTCGACCATTGAGCCACATGTCTCGCCAAGCCGAGCAGCCGTAAATCCCACTTATCGGGCCGTGTCATAAGCTAAACTCCTTATTCTCGATTGTAGAGGGCCGCGACGGGGAGACCGCTCGGGACGCGGGTAGGGACGATGTCGGGCATGCGGTCGGCGAGGTTGTCTTCCAGAGTTTTTAGGAAGATGATCAGATTATCGATCTCTATCTCGGTCAATTTTAGGCCAGCGGCGAGGATGTAGGAGACTGAACTGCTTTTGCCTAAGTTCCAACTATGCGTGCCTTCGGGGTCTTCGGCACCGGCGAGGTTTAAAGGGTCGTTATGATGACGGATTGCGGTACGCAGAGTGGCGGCGACGCCATCATGAAAATAGGGCGCGCTGAGAGTGACATTGCGTAGCGGCGGAGTGCGGAATTTGTAGAGATCTCGTGTGTCCTCGGTGACGTGAAAGCGTCCGAGATCGTCCGAACTGATATTTTTACCGGGGCCAATCTGGCGTACAGCCAAAGAATGGAACTCGAAATCGCTGAACAGCGGGCCAGAATGGCAGGCGGCGCATTTTCCTTTTCCGAAAAACACTAGCGCGCCCGCTTTTGCACTGTTCGAAATTGCTTGGTTGGAGCCGAGAAGATATTCGTCCCACGGTGTATGCCGTGTGGCGAAGGCAATTTGTTGGAAATGGCCGATGGCGTTAACCAGTTCGACGATGGAGAGCCTGTCGAGCGGAATGTCGGGGTAGGCCGCGCTCGCTAGGCTACGGTATTCCTTCTGCCATTCCTTGAGTTCAAGCTCGCCGTCCTGGTCTCTCTCTGATTGACTGAGTCGGGGGGCGATGAGGCGTCTTATCATCGCCTCATGCACGCGTTTTTGCTGCAGTGGGCCGCTTGCGCCCACCGCGGCCAGGGCCAATTCGTTGGGCAAGTGGGCATGGTCATCAGGAAGGTCGCTGTCGGAGTAGTCGCCCGGCCGGCCGAGCATTTCATCGACACCAGCAATCGGAAACAGCGCTTGTGCGGCGAGCAGGTTTTCGATGCCGTCAGGAATGCGGTCTCCCATGGGGGATTCGAAATAGATCGTCGTGTCGTCTCTGTCGTAGTAGCGCGCTTCGCGCATCGCGTCATCGTCCACGGCAATGCGGCCGTCCCAAAACATGTTGGTCACGGCAGAGTGTCCGCGGTTCCATACATCGGGCGCATTACGCGGCGTTTGGTTGCCGCGTCCACCGGCCAAACGGCGTTCGCCGAGCCGCTGGCCATCGACGCCGACGGCAAGTGGCTGTGCGTTCGAGGTGCCACGGATCGGCAGGTGGCAGGTGGCGCAGGCTACTTCGCGTGCACCGCTGAGGACGGGGTCAAAAAAGAGTGCCTGGCCTAAGGTGTATTTTGCATCAATGACAAAGGGCGGGCTTTCCAGCGGTGTTTGCCCGTGCGACCCTAGCAGGGCGCGCAGCATTCTATCGTCCACCGATTGCGATAACGAAACACTCGGCATGAGCAGTAGCATGAGCAGGGCGGCAAATGCCGCAGCCCGGGATTTCAGGTCCCAATCCCTCATGTCATATCCGCGCCAGTCTTTGCATGGCTATAAAATGCCATGGCGCGGCCAGCCAATCCAGGTGTTAGCGATTAAGAAAGGTGATGCGCCCGATCAACGGGTTGCCTTCGGTCTCGGTCAAAGGGTAGACGGCCAATATCACTTGGATCTGACCAGCTGACGCCCGGTAGCGTCTGTTCGGGGCTAGGCAGAGCGCCATTACGGCCCTATCTGCTTGCTACTCTGTAGTGTTACCGCGATCAGCTGCGCTTAAATATCGAGGCGCTGCATAGCTATTTACGTCGCTGCTCACCGGCTTGACCGCGAGCGTGGCCTAGGCCCGAAACCCTGGTGATACCAATGTCCCAGATGAAGATATCGACGATCCTTAAGCAAGATAATTTAGCCGAGGTGGAAGCGTGCCTGACCGGCAAATACTCCTTTTAGGCGGCGCCATTGCGATGGATACGTTTATCGTGCGCGATCGTTTGTGGTCGCTGTCCGATTGCGGTTGTCATGTGGCGGTCGCCGGTTTTCCGCAAGAGCGCGCTAGCTCTGTTTTCAGAAAGATAGATTCTTGAACTTCTGTGTTTGCTCGGTCAGGGCGATTTCGGTCGGGAGGCGCTCCATACTACTGGCTCCATAGAAGCCATTGAGGTGTTTGCAGTTGCGCAGAATATATTCGGCGTCACCGGGCTGGGCGATTGGACCGCCGTGGCAGAGGATGATGCTGTCCTTGCGCACTGCCAGCGCTGCGGCGGCCCACTCATCGATCAAGCCAACGCAATCGGCTAGGGACTTGGCGGTTTGCGCGCCGATGGCGCCGCTCGTGGTCAGGCCCATATGACAGACGATAAGGTCTGCGCCGGCCGCCGCCATTGCTTCGGCGTCTTCAGCGCTGAACACATAGGGCGTGGTCAGCATGTCGAGTGCATGCGCGGTCGCGATCATGTCGACCTCCAGGCCGTAACCCATGCCGGTCTCTTCGAGATTGGCACGGAACACCCCGTCGATCAGGCCAACGGTGGGAAAATTCTGCACGCCGGCAAAGCCTATGGCTTTTAGCTCGGTGAGGAAAACTTCCATCATCACGAAAGGGTCGGTGCCGTTTACGCCGGCTATCACCGGCGTACGCGAGATTACGGGAAGGACTTCTGCCGCCATCTCCTTGACGATTTCGTTGGCGTTCCCATAGGCTAGCAGCCCGGCGAGCGAACCACGCCCGGCCATGCGATAGCGCCCAGAATTATAGATGGCTATGATATCGATGCCGCCGGCCTCTTCGCATTTGGCGGATAACCCGGTGCCAGCGCCGCCGCCGACGATTGGTTCGCGTGCCTTAACCATGGCATGGAATTTTTCCAGCAGCGCAGCGCGTTCGAATTTGGCCATAAGATTGATCTCCGGTTATCTTTAATGGGCGATGTCGCGCCAAGCGGCGACCAGCGCCGCAGCGAATTCGGCATCATTGATATGGAGCGGACAGCGCACAAGCTGACGTGCCTCGGTAGCGATCAGCGTTGCCTCCAGCGCTTCGAACAGAGCCGTATCCGCTGCTGGGTCGTGGAACGGCATGTCAGGCGCATCGATCAGCGAGACGCCTTTCTCTGGCAAGAGAAATCGTACCGGCCCTGTGAAGGTGTTGAGCTTGTTACCGATCCATTCTCCGATGGCACGGTTTTCTGCGGCGTTAGTGCGCATCAGGCTGACTTGCGGATTGTGAACATAGATATTCCGCGCGCGGTATTTCTCGGGGATTGTTTCTTTGGCGCCAAAATTCACCATATCGAGCGCACCGCAGGAGCCAACATAAGGTAAACCTGCCGTCGCCAAGGTATCGAGGCGAGCCTCTCCGGCGCTGAATACGCCGCCCATCAACAGATCGCAAACTTCCGTGGTGGTGACATCGATACAGCCACGCACGAAGCCGTTCTCGGCAAGCTTTTCCATCGATTGCCCGCCGGTGCCGGTTGCATGAAAGACCAGGCAATCATACTCCGCATCAAGCAACTCTCTCACCTGGTCGACACAAACCGTGGTTACGCCAAACATGGTGAGGCCGATGGCCGGTTTTTCAGCAGGTACATGTGGGACCTTGTGCTGAATCATGCCGCTCAGGGCGTGCGCCGCGTTGCCGAGTACGGAGCGGGTAATACTGTTGAGCCCGGCGACATCGGCCACCGAGTAGATCATGGCAATATCGTTGGGTCCGACATAGGGTGCGACGTCGCCTGACGCCACGGTTGACACCAGAATTTTGGGCACGCCCAAGGGCAGGGCACGCATCCCGCTGGCGACTAGGGCGGTATTGCCGCTGCCGCCGGCGCCGATCATGCCGCCAATATCGCTACGCGTGCGCACGAAATGGGCGAAAGCGTCGGCCATGGCGGTCACTGCGCGGCCACGGTCATCGCCGAGCAACACTGCCCCCGCACCTTCCAGGTGGTGGGCTGCCACTTCCGCCGCTGGTACATCCACTGGGCCTCCATCTCCTTTGCCGGTACCGAGGTCAACAAGGCAAGTTTCGAGCCCGACGGCCTCAATCAGGCCCTTGATGTAGCGCAGTTCCGCGCCCTTTGTGTCACAGGTCCCAGCGATATAAGCTTTAACCATAATCCAGTTCTCCGATCTATTCAGTGAGATATTGTTTAGCATGTTTGGCCGGAGTATCGCGAGGGGAGCGGTATAATCGAGAGACAACGCACGGTGAGCGCACGCGGCGGAGTAGCCTTGCCGGCGCTCGGTATGGGCACTTGGAAGATGGGTGAAAAGCGGGGGCAGAGACAAGCTGAAGTGGCGGCCCTGCAGTACGGTCTCGATTTAGGCCTTGGCCTGATCGATACGGCGGAAATGTACGCTTCCGGTGGTGCCGAGCGGATAGTGGGTGAGGCTATCCTGGGGCGTCGGGACGAGGTCTATTTGGTCTCGAAGGTTCTGCCCAACAACGCCTCTCGGAAAAACACGATCAAGGCTGCCGAACGTAGCCTGAAGCGTTTAAACTGCGATCATATCGATCTTTATCTGCTGCATTGGCCGAGCTCGTATCCGCTCGCCGATACTCTCGAAGCCTTTGAGCGATTGGTTGAGGATGGTAAGATCGCCCACTACGGCGTGAGTAATTACGATGTCGTTGAAATGGCAGACGCCTTGGCTACAAGTGGTGGCGAAGCCATTTGTGTTAATCAAATTCTTTATAATCCTGCCCAGCGCGCCATCGAGGACGAGCTGTTGCCATGGTGTTCGGAGCAGGATATCGCGCTAATGGCTTATTCGCCGCTCGACCAAGGCAGCATTTTGCAGGACGCCGTTCTCGAGCAAATCGCGAATGACCATGGCATCACCACCGCCACGCTGGCGGTGGCCTGGACACTGCGTTTTACCAACATGGTTTCGATCCCCAAAGCCACTGCGCCGGCGCATATAGAGGCCGTCGCCGCTGCCCGCGAAGTGCTGCTGACGGACGATGACCTCACTGCTATCGACCACGCGTTCCCGCCGCCAAACCCGGGCGCCCGTCTAGTTGTTTATTGATATCCGTGCGTGGCGGCGATCAATCCGCCATCGACGACCAGGTCTGTGGCGGTGACATATTTAGCTTCGTCGGAAGCGAGATAGAGTGCCGCGTAAGCGACGTCCCAACCCTCACCCATATGCCCCATGGGGACCTGCCTGTTGCGCTTTTCGATTAAAGCCGCCGCGTTTCCAGCGCCATATTGTTTGGCCAAGCGCACCTCGACCAAGGGCGTATGCATCAAGCCGGGTGAGATTGAATTACAGCGAATACCCAGCGGCGCATATTTTACTGCCAGTGCGCGACCAAACTGCACAAGGCCGGCCTTAGCCGCGGAATAGCCGACATGATCATTGCCGATATGGCGCAGGCCGGCGATAGAGGAAATATTAACGATCGCCCCGCCGCCTTGAGTTTCCATATGGGGGAGGACGTATTTGCAGGCGAGAAAAGCTGATGTGAGGTTAAAATCGAGCTGACCCTGCCAATCTTCCTGGCTGAGTTCTACGGGGCCGCCCGGCATTGAGCCGCCGACATTGTTGATCAATATATCGATGCGCCCGAATTGGGTGATGCAAGCATCGATCATGGCTTTGACCTGAGTGGCGTCGGTGACGTCGCAAGTATGAGTTTCACAGACGCCACCTTCGGAGGTGATGATCTCCTGTGTTTCCGCCGCCGCTTCCGGCACCCGGTCGACTGCAAAGATGCGCGCACCCTCGCGCGCGAAGGCCACCGCCGTACTTTTGCCGTTGCCCCAGCCCGGGCCAACCGATCCGGCACCGCTGATCAACGCCACTTTATTTTCTAAACGCATGTGTCTGTCCGCCCCTCTATTTTCTCGATATAAGTTAGTCGGCCGGGATTGTTGTGCGGCCGCATAGGAATGACGCGTTGCGAATTTAACTTTCCCTATAAGCTGGCGCCAGTATCCTTTGGTTAAGTTTGATGCGAAAGCAAAGCGATTGCGAAATTTCGTTGCCAAAGCGAGAAACGGTATCACACGGCTAGTAGCAGTGAGCACTCTGTTGTTTGCTATGGCTGGCGTACTCCAGGCGGAAGAGAAGACGGTGCCAAATTTCCATACCGCTTATGCCGCTTTCGCTCGGAGTGATTATCAGACGGCGCTCAGTATTTGGCTCAGTCTCGCCCAAAGCGGTGACGCCGACGCACAGTTCAACGTCGCGGCGCTTTATGACAATGGCTGGGGTGTTGAACGTGATGTCGAGAAAGCGTTGCTCTGGTATGGACGCGCGGCGGCGCGCAACATTGCGCCGGCGGAATTAGTTTTGGCGCATATCTTGCGGCGCGGAGAAATTGGCGCGCCGGATAGCGAGCAGGCGTTGCGGCACCTGCGTTCGGCAGCACACCGGGGCTCCGCCCGCGCCCAGTTCGAGCTTGGCGTTGCCTATGATCGTGGTGTGGGGGTCACACAGAATTATGCCACGGCCGAGATTTGGTATGAGAAGGCCGCGGCCCAGGGCTTGACTGAAGCAATCTTCAATCTGGCCACGTTGTTTGACGAAGGGCTTAGCGCGCCAAAAGACCATGCCGCGGCGTTAACTTGGTACCGCCAAGCCGCGCGCGCGGGCAACCCACTGGCTGAGAACAATATAGGCAATCTGCACGAGAAAGGCCTTGGCGTGCCACAGGACTATGTGCGCGCGGTCGAATGGTATGCCAAGGCGGCGGCGCGCGGCCTGCCTATCGCGCAGAATAACCTCGCCACCATGTATCATCTCGGTCATGGCGTCGCGCGCGATTTTAAGGCTGCGGCACGCTGGTACAGAATGGCAGCCGAACAGGGTGAGCAATCGGCGCAAAACAACCTCGGACTGCTGCTGGCCAACGGCCTAGGTGTGGCCCGCGATCTGGTTGAGGCTACCAAATGGTTTCTCGTTGCTGCCGGTGGTCCAGACAAGGAATTAGCCATACGCGCCAGCACTCATAGCCAAAAGCTTGTATCAGAACTCGTCGGCGATGAATTTACGGCGGTGCAAGATGCAGTTGACGAATATAGCGCAGCGGCAGCCCTCAACCTTAAGATTGAATCGGCGCGACTTGTCCCCGTACCGGTCACAACTGAGGCCCTTGGCCACGAAACTGTGACGGTCCAGCGTTTGCTTGCGGCGCTCGGTTATTACCAGGGTGCGGTGGACGGGTTGATTGGTCCGATTACCCTGGAGGCATTGGAAGTTGCCCGAAGGCGAGAAGGCCTCGATGTTCCGGTAAAAAATTCTGCCGAAATAATCGAGGCTCTTGCAGATATCTTGCATCGGCGAGCAGCACAATAGCGCGTGCCTTGAAGGTTATGTCAGGTCCAGCGGTGCCTGGGAGACATCTTGCCAAATTTCCGGATCCTGACCACAAAATTTCAGGGTGCCGGCGGTTTGTAGCCGAAGCAGCATTTGGAAGGATTTCATAATTTGCTGTTTATCGAAAACGAGAATCAGCAAATGCAGACCCTTGAGGGTTTTGTGGAAATAGCAGGTCGTGACGGTAAGGATGATATCGACGGAAGCGACCTTGGCCTTAAGCGAATAGTAGCGCCGGTGTTTCGCGTTTACCAATAAGTCATCGAATCTCTGAACAATTGACTAAGGTCGGCGCGTGAAATGTCACGCGGCGCGATATCAAGCAGGCGTTGTTGCGGCAGCGTGCGATCGGTCAGGGCTTCGACATCAGCCTCGCCATAGCCGAGCTCGGAGAGGCCGTTGGGTAGTCCGGTCGCGCGCATCAACTGGGTTACCTGCTCGGCGAGAACCTCACCTGCACGCGCGTCGGGGACATTACGGATATCGGCGCCCATCGCCTCAGCTGCGCGCAAATGGCGTCCGGCGGCGGATGGGCCGATCAGGCGGAACACGGCCGGCGCGTTGACGATCACCGAGATCCCGTGGGGGACCATGGCATGGTCGTCTGGCCAACCCTCGGGATGGTAGTCGCGCACTAGCCCGGCGACCGCATAGGACATAGCGTGTGGTACATGACAGCCGGAATTACCGAAGCCTATACCGGCCAACATACCTGCAAACATTAGTGGCTCGCGCGCCGAGAGGTCGTCCGGAGCTTTCATGGCGCGCTCTATATTGGCACCGATCAACCGGATCGCCTCACTGCAAGCAATGTCGCTGTAGGGGTTGGCCCCCTGGTACATCGGGCGGAGGCCGGACGTCTCGGGCGCCGAGCGCTCTGTATAGGGTATCGCAGTCAAGCTTTCGATCGCGTGACTGAACACGTCAAAGGCATTGGCTGCGACCACCAGCGGCGGCATTGAGGTTAGCGCAGTGGGATCGAGAATGCCGAGCGTCGGGCGCAGTTCGCGGTGCGCGATGCCCGTCTTCATTTCCATCTCCAACATGTCGAAGATCGCCATGCCGGTGCATTCACTGGCAGTACCGAATGTGGTCGGGCAGGCAATGTGTGGTTTCAGGGGGCCGGGTACCGGTTGCGCTTGTCCGACGGGCAGGTTTACATAGGTGAGTAGATCGGCCGGATAGGTGGAATAAAGATTGCTCGCCTTGGCTGTATCCATGACCGAGCCGCCGCCGATAGAGACAAAACCGTCAAACCCGCCTTCGCTGGCGAACCGTGTTCCGGCGCGGAGGGAGCGGTCGGTTGGCTCCACTGCCACCTGGTCATAGATTTCGACGTCCAACTCGGCGGTGCGAAGTGCGCGCGCCGCAATATCAACATGTTCAAGTTTGGCGACGCGCGGATCGGTATAAAGCGCAACCCGCGTCATGCCGAGTGCCTTAGCGTCTTCGCCCACTTCGCCGATCGCACCGACGCCAAATTTTAGTTTTGTCGTGTCGATGGTATAGGCATACTCGCCGCCGTCGCGGCGAGTAAAATATGTGTCAGCTGTCATATCCGTCTTTCGATATTTTTTGAATTCAAGCTAATTTCCGTCGTGACGTGGTGTGCGTCAAGAGCGGTAAGTCACTGCGTGCTCTATTGCGGGCGTTTGCGGCATAAGGTCAGGCCGTCTCCGATCGGCACCATGGAGACACTCACCCGCTGGTCTGCTTTGATCTTGGCATTGAGGGCGTGGATCACCGGCGTGTCCTCACTCCACTTGTCGCGCGGCGCGACCCTACCGAGATGGAACATATTGTCGAGCGCCAACAGGCCGCCGGGGCGCAACAAATTAAGACAAGCCTCGTAATAGTCGTCATAGCCAGATTTATCGGCGTCGATGAAAGCAAAATCGTAACTGCCCGCTTGGCCTTCCGCCGCCAGTTCCGCTAGCGACGTGCGAGCATCTCCGAGGCGGAGCTCAATATTTTCTTCTAACCCCGCTTCCTTCCAGTAACGCTTTGCAGTCTCGGTGTAGGTTGCGTTGGTGTCGAGCGCCGTAATACGCCCGTCTGCACCCATGGCGAGTGCCACGCTGAGCGAGCTGTAGCCGGTAAAGACACCGATTTCGAGATAGCGTTTGGCACCAATCAATTCTGCTAAGATCGCCATGAATGCGCCTTGCTCCGGCGTGATTTGCATGATCGCCCATTCATGGCTTTGCGTTTCCTCTCGCAATCGGGCGAGGATTTCGTTCTCGCGAAATCCGTGCGCTAGCACATAATCATGCAACGCCGGAGTCAGTTCCGTCGGACTGTTTGCCATGTGCTCTCCGATGCTTGGATACGCTAGCCGTCCTTATTGACAACAAGAGATGCCTTCTCCACGCCGTTCGCGTACTCGGGCGCGTGCGAAATGGTTTACAAAAGCGGCGTGGTCCCTACCAGCACAACCCAATAGGTATAATTACCATCTAGCAAGCGACTATAGAGGGGGAGGGCGGAATCTGCTA
>CAYPSQ010000008.1:5737-39458 GCA_964413115.1 uncultured Rhizobiaceae bacterium | reverse complement strand
TAGGTATAATTACCATCTAGCAAGCGACTATAGAGGGGGAGGGCGGAATCTGCTATGGCCGCCGATCACAGTGTTGAGTGTTTAGTGGCTAAGAGCGTCGTCAGACAGCCATGCGACTCATCGGGTGCGGCAAGGCGACACGCCAACCGTTGCGCCAGCTTGGGATTAATCCAGTCTGCAGTTGGTGTTGTGTTTAGAATCACGTTTTGGCAATTTGGGAAAGAACGTGTGGGAGAGCAAACGTATTGACCGGCCAGTTGAGCAGTTTTCAACGGACAGTATTTTCCAATTGCGCTTGGCGGCGAATGCAAGCAACCTGAGTACGGTTACTCTTTCGATTCGGGGCTGGTCCAACCGTAAGGCGCTCGGTGGATCCGGGTGCCTAGCGTAGGCCCAGCATAGCATAGAGGAGACTCACCGTGAATCAGGGCGAACTCATCGAAGCCGTTGTCAAAAGCAGTGGCATGACAAAGAGCGATGCTTCAAAGGCGATCAAGTCGGCTTTGGATGAAATGGGCAAGGCCCTGAAGAAGGGCAAATCCGTGCGCACCACACTCGGCACGTTTTCGGTTTACAAGCGGGGCGCGCGCAAAGGCCGGAACCCGGCAACTGGCGAGGCGATCAAGATTAAAGCCAGCAAGGGCCTGCGTTTCAAAGCTTCCAAAACGCTCAAGGACAGGGTCAACAAGCGCTAATTTGACTCCGGGCGAGTTTGTCCGGTATCGAAGCGTAAAGGTTGGCACTGGCTGGGCTGTCAAACCTTTCGGCCAGTGAGCGGGCACCGCTAGCTTCGCTTCCCTGCGCTGGGAAGCTTAGGCTATCTGTGCGGTGACCCAAAGCTAACGATTCTGATGTTTCATGAGAAAGCGCTCCGTTATAGGTCGGTAGCGCTGGGACGCGATCCCACTTCTTTTAGCCAGCGTGCGATGTTGCCGCAATTGTTTGGCGGCTTGGCGTCGACACGCGCGGCAAAGCGTATTGTGACGAAGGTGGTGATATCCGCCACGGAGAAGGCATCGCCGGCGACGAATTTGGTTGTTTTTAGTCGGTCATCGAACAGCGCGAAAAAACGCCCCATAGAATTACGCCCGCGCTCGACTAGCTCGGGAATTTGTGGCACGCCGCCCGGCACGCCGGGCAAGCCCCGGTCCTCAAAAATCGGCGAAGAGTTGCGCAGCATGTCCGCCGCAGAGAGGTAGCCCATAAACTCGGCGCGCCGGCTCCACATTTCGATCATTGCTTTTTTCGTGGCTTCGTGTCCGAACAGCAACGGCTCGGGATGGAGTTCCTCAAGATAGCGGCAAATCGCCATGGTTTCGGAGATGCAGGTGCCGTCGTCCAGTTCCAAAACCGGTACCTGACTGATAGGGTTGACCGACTTGAAGGAATCGGCAAATTGCGCGCGCTCTCGCGTGTTGATTTCAACAGTCGGAATCTTGATGCCCTTCTCGGCAATGAACATGTTTACGCGCTGGGGATTCGGTGCCATCTTGAAATCATAAAGCTTCATAATGTTTCAGCGCTCCGGAAAAGGGGTGGGATGAGCGTGTAAGTTTGCTGTATCGCGTTGCGGAGTCAAGCGGTGGCGGTGTCCATCTTACCGCCAGATGAGCCTGGAAATTGTTTGAGATCATCGGCGATGTCGTAGAAATCGCCCTTCTCTGCCGTAAAGATATGGCCGATTGTCGTCAACCCGCTCGGCAGATCGAGAGTTCCGGCGGCGATCGATGTGGTTTGCGCTTTGCTCGGCTGCCAAAAGAGAGTTGTGCCGCACGAGCGGCAAAATCCGCGCCGCGCCTGGCTCGAAGACGCGAACCAGACTAGCCCGCTTTTTGAGACCAAGGAAAGAGCGGCATTTTCAACTTTGGTATAGGCGCCAAAGGCGCCGTGTAAGCGCCGGCATATACCACAATGACAATTGACCACTCCACGCACCGGTCCTCGCACTTCATAGCGCACCCCGCCACACAAGCAGCCGCCTTGACGTGCTGTTATGCTGTCTTTCATTTGCACCTCCTATTTGCACTCGTGTCATCGCACCCATGCCCAGTATAGCGGCGCGCGGCGACTATAAAAAAATGTACAGTGGTGCATTATTAGAATTTCTTAAAACGACGGGGCGATAAAATGAGCAAAATGTCGCTTGAACATGTGATGGATGAGGCTGAGGCATTTTTCGACGCCGAGGCCGCTGTCGCGCGGCTCGTGACCATTTACGCCGAAGGCTGCGAACTCCTGGGCGAACATTTCGAGCTTTTCGCCGCCGGCGCCAAAAATTTAGAAAAAGCCGACGCGCGCTATCCGGCGGTTTGGATCGACGTGGCCCCGGGCCGCGACCATGCACGCGGTGGCTTGTCCTATGGCGCGGTGCCGGAAGCCGGCAGCTATTGTGCCGTTATCACTAATCCCGAGCTATTCCGAAGTTACTATCTCGAACAGCTTCAATTGCTCCTCGACAATCATGGCGGGCCGCTTTGGGTCGGTATTTCACGGCGCCAGATACCCTTGACCTTCGCGCTGGAAACTTTGACTGCTAATTTGCGTCAAGAGCAGGTGGCCGATCTATCACGATTTTTTTACATGCCCGATTTAGCAGAGATCGATGACAATATTGCTAATGGCATCTACCGACAAACGGCCGGCACAGCCAAACCATTGTCGTTGTTCAGCGCTGAGCGGGTGGACTATTCGCTGTCTCGCCTGCGCCACTATAGCGGCACCTCGCCCAGGCATTTTCAGCGCTTCGTTCTATTCACTAACTATCAACGCTACGTCGATGAATTCATCGAGTTTGGCATGCGCGAGATAGAGAACGGTAAGACATTCCGTGCCTTTGTTGAGCCCGGCAACGCGGTGCATATTAATCAGCGTCTAAGCGAAGAGCCGTCTTCTGGCGAGCGCGCCACGAAACCGCCACAGATGCCAGCCTATCACCTGGTAAAGGACGGTCATATGGGCGTGACGCTGGTCGATATTGGCGTCGGTCCGTCCAACGCCAAAACCATTACCGACCATGTTGCCGTGCTACGTCCGCATTGTTGGTTGATGGTCGGTCATTGCGGTGGCTTGCGTCGCACCCAGCGCCTCGGCGATTACGTTCTCGCCCATGCCTATGCCCGCCTTGACCATGTCCTCGATCACGATCTGCCCCTTGAAGTGCCAATTCCTGCGATCGCTGAAGTACAGTTGGCGCTAACTGCTGCGGTCAGCCAAGTCACCCAGCAAGACGGCCAGGAATTAAAACAGCATCTGAGAACCGGCACGGTGGTTTCGACCGACGACCGCGACTGGGAGCTTCGATATGATGAACTTTCGACCTTCTTTAACCAGTCGCGCGCCATCGCGGTAGATATGGAATCGGCGACTATCTCGGCCAACGGCTTTCGCCTACGCGTGCCATACGGCACTTTACTCTGTGTCTCGGACAAGCCGTTGCACGGTGAGATTAAGCTGCCCGGCATGGCCAATGCGTTTTATACTGAGCGCGTGAGCCAGCACCTGCGCGTTTGTCTGGAGGCGGTTGATATCATGCGAGAGGGTGTTGGCCATCAGGCGTTGCATTCGCGTAAACTACGCAGCTTCGACGAACCCCCTTTCCGCTAAACGATAGGGAAATTGCTATGGATATGGTCACCATGAACATCATCGATTCCACGCTGGTCTCGATCTGCCGTGAGATGGGCCTCACAATGATGAAGACCGCCTATTCGACGATTTTCAACGAGGGTATGGATTTCACTTGCGGTCTCGGCAACACCCGGGGCGAGATGATCGGAGTCGCTGAGTTCAATCCATCACAAATCGGCGGGATGCCGTTGGTGCTCAAAACAACTTCGGAGGAAATCCCGCATGAGAGCATTCAGGAAGGTGATGTCATTGTCACCAACGATCCTTACCGGGGTGGCATGCATACCCCTGAGCATAGCTTTATCAAGCCCGTTTTCGTGGATGGCGTGCTGTTTGGATACGCAGTAGCGATCGGTCATGTCGCTGAGGTCGGCGGCATGGTGCCGGGTGGCTTCGCCGGCGAAGCCACCGAAATTTTTCATGAAGGTTTGCGTGTGCCGCCGGTGAAGATCAAGAAGGCTGGCAAGGATGTCGACGAAGTGTGGAAACTGTTGCTCGCCAATGTGCGCACGCCGCGCAACAATTACGGCGATTTCCGTGCCATGATTAGTTCCGTCGATGTCGGAGCGGCGCGCCTTCAGGCCGTGATTGAGAAATATGGGGCGGAAGTCTTCATCGGCACCGTCAACGATCTGATGAATTATTCCGAGACCCGAATGCGGGCCGAGATTGACGACATCCGAGATGGCAAATACAGTTTTGAAGACTACATGGAAGATGACGGTATTGAGGCCAAGCCCTATAAAATTCACGTGGACGTGCATGTGCAGGGCGAGGAAGTAGTTGTCGATTACAGCGGCTCTGACCGCCAGGCGAAAGGGCCAATCAATGCGGTGCTCTCAGTCGCGTGGTCGTCGGCTTATAACGCTATCCTGCACCTTACCGATGCGTCGATTCCGAAGAATTCGGGTTGTTTCCGGCCAATCAAGATTGTCGCGCCCGGCGGCTCACTATTGAACGCCGATTATCCCGCGACTTGTGTTGGCGGCAATACCGAGACCCATATCCGTATTGCCTATACCATCATTGGCGCGATGGCCGAATGCGTGCCAGAGCGGGCCTTTGCCACCGACGCGGGAACGCACAGCAATTTTCTATTCGGTGCGCATGATGCGCGTAGCGACGAGTATGTGGTGTGTTACGATTTCACCTGCGCCGCCTGGGGCGGACGACCGTTTGCCGATGGCAACGAGGCGATCAATTGTATCAACGGTAATTCGAGAATGGTGCCGGTCGAAGTTTTTGAGGTTCGCTATCCCTGGCTTATCGAAGAATTCAAGCTGAAGCCCGATAGCGCGGGGCCGGGCCGCTTTCGTGGTGCCCATTCGGTATCGAAAACATTTCGTGCCGTTGGTACGGAGATTACCGTGAGCTCAGTTTCTGATCGCCATACGATTCAGCCGTGGGGCCTGTTGGGTGGCGGCGCTGGGGAGACTGGCGGGCTGGCCTATCAGGCCGCCGAGGGCGGCGAATGGCAGCCCTTCACCGAAGCCTTCGGCAAGGTTTCACCGAGTAAGTTCTCCAATGCGACAATTCCACCAGGCGCGCGCGTGCGTCTTACCGCGCCAGGCGCCGGGGGCTATGGTCCGGCTGAAGAGCGTGAACCCGGAATGATAGCGGAGGATTTACGCGAAGGCTGGATCACACCTGAATGTGCGCAGCGCGATTATGGCTATCTAGACAACAAACCATGATCGCAGCCCGGTGCTTGAAGCTCGGCACCTTTGTGGTCAAATTCAGCAGTCCTGGCATGGGCCAAATTCTTAATGAAGCAAATTAGCGCAGGCCGGTTTTTAACCTGGTGAATTTATTGGCAAGCTAAGCAACTAAACCGTAGGTAAAGACTCTGACGGTGGCACCGGTCTTGAGCTGTAAACTTTGGCGTAAGGGTATGGCGCGGGTAATGGCGCCGCCGGACTGTTGCCCGATGCTCTTGAATTTCTGCTGATCAATGCCACGGATGCGAACGAGAGCAGTTTCGTTTGCTTCGCCGTCTCGTGGGCAAATAACCGTGTGGGTGTTTTCGTAACTTATGACTGCGTTACGGTCTAGGCCAATGCAAAGTTGATTAAAAACCTTGAACTATTTTATACGAGCGATGGTAAGTGTATCAAACGCACCAAGTGGTTGGGGCGTGCTATAGCTGCAAGATAGCCGTTACCATCGGCGGTAATTTGAAAAGTTATCTCGGAAGATGATGAGGGGTGTATCGTCAGATTTGAGTTTCAGCTTCGCGCCAGTGGTGCGGCCAAAGCCGCAACCACTTCCGCTGGAACTGTTTGTGCTTAAGTTTAGGGTCTGGTCATGCCAAAATTTGCCGCCAATCTGAATTTTTTGTTTCAGGACATCGATTTTTTAGACCGCTTTGCCGCCGCCGCCGAAAACGGGTTTCAAGCGGTGGAATATCTCTTTCCCTATGAATATCCGCCTGACCAGTTGAAACAGGCACTGGCAAAACATGGCTTGGTTCAGGCACTGTTTAATCTGTCACCCGGTGATTGGAACGCCGGCGACCGCGGCTTGGCGGCCCTGCCGGGGCGCGAAACGGAGTTCCGCGCTGCGGTCAAACTGGCTGGCAAATATGCCGAGGCGTTAGCCTGCAAGCAGGTCCATGTAATGGCGGGCATCGTGCCGGACGGTGCTCAGCGGGATGTTTATGAAGAATGCTACATTACCAATCTCAGCTACGCTGCGGACTATTTTGCGGTGCGCGGTGTGCGAACCCTGATCGAGCCGCTCAACAGCTTCGACATGCCAGGCTATTTGCTGAACGGCTCAAAGCAAGCGCGGCGCGTGATCGAGGCGGTAGGGAGCGACAATCTCTATCTACAATATGACGTTTATCATTTGCAGATCATGGAGGGAAACCTGGCCTACAGCTTCGAACGTGATCTCGATATCACCAGCCATATTCAGATCGCTGGTGTACCTGGGCGCCATGAGCCGGTCATCGGTGAGGTTAACTATCCCTATCTTTTCGCGCTATTTGACCGGCTGGGCTATGACGGCTGGGTTGGTTGCGAATACCGGCCCAGGGGCGAAACACGCGCTGGCCTCGACTGGGCTCGGGAGTACGGCATCGGGAAGGGCCGCTAGGCGTATTGCCCTGGTTTGGAATAAGTTTATTCTACTCCACCCTAAACTTACCCGCTTGATGCAGGGCATGCTGTGCCGGTCGCAGGAAGTTCCGCAGCGCTGCTATCCTTATTTCATCAAAAAGACGCTTGCTGCAAAATGCAGCGCAAATTTGAAACTGCAGCCTATTGATTCTTATCTCGGTTGCCAGCCGTGGGGATGGTTGAGCGACGCTTGGTTGGTGTCTTGGTTGAGGGCGCTGCTTTTCGCACCCATGGTCCCGTTCCATCAGTTTCCGGCGTGGCCGAGACGGTCGCTTCAACCGCGCGCGGGCGCGTGGTCTGGTTCAGATGTCCGGTGCCGAGAATCTTGACGTGGCGGTATTTGAACAGTAGCACCAATATCATGCCCACGGCAAAACCACCGATATGGGCCCACCAGGCAATGTTGCTTTGGCCTCCACCACCTAGATTGGCGACTTGCATGACTATCCATGCGCCGAGCACGATGAAAGCGGGCAGAGGCAGCAACATATAGAAGGCGAAGACCATGACCCTGGCGCGCGGATAAAGTAGGAGATAAGCGCCGAGTATACCAGAAACGGCGCCGCTAGCCCCAATGGTGGGAATCACCGAGTCCGGTTCAATACTGGCATTGATCAGCCCGGCGCCGGCACCGCATAACAAATAGAAGGCGAGGAAGCGCCAATGGCCCATGGCGTCCTCGATGTTGTTTCCAAATACCCAGAGGTAAAGCATGTTGCCGATCAAGTGCCACCAGCCGGCATGCAGAAATTGTGAACTTAGGATACTGAGGAAATCGATACTGGAGGGCAGAATGGCGTCATTGGCGGCGATATCCTTGATCTGAAAGATGACCGCCGGAATAGCGCCAAGCGAAAATTTGACACGCCCTGCGAGATCATCGGGCAGCATCAGCATAATCAAGAACGTTAAAATATTGGCGGTGATCAGCGCATAGGTTGCATAGGGCGTAATGTGAGTCGGGTTGTTGTCATTAAGGGGCAGCATGCGCGGACGCGCTTATATTTGCTGCCCGGGCGCGTCAGAGAAAACGGCCCGGCGTTTGACCACTAGACAGCGTGACATGATATCGTGCAGACCTTGTTTTCGCTTAGTAAAGGCAACTGCTAAACAGGCCACCAATGAGGCGATGCCGACAACAAAGTCTAGAATTGCCACTGTGTTGATAAGGCCAGGAAGCCATAGCGGCCAGGCTCGGTAACCGGCGGTCAGCAGGCTAATCTTGTCGCCGTTGACGTCGCACACCCTGATTCCCAGTATCCGCTTGCCGAGGGTTGCCTGCGCCCGGCTGCTCTCCAGAAACGCGAAGTAGGCCATTGTCGCGACGCCAACTAAAAGCAATCCGAGGAGCGATGGGACATAGGAATAAAACACCTCACCACCGTTGTCTTGCATGGCTGTCTGGATCAGCAAATCGTCCCATACTAAAAAGGCGATGAGTAAATAAACGGAGTAAATTAACACTGCGTCGATAAACCACGCCGCGGCGCGGCGCCAAAATCCGGCGAATGGATCGCCGCCGGACACGGAGATATGATTGGTGCTCATGATCCTATATTCCGGAGATACGCCCAAGGCATTTATGCATCTGCATAATCTTCAATATAGGCGCGAATGATGGAATCCAAATCCTTGTCCACTGGCAGGTCGAGGGCGAGCGCACGCGGTGCCAACTCGCGGCCAGGCCAGCCATTACAAATTGCCTGGATAGACGGATCAGGCTTGGCGATGATTTGGCCCAGTGTACGGTTTCCTGCGACCCGGTGGAGTCCCTCGATCATATCCGCTACGGTCACCGAAATGCTCGGCAGGTTGATCGAGCGATCGTCGCCGACGGCTTCGCTATCGGCTTCGTGCAGGGCGAGAATGCCATCGATGATAGTACGATAACCGCTCACCGCCATGCGCGTCTCATTGCTCACCGGCAGTTCATAATCGGTGCCAGAAAGTGGTTCCCGGAAAAGACCGCTGGCGAACCCGGATGCCGCCTTGTTGGGTTTTCCTGGGCGGATAATAACGGTCGGCAGGCGCGCGCCTCGGCCGTCGATAAAGCCCTTCCGGGTATAATCGTTAAGCAACAATTCATTTACCGCCTTGGTCATGCCGTAAGTGGTCATCGGTGTGATTTTGGTGTCGTCTGAGACGGTATCGGGCAGGGCCGAGCCACCAAACACAGCGAGACTGCTGGTAAACACCACGCGAGGTTGGCTGGGCGCGGCGCGGGCGGCCTCCAGTACATTGAGGCCGCCGTCGAGATTTACCTTGAGAGCCAGGTCGAAATCCTGCTCCGCGCCGGCGCTCACTACTGAGGCAAAATGGAACACCGAAAGCGAATTGCCGGTGATCAACTGCATCACTTGGTCGCGGTCGGAAATATCGCTGCTGACAATTTCGACCCGCGCGTCAAGATCTTCAGAACGCTCTGCGGGGGTGACGGCGTCAAGCAGGATCATCTTGTCCACCGATTCAGGCGCACCTGATGCGCCGCGCAGCGTCCCGCGATCAAGGATCGCGCGCGCTAGCCTTAATCCCAGGAATCCGGTCCCACCGGTGATAACCACTTTCATTTTTAGGCATTCCTTCAATACGTTTTCGAATGCTGCCGACAATATATCAGCCAGTGCTTTTGGGACAACGCGTTCGCCGTCTTGATTCTATCCACCCCAGCGCCCTAATGTTAGTGCTTTACTGTTACGGAGGGTGCCAGCGTGGCAAATGCCAAGGAACTCGGACACAATGAACCGCTGATCGGTCAGGCTGGATCGCGCGCCCGCTTGATGACGCCAGCGCTGGTGCTTGATCTCGACGCCTTAGAACGAAATATCGCGCGTATGAAGGGCTTCGCCGAGGCACACAACATTTTCCTCAGACCGCATTGCAAAACCCATAAAAGCATCGCCATTGCACGCCTGCAGCTAGAGGCAGGCGCGATTGGGATCTGCGCCGCCACTTTGGGCGAGGCCGAAGTGATGGGCGGTGCCGGCATCCCTGGCGTATTGGTCACATCCCCGGTGATCGCCGATATCAAGATCGACGCCTTGATGGCGCTCAACCGCCAGGCCGACGGACTCATACAGACGGTCGATAGCATGCTAAATCTGCGGGCTCTCGACGCCGCCGCCGGGCAGACTAAGGCGCCGCTAAATGTGGTTATCGATGTCGATATCGGTCTGCACCGCACTGGCGTGCCTAATCCTTCGGATGCGGTAGCCCTGGTCGAGGCAGCCGTGGCGGCGGAAAATCTAAACTATTCCGGCGTGCAAGCTTATGCTGGCCATATCATGCACATCGAGAATTATAAGGAGCGCCGTGAAACCAATATCGCACATACCAAACCGCTTCGCGAAGTTTGCGCCGCCTTGACCGAAAAGAACCTGACTCCGGCCATTGTGAGCGGCGCGGGAACCGGGACCTACGATATCGACGCGACGCTGGGCGTGATGAGCGAAATGCAGGTCGGTTCCTACGCGATGATGGATGTCGAATACCGCGATGTGCAGCCGGAGGGCGGTGGTGACTGGCTGTTCGAACCGGCGCTGTTCGTTCGCGCGACGGTGGTGAGCGCCAATCATGACAGCCATGCAACCATCGATGCCGGGTTAAAATGCTTCGCTACTGACGGGCCATTCCCGGATTTCGCCACTGGTGCGCCGGTCGGGTCGAGCTATAGCTTTTTTGGTGATGAGCATGGTCGGATCGCGTTCGCCGAAGCCAACGAGCGCTTGTCGCTCGGTGATGCGGTCGAATGCATCGTGCCGCATTGTGACCCGACCATCAATTTGCACGATGTGTATCATTGCGTTCGTGGCAATACGCTGGTGGATATCTGGCCGGTCGACGCGCGCGGCCGGCACTGACATCTGGGTCTTCTTCCCGGCATGAAGGCTGAAAAATCCCGCTTCAGCGCCGAGCGTTTGCCGCGCCCGGCGGCGTGGGTGTGGCGTATGGCGCCGGGCTTGCTGATTTGTATCATAATCGCCTGGGCATCTGTGTTCGTCGCGGAGCATTATGGTGGGCCGACATTGCTTTATGCTCTGTTGCTCGGCATGGCGTTTTTCTTTCTGTCAAAAAAGCCACGGACCTCGCCAGGTATTCACTTCGGCTCGCGAACCGTGCTGAGGCTTGGTGTGGCGCTTCTCGGTGCGCGCATTACGCTTGAACAAATCGTTGATCTTGGACCGGCGCCAATTCTGATTGTTATCAGCGCGATCGCTCTTACGATCCTATTTGGCCGCTATCTCAGCACGGCGCTCAAGCTTGACCGAACGATGGGGCTATTGACGGCTGGCGCTACGGCGATATGCGGCGCCTCGGCAGCATTGGCGATTGCCGCTGTGATGCCTAAACATGAGCGATTGGAGCGAGATACTATCTTTACCGTCATTGCGGTGACGGCGCTAAGCACTCTTGCGATGGTCGTTTATCCGTTGATCATCGAATTGGTCGGTTATGACGATGTCGAAAAGGGCGTTTTCATCGGCGCGACAATCCATGATGTGGCGCAGGTGGTGGGTGCTGGTTACATGGTCTCGGATGAGACCGGTGGCGTGGCTACCTTCACCAAACTGCTGCGGATAGCCATGTTGGCCCCGGTGGTGCTGATTTTTGCGTTTGTCGTGGCGCGTTGGGCGCGCGGTGAAGTCGGGTCAACGCGAGGCGCGCGCGCCGGCCTGCCCTGGTTTTTGGTTGTCTTCGTGATTATCGCCGCGATCAACAGCGCCGGCGCTATACCGGCGATATTGCTGGAGGCCATTGTGACGGTATCACGCTGGTGCCTGGTGATCGCCATTGCGGGGCTAGGCATGAAATCCTCATTCCAAGAAATGGCTGTGCTCGGTTGGCGCCCGGTTGCGTTGGTGTTCGGCGAGACACTGTTTCTCGCCGGCTTGGTGCTGATCGCCTTGACCATCGAGTCGGGCCTTTGAAGGAGTCGCATTGTCAATAACTCAGATACGATAGTGAGCGCCACTCCTGCCAATGATATGAAACCGCTCCACGTCGAAGGGGGAGAACTGTTGCGAGACCGGACAAAGGACAACAATACGCCTTCCGTGCTCGGCCCCTTCATTCGCCTGTTCGATGGCAACTTCAGTCTCAATGATGTGCGTAAGGTAGAAATCTGCAGGCGTATTGAGGGGGATCAACTGCTATGGGCTGGAGGGCCAAAGGCTGATGGGCGAAATCAACCGTGATCTGGAAGATCTTATCGGCCATTGTATCGGTGCCAACCATTAATGCCACGTTGGTCTGGCGCTTTTGATCGGTGCCATATTCGCAGCGGCCGAAGATCGCGGCGAAGCGCGCGTGGGTTTCTTCCACTATGACGCCGATGTGGTAATGATCTAGGCGTCAAGTCCTGCGCGTTGGCCAACACCGTCGCTCGTTATTGTCAGGCGCCGTCCTATGCATTCAGCCTCACGGCGCTGATGTGTAACCTAGCACGGTACAGTTTATTGGATTAAGACCCGCCGGTCACAAAAGTGGCTTGTTCAATTTTTCTGAAAACGCCAAGCGAACGTAATTACCGGAATGCATGAGACATTTCTGAGTGATGCTGTTTGGAAAGACCTTTTCAGGTTTTCTCAGATTTTTTGTAGCAGGTGAATCAGGCTAGAGGTGTCCCAACGGCCGCCACCGCGTTGTTGCACATGGGCGTAGAACTGGTCGACAAGCATGGCCATCGGCAGCAGTGCGCCATTCTTTTTTGCTTCTTCAAAACAGAGACCCAAATCTTTGCGCATCCAATCGGTGGCGAAGCCGAATTCGAATTCACCTTTGAGCATGGTGGAGCCGCGGTTTTCCATTTGCCAGGATTGTGCTGCACCCTTGGAGATGACGTCGAGCACGCGCTCGCCGTCGAGCCCGGCGTGCTGGGCGAAGTTGATTCCTTCGGCCAGTCCCTGCACTACGCCGGCGATGCACAATTGATTCACCATCTTTGTGAGTTGGCCGTTTCCTGCCTCTCCCATATGGGTGACGTTGCGAGAATAGCACTGCATTACAGGCTCTGCCGTGGCGAAGCTTTCCTCTGTTCCGCCTACCATAACTGTGAGCGCGCCGTTTACGGCGCCAGCCTGGCCACCTGAAACGGGTGCGTCGAGAAAGCCGAAGCCTTGCCTCCGTGCCGCCTCATCTGCCTCACGCGCGACGACGGCAGAATCGGTAGTGTGGTCGATGAAAATTGCGCTGCCAGACATGCCGGCCAATGCGCCATCGTCGCCATAGAGAATTGCGCGGAGATCGTCATCCGCGCCTACGCAGGCAAACACCAGATCGGCGCCATTTGCCGCCGCCGCCGGTGTGTCGGCGACGCGCCCGCTATATTCGGTTGCCCATTGATCGGCCCGTGCCCGGGTACGGTTGTAGACAGCGACGACGTGGCCGGTATTCGCCAAATGTCCCGCCATGGGGTATCCCATGACCCCAAGCCCCACAAAGGCGACGTTTTTGCTGGCACCCACATTGTCGTTCATATCTGTAATTCCCTTTTGGCGTGGCAAAGGTCCGCATCATAGCTTCCGCTCGGGAGGCCGACAATCTAAGACACGACTTGCCGTCACCGGGTGTCGAACGATAATCTTCTGTGCCCGCGAAGTTGTGCCGTCATTGCCCAGGAATAATGCGAATGCCTCAGCAACTGATCGACCGCACTGTTGAAATCGAAGGCAGCATTTCGGTCTCCTATGTCGAAGTGGGCGAGCCCGGGCTGCTGATCAGAATTATTTTTTGATTGTAACCGGTGTGTGTTATCGGCATCAAATTCCTGGCCTCTTGCATAATTGGCCAGTGACCTTGCTCAACATGCGCGGCCACAGAGAATTGAGCACTCTCAGCAACGGCTATTATATGAGCTGCCTGCCCGCACTCATTGTTGGAGCAGAGGACAGTATCTTTTCCGACGAATCGATAGTCTGGACAGCCGAACAAACTCTGGATGCTGAAGTCGAAATTTGCCCAGCCGATGAGGGCGCTGCGTATTTGATATGCTGCGAGAATCTGGTCAAATTCAACGTGCTCGTAAGCGCATTCTTGACCTAGGTAGAAACGGATGGATCGAGAAAAACTTCGGATCGGTTCCGGCGCTGGCTTTGCCGGCGATCGTTGGGAGCCTGCCGTGGAACTGGTCGAGCATGGAGATATAGACGTACTCGCCTTCGAGTGTCTAGCCGAACGTACCATCGCACGCGAAACCTTGGCGCTCCGCCGAGGAGATGGCCCAGGCTACAGCCCCAAACTGGAGGCGCGGTTTCGCGCCGTACTGCCGGGCTGCGCGGCGAACGGAATAAGGGTGGTTACCAATATGGGCGCGGCTGCGCCGTTAGCCGCCGCGCGCGCCGCGTGCGACATCGCCGCTGAACTTGAACTCGCCAATTTCTTTTGCGCGGTGGTGCTCGGCGATGATGTGCAGGCTGTGCTGTTAGAGCGCCCCGAATTGACCTTGCTAGAAACGGGCGAGCCGCTCGAGAGCATCTTGCCGCGTATGGCCTCGGCCAACGCCTATCTAGGTGCCGATGCGATTGTCGAGGCACTGGCGAGTGATGCGCCCATCGTCATTACCGGCCGGGTCGCTGATCCGTCGTTATTTGTTGCCCCGCTGTTGCACGCGTTTGGTTGGTCCTATGACGATTACGCCAAGCTCGCGCAAGCCACCGCGGCCGGGCATTTGCTCGAATGCGCCGGACAGGTAACGGGTGGCTATTTTGCTGACCCGGGGGTGAAAGACGTGCCGGCACTGGCGCGGCTCGGCTTTCCCTTTGCTGATGTCAGTGCCGACGGCGACGTCATCATTGGCAAGGTGCTGGAAGCTGGTGGACGGGTGGACAGGCAAACCTGTACCGAACAATTGCTCTACGAGGTCGATGATCCTTCAGGCTATATTACACCGGACTGTGTACTTGATATGAGCGACATCAGCCTCAGTGAAATCGCCCGTGATCGGGTCCGGCTTGGCGGCGCGCACGCACGGTCGCGCACACCAACCTATAAGGTGAGCGTCGGTTATTTCGACGGCTTTCTCGGCGAGGGTGAGCTTTCCTACGGCGGACCAAACGCTGTGACTCGGGCGCGCCTCGCCGGCGAAATTGTCAAAGAGCGGCTCGCTTTGCGCGGCTTTACTTTCGATGACCTGCGGATCGATTTGATTGGCCTCGACAGCCTACATGGGCCCGGCGAAGGCCGGCCGGAACCTTACGAGGTGCGTCTGCGGGTGGCCGGCAGAACGGCGTTCCGCGAAGCCGCAGAAGCGGTGGGTTGGGAGGTTTCGGCGCTATATACCAACGGCCCATCGGGCGGCGCCGGGGATTTTGCCAATGTGCGCGAAATTCTAGCAGTGCAATCCGTGTTATTGCCTCGTGAATTAGTGCCCACCTGGGTTAAGTTAGTCACTGCACCATGACTGTGACGGTCCGCGATCTTGCCCATGCCCGCGCTGGCGACAAAGGTAATTGGGTGAATGTTTCGGTCATCGCACATGATGTTTCGGGCTATGAGTGGCTACTCCAGGAGCTGACAGAGGTGCGCGTATTAGCAGCATTTGCGTCTGTCGCGAGAGGCCCGGTGCGGCGCTACGAACTGACCCAACTGCAGGCGATGAATTTCGTTATCGAGAATATACGAGGCGGGAGCGTTACCCAGACTGTGGCGCTCGACATTCATGGCAAAAGCCTCGGAACGCTCATGCTAGCCATCCGGTTGTTCGGCAATGAGCCGCACCCGGGCTGATGAATTCTGCATGGCGGTGGCTTAATTGAGACGCTAAGCTGGTGCCTTATGGTCGTAACAAAAACGTCATCCAAAACGATACCCACCCGCGACACACTCCTGTCGCGAGCGCAAGACCTGTTCGACACGGTCCGCGCGCGCTCGCTAGAAACTGAAGAGGCCCGGCGCCTCTCCATAGAGACGATGGCGGCCATGCGGGCCGCTGGACTTCACCGTATTTTGCAACCCGGTCGCCATGGCGGGACCGCGGCGCATTTTTCTGGCATGGTCGATATTGTTGATACCATCTCGCAAGCTTGCTGTGCCGCCGGTTGGTGTCTGACACAATATTGCTCGCACAATTGCCTGCTCGGCTATTGGCCACCTGAGGGGCAGGACGAAATCTGGGGTCCGATGCCCGATGCTTTGGTCGCAGGGGTATTGATTCCGGGCTGCGGCAAAGCGCGTAAAGTCAATGGTGGCTGGCGTTTGAGCGGACAATGGCCTTTCGCTAGCGGCGTCTTCGGCGCCGACTGGTTTATCGCTGCGGCCTTTGCCGAGAATGGCGACGGTCCGCCCATCGCCCAGATGCATGCTGTACCTTTTGCTGACTATACAATCCTCGATACCTGGCAATCGGCGGGATTGCGCGGCACCGGTAGCACCGACGTTGCCATCAAGGATGTATTCGTGCCGGCTGCGCGCGCCTTGCCGATCAACGATACGAAAGGCGGTGGCGACGCGCCGGGTTGTGCGATCAACCCTGAGGCGACTTATAAGCTACCGGCATTTGCCATGTTCTCGATCAATCAAAGCGCGGTGGCGCTCGGTTTGGCGCAGGCGACCTTTGATGCATATATCAAGCAAGGGCGAACTCGGGTGACGCGCATGTCGGGTAAAAGTATCGCAGATTATTCTACCGTACAGGCCAAAGTAGGAGAGGCTCATACGGCGGTCGAGATGGCACGGTTGCTGTTGCATAATTGCTGCGATCTCGGTATGGCGGTGGCCGAGAAAAGCGAAGTCGCGCCAATGGAACTCAAGACAGAACTTCGTGCTAAGGCGTGCATGGCGGGCGTACTTTCAGCTGAGGCGGTCGATCTCTTATTTCAGGTTTCAGGTGGCGCTGGCCTCTATGATCGTAATCCGATTTCGCGTGCTATACGGGATGCGAACTGCATTCGCGGCCACATCACCCAAAATTTGGATGTGAATGCATCCAATCACGGGCGAGTGTTGCTCGGTCTTCCGTCAGCCGACCTCGCGATCTAAAGGCTTGATATAACGGCCATTCACGACGGAGGAATTCATTTTCCAGAAGCCGGGAGTTGTATGATTTCGTACAATTAATGTTGAATAATACTTGTGCGTGCGTATTGTCACTCAACGTTGCACTGTCGTTGTTGCACTTGTTATTGCCGTCAAGGCGGTTAACTAGGCTACTTACCCGACATTGTGGTTGTTGACACAGGAACTCCTATGAGGTGGAGTTCCAATTCTTTCGTCGTAAAAGGAAAATGTTATGGCTAATGGTACTGTTAAATGGTTCAACCCTACAAAAGGGTTTGGCTTCATCGAACCGGAAGATGGTTCGAAAGATGCGTTCGTGCATATCAGCGCTGTCGAACGGTCCGGCTTGCCCGGTCTGTCAGAAGGCCAACGCGTGTCGTTCGAACTAGTTTCGGGCCGCGATGGGAAAATGGCTGCTGAAAACCTATCGCTCATAGACTAATTCTGGTGACGAGCGGCTTGGCCGTTCAAAACTTTACTTAGATAATGAGGGGAACTTTCGTTGCCCCGAAAACCTAACTATCGGTTCGAACGTATCGAGCGCGAACGCCAGAAGGCGGAGAAAAAGGCCGCACGGGCGGCGGCTCGGGCTGAGCGTAAAACTGCAGCAAATGCTGCGGAAGAAAGCGTCGGTGAGTCGAGTGAGAGCGATACGGCTCGAGATAACTCCGGTTTGGGCGATTCAGACTCCGTGCAAGACTGACCCCTTCCAACGCTGATGGCAACCGGGCGGCGGCTGGCTTATTCGTCGGCCACCATGTCCGGCGTGCACCGTTCGCAGTAGCGGTATCGTCTTCGACGCCCAGAAGAGAGGGTGTTGTTGGCGATGACCGAGAAGGTATTTGAGGCCCGGGGGAGGAAACAGCTGAGATGAGTTCAGAAGGACCCGCTTGAAATCACGAGGTCCACAATGTGGTGCGCCCTATAGAGCAGTGTTTCTAGTGCTTTGATTTAAATTAATAAACCCGACGTCCTGGGATGCAAAGGGAGGGAAACTTGCTGATAGAGTCTGCAAAATAACCGGAAACACGCGCATCGAAATTGAACAACATATGGCTCTGCATCGAGATGCAGTCCAACATCTGCAAATGCGCTTTCAGGCGCGTTTTGTTGATAAAACGTCGATTGAGAATGCGCGCTAACTTTGTGCCGTTGGACTACCCACCGATTACGTGTACGCCCAATTCGTGGAGGGCGGACTTTATCGCTGCCAGCAAGTTTTGTATGTCTTCAGCGTGGATGTTGCCGATGCATCCGATCCGAAAGCTGGGTTGATCCGTTAATTTTCCAGGGTATATCAGGAATCCGTAGCGCGCCAAGGCATCGTAAAAAGCCGTGAATTCAAAGGCGCGGTCCAGAGGAATGCGAAAAGTAACGATGATGGGGGCCTGAATGTCGTCGGACAGATAGGTTTCGAAGCCCATCGCGCGCATACCCGAGACCAGCGTGTTGCAATTTTCCCAATATCTCGCGAAGCGCCCGCCGATGCCGCCTTCCGCCGCGAGCTGGTCGAGTGCGCTATCGAGCGCGGCAATAATTTGCGTTGGCGGCGTGAAGCGCCATTGACCGTTTTGTTCGAAACCTCGCCACTGCGCCTCTAAGTCGAGGGCTATGCTCTGGCAGTTTCCCGCGCAAGCTTCCAGATGGCTGCGCCGCGCCAGCACGAAGGCTGCGCCGGGCACACTTTCCAGGCATTTGTTGGCTGATGCAGCGAGACCATCAAAGGCGATTTGGTTGGCATTGATTGGAATAGCACCAAAAGAGCTCATCGCGTCTACTAACAAGCGCTTGCCGCGCTTGGATACGATTTCAGCGATCTCGTGCAAGGGGTTCAGGACCCCGCTGGTGGTTTCGCAATGGACCATGACAACATCGCTGATTGAGTGGTCCGAATCCAAACGGGCGGCAGCAGCGGCGCTATCCACGGGTTGGTTTTCGGCGCCTGTGATAACTTCGCAGTGGCGCCCGGCGTGGATTAGAATATTCGCGATTCGCTGGCCATACGCGCCGTTTGCCAACACCAGCACGTGGCTATCGCGCGGCACCAAGGTGCCCAGCATGGCCTCGACTGCGAAAGTACCGCTGCCGGCAATCGGTACACAGACATGCTCGGCCTCGGCCTCGGCCAAGACTGTTAGGCGGCGGCGAACGCGCGCCGTCAATTCGATAAAGCTTCCGTCTCTGGAACCCCAGTCGCGCAGCATCGCCTGCTTAGTACGCTCGCTCGTGGTAAGCGGGCCCGGTGTCAGGAGAATAGGGTCGCGCGGCATTAGCAGCCTGCGCTAGCTTCGTGCCATGAGAGATTCAAGCGCCTCGGGCGTGTCCACGTCAAACGTGATGGAGGCATCGCCGCATTCTATCTCACGCACTTGGTCACTATGTTCACCAATCAAATGGCGCGCGCCGACGTCGCCTGCAAGACGCTTCATTTGCTCGAAATATCGCGATGACCAGAGCACTGGATTACCGCGCTTGCCCTTATAGGTCGGGACGCAAATCGATTGTCCCTGCGCCGGGTCGAAACTGGCGATGAGGCGCGAGATAAGAGCCGAATCCACATGCGGCATGTCGCCGAGGCAAATCACAGCGGCGCCCGTATCTGCTGGCAGCACTGCAAGGCCGGCGCGCACCGAGGTGCTCATGCCCTCGGCATAGTCGGCGTTGTGGAGAATTTGAACGGCCCGCCCGGCCAACGCTGATTCCACTTTTTTATGCTGATGTCCTGTGACGATAACTACTGGATCAGCGCCGCTTTGCAGAGCTGCATCAGCCGCGCGCGTCACCATCGGCAAGCCGTCGACCTCGACCAGAAGCTTATTGATCGTGCCCATGCGCCGGGATTCGCCGGCCGCTAAGACAAGTGCCGCCACCTTGGTGCAGCCCGATTTAGAGGAGTTCTCATCAGCTCGATTGTTGGGGTCCTTGGGCGATGCGAAGGCGCGTGGTAGCGGACGGCTGGGAATTTCCATCAGCAGTCCGCCGGCGCCCATAGTCATGATATCATGCCGGCTGACTGGTATGTCTGCGAAACGGCGGCGCAGGACCCAGTCGAAGCCGTTCAATTTGAGTGATCGCGCGCAGCCCGGCAAGCCGAGGATATCGATGTCGCCGAGATGCGCGATGAGAAGAAGATTTCCGGGATCTACCGGCATGCCAAAATGATCAATCATGCCACCGGATGCAACGATGCCGCTGGGTACGATATCCCGGCGATCTACGATAGCTGAGGCGCCAGCGATTAGGATCATATCGCAGCGGAGGCCGCGGAGACGGCCCACCGCCTCGGCGATTTCGGAGCTAGAATGGGCGCAACGGATTTCGCTCGCCAGCTCACCGCCCAAAATGGTAAGCCTGCCGAGAAGCGTGCCGGTGGTCGAATCGAGCACACTTTCCTTGGTGCTGGGCAGGCGGGTCTGGATAAATCCAACGCGCCGGTTGCGAAAGGGCGCAAAATGCATAACGGGGCAGTCCTGGCGCGCAATTAAAAGGCAAGTTTCGACAATGCCGCGCGACAGTGCGAAGGGAATTACTTTCACGGTGGCCACCATTTGGCCGGATTCAACTTGGCTAAAGGGCGCCAGCGTACCGATCGTCATGCCTTCGTCGATCAAGTTGATGCGATCAATGCGTTCTTGATCCGGAACGATCAGTCCCCGATTGGTAGCGAATAGGTTGCAGCGCCCAGTGAATGCGGTGCCGAGTGTAAGTTCCGGCCCGACGAGCGCCTTGGCGAGGGCTAATGCGGCTGCGTCTTCACTCATGTCGTCCGCTTCAAGCCGGGCGCCTGAGACCTCAGTCACACCGCTTGCTTTCAGCTTTACAATATCCTTGGAAGAAAGGACGCGGCCTTTCTTGAATGTGCCGCCAGCCAACCGGACGCTGTGCGCAAGTATTAATCCCACAGCGTCGGCGACTGCAAATTCACCAAAGATCATAGCGCGTCCCAGCCATTTGGCGGTGCGTTCTGGCGTGGTGCCCGTCGCGCCTGGGTAATCTCAGCCATGATTGATATAGCAATCTCGGCCGGTGTTTTGGCGCCGATATTGAGGCCGACCGGTCCATGAATACGCCCCGTTTCGGCGGCGCTGAAGCCTTTCTCATCAAGTCGTACCAAGCGTTTGCCATGCGTGCGGTTGCTGCCGAGTGAGCCGATATAGAATACGTCCAATCTCAGCACCGTTTCCAAGGCAGGGTCATCGATCTTAGGGTCATGCGAAAGGGTGACGATAGCGGTGCGTCGGTCTGGCTTGGCGTTTGCGAGGACATCGTCCGGCCAGTCATTAGAGAGCGTGATGCCGGGAAACCGTTCTGGCTCGGCAAATGCGCGACGCGGGTCGATCACGGTTACGGCATAGCCGGCAACGCTGGCAATCCGCGCTAGTGCCTGGGTGATGTGTACGGCGCCAACGATATAGAGACGAAGCGGCGGATTGTGGATCTGGATGAAATAGGATTTGCCGTCCAGACTGCAGGTGGTGCTGCGGTCATCAGTCAACGCCGAGCGCGCTTCGCTGAGTAGATCTTGCGGTAGCTCTGCACCGGGCGAGACGCCCTTGCTATAAACCAGCCGCTGTGCGCCGGATGAAATTTCAGTAACCAGGGCAACTGGTCGCTTTTCAGCTCGGTCGGCATTCAGCTGCTCGAGAGTGTCGCGCCTCATCTCTTAGTCAACTTTTTCGACATATACCCGGACCGTACCGCCACACGCGAGGCCAAATTCCCATGCCTGCTCATCGGAAACGCCGAATTCAAGCATTTCCGGTTGGCCGCTTTGGATGACGGACTGTGCAGTTTCAATCACTGCACCTTCGATACATCCACCCGAAACCGAGCCCTCAAAGTGACCGTCGCTGTCGATCACCAATTGGCTGCCAACCGGGCGTGGCGACGAGCCCCACGTTGCGATTACAGTTGCCAGCCCCACGTTGCGGCCAGCGTCGAGCCACGCTGCGGCGGTGCCGAGGATGTCTTCTTGTTGGGTTTGTGCAGTGGTTATCGTGCCAGCCCCCTCTGGTTTGGCCAATAGCATGGTCAAGGTGTAGAGCTTTGCCGTGTGCTCTGCAAGGGCGCGCTGACGTCGAATTCGGTCAGGCGACAGCTTCGAGCAAACGATGTAATTCTGTGCTTTCGATTTTTTCGATATCGTCCTGATATTTCAGCAAAACGCCCAAGGTACGGCGCACAATATCCTCGTTCAATGTGGGTTCTCCAAGGACGGTGAGTGCCGCCAGCCAATCGATACTTTCGGCAACGCCGGGTAGTTTAAATAGATCTACTCTGCGCAACTCCTGCACGAAGGCCACTACTTGGCGACTGAGGTTTATGTCCGCTGCAGGCTGGCGTGTGGTGAGAATAGCCTGTTCGCGCTCGGCGTCGGGATAATCGATCCAATGATAAAGGCAGCGACGCTTGAGGGCGTCGTGAATTTCGCGAGTACGGTTCGAGGTAATGAGAACAATCGGCGGCTCGGCTGCCTTGACGGTGCCGATCTCCGGAATTGTAATCTGATAGTCAGCCAGCACTTCTAGGAGAAACGCCTCGAACGGCTCATCGGCGCGGTCAAGCTCGTCAATCAACAGGACTGGGGCGCCCTCGGGCATCGGCTCCAGGGCTTTCAGAAGCGGGCGCGTAATCAGGAAGCGCTCGGAAAAAATATCCTCGGCGAGTGAGTCCCGGTCCCGGTCGCCAAGCGCTTCGGATAGCCGGATCTCAATCATCTGACGGGCGTAATTCCATTCATAGACAGCGGTGGAGACGTCCAATCCTTCATAGCATTGCAGGCGCAGCAGATTGCGCCCGAATTGCTCTGCGACCACCTTTGCCAGTTCCGTCTTGCCGACGCCAGCTTCGCCTTCGAGAAAAATTGGACGCTGCATGCTGAGTGATACATAGAGCGTGGTAGCCAAATTGCGGTCGGCGATATAATTGCCGGCGGCGAGTATCTCGACCGTTTCGTCGACGGATTGTGGCAGCGTGTGTGTCACGAGGTGAGGTGCTTTTCGTCTGATGGGTTGACGATGAAATTGGCGATTTGCGCAGTTCTGTCAAGGCGAAAGACCCTTGTCATATCAGCCCCATGTGCCGCTTGCAGTGTCTCATGGTCCTTCGCCAAATTCAGGGTAATGCCGACATGTTCTGTGACGCCAGACGCTAATACAAAATCAACCGGCGCAAGGCGGGCCAGTAAGTCATCCAGTTCTGGGCAGGTGTAGGTGTCCGCTTCTGCTGTTTCATGCACCAAAGCCCAACGTAAGCGCGAGACCGCTAATACCTCCCTCGCGCCGGCTCGTCGGTGCTCATAGCTGTCTTTACCGGGAATATCGATATCCGCCGAGGGGCCAGCATAGGCAAGAACCGAGACACTTTGGCCGCGCAACTTTAATTCGCCCAACAACATACGAGCCAATTCCGCCCGTTCGCTATCCTCGCCACCGCGAATTCCAATCAACGTCATGATTCTAAAAAATTCCAGCTGCCCACAATATTAGAACTCCCACGACGCCGATAATGCCGACAACCCAGATCGGGGTCGGAATGCCGCGCTTAGGTATTGAGGTCGCTGTTGCTGCCGGCGGGCCACTCGTGGGGGAGCCCACGGTGCTCTCAACACTCTCAGAAGTTTGGGATGCTGCTTCGGTTTCATCGCCGGGGCTCAGTTTCTCGACCAGAGAGGTGAAGAATTGTGCGGCCAATTTCTTGGTGACGGAATCGATCAGGCGAGAGCCTATCTGCGCCAATTTTCCTCCGACCTTGGCTTCGACCTCATAGTGCAACATTGTCCCGCCGTCTTGGTCGCTGAGATTGACGCTTGCTGATCCCGAAGCGAAACCAGCTGCGCCGCCTTGGCCTTCGCCCTTTAGTTTATACCCGTTGGGCGGGTCAAGATCGGACAGCGTCACAGCGCCGGTGAATGTCGCTTTGACCGGGCCGATCTTGGTGGTGATCTTGGCCGTCATCTCCGTATCGGATATTTTTTCCAGCGTCTCACAACCTGGCAAGCAGGCTCGCAATATGTCCGCATCGTTCAGCGCTTCCCAAACAGTTTGCCGACTGGCCGGTATGTGATGTTCGCCGTTTAACTTCATGAAGCCTCCGTAAGACGAGGAAAAAGTTGTTCTATCTTAACAGTTTCTTTACGGCAAATTCCCCAAAATCTGCGCATATGTGTCGCCTTCCACGCGTCATAACATCCAAGCAGCTAACATGACACTACCCATCGTTTCATCGATATCCGATATCGTCAGCTGGTTTTTGCAGTGTAGTGAATTGGGGGTACCTTCGTACCTCGCCCGCAAGCTGCAGAGTTTGCTTTACTTGGCGCAGGCTGGATATGCAGGTTGGCATGACGGCCGTCCCCCGATGCTTTCTAACTTCGTGGTTAGAGAAACCTGCCCGCGCAGTTCTAATGCATACTGCGGTTTGGAGTAAGGGTCTCCATGGCCTACATGAGAAAATCATGGTGTTCGTCGAATGCATATGGTGCATTCACTATGTGTGCAAGGTAGAAGTCTTGAACTACCTGGCAGCGCAGGGTCCTGCTTTCAAAGAAACCTAAAGAGTAGGCTGATTGCGGCGATTTTTGATCTTGACGCGTTGAGCCGGCATCATACGCCGAGCAAAGAATCTACATTGCTCGACGATGTTCCGGACTTTATTATCTATACAATCTCCGCCGTGCGCGATGGGGTGCGCCATATCGGTGATGGTGAAAAAGGCGTATAGGACGGCAACTACAAGCTTACCACCGCGAAGATTACTGGCATTGCAGCGGAAATTAGCCGATCATGAACACGTCGTAGCGCGTCGTTTTGCCACGGATTTGATGCGTAGGCGGCACTAATTTCGCCATCCCGCTCGCGCGGAGTGGGTATTTTAGCACTACTCTTTTGCTTGCTGCAGCGAGCGCCTCGCGCATGAGATCACCTGCGTCCGAGTCGCTGCCGACAATGGCGCGCAAGAGGCGCATTTCCTTCTTTACCAAAGCCGTTTTACCGCGCGGTGGATGCATCGGATCGACCAGCACCACTTCGGGCGCCAATTCGGGCAGCAGCGCCTTGGAATCACCGAACAGAAGGGTCATGCGAGCAACAGTTTCCGCAGCCTCCCCACCAGTTGCGCCTGCTCGTGCCAGACCGTCTTCCAGCAAAGCGTATATTTCCGGTGAGCGTTCTATCAGTGTCACCTCTGCACCGAGTGATGCAAGCAAATATGAATCGCGTCCGAGCCCAGCTGTGGCGTCTACAACCGAGGGTGTGCGGCCTTTAGTGAACCCGGCTGCGCGCGGCAGCGCCTGCCCACGTCCGCCGCCAATGCGCTGGCGGAGGCCGACTGGGCCACCGGTGAAATCACAGACCAGCCCATTATCCTTCGTACTCAAGATTGAGATGCTCCTAAGAATTGTCCTGCAAGCTACTTGCTGGCGCGACAGTGTAGCAACCCACTTCTTGCGGGCGCCGCGATACATGGCTTACGGTGGATAATCTGAACATTCTAAACAGGGGAAAAGGCTCATGAGCGATGCGGTCGTACCATTTAAGGTGCATTTTACCGGCGAAAATTCCTTTTTGCGGCTATCTGCCGAAGAGGGTGGGGCAGACACGACGACCTGCGCCCATTGGCGGGGGCTGATTTCGCCGGCCGGACCTGGCCATGTGCTGTTCCTGCAAAGCGACGCAACGGACGGTGAAATCCGCGTCTATAGTGACAATGAGGGTTTTGCGCGTTTTATCCAGATAATTGAAGAAACCCTGCATCCGGAAACTTTTGCTAACAAAGACCTGCCGATCATTGCTGCCAAATTTTCCAATTCGGGCGATATCGGCTCCAGCTTCACCGAGGCTGTGTCCTCAGCCGAAGGTGAGATCATCATGCGGTGGAGCGATATGGGCGAACCTTTCATGCTCGCCGTAGCACCGGGCGGTGAGATGTTGGGTGAGTGGGGCGTATATAGCTGCCTCACGCCTGCCAAAACGGCGTCACTAACAGTGGCCGGCCGTGCCGCCGCCGGAAAGACATATCCCGACATGATGGCTGGGCATCCAAGCGGCATGTCGTGTCTCGCTTGGTCCGAAACCTGGGTGCGCTGATCTGGTCACCCAGGGGATACTACAAATAACGGATAATAAGGGGTGTTTGAGCAATTATTAGCGGCCATGATCCCCTTAGGGCCCAGCGAGGGCAAAAGTGATACTCGGCAGCTATGGCGCCTTTCTTGATGATGAGATATTCACCAAGAGCTAGTCTAAAGGCATTGTCGCCAATACAGGAGACCCGAAAGTCTGCCAAACGTTGAACTTACGGGCATGCTCGAGATGGACAAGGTACTGTATTTTAAAGTGTAGGCAGCGGATGTGGAGGACGGCAAAAACTACTGGCTTGGGTTAACTCCTAAGTTGCGGTCGCAGCGCGCCAGGCCAAGGCCAAGAAAAAATAATTTCAGGCGGGCTCGATACTTACTCACTAACGGCCGAGATCGCCGTATAGCGACGCGATGGTTAAAACATTCCTCTATCCGCCAACGAACCAACAGAATGATCTATTTGGGAGGATACAGTGAATTTAAAACCGACCGAACTCGCGCGATTGAAGCGCTACATCAAGCTTAGTCACCCGTCAGTTCCCACAACGATTTGAGCGTATGGAGATACAGTTTGGCACGGCACGCAAACTCCAGCTCAACAATATAGGCAATGTCGATGATTTTCTCTTGCGGGAACCGGCTGGCGCCTGGTTCCCATCAGGACATGCCTCCCTTTGTATCAGTTTGCGTGCGAAGCTTTGAGTATGGTGCGCCCGAGTCTATTCCCCCCGCATTTTCTTGAGCTGCTCTTCGAAGCGCTCACAAGCATCGCGGATGTCGACGCGCGGTGTGAACCAGACATAGTCGAACGGCAGCGTTTCGCTGCCGAACAATATTGCATAGGCGTTTGCGGTGTTTTCGTCGGCACTTACTTCCAGAAAGGCGAGGCTGATGATCGCGCGGCCGGGCGCCATGCGGCGGAGATGAAAGGGGACTGCGCGGTCTTTGCGCGCGTGGCCTGCGCCGGCGATTAAGATAGCGCCGTCGATCTCACCGTTAGCAATCATTTCGTGCGCCAAATGCGCATCGCGGGCAAATTGAGCGTAGGACATAGCCTCGATCATCTCGTTATTGGCGTAGCCACAATGGGCGGCATCGATCTCCTGATTTAGGTTTTCTGCATCCGCTGTTGGCAAGGGACGATCTAGTTGAAGGCGGTGGACAAGCTCTGACGCCGTGCCGGCCAAGCCCAATTGTGCTAATGCGCGGGCCTCGGTGCGACTCATATTCGCAGCGTGCAAATTAAGGCCAGCGCGCAGGCCTGCTTCGGCGATCGGCTGGTATAGCGCCCATTCCGGCCAGCCGGATGTTTGCCAGCCAACCGCCTCGCCGATCCCGCTCGCATCGCCGGGTGATTGCGCCAAATAAGCGCTGAGCGCGGTTGCTTGTGACATGTCGAACATCTCCAGGGCTAGACCCGGACGGCGGCCCGCATTCGCCAGGGCCATGATGATCTCGGCCTGCAGCAAATGGTGATCTGGATTGTCGTGCGTTTCACCCAGCAGGATAAAAGGGGCCGGTACAAGGGCAGAAAACAATTCTGTACGCTCAACAAAGCGGGCTTCGGCGACACTCCAGATACGGCCAACCAGCGCGTGTTCACGGTAATGTTCGGCGCGCCATAGTGACGGCGTGGTGCATCCGCCAAGCAGAGTTAGCGCAACTAGGAGCCAGGCGCATAAACGTTTATCCAGCATCATCTAGAGATAGTAGAGGATTAAGCAGATACCAAGCAGCACGACGATCCAGAGCGCAGCAAACCCGGTGCTCCAGGTGCGGGCGAGAACGCTGGCCGGGCCGTAATGCCGCGCCGCCGCGCGCTGAAACAGGCTATTGCCATGCGCCACCAGACGCGCACCGCCTTGCTCGGAGCTTATCCATAATTGTTCAGCGCGGCGCGCTGCGCCGAGGCCGAGGCGGCGATAAAGCCAATCCGCATCGAGATTCACCGATGGTAGTTCCGGCGGATAGAGCTTTGCTAGATTGAGCCAAGCGAAGGCCAGGGCTGAGAAAAATAGCAATTGCAACTGGGTGAGTACATGGTCTGCCGTGTAAGGCGCGTACTGCACCTCCCACGGCAGAAGACCATAAAGCACGCTCGGAAAAACGCCGATCCCGATGCACAGCAGTGCACTCAGACCCATCGCCAGCAGCATGTTGAGCGGCGGCTCGCGCGTGCGGATGCCGGAATCATGGGCGAAGAATGCGAAATAAGGAATTTTGATGCCGGCATGATGAAACACGCCGGCGGAAGCAAACAGCAGAAGCAGCCAGACGACCCAATAGCCTTCTTCCGCCGCCGCTACCATCACCATCGATTTGCTGACGAAACCGGAGAATAGTGGGAACGCCGAAATCGACGCCGCGCCGACAATACAAAGGCCAGTGGTGATCGGCATGGTCTTGTACAGGCCGCCCAGTTCCGAGCCGTTGATCTTGCCGGTTTGATGCAGCACCGCACCCATCGACATCAGTAACAGCCCCTTGAACAAGACGTCGTTGAAGGCGTGGCTGATGGCGCCGTTCATCGCCAATTGGCTGCCGATACCAATGCCGACCACCATGAAGCCGACCTGGTTGATCAGGCTGAAGGCGAGCACCCGGCGGAGGTCATTCTCGATTACCGCGAAGAAGATCGGGAACATGGCCATGGCGGTGCCGATATAGATCAGCACCTCGGTGCCGGCATACCCTCGCGCCAGCCCATAGACCGCAACTTTGGTGGTAAAGGCGCTCAAGAAAACCATACCGGTGGGCGTTGCCTCTGGGTAGGCGTCGGTGAGCCAGCTATGCACCAGGGGAAAAGCGCATTTGATGCCAAAGGCGGTGAAGATGAGGATGCTGGCAAGCGAGCCCAGGCTCATCGGGCCGAAGGCCGGCGAACCGGTCTCGGATATATGCAGAAGCGCACCGGCGAGCAGCAGCAGGCCGGATGAAATCTGCATCGTCAGATAGCGCAGGCCGGCCGCACTGGCGCGCGGTGTGCGCCGCGCCCAAATCAAATATACCGATGACACCGCCATGATTTCCCAGGCGACGAACAGCGTAATCAAATCGCCGGCGAACACCGCGCCGAGCGCACCGCCCGCATAGATCAAGGCCGCGACCTGTTGCATGCGGTCCTTAATATGGAAGGCATAGAGACAGGCGAGGAAGGTAGCGAGGTGAAACAGAATGCCGAACAGCAGTGACAGTTTGTCGGAGCGTACCAGCTCGAGATGGGTGTCGAACAGCACCACCTGCAGGCCGCCGCCGCCATCGGCGATGTACCACAGGTTCCAGCCGCCGAAGATCGGCACCAAGAGCGTCAGGAACGGACGAAGACGGCCCGGCGCCAAGGCCACCAGCAGCGCCCCGGCGAAAAAGATCAGGAACGGCGGCAGGCTATCGGTCATAGTAATCTTCCGGGCGCATCACAAATTTGCGCAGGAGCTTGGCCGCAAAGACTAGCGCGACGCAGGCGACGAATCCGTAAAAGCCGTAAAAGCCGAACCAGCCTTCCCAGCTGAACAGGTCATGACGGTGGATCACCAGATCGAGCAGCAGCAAGACGATGCTGACGGCAAGGAAGATGCGCACCATCAACACCACGTTCTTGCGTTTCTCAATCCATGCTTTATCGCTCATGCCGCTATCCTTACATTCCGACCAGCGGCCGCAGCAGGTTGAATAGGAACTGTGGATAGGCAAATAGCGCCACCGAACCGAGCGCGGTAATCGAGATCGCAACCAATTGTAACTTTGGCGCTTCGGCGATGCCGCCCACGACCGGGAGTGGCTGCCCGCCAGTTGGGAAATAGGCGCGCACAATCAGCGGTAAAAAATAAAGCGCGTTGAGTAGCGAGCTGATGAGCAGCACGGCAAGCAGTGCATAAGCGCCGTCGTCGAGCGATCCGAGCACGAGATAATATTTGCTCCAGGCGCCGGAGAAAGGAGGCAGGCCGATCAGCGCCAGCGCACCTATCGTGAACGCGCCCATGGTAAACGGCATGCGCCGGCCGATGCCGTCCAACTGGCTGACATGGGTTTTTCTCGTCGCTGTGTAGATGGCGCCGGCGCAGAAGAACAGCGTGATCTTGGCGAAGCCGTGCATGGCGATATGCATCGAGGCGCCCATCACTGCATGGGCATTGGCCATGGCAACACCGAGCACGACATATGAAAGTTGGCTCACGGTCGAATAGGCGAGGCGGTGTTTCAAATTGTCCTGGCGGAGCGCCAGCAGTGAAGCGATCAAGATGGTCGCGCCGGTAACATAGAGTAGCCATTCGCCGCTGGCGAAATCGCGTATCGCATCGAGGCCGAATATATAAAGACCGATCTTGACGATGGTAAACACCCCTGCCTTGACCACGGCGACGGCATGCAGGAGGGCGCTGACCGGCGATGGTGCCACCATCGCGGCCGGCAGCCAGCCATGAAACGGCATCAACGCCGCCTTGCCTACGCCGAAGACATAGAGCACCAGCAGCACCGCCATTACCGGTTCGGAAACGGTGCCCATTAGAATGCCGCCGGCGCGGAATTCCAGCGTACCAACCGCTACCCAAGTCCAGAGGATCGCCAGCAGCAACAGCATGATCGAGGTCGAGAGCAGGATCGCCAGATAGCGCCGCGCGCCGCGGCGCGCCTCCTCGGTGCCGCTATGAGCAACCAGCGGATAGGTGCATAGGGTGAGCGCCTCGTAGAAAAAGAACAGGGTGAGCATGTTGCCTGCGAAGGCAATGCCAATGGCACTGGCCAAGGCGAGCGAAAAGCAGATGTGAAAGCGGGTCCGATGCGGCTCGCCATTGGCGGCGAGATAGCCGATCGAATAGATCGTGGTGACAATCCAGAGAAACGACGCGAGGAGAGCAAACAGCATGCCGAGGGGCTCGACCTCGAATGCAAATTCGAGGCCGGGCGCGAATTCGAACAAGCTAATCGACGGCCGGTCACCGACCATGACCGAAGGCACAAGCGCCGCCACCGCGGCCAACAGGCCGCAAGAGGTGACCAGTGATACTTCATTGCGGAGGTGCGCAAAGCGCCCGACAGCCGACAGCAAAACAGCACCACAGATGGGGATCGCTAGAGCCAGAAGAATAAGCGCGCCGCCGCTCAATGCGCTATTCCCAACAGCATCTCTGCTCCGCGTTCGGCAACGCCGACGGTAATATCGGTATGGACGCCGAAATAGAGCGAGGCAGCGAGCAGAATCCAGGTTGGGATCAACATCTGCAACGGAGCCTCGCGGATCGCCGGTGCACCCGGCGGGGGCGGACGAAAATAGGCCGCTTCAATCACTCGCCCGACATAAACCAGAGCCACTAGCGAGCCCAACAGGATCAACACCGCGACCGGCCAGAGATCGGCCTCGAGCGCCGCCTGCACGAGATACCATTTGCTGACGAAGCCGGAGGTGAGCGGCACACCGACCAGGCCCAAGCCGCCAATAATCAACGCCGCCGTGGTGAAAGGCATACGCCGGCCGAGGCCATACAGGGCGCTGAGTTCAACCGAGCCGGTGCGGTACATCATGCAGCCGAGCGCCAGGAAGATACCGCCCTTCATCATCGCGTGATTGAAAATATGCACGATTGCGCCGGTCAGTCCGCTGGTCGACGCAAAGCTGATGCCGAGCGCCAAATAGCCGATCTGGCCGATGCTGGAGTAGGCGAAGAGGCGCTTGAGATCGTACTGGAATATCGCCACGCCTGACCCGACCAGAATGGCGATCAGTGATAGCGGCATGAGAATTTCCATCAGCGGCATGCGCTCGAAGGAAAATTCTGCACCGAACAGAGTAAAGACGAAGCGCAGCAACACATAGGCGCCGACCTTGGTCGCCGAAGCGGCGAGAAAGGCAGAGACGGCGGAGGGCGCGTGGGTATAGGCGTTGGGCAGCCAGATATGGAGCGGAAAGAGCGCGAGCTTAATCAGTGTGCCGACGGTGATGAAGGCGAAGGCGGCATAGATCGGCCGCATATCCGGAACCTTGGCCACACGCTGCGATAAATCGGCCAGATTGAGCGTGCCGGTCATCATGTAGAGGAGGCCAATGCCGATTAGTAGGAATGTCGCGCCGATGGTTCCCATGATGAGATATTGAAAGGCGGCGGCGCGGGCGCGGCGCGACGACCCCAGGCCGATCAGCACATAAGAGGCGAGCGACGAGATCTCCATGAAGACGTAAATATTGAACGCATCGCCGGTCGCCGCGATGCCAAGGAGGCCGGTCAGTGCTAGCAAATACAAGCCGTAGAACAGATTGTGCCGCGGGGCCGCGATCTCACTGGCGACGCTTTGGCGCATGTAGGGCGTGACCACGGCGGCGATAGCGGAGATCACCAATAGCACGAAACAATTGAGCGCATCGAGCCGATATTCGATGCCGAACGGCGGCGCCCAACCGCCGAGATGGTAGGAAATAACACCATCCGCCATGACCCGTATCAGCAGCAGGATCGACATCGCCAACAGCGCCCAGCTCACCAGGGTGGCGAAAGCCCAAGCGAGAGTGGGCCGGCGCAAAAGTACACAGAGCGGCGCCGCGATCAGCGGTAGCGCGACCTGCAAGATGGGAAGGTGGCCGGCGATCATGCGCTGCCCGGCCCGGGATCGTTGTCTGCGTCGTGAATCTCGTCTTCCTCGACGGTGCCATAGTCGCGCTTGATGGCAATGGCGAGAGCCAGCCCGACTGCGAGGGTCGAGACCGAAACCACAATGGCGGTGAGAATTAAAACATGCGGCAGCGGGTTGGAATAGAGGCTGTAAGCGGAATCCAGGATCGGCGCTGTGCCACCGGTCACTTTGCCGATGGTGATGAACAGCAGAAACACTGCCGTTTGAAACAGGCTGAGGCCGATCAGCTTTTTGATCATATTGTGGCGCGCCACCAAGGCATAAAGTCCGATCGTTGCTAGCGCAATCGCGGCCCAATAATTGAAGTGAGTGAGGATGTCCATTGTGGTCGCGTGCCCGTCCGCCTCAGCGCCGCCGGGCAAAGTTGAAGAAGATGATCATCATCACCGCGGCAACCGTCATGCCGACGCCGATCTCGACGATCAGAATGCCGATATGATTGCCCTGCGCTGCCTCATGCGCGAGCACGCCATATTCGAGAAAACGCCCACCATAGATGAGATTCGCGACGCCCACCCCGGCATAGAGCAGGACGCCGACGCAGGCGATAGAGATCAACACCGCCATAGGCGCAGCACGGCGCGCCGTCTTCACGTCGAAAACGATGGCATAGAGGATGAACGCGGCGGCGATGATGACGCCAGCCTGAAAGCCACCGCCGGGACCATAATCGCCGTGCATCTGGACGTAAAACCCGAACAGTAGGATGAACGGGATGAGCAGTTTGGCCATCACCTTAAGGACGAGGAAATCGCTCATGCCGAATCCTCCTCGGCTGGCGCGGGTACACGTCTCTGGCGTCGGGTGGCGCCACCCAACAACACCAGAACTCCCATGCCGGCGGTGAAGATCACAGTCACTTCACCAAGCGTATCAAAGCCCCGATAGCTAGCGAGCACGGCAGTTACCACGTTTGGCACCCCGGTCTCGGCTTGGCCACGCTCTAGATAATAAGGTGCGACATGGAGTTGCGCCGGAGCATCGGCAATACCAAACGCCGGCATACCGAGAGTGGCGTAAATGAGCAGGCCGGCGGTAGCGAGCGAGACGGCAAGCGGCAGCCAAGGCTTGGTGCGGCTGCGCTTTTCCTTGTGACCGGTAAGCGCGATGGCGAGCAGCATCAGTACCGTGGTGACACCCGCGCCGACGGCAGCTTCGGTGAAGGCGACATCGACCGCATCCAGGACCACCCACAACGCCGCCATCAGCAGACTGTAAATTCCGAGTACCATCGTCGAAGCGAGCAGATTGCGAAGCCAGACCGCGGCAATACCAGTGGCGG
>CAYPSQ010000008.1:0-5637 GCA_964413115.1 uncultured Rhizobiaceae bacterium | reverse complement strand
CCTTGTCGCGCGGCCGTACCCATGGCTTAAGGCCGTCAAGCAGAGCTGCATGGGCTAGGGCGTGCGTGGCGACCGGGCTAGTGAACAGCAAAAATATGAAGATCAGCACCAATTTGACCGATACCAGCCAATCGCCCGATTGCAACAGCAGGCCTAATAGGAGAAATCCAGCGCCAGTCGAATCGGTGAGCCCGGCAGGATGCATGCGTGTGAATAGGTCTGGCATGCGCCAGACGCCGACGCCGCTGACGAGCACAAAAAATGCGCCGATGGCGATCGAAATCCAACTGAGAATGTCTAGAATCACGATTGCTTGTCCGCCTGTGCGCGTCCCCGTTTGACGTAACGCAGCACGGCGATTGTGGCGACGAAATTGATAAGCGCATAGAGCAGCGAAATATCAAGGAAATCTGGCCGCCCGGTGACAAAGCCCATCACCGCGATGAGCAGCACCGTCTGGCTGCCGATATGGTTCACCGCCAGGATTCGGTCATATACGGTGGGTCCGGCAAAAGCACGGGCGAGCGCCAGGATCATGGCGGCAATCAGGGCGGCGGCGGCAGCGAGGAACATCACGCCCCGTCGCCCGACGGCTTGGACGGTTTGGCTGGTGTGGCCTCGGTTGTGGTGACACGGCGGTCCATGTCGCCTGATTTTAGATCCTTCATAGCCGCGTGGGTGAGCGCGTGCACTTCTATGTTGCCTTCGCGGACATCGGTCGAACATGTGCCAGGGGTAAGTGTAATCGAGTTGGCGTAGATCACCCGCCCAAGATCGCTGCGCTGGGTGCTAGGCACGCGCTCCAGTATCGGATCGATATCGAGGCGCGGTGCCAGCACTTTGCGCGTGACGATTAGAGACCAAAGGATGATTTGTCCGGCCAGCCATAGCCAATAGAACGGCAGGCGCCACACGGGACCGAGGAAATCGCGCCGTTGGTCCAAAAGATCCATGCGCAGCGTAATGGCGACAGTGATCGCGGCACAAATAGAACCAGTGATGAGGAGAAAGGGAGTGAAATGGCCGGACAGGATCACCCAGGTTCCGAACAGCACTGCGAACAGGCCGACCGCGTGCAACAATTTTCCCTCCGCGAAGATAAATCCCGCGAAACGCCCAAAACTAAAGGGAATCGGTTCGATTCGCGATTTAATTATGCCTTATGGGCAAGGGGGCGCAAAGCCCCCTAGACTGATGTTAGGGGCGCAACCGGATCATTCTAATATGGTGGCGTAATCGGCGACGGAAAGAGCTTCAGGGATCAGGCCCTGTTCATACATGAATTGGGCGAAGCGGGCATAGCGTGCGCGGTCGAGTGCCGCGGGGCGGAGCGCAAATCGCGTTAGCGTATCGCGCCAGGCCCGCCGGTTGAGTTCATCGTTCAATGCGCTGCGGCCGCGGATGAATAGCGCCCAGCTTTCGTCGGGATGGTTCACTAGATAGCGCACGCCGTCTTCGAGGGCGTCGAGAAAGCGGCGCAAAACGGCGCGATCCATGCGCTCCGGATTTGCCACCAAAATCAATTCATCATAACTCGGCACGCCTTCTTCCTCGACGTAGAAGGCGTGTCCCTTATGGCCCTCAATGTCCATTTGGTTGAGCTCAAAGTTGCGGTAGGCTCCGATCACTGCATCAACCTGGCCAGATAGCAATGCCGGCGAGAGCGAAAAATTGACGTTTACCAGGGTGATGTCGTTGAGGCTGAGGTCGTGGCGCGCCAACATGGCGCGCAGCAACGCATCCTCGAATCCGCCGATCGAATAGCCGACCTTGCGCCCCTTAAGGTCGGCGATCGATTTCACTGGCCCATCTTTGAGCACTAGCAAGGTGTTGAGCGGCGTTGCTATCAAAGTTCCAAAGCGCGTCAGTGGCAGGCCTGCTGCGACCTGGACATGAAGCTGCGGCTGGTAGGAAATGGCTATATCGGCCTTGCCGGCAGCCACCAGCTTCGGTGGGTCGTTTGGGTCGGCCGGTGCGATGATTTCCACGTCGAGCCCGTGCGCTGCGAAATAACCACGTTCTTTGGCGACGAACAGCGGCGCGTGATCGGGATTGATGAACCAGTCGAGCAGCAGGGTGAGTTTGTCAGTCGCTTGGGCGCCAGTTGATGCAAGTAACAAGGCGAGTGTCGCCGGCAAAAGAATAGAGCGGCGGAACATGCGGAACATGGCGGGGTTACTCCTTTTGGTGGTTCGGTAATTTATCGGGCTGCCAGGGCAAGGCGTGGCGCAGACCATTGTCGACGATGAAATAGATAATCACGGCGAAGAACGCCAGTGTGAGTAGCGCCGCGAACATCAAATCGGTTTGTACGCGCCCGTTGGCGTGTAGCATGAGGTAGCCGAGGCCAGCGCTGGCACCGACCCACTCGCCGACTACTGCACCGATTGGCGCGACCGCAGTGGCGACGCGTAATCCCGAGGCGAGGGCGGGCAAGGCGGCAGGTATGCGGATGCGGGAGAGGATCTTCCAACGGCTGGCGCCCATGGTCCGGGCGAGATCGGTCCAACCCGGCTCAGTACGGCGCAGGCCGTCGAAGAAACTGACGGTCACTGGGAAATATATAATCAGCGTCGCCATTGCCACTTTGGAGGCGATGCCATAGCCCAACCACAGTACCAGGATGGGCGCCAACGCGAACACCGGCACTGCCTGGGAGGCGACCAAAATCGGCAATAGCCAGCGCCGCGCGGGGCGGAAATAAGCCAGTGCCAGGGCGCTCGATACGCCGAGTACTACGCCGCACATAAGGCCGAGGATGATTTCCAGTAACGTTACGCCGGCATGCCCGAGGATCGTCAGGTGATGTGCCCACCAAGCATCGGCAACGCGCACCGGCGTCGGCAAAATGAAATGCGGTGCGTCGGTCAGCCAGACGATGACTTGCCAGAGCAGCGCCAGGCTGGCGACCATCACAAGTGGGCGGATGAAACGCATCAAATTTGTGCATCCGCAGCGCGGAGGCGCCGCAGCAACTCCGCATGATAGCTGAGAAAGTCAGCATCGGCGGGGTCGCGCGGCGTATTGCCGGCGGGCGGAGGCACTTCACTGAGCAGTGCCGGACGCCCGGCCATGATGAAGACGCGCTCACCGATTCGCAGCGCTTCCATTGGGTCATGGGTGACGAGCAGGATCGTGCGCCCGCGCAACAGTTTGGCGGCAAGCTCCTGCAGGCGCAGGCGGGTGATTGCGTCGAGTGCGGAAAACGGCTCATCCATCAGCACCACTGGGCGGTCTTCCATCAGGGTGCGGGCGAGGGCTACACGCTGGCGCATTCCTCCCGACAGTGTCGCCGGCAGGGCTTTCTCGCGATCCGCGAGACCGACTCGGGCGAGTAAATCACGGGCCCGGGCGCGGTCCGGTTGATCACCGCGCAGGCGGGCACCCAACATGACGTTGCTAAGCGTATCGAGCCATGGCAGCAGCAAATCTTGTTGTGCCATATAGGCAATAGAGCCGGATAATTCGGCCGGTGCGCTGGTACTATTTGCACGAATATCGATCTTGCCACCCGCCTCGAATTCTTCGAGGCCGGCAATCAGGCGCAACAGGCTGCTTTTGCCCACGCCGCTCGGCCCAAGAAGGGCGCTGCAAAGGCCTGCCGGCAGATCTAGATTCAAATCTTTAAACAGATAGGTGCCAGCGTAGCTGAGGCTGACGCCTGAAATTATTATGGCAGGGGGCGGCGGTATCGCTGCTGGGGGAGAGGAGGTATGCGGCAAATTCCCAGTTCCTACGCCGGCATTAACCGGGTCAGGTTTCGGGGTCGTTGGCAACGCCAACCTCTCAGCCGAAATGGCTCCCCCCGAGAAGAATATGACTATGTCCGACCGATGCAGCGGGCGCAAGGCCAATCCGGCGGATTCTGGGTGTTCTGCCTGATTTCAGGCCTCCGGCGCTCGAGCCACCGGTAACTAGGTACGCTGAACTTCAAGCGATATGGCTCCGACCTCTCTAATTTAGTGTTGCCGTTGCCTAAGAGACGATTGTCAGAGACCAAAGAATTCGCTGTCGGAAAATAATTTGGTAGTAAAATATGACATGGCGAAACCCGGTCCTGGCGCTATGGTTCCGGTATGAAAATATGCAAAAAAGTGCGTGGAGAGGCGCGATGAAGGCTTGGTACAAGCGGTTTTACCGGCGTGGGGCGGGGCTCCGATGGGCGTTGGCGTTTGTCCTAATATGCTCTGCCTTATCGGTCACTCTGTCGCTGCACGCACAACAGCCGGAATTGCCGCTGGAGGCTCTGGCCATCGAAACTTCGGCAGGCATGCGCCAATTCCAGGTCGAGGTGGCGCGGATGCCCGAGCAGCGCGCCATCGGCTTGATGTGGCGCAAAACTATGGCGCCTGATCGCGGTATGCTGTTCGATTTCGATGTTGAGCGTCATGTCACCATGTGGATGCAGAATACGCCGCTGTCGCTGGATATGTTATTTATCACGGAGGATGGCAGCGTGGCCTCGATAGCTGCAGATACCACGCCATTCTCTACCGATCGCATCTCTTCCGGTGTTCAGGTGGGCGCCGTTCTTGAGCTTCTTGCCGGCAGCGCCGAGCGCTTGGGTATTGCGCCAGGCGACAGGGTACGGCATTCAATGTTTGGCAACCCGCCTTGAACATAGTGAGATACCCTATCTTTTCAAAAGCAGCAGAGCAGCACATCCTATGTGGATATCAAAAGCCGTCGCCTTTTTAATTGTCGCCTGTCTGTGCGTGGGCATGCCGTTTGCTGCGCCTGCATGGGCCGACGATGCAGAGGATGCGGCGATCGAGGCAGCACGGCTTGCCACACAATTGGAACATTTAATCAACACTGGTCGCTGCGTGAACTGCGACCTTACGAGCGCGAAGATCGGTGCACAGAAGCTAAACGGTGCCAGGCTTACGGGCGCAAAACTCACCGGCGCCGATTTAGCCGGCGCTGATTTCCGTCAGGCCGAGCTGGCAAAGGCTAAAATGAGCGGCGCTAATCTCTCCGGTGCAAATCTTGAGGGTGCCAATCTTACCGGCGCGGATCTTTCCGAGGCCAATTTGACCGGTGCCAATTTGCGTAGCGCTGATTTAACCGGCTCCGATCTCAGCGGTGCCAATTTGACCGGCGCGGATTTCTGGGGTGCCGAGATCCGCCGCGCTGATCTGACCGACCTCAACGTTGACAAATCCGTCGGAATCACTGAGGAGGAGGTCGGTAGCTCAGGCAAGGTTTCTATCTTCGACCGCTAAGGCGACTGGGCGTTGGATCATAAGCCGCTGGATTTTAACCGGAGAAAGCATTACCTAGCGATAGATCGGGGCGTGGCGCAGCCTGGTAGCGCACCTGCTTTGGGAGCAGGGGGTCGGAGGTTCAAATCCTCTCGCCCCGACCATTTAAATAAATAAAAACAAATACCTAACTAGAAACCCGCTCCGGCGGGTTTTCTTTATTTGGTCTGGGTGCACACCAAACATCAGAGCCGTCGCGCCGCGTTTCGCACCTAGGGTGCACGAAAACGCCAAATCCTGCCGATTCGTCTTTTTCACGAGCCATCGCCATCCGATTGAGCGCAAATGCCTTCTCAGCACGCCTCTATCACGCCGCAAGCTTTGCACCAATGCGAATAGGTGCAGCTATGGCTCTAAGCGAGCACTTCGGCCA
>CAYPSQ010000007.1:41603-65694 GCA_964413115.1 uncultured Rhizobiaceae bacterium | reverse complement strand
TGGCGGACGCTTCGGCCCGACATGTTCGGTACGGTGGATGACTTCGTGACGCAGCGCTATCCGAAAGGATTGGGCGCCATTGCCGAATTGCCTAATTTGACGCAGCGGCTCATGCAGCGCCAATATTCAGAAGATGAGATAGCGGGTATTCTCGGCCTCAACTGGCTGCGTACACTTGAGAATTTTGCCGGATAGAATGGGACCGATGGCGCTAGCGCAGCTTCGATTTTCTTGATGTCTCCTGCTTATCGCGATCAGTAAAATTGGAAAAATGTTCCGGAATCAAATTTCCAAGGCTTATGAGGCCACCAGGTAAGAATCGTGTAACCAAAAGCAAGATCAACGCATACCCAACCGTTTGATACACCGAAAGCTCGCGCAGGAGTTCAAATCCGCCTACCAGTAAAACAGTTCCGATTATTGGCCCCAACACGCTTCCCATGCCGCCGATCACGACATACGCCACTACGAAAATTGAATCCCACATGCTGAACGCATCTGGGTTCGCAAGAATTAAGTAGTGGGTGTAAAAACTGCCGGCAAGTCCGGCAAAGAAACAGGCAACGACAAAAGCTATCAACTTGTAGACTGCAATATTGATACCAACACTTTGCGCAAGCGAGTCGCTCTGGCGTATGGCACGCAAAGAGGCGCCAAAACGGGAATGGTCAACCCAATAACAAAAACCGACCGCCGCTAAACCGAGAAGCCAAATCAAATAGTAATAAGAGGATTTGCCAGAAAAAGTTATTTCGGAATCCGTGAAGGGTAGTGGGATTGGGTCCGGTGGCAAAATTTCAAGACGAAATCCGCTACTGCCGCCAGAAAATTCGGGCGTCACCAGAATAAACTGGCGCACGACGATGTTGAGGATCAACGTCACGATGGCAAAATACGAGCCCTTCAAGCGAAGGGCTGGATAGCCAAATACGGCGCCGATCCCAGCTGCAATGATACCGGCAACCGGCAGGGCCGCCCAAAAAGACCACCCGAGATAGCCCGTCAGCATCGCCGATGCGTAAGAGCCGAGGGTCATGAAGGCGGCTTGACCGAAGGTCCATTGTCCCACCGAAAGCAACAGCCGAACACCCAATGAAACAATGCTGAAAACCGCAACCGTAATGGCTAGGTGCAGTAAATAGGGTTGCTGCGTAATCACTGGAATCATACCGGTGATTATTATAATTGCCGCGATGCTGCCGCCTTTAAGCACGGCCCATCAACCCCTGCGGCCGGAATATTAGGATGAGCATAACCGCGGTAAATGCTACAAGCGTCGAATATCCCCCGAAAAATGTGATTCCGAAACTCTCGATGATGCCGAAGGCGAAAGCCCCGAGGACTGCACCGGGGATGCTGCCCAACCCACCTAGGATAACAACCATAAAAGCTTTTATCACGACAGGCCCGCCCACCGCCGGGGTTAGCACCTGGATTGGCAACACCAGGCCTGCCGCTGCTGCAGCCAGCGCACTGCCGATGAACATACCGAGCCCGCTGATGCGGTGAATATTGATGCCTTGAAGCAGCGCAGCTTCGGCATCCTGTGCAACGGCGCGCATCGCCTGGCCGTGTTTGGTACGCCATACAAAAAGGAAGAGAAAAATGATGAGAGGCACGGCAACGACCAGAATAAGAATACGCTCTTCTGGAATAACCACCGCGTCGAATAGCCACACAACGTCGTCCAGGGGGCTTTGAAAGCGCTTGTCGCGTTCCCCAAAACCGAGCAAAGCGGTCCCCTCGATCAGTAGAAGGAGTCCGAGGGTAACGATCATACTCGGCAGGTCCTGACCGCGCAGAGGTCGCAAAAATATTCGATCAATGACAATTCCGACGACACCGATTGCGAGCGCCGTAACAATTAGTGCAGCGAAGTAATTCACGCCGACGGTCACTGTCAGATGGTAGACGCCGTAGGCACCCAACATATAAACGTGGCCGTGAGCAAATTGGATCACGCGCATAATGCTAAACACAATGCTCAAGCCAACAGCGACCAGAGCGTATGTTGCGCCGAGCATTAGCGCGTTAACTGAGACCTGGCCAAATAGTACGGCGTCCATGCTTAGATCTCTAGCTCACGGGATGTAAGGCAGTGCATCTGATTGAGCGTGATATTGGCGGCGCACTTACTCATTGTCAGACAATCCGTGAATCGTTTCGTCAACACCGAGATAGGCGTCAATCACTTCGGGATTGTTCTGAATTTCTTTGGGCACCCCCTCGGCAATCTTCTGGCCGAAATTGAGAACGGCAATGCGGTCGCAACATTGCATAACAGCGCGCATATTGTGCTCGACGATCATGATGGTCGTTCCGAGGGAACAGATCCGCTTGATAATTTCCACCATCTCCAGCGTCTCCGAAGCATCCATTCCGGTGAGCGGTTCATCGAGCAAGAGAAGCTGCGGGGAGGCGGCAAGGGCAATCGCGATTCCCAGGGCACGTCGGTGCCCGTGCGGAAGATTCTCCGCCAATTCGTCGGCAAATTGTCCAAGGCCGACAAATTCAACAAGCTCACGCGCACTGGTATCGTGGCGACTCTGCTTTGCCATTTTGTCCCCGTCACCGGCCCGGAATTTATGGTGCACATGCTGACCGACGCGTACATTCTGCAAAGCGCTCATTTCCATGAACAGTTCAGTTTGCTGAAAGGTGCGCACCAAGCCGTGGCTGGCAATGCGGTGCATTGGCCAACGCGTGATATCTCTGCCGCTATAGAGAATTGTGCCAACGCTGGGGCGAAATACGCCACTGATGACGTTGAACATAGTCGTTTTTCCAGCGCCGTTTGGGCCGATAAGCCCCACGATTTCGTCTTTTTCTATCGATAAATCAACGCCACGAAGAGCGGCAAGGCCGCCAAAGCTCTTACCGATTCCTTTGAGTTCTAGGAGCGACATCGCCGCCTAACCCGCTGCCCTAGCCGAGGTACACACGCTTAACCTCTTCGTTCTGGCTGAGTTCGCTCGTGGATCCGGACATGGCGACTGTGCCAGTTTCCAGCACATAGGCGTGCTGTGCTAAGCGAAATGCCAGTCGGGCGTTTTGCTCAATCAACAGGACACTCACCGACCAACGCCGCGTAATTTCGGCAATTACATGCGCTATTTCCTGAACCATCGTCGGCGCGAGACCAACAGACGGTTCATCGAGCAGCAACATACGCGGCTTGGCCATCAAGGCACGACCGATTGCTACCATCTGCTGCTCGCCACCGCTTAGGGTGCCTGCACGCTGACGGTGGCGCTCCCGCAATCGGGGAAAGTGATCATAAACCATTTCCAGATCTTCTTTGATTGCCGCATCTGGATTAATGACACCCACATTCTGAATGCGGAGATACGCCCCCATTCTCAAATTCTCGAATACGGTCATGTCGGGAAATACGCGCCGCCCCTCCGGCACATGTGCAATGCCTAACTGGACAATCTTGTGCGGCGGCATACGATCTATTCTCTGTCCGAACAGAGATATTTCACCGGAACTCGCGCGTATTAGGCCGGAGATTGCGCGCACCAAAGTCGATTTTCCAGCGCCGTTGGGACCAACCAGAGCGACCATACTCCCTTCCTCTACGGAAACGTCCACACCTTTAAGCGCCGCTGCCCGACCGTAATGCACCCAAAGATCATTAATTTCGAGGAGCACTTATGAGCCCTTTCTTGCGCTCCCGGACCGAGCCGGGAGCCTGCATCCGCACCAAGTGCTCGGGAAGCGGTGCTCAGCCAAGCCGAGCACCGCTCCTCAATCCTTAGTAATCAGGGATATTGTCGCTTCTCCTACGACACGCCGTGATCCGCAGGCTCGCGCCCTAACGCACGCTTTTCTACGTACGTCTTCTGCGGGGACGGTCTAGGGAACGTCAGGCGGGACCACGGCCACGGTCATCGGCGCCCCATCCTTCACTGTATTGATCACGACCGGAACCTCCATTTGGTGCGGCTGTCCCCAAGTTACGGTACCGCCCCAACCGATTACCGGCTTGCCCGGCAATATTGCATGGACCACAGTCGTATTTTCAATCCCTTTCACAATAGCAGGTATATCGTCGATGGAACCGGCTTTTTGGATACCGCCAAGAAGCGCGCGAATACCCTGGTAATAAGCCACAGCGACGGCGGTCCATTCCCCTTCGCGCGCGATATATGCATCACGAAATGCATTTATTTCTGCGCTCTCGGGGTAGCCGTAAGAGCCGACGAGGTAGAAACCCTCGGCGGCTTTCGCGCCTGCATGGTTAAGGAATAATGTGATGTCATCCTCACAGCTTTCTCCGATGACGCCCTTAAAACCGAGTTGGCGTGCAAGTTTGAGGAGCTGCGGGCCCGTCTGGCCGACACAGCCAAAGTTCAGCAGGTCGGGCTTCTTGGCCAAGGCTTTCGTAACGATCGGCAGCGGATCAGCAAGGTCGGGATCGAAAAATTCCGTACCAAGCCACTCAATTCCGAGAGCTTCAGCTGCGATTTTATCATTTTTCACGCCAAGCTCGGGAAACTGACCCCGCGGCGCAAGTTCAACCATCGTCTTGATATTTGGATGATCATTCAAGATCGTTTTGAAGAAGACGGGCGAAAACTGAGGCGGAAGATTTAACGTGCCAAAGCCATTATGTGGGGGCTCAAATACGTCCGGCCGCCAGACTGGCGAGACATGTAACAATCCTTTACGAACGTCTTCCGGAAGGCCCTTCCAAGCATCGGGGCCTTGATCAAAGTGGATCATGAGGAGCTTGATGTCTTCTTGGTAAACGAAGCGCTCAAGACCCGACTTGGCAAGTTTGACATCTGCCTGATGATCATCGACGAACAATTCGATCATGTATTTCTTGCCGCCGACCTCAAGTCCCCCTGCAGCATTGACTTCGTCGACATACATTTCCGTCGTTGCTCGGAACGGCTGACCCCAAGCTGCCCCCCAACCCGTCAGAGCACTCTGTAAACCAATCTTAATAACGTCGTCTGCTTGTGCGACACTTGCACCAGCTGCCATCACAAGAGCGGTGACAATTGATATCATCCATTTCCGCATTGCCTCGTCTCCCTATACTTGATTTGTTTTAATGCTTGATCAATTCTCTGGACCTCAATAAATCAAATATCCCACTATAGCAGTGTAGAATAGACATTATGCGTCGCCCTGTGGAATAGCAAGCTGGCTAACTTGGTTCTGATGATTCAATTTTTACGGGCAACGGAACGGTCGTCAAAAATTATCGCAGACTGTTTGATTTCGCGGTGTTGAACCTACCACCGGAGCTGCAATGACAGGGGAAATTCCCAGCCAAGCAAGAGCTGTAATTATTGGCGGCGGCATCATCGGCTGCAGCATTGCCTACCATTTGACCAAGCTCAATTGGACCGAAATTGTCGTTGTCGAGCGCGGGCATCTCACCAGTGGAACCTCATGGCATGCAGCGGGGCTCATCATGCAGCTCCGCTCGAATTACACCCAAACACAGCTATCCCGATATGCAGTAGAGCTTTACCAGTCCCTGGAAGGCGAAACCGGTCAGCAAACCGGATTCCGCCAGAAGGGAAGCCTGCCTGTCGCGCGCACGGAGGCACGACTGACCGAAATCAAGCGCATGGCAGCACTAGGCCGCTGCTTCGGGGTGGATGTTCATGAACTTGCAGCGTCTGAGGTTCTCGACATTTGGCCTCTGATGGACGTCTCACGTATCAAAGGCGCGATCTACATCCCGGGTGATGGGCAGACTAATCCCGTAGATACGACGATGGCTCTCGCTAAAGGAGCCCGCGCCGGCGGCGCAACGATCCTGGAGGAAACTCGAGTGACGGCAGTCAATCAATCCGGTGGTCGGGTCACCAGTGTGTCCACCGATCGAGGCAATATTGCCTGCGAGATAGTCGTCAATTGCGGCGGTGTCTGGGCGCGCGAAATTGGACGTATGGCGGGGGTGAACGTGCCGCTCTATGCAGCAGAACATATGTATGTTGTCACAGAGCCCATCAAAGACTTATCGCCCAATCTTCCGCTTATTCGGGATACAGATGGCTACATTTACGTTAAGGAAGATGCGGGGCGGCTATTGGTCGGGTCGTTCGAGCCGGTCGCCAAACCCCTACCCCTCGATACGCTTCCCAACGATACTGAATTTATTGAACTCGCCGAAGATTGGGATCATTTCGAATTGCCAATGACCAAGGCACTCGAATTAATTCCTTCACTGGATACGGCGCCGATCCGAAAATTCATGAACGGACCGGAAAGCTTTACGCCGGACAATAAATTTATCCTTGGCGAAGCACCGGAGCTGGCCAATTTTTTCGTGGCTGCCGGGTTTAATTCTCAAGGCATTCTGAGTGCAGCCGGTGCGGGCAAGGTAATGTCTGAATGGATCGTCGAGGGTCAACCAACAATCGACCTGGCGGAACTCGACATCGCACGCTTTGGTGAATTCCATAACAACACGCGCTATCTTCTCGATCGGACCAAAGAGAGCATGGGATTGCTCTATCAGATGCACTGGCCGCACCGCCAGGTGGAAACGGCCCGCCCGGTACGCCTCAGTCCTCTCCATGCAAGGTTGTCTGAACTAAATGCCTGTTTTGGGGAGACCGCAGGCTGGGAACGCGCAAACTGGTATGCGCCGCCCAATGTCGAGCCGGTCTACGATTATAGCTATGGTAGACAGAACTGGTTTGAGTATGCGCGCGCTGAGCACGACGCGGTTCGGCATGCGGTTGGCCTGATCGATATGAGCTCGTTTTCCAAATATCTTGTCCAAGGCCCAGCTGCGGAACAAGAATTGCAGAGAATTTGCGCTAATGATGTGGACGTGCCGATAGGCAAAATCGTTTACACACAGTTGCTCAACATGCGCGGCGGGATTGAGGCAGATCTTACCGTCACCCGCCTTGCTGAAGATCAGTATCTAGTCGTCACCAACGCGGCTTCACAAACCCGGGACTTTATTTGGATAAAGCGAAACTTGTCGAAAGACGCGCAAGTATTCATGACGGACATCACTTCGGGCTATGCCGTTCTTGCCGTGATGGGGCCGAATGCCCGGACGCTTCTCAGCAGGATTAGCGACACCGACCTGTCGAACGCGGAGTTTCGGTTTGGGACCTATCAAGAAATCAATGTCGGTTATGCGCGCGCGCGCGCGTTGCGCGTCACATACGTCGGTGAACTAGGTTGGGAACTGCATCTGCCGACCGAGTATTCTGTACCCGTCTTTGATGCCCTGGTTGCGGCCGGCGCTGACCTCGGCCTTAAACTATGCGGCCTTCACGCAATGGATTGCCTGCGGAGTGAAAAAGGTTACCGCCATTGGGGGCACGATATCACGCCGGCCGATACACCGCTCGAAGCGGGTCTTGGATTTGCCGTTTCGTTCAAGAAGAATATTGACTTCATTGGGCGTACGGCACTTGAGCGCCAAATTGAAAAAGGCATCGATCGGCGCTTGGTGCACATCATGCTTGAACAGCCCGGGCCCCTCCTGTTTCATGACGAGACAATCTACCTTGATGGAGCAGTCGCCGGTATCGTCACTTCTGGTGCGTTCGGTTACACTTTTGAGCGACCGGTCGGCATGGGGTATCTTGAGAATTTCAAGTCAATCGATGCCGATGCGATAGCGGCAAACAATTATGAAATTGACATCGCGGGCGAGCTGGTGCCCGCTCGGCTTTCTCTGCAACCATTTTACGACCCCAAAGGAGAACGGTTGCGATGTTAGCCGGCACGCGAGGCAAGTTATTTTCGTGCAATTGCAGGCGCGTGATATATTTGTATTTATAATGGGCGAGACATTGGTAGTGCGGGGCTAAAACATGGCTACTCAAGCAGAATTCGTGGATTTTGATGATGCCGGGGATATCGACCCCGGAACATTCAGCGTCATCATGGGCATGTATGAAAATATTGGCCGTGAAATGATGATCACACTGGAGCGTTCAGCTTGGACCTCCATCATTAATTTATGCCGTGATTTTTCGGTTGGGATCGCCGACGGCGATTGCAATCTCGTCGGCGTGCCCGACACGGCATTGCCTTGCCAGGCGATGACCCTGCAGCGAATCATGAAGAGTACTGCAGATTTCTTTGAAGATGAAATCTACGACGGCGACGTTCTCATGTGCAACTTAGCCTATCTCGGCAACACACATATGGGTGAACCCCTGCTGGCCAGCCCCGTGTTTCATGACGGCGAGATAATGTTTTGGTCGATGGCTCGTGGCCATCTTGCGGACATGGGGACGCCAGCCTATGTACCGACTTACCCCTATGCCAAGGACCTCTATAGCGAGGGCCTAAAGATTCCGCCTATCAAATTGTTCGAGAAGGGAAAGCTTCGCAAAGATGTCCTCGAACTCTATCTTGGAAATCTCCGTGCGCGCTCCAGCAGTTACGGCGACCTCATGGCCCATGTCGCGTGTACCTGGCGCGGCAAAGAGCAGCTAGAATCGCTCCTGGAGACCTACGGCGGCGAGACGGTCCGTAAATATACCAACGCTCTTTTGGATTACACTTCACGGATGGTGGGTGCCGATATCCGACGCATGAAACCGGGCGTATATTACGGTGAGGACTGGATGGACAGCAATGGGTATGGCACCAAAAACATACCCGTCCGTGTTAAGCTCACCGTTGAGGACGATATGTGGACTGTCGATCTCTCTGACTGTCCCGCACAGATGATAGGCACCCTCAACGCTTCGTTGCATGGGGTAACCGAGTCCGCCGTAGTCGGAACGCTCGGCTTCTGTGTGGATCCCAGTATTCCAAAAAACGAAGGCTTCCACCGCCACGTCAATCTCATCTGCCCAGAGGGTACGATCTGTAGTGCAACATCGCCCTTCTCTACACAGCATTCGACGACGGGAGCCGGCGAGGTGGTCTACCGGGCCTTGCTGCGTGCCGCATCCGGCGCGGTGCCGGATATGGCGGCTGCGGGCAGTACGCTTATCCAATGGAGCACCTATATCGGCCTTGACGAACGGGAGGATGCTAACAAACTCTGGTCCTACGCCAATTTCAATGAAAGCGGCGGCGGCGGCGCGGCAAAAGGCGTTGACGGCCATCCCAGCATGCTGGAAATGGGGGTCGCCGGTGCGATGACCTTCATGAGCACCGAAATGGAAGAATGGCTACACCCCATCGTAGTTCAGCAGCAAGAGGTGTACATGGATGCGCAAGGCGCCGGAACTTGGCGTGGCGCCCCCGGTGTGATTACCCGGGTCAAGGGTCATGGCTCAAGCGAAATGGACGTCTTTACGGCCTGTTGGGGTCACGAAAATCTGAGCCATGGCACTGTCGGAGGTGACCCTGGAGTCGGCGGCACAGTCTATACGATCGACCCGGAAAAACCCGAAATACGACACTTTTATTCCGGCCTCGGAAAGTTTCAGCTGCAAAAGGGCTGGGAATATGTCGTCATCTCGAGCGGTGGTGGTGGGTATGGCGATCCGCTCGAGCGTGACCGGGAAGCCGTAGCGACTGATGTGCGCGACGAGATCGTAAGCGCGAAGGCGGCGGAGAACTCATACGGTGTCGTCCTAGATCCCATCACGTTTCAAATTGATGACGAGGCGACTACCGAGTTGCGCCACGCTTTAACGAGCGAGCGGGGGCCAGCTCCCTTGAATTCTCCGATGGAACCGGGAACCTCCACTTTGCGTAGCAGTCTTATGACTGAGAGCGATACCTTCACAGATCTTGATCGTGATCCCCGCGTCGATTCTTCTCACGATCTTTACGGGCAGTAATAACCTTTCCACAAATTCACATTTGGAATTAGGGGCGAGTTGAGACGATGGGATACGTCGCCGGCTGCGATATTGGTGGAACGCACACAGATTGCGTGGCGTCCGATGGTCAAGGAATTCAGGTCGCGAAGGTGCCGACGACCGCCGATCCAACCGATGGACTGCTTCAGGGCATCACTATACTGGCAGAAAAATTTTCTACCAATGTCACTGGCTTCCTTGAAAATTGCGAACGCTTTGTCTATGGCTCAACGACCGCAACAAACATATTTGTGCAGCGCCGCCTGCCGAAAACCGGCCTTCTGTGCACCGATGGCCATCGCGACATTCTGTGGTTTCGCGAGGGAAACAAGCCTGACCGGTGGAACCTGCGGGCACCGCCTCCCTGGTCGCTGATTAACCGCCACCTCAGGCGACCGGTTCGAGCGCGGATTGATCAGGCCGGTGATGAAATATTACCGCTTAGCGAGGATGACGTCCGCGAGGCGGCAACGTTTCTGAAGCAAGAAGGTGTGGAGGCCGTCGCGATCGCATTTTTGTGGTCGTTCATGAATCCCGATCATGAGCGCCGCGCCCAGGCCATTGTGCGCGAGGAACTGCCTGGCATCCCAGTGGTCGCAAGCGTCGATATTCTGCCCACAATCCGCGAATGGGAACGGACCTTTTGCACGGTTTTGAGTGCCGGGATTATGGTCGAGACTGGCGCACATCTTGAGTCCTTCCGCCAACATCTCAGGAAGCTAGGCCTCAAACAGGATCCCCTCGTCATGCAGTGCAACGGCGGCCATGCATCAATAGATGCAATGCTCGAAAATCCGCTGCCTCTAGTGGCCAGCGGGCCCGCCGGCGGCGCCCTGGCCGGCGTCTATTATGGCGAATTGACCGGCAGTAAAGACGTCATGACTATCGATACCGGCGGCACCAGTTTCGATGTGTGCGTACTACCGAACCGTACCATACCGATCACCAAGGGAAAGCGTTTAGAAAGCGAACCGATCGCCATTCCGTCCGTAGATGTTCACACCATCGGAGCGGGCGGCGGCTCAATCGCTTGGATCGACGGTGGCGGTGCCCTGCGTATCGGTCCCCAAAGCGCCGGTGCCGACCCTGGTCCTGCTTGCTACGGCCGCGGTGGAGAGTACCCCACATTGACGGATGCCTTTGTTCATTTGGGCTACATTAATCCGAATTATTTTCTCGGCGGGTTCACCAAACTACATCCAGATATCGCCAAGAAGGCCCTCGAAACGCATATTGCGGGCCCGCTCGGCCTCGATGCAACTGGCGCGGCAGCGCGCATTGTTGATATCATGAACAGCCGACTTACTGGCGCCATGCGCCTATTGTCTGTCGAACGTGGGATTGACCCGAGGCCGTTTACCCTTGTGGTTGGCGGCGGCGCTGGCCCACTCCAGGCCGGAATGCTCGCGCGAGGACTCAACATCAAGCGTGTCATTGTACCGCGATGGCCCGGAGTACTCTGCGCCTCCGGTCTGATGCGAGCTGACGTGACCCATAACCTGATGCGTTCATTTAATGTCACGGTGGCCAACGCGGATCTGGGGAGGCTATCCGCGCTCTATGGCGAAATGGAAAAAGAACTTTGGACACGGCTTGAGGCCGAGGGAATGGAGAACGACGGCATCGTTATGCGCCGCTATATCGATGCGCGCTATTCTGGCCAAGTGTACGAAATTGAAACTCCAGTGCCGTCAAATGAAGTTTTGACAGTGGCGGATATGGAGCACATCGTTACCGCCTTTGAAGATGCCCATGATGCGCTTTACCACTACCGCATGACAGGATATCCGGCGGAGTTTGTCAGCTGCCGCGTCGAGGCTGTTGGGCGCGTCGCCGCGATCGCTCCAAAGGAGGCTGAAATCGTTGGCCCCGATCCATCTAAGGCCTCGAAGGGAACACGGCGCGTCTATTTGCCAGAGGCTAAACATCACGAAGACGTGGGGACCTACGATGGTGACAAGCTCGAACCCGGCAACGAGATTGCGGGTGTTGCGATCATCGAGACAGAAGGATCAACCCTGGTCGTGTGGGAAAATCAACATTTAACAGTCAACCAGTTTGGCGATTTCGAAATCGACATAGGATGATCGGGCTGACCATTTTGGACAGTTATTTGAGGTCAAGAGAATGAGTGATTCCTTACCTGTTCCTGTTTCCGTCGACCCCGATACCGGGGTGTGGACGGTTGACGGCATGCCGATGATTTTGGTGCCGCGCCATTTCTGGATGGCTGTGCACCAAGAGACGGAGAAGCGCATCGGTGTTGAAGAAAATGCCGCGCTGCTGTTTGACGCAAGCTGTAGCGCTGCGTTCGCCTGGTGCGAAATGGAAGCGCGCACACATGGCCTTTCAGGCACGGAGGTCTTCCATCACTACATGGATCGCCGGTCACGTCGTGGCTGGGGACGTTGCACGGTGGATTTGCTGGACGCCAACGCCGGCCATGCTCGGGTGCACATGACCAATTCGGTTTTCGTCTACAACGCCGGCCCGGATGCTGGGCGCAATGTTTGCTACATGTTCAACGGGTCGCTCAGTGGTGCTATGGAATATGTCACCCACGACCTAAACGGGAGCAGGCGCAAGATGAAATGCGAAGAGATTCACTGCGCCGCAAACGGCGGCGACGACTGCCTGTTTGAGGTCCGACCGGCATGATCAGAGCTAAAGAAGTTATGCTGCACCATGGCTGAACATTTTGACGTTTTGATCATCGGCGGCGGCGTTGTTGGCGCCTCGACCGCTTATCACCTGGCGGCACTGGGCGGAAAGAAGATTTGCTTGATCGAGCGCGAGCAGATCGGCAGCGGCGGAACGGCACGCTCCTGCGCCATAGTCCGCACGCATTATTCGGTCCCCAGCAATACCGCGCTTACAGTGAAGAGCCTGGAGATGTTTAGCGATTTCGCTGGCTATCTGGATGATCCAGAACTGACCGCTGGCTTTGTCCGCTCGGGTTATCTGATTCTCGCCGGCGAAGGCAAAACCAGTGACATGCTTGTCGACAATATGCGCATACAGGAATCGGTCGGCGCCGAGACATTTCCGGTAACTCATGAGGAAGCACTCAGGCACCACCCGCATCTGAAGCTCGAAGATATCGGCGCGGTGGGCTACGAACCGCGCTCCGGCTATGCCGACCCCCACTTGACTACAAGCGGCTTTGCCCAAGCAGCGCGGCGGCGTGGGGTGACGTTTAAAATTGGATATCGTGTCAGTAAAATACTTTGCGAAGGCCAGCGTGCGATCGGAGTCGAAACCAATCGGGCCCCCATTCATGCGGATTGCATCGTCAGTGCGATCGGCCCGTGGACTCGGGAGCTGACCGACCCCCTTGGGATCGAGACCCATCTCGACATCTCAAGGCATACCGTTCTAACGCTCAGGGGCGATATCGACTACAGTCCTAATCTCCCAGTGATCAAAGACCTATCAACCCAAAACAAGATGTACTTCCGTCCCGCGTCAGGTGGCGTTGTGTTGGTAGGCACGGGCGATTACGGCGACCCGATCACAGACGCGGATGATGTCAACGAAACAGTGGATGACGATTTTGTCCTCACTCAGGGCGGCCAGATTGCCCAGCGCATTGTAAAGTTCGACAGCGCTAAAATCACCGACAGTTGGGTCGGCGTGTACGACATCACACCGGACTGGAACCCGGCTCTTGGTGCGCCGGAGGGGTGGCAGGGACTGATCCTCGCCTACGGATTTTCAGGCCATGGATTTAAGATGGGCCCGGCAGTTGGCAAGATGCTAGCTCAGAGCGCACTTGGTCAGAATCCCGATGTGGATATAACGCCCTATCGCCCCAGCCGTTTCGATGAAAGCGATTTACTCGTCGGCACCTACGGCATCGGTTCTATCGCCTGATCGACCGCCATTCAGTTGGCAAGATCACTAGTCAAATTTCCAGACGCCTACCTGCGCCCGCTCAGGATCGCTTGGGAGGCGTTCTGTCGCATCCCTTTATGCGCCTGATGCTAAATTTCGAGCGTGCGTCTCGGACGCGCCGAGTTTATTTTTATTAACCAACCCTATGCGCCTGGGCTGTGCGCTCATTCAGGTCACGCAGCGCGATAAGTTCTGCGGCGCTAGGCGGCAAAGTCTCTACGCATTGATGGGCGTGTTTGAGCGACCACCCGGTCGCTTCCTCAGCTTCCGGTATGCTGTGTCCGGGGTGAAGATCGGTCAACATCAATTCGCGCGTTTTGGGATGCGGCCGTAAAATTCCGATATCGGTGATAATTGCCGTTGGCCCCTTGCCGGAAAGACCAGCCTCGGCCCGCCAATTGCCGCCGTTCGCATGCCCCGCCGAAGTTACGAAGGCCAACTCATCGACGAAGGTGCGCTGTGATTGGCGTAAGATGATCAGCACTTCACCGGCAGAGGCTGCGATCTCCGGGGCGCCGCCGGCGCCAGGTAGCCGAACTTTGGGCGAGCCATAATCGCCAATCACGGTGGTATTGATATTACCGAATCGGTCAAGTTGAGCTGCGCCGAGAAACCCGACATCAACGCGCCCACCTTGCAGCCAATAGCGAAATATTTCCGGCGTTGAGACGACTGTATCAGCGGTTTCTGCCAGTTCGCCGTCACCGATAGAAAGTGGCAACATGTCGGGCTTTGCGCCAATCGTTCCCGATTCGTAAATCAGCACGACATCGGGCGCATGGGTGGCGCGCGCAAGATTGGCAGCGGCACTGGGCAGGCCGATGCCGACAAAACAGATCGCGCCATTCTGCAACATGCGGGATGCCGCGATCGTCATCATCTCGTCGCTAGTCCACTCGCTATTAGTCACCTCCCGTTTCCCTTCCATGCTCGGCGGCAACGCTCCGTGTATGTTCAGCAAAATTTTTCGTGCCCAGCACATGGCGCTGCATCCATGCCTCGAACGTTTCGCGCTCGCGGGAAATATCATCCCAGGCTTTATAGAAGCTGTTGTCTCGCTGGTAATAACCGAGCGCATAGGAGGGATAGGATCCGCCTGGCTCAACGCAAACCGCGTCGATCACCCAACCCGGCAAGGTAACGGAATTCAATTTCAATTCGAAGCTCTCGACAATTTCCTCAACCGTCACGATGACCCGCTTGGCGGCGAGCACAGCTTCCTTTTGCACACCGGTAATGCCCCACATCATTACATTGCCGCGGCGATCAGCCTGCTGAGCATGGATCACCGTGACGTCCGGGCGAATAGCCGGTACGGCAGCCAACTGCTCACCTGTGAACGGGCAGGTGATCGATTTGATGACTGGGTTTACCGTAGGCAGGTCGCAACCGATATAGCCTCGCATAATTGCGAACGGAAGGCCGCTCGCGCCAGCAACATAGGCGTTGGCTATATCGGCGTGGCTGTGTTCTTCAATGTCAAGCGCCGCTGGCCAGCCCTTTTCAATCGCATCGCGGAACCGGTATAGAGAGCCAACACCTGGATTGCCGCCCCAGGAAAATATCAGTTTGCTGACACGGCTCATGCCGATCAACTGATCATAAATCAGATCTGGCGTCATACGAACAGCTGTGAGATTACGCTTTCCGGCACGAATAACCTGATGCCCGGCGGCATGGGGAATCAGGTGGGTGAAGCCTTCCATGGCGATGGTATTTCCATCCTCGATCAACCCGGCAACCGCTTCCTCTAATGTCGTAATGTCCGCCATAAATACTGCCGATCCTAATGCGGATAAAACATAAAACTATGAGATATTGGCATCAACATCGCGCCAAACCGTTTTAGGCGCGGGATAGACGATACCGCCAACGGCGGCACAATTAGTCTCGCCGCCCAGCCCAACCAAACTGGGCGAACCTATAGCGCTTGTGGAACCAATGCTCGAAACTGCCCTACGCGTCGACTAGATCAAAAAAGCGGATGCTTGGCGGCCCCTCGAGGGCAGCGCTAAGTTGCTGCAGGACGCCGGTTTCTTCACGCCAGGCTAGATATTTTTCGTAATGCGCTTTGCTTTCAAAACTCTCGACGAGCACCATTACATCGCTATCATCTTTATTTTGATAGACATTCAATCCAATGCAGCCGTCATAGCTGCGGGTTTCAGGCAATATACCTTTCATCGTAGCCAGTAAATCGTTGCCGGTGCCCTTTTTGGCCTGGATCTCAAGTATGATGGTAACAGCCATCGGTGCCTCCTTTTCAGCTCTCTGTTACGATGAATTTCAGGATGGTTGCGGCATGAGAGACCGCTGGAAATACGCTTCCTCACTCATTTCTATTCGACAGTTGTATGCGCACGAAGAAAGTCCGCAAGTCGCTTTCATCCCAGTCATCTACCGTCATGCTTCAATAGAATGTCGGCGCTGATCCCGTCGACAGACGATAGCCCAGACAAACCCATCGCAAGATCAATTTCGTGGCGAAAAATTTCCAACACATGAGCGACGCCGGCTTCACCGGCCACCGCGAGAGCCCATAACTGCGGGCGCCCAATGAGGCAGCAGTCGGCGCCGAGCGCCAACGCCTTGACGACATGGCTACCACGGCGAATGCCACCGTCTAACAGTACGGTTGTGCGGCCGGCAGCCGCCTCGGCGACTCCAGGCAGGGCATCGAGCGCCGACGCCGCACCATCGAGCTGGCGTCCGCCATGGTTGGATACAATCACACCATCGACACCGTGCGCCACCGCTTCTGCGGCGTCTTTTGGGTGGAGGACGCCCTTAAGAATTAGCGGGCCCTGCCATACCCCACGCAGCCATTCGATATCGGCCCAGTTAGAACCAGGGTCCGGCAAGGACAGCATGCGGTGGGCGAGTGCGGTGAGATCCTCGCCGCTGCCCGGTCGCCGATAATTGCCGAAGGTGATATTCGGAATCGCGCTCCGCATCCGCATCAGCCAAGGTAGCTTGAACGCCATGCTAGCAACCTCAGTAGCGCTGAGCCGGGGCGGGATGGTGAAGCCATTGCGGACGTCACGCTCGCGGTTGCCGACGATCTGAGTGTCGATGGTCACCACCAGCGCGTCATAGCCGGCCTCTGCCGAGCGACCGGCAATCTCACGCGTCAGCTCGCGGTCTTTATAAATATAGGTTTGCATCCAGCGCGGCGCGGCACCGGTGGCAGCCAAATCTTCAAGGGTGCAAACCGAACCATGGCTAAGACAATAGGCGGTGCCCGCCGCTGCGGCGGCGCGCGCCGTCGCGAATTCACCGTCGGGCCACAACAGGCCGGCGAGGCCGGTCGGCGCGACCATAACCGGAAGCGACAGCCGCTTCCCGAACAGTGAGATCGAGAGATCGCGCACCGACGCGCCGGTGAGCGGGCGCGGCAATATCTGCACGCTGTCAAACGCCGAGACGTTGCGGCGGAGTGTCGTTTCGTCGCCTGCCCCACCATCGACAAAGTCAAAGACGGCGCGCGGTAACACGCGCCGCGCCTCTGCCCGAAACGCCGCGACGTTGATGGCGCGGCGTTGCCAAGCCGGGGGTCGGCTGCTCATGGTATCTCGCTCAGATGCATTATCTAAAATTGCTGTAATTGCCATTCCAAAGCATGCCTATTTCTCGCTCAATCACCCAAGAATTGAACACCAACATTAGAACAATATTCAAACTTATGCGCAGGTTGGCATACAACAACCAATGCATCCACGCTTGAATAAGTCAGCGACCCGCAAAAATTCCTGTTGGCGTTACGATGGTCGTAGCAAGGAGATGAGAAAATACGAAATGTCGTCAAGGCAGCCCTTGTTGTCATGGTCAGCGCCCCGCTGGAATACGCCCAAGCATTTATGTCGGTGTCGCATGACGGACATAGCCAGGCTAAAGATAATTGCCCGCGGATTAACGCCGGCAAATCGAAGTGAAAAATTGGAATTGGCGGGCACGCAGACTGCGCGAGCTAAGTTTTAGGTCATGGCCGTGCTCAAAATTGGCCTAGAGAAGCTCATGAGGGGAGCTTCAGGAAGCGCACTAGGGCACGCGGTACCTGCAGCCCAGCGCAAAATAGAATAGCTCTAGCGCGAAAAAAGGGAACGTTGTGAACCGTGCAACGTCGCGTCGACGGAAGGCAAATAGCCATTTCGATCTTACACAGACTAATTCGCCCCCTCCAAGCTATGGCCTGGAAAATGGATTATGGTTGGAAAGGTCCTGTAGGAACCTAAATGCGTATTTCCTACGCTGAATTCTCGATTGCGAATCTGGGCGTGGAACGCGGCAGCAGAGCGTAGACAGAGAAATTAGTCTGCCTAGCTTGTTAGAAGAAGTGCGGCACAGTACGGGCGTTCAAATTTCGTTGTGCCGCGGAGCTACGGACTAGGATTTTTTGCCGCGCCGGGTTATGGGTTGCGGCGCAGATTTAATTTTGAAAAACAGAGAGAACTCATATGCGATTTTTCGCGGCAGCTTCGATAATCGTGCTGATGTTTGGCGTTAGCGCGCCAGCAATCGCCGGTGGCATTCAGGTTGAGGACGCCTGGGCGCGCGCCTCGATCGGCATCGAACGGCCCGGCGTAGCGTATATGACGATCCGCAATAGCGGTGAAGAAGGCGATCGGCTGATCAGCGCAAAAACGCCGGTGGCGAAACACGCGATGGTCCATGAATCTCTGATTCACGACGGCGTGAGGAAGATGCGCCCGGTGGAAAACATCAAAATTGCGCCGGGCGGCGCGGCTGTGCTGGAGCCGGGAGGCCTGCATCTGATGTTGAATAGCTTGCAAAAAAGGCTGGTGGAAGGAGATGCCTTTCCAATGACGCTGATGTTCGAACATGCCGGGGAGGTGCATGTCTATGTAATGGTGGCTGGTATGGGTGCCAAACAAATGCCACGGCACCATCACGATCATTCTGACGACCCTGCGCATGATGACCATCGGGACTACCATGACCATGATGAGTGAAGAATGATGCCTTTATTCCGCCTAGCGGCTTTGCTTGCCGTCGTTCTTTTACTGGCGGTGCCGGCGCGCGCCACCAATATCGGCGGGCCATTCGGACTGGTCGATCATCACGGCAATCGCGTCACGCACGAATCATACGGCGACAAATATCTCCTGGTTTTTTTCGGCTACACCTACTGCCCCGACGTCTGCCCGACGGAACTGCTCGTGTTCAGCGATATGCTAGATGCGCTCGGCGACCAGGCGGAGCATTTACAGGTACTGTTCATTACCGTCGACCCAGAACGCGACACGCCTGACAAACTAGCGGAATATCTGGAGAATTTTCATCCCGACTTGATTGGGTTGACGGGCACGCCGGCCGAAATCGCCGAGGTAGCGCGCGCCTACCGGGTGTATTTCCGAAAATCACCGACCGAAAGCGAATCATACGAGGCCGCCAACGCCGGTCCGGAAGCCTATCTCGTAGATCACACGTCACTCGTCTATTTGATGGACTCGAGTGGCAAATTCGTCCGCCATTTTGTTTTTGGCCAAGACGCGAAAACCGTGGCAGGAGAAATCGAGAAAATTTTAGACGCGGACTAAGCTGGGAAACTGGCTATTGGTTGTCCACCCATTTGCTCACAAGTCATTACAAAGAGCCACTACACGAGGGTTAGGTCGTCGACCATCTCTAACACGTTGCGCGCTTCTTCATAGCGTTTGTCAGGCCTAGAGGGCTCTGCCGTAAACTATTTTGTGCCGGTTGTGGGTAGGAGCGCTGAGTTGGCGCGCACGCCCGATCAGTTCAATACCTTGAACGATTTCACCATGATTTGTTTTTATACCGGCGAGGTAGATATGGAAATTGATGCTGTTAGGATTGGGAGTGCCGTAGCTTGAACACAGCGGATTGGAAATTTTATCCCTAAACTGGAGGTGGTGGATGAAGGGGCCACAGCGGGTGGACATGCCGCTCATTTAGCCCTGAAAAACTATGACTAGCTGCCGCCCTATGACGTCAATTTGCGGCAGAAAATGGCGCGCCCGGGAAGATTCGAACTCCCGACCCCCAGATTCGTAGTCTGGTGCTCTATCCAGCTGAGCTACGGGCGCGCAAAACCGGGCGGACATTACTCAAATCGTCAAAGCCCCGCAAGGGGTCGACAAAACACGGTGACGGCGACGTGGAAGGAACACGGTGCTCCTACCGAAGCGCTTAGGGGGTCGGTAGGTGCACCGGAAGCCCTTGCCGTAAGTGGGAAAACCTGCTTGTGAGCGGCCCATCATACGGTTACTATCGCCAGACTTTGAGGGACGAATCGATGTGGCATGACCTTGGGGCAGGTGGGATATTTAAAAATTACCTCTTTGCGTGCGCCAGATCCGGTGTGCGGCGACAAGATCAAATGACAATTTTCGGCGATTCGCGGGAATAGAGAGTGGGTTGTTTCTGGTGTTAGCACCTTTTAGGGGATTTATCCTTTTCTCGGCCGCCGCATTTCTTCTCGCGGGCTGTTCTTTTGCTGAGGACGCATTGTGGCCGTCTGTAACCGGAGAATCGCCATCGGGTTCGAGGGAGCAGGTCGTCATCCCGGCATCGCAAGAAGAAATGCGCGACGAGGTAATGTATGCGGATTCATCCTCGGCAAGCGCTACACAACCGGTATCCCAGGTCTCCTATGAACCCGAGCGCGCTCTCAGTGCGAGCTCGCCGACAGGTACGTTCGTTGGTGCCAAGGTCGCGCAGCAGCGCTCCGAACTTGAAAATCTGAAATCCTCGGTCAACAGCCGACGCATTCAATTTGAGCAGGTCCGCAATACCGCGCGGCAAAATTCGCAAGGCTATTTCGCCACCATTGCTGCCGTCACGGCGCGCTTGCGCATCGGCACCACGCCGGGTAATCCGGTTCTGGTCAGCCAGTGGAACGCAGCTCAGAGCGAACTTGACCGTATCCTCACCGATATCGCGGCGCTGAATACGCTTGGCAATCAAGTCGCTGCGGAATCCGCAATGTCGAGCTATCTGCTGGATTCCGTGCGCGCTACTTATGGTCTACAGGGCGCGGTTGATGAAGATCATCGGCAACTGACGTTGATCGAGGACGAAGTAAACCGCAATGTGGTGCTGATCGATCGTCTGTTAGGCATGCTGCGGGAGACCATCGGGCGCTACACGAACTATGTGAACGCCGAGCGCCGCAACCTCAGCACCTTGGCACTGGCGATTAAAAATGGCGAATATCTCGGTCCGAGCCTCGCCAACCGCAACGAAGATTACGCGAGCGGACCGGTACGGACCGCTGCTGTAGAGCCACAAAATCTGATCGAAGAACGCCGCCCGCTAGTGGTAATTCGCTTTGATCGCAACAATGTAGAATTTAGGCAAGCTCTTTATGCCGCTATTTCCACCGCCCTTGAGCGCCGCCCGCAAAGCACCTTCGATCTAGTCGCGGTGGCGCCCAATATGGGCAGTCCGGCCGATGTGGCGTTAGCTGCCAATGCCTCCAAGCGCCATGCTGAGACGGTGCTTCAGGCTCTTGGCGAAATGGGACTGCCAAGCAACCGGGTGACGCTGTCTTCGACCACCAGCCCGAGTGTGCAGACCAACGAAGTTCACATCTACGTACGTTAAGTGACGCACATGAGGGCACGCCGTACGCCACGGTGTCAACGTGCCGGGCTTACTGCCGTCTTTCTTGCGCTTTCTGCGATATGTGCTTGTATTTTTTTAAATGACAGGTCGTCCCTAGCCGCCGAACCAAGGGACCCGGCACAAGCCGCCAAGGACATGATTGTGGCGGCAAACCCACATGCGGCGCGCGCCGGCCAGGATATTCTTGGTGCCGGCGGCTCAGCCATTGATGCCGCGATAGCTGCACAGATGGTACTGGGGTTGGTCGAGCCACAATCTTCCGGCATCGGCGGTGGCGGCTTCCTGCTGCATTTCAACGCTACTTCTGGTGCTATCGAAAGTTTCGACGGGCGCGAAACCGCGCCAGCAGCGGCAGACGGAGATTTATTCCGCAGAGACAACGGCGAGCTGATGAGCTGGCCCGAGGCCGCCTCGGGTGGGCTCTCGGTCGGCGTGCCCGGCTTGTTGCGCATGTTGGAACTAGCGCACCGCAAGCATGGGCGACTGCCCTGGTCGCGATTGTTCGAGCCTGCCATTCAATTGGCAGAGAAAGGTTTTATAGTCTCCCCGCGAATGGCAGAATCGATTGCTGAAAATGCCGATCTCGCGGATTTTGCGGCCGCGCGGATTTATTTCTTTGACGGCGACACACCGCTCGAGGCCGGCACCTTGCTGCTTAATCCAGCCTATGCTGCAACGCTCCGCACCGTCGCAGCGGGTGGCGCGGACTCTTTCTATCACGGCGACATCGCCGCTGACATTGTAGCGACGGTACAGGGCGCGGTGCGCAATCCAGGTGCCTTGACGGTGGCTGATATCGAATCTTACAAAGCGCGTCAGCGCCCGCCGGTGTGTGACACCTACCGCGTTTATACGGTATGTGGTATGGGGCCACCGAGCTCAGGCGGGCTGACCATGTTGCAGGTATTGGGCTTGATCGAAGGTTTCGATATTGCCGGCGCCGGCGCGAATTCGCTTTCCGCCGTACATATCATTGCCGAAGCTAGCCGCCTCGCTTTCGCCGACCGCGCGCTGTTCATGGCCGACACTGATTTTGTCAAAGTGCCGGTGGTGGGCCTGCTGGATGAAGGCTATCTTGCCGAGCGCGCGGCGCTGATCAACCTTCATAAATCAATGGGTCAAGCTGAAGCCGGTGCGCCGCCTGGTTCCAACCGGCGCGCCTACGCCATGCAGGAACACGAACAGGGCCTATCGACAAGCCATCTAGCGGTGATCGACGCTACCGGCAACGCGGTCTCCCTCACCACCAGTATCGAGCGCGGCTTCGGCTCTCGCCTGATGGTGCGCGGTTTTTTGCTGAACAATCAATTGAGCGATTTCTCGTTCGAGGCCGAGTACAACGGTAGGCCGGTCGCCAACCGGGTGGAAGGCAGCAAACGTCCGCGCTCATCCATGGCGCCAGCGCTGGTGTTCGGCAACGATGGGCAGCTATTGCTTACTATCGGCTCGCCCGGTGGCTCGCGCATTATCGGCTTTGTAACGCTGGCGCTGATCGCCTCGCTCGATTGGCAAATGAACCCGCAGGCCGCCGTGTCCCTGCCACATCACGTTAACCGTAATGGTGCGACCGAGCTTGAAGCGGGCACTGCGCTAGAGGCGCTAACGCCGCAGCTAGAGGCGCTTGGCCATGAAGTAAAAATTCGCGCCCTGACAAGCGGGCTGCATGCGATTCGCGCCAGCACCGATGGACTGGAAGGCGGCGCCGACCCGCGGCGCGAAGGGGTTGCGCTCGGCCACTAAGGAGAAGTGCCAATGAAACTGTACGACTGGCAAGGCGCGCCAAATCCGCGCCGCGTTCTGATGTTCCTTAAAGAAAAAGATATCCAGATTCCAGTGATCGAAACCGGCGCAAAGGACAGCACAAAGCTCTCCGAAGATTATCTGGCGAGCGACAATCAACGCACAGTGCCAATGCTAGAACTCGATGACGGTACCCGCATCGGAGAAGCGATGGCTATTTGCCGGTATCTGGAGACGCTACATCCCGAGTTGCCGCTGATGGGCCGAGACCCGCTCGAGAGCGCCCGGATCGATATGTGGGAGCGCCGTGCCGACATGGAGGGCATCGGTGCGGTAAGCGAGTTGTTCCGCAACTCGCACCCAGCTTTCAAAGGACGCGGCTTACCAGGCTGGTCGGCGCGTATCGAGCAAATTCCACAACTTGTCGAGCGCGGTCGCGCCCGCATGAATTGGTTTTTTGAGAAGTTCGACGCGCAGATCGGTGAAAACCCTTTCATCACCGGCGTAAACTTTACGGTCGCCGATATTACCGCCTTCTGCGCCACCGATTTCAGCCGCAAGGTATGCAAAGCAGAGGTTCCCGACTCGTGCGTAAATTTGACGCGCTGGTATGAAGCGGTCCGGGCGCGGCCCAGCGCCAAGCGTTAGCAACCTTTGTTAGTTTAGCCCTCAGTCTCCGGACAGGAGCGTACGCGCCCCGTGACTTCCTTGAGGATTATCTCCTATTAACTTGGAGGGCATAGCCGCCCTTGCCGGAATCCAAACTGCATTCCGGAGGTAATGCTGTTTTGGAAGGGTCTTTGTTGACTTCTGCATCAGACCTTCACACTCGAACTGTAGAGCAGGCCGAGAAGCTGCTGTTCAGGCTGGGCACAGAGAACGAAGTTTTGACCAACTGGAATTTACCCACTTACTTCAGAGGAGCTCGTTAAAGGCTGAACGCAGGCATTACCCTAAGCGCTGAAGGAGTCTCACAATGCCTTTCGTGCACGGCTGAATACCTTGAGCGCGTAATAGCTGCTTGCAGCGCGGATGCCGACTTCGCTGAGCGTCGGATAGGGCGTGATAGTCTGCGCCAGAGCCGA
>CAYPSQ010000007.1:9208-41503 GCA_964413115.1 uncultured Rhizobiaceae bacterium | reverse complement strand
GGCGCCGATCACACAGAGATCGCATTGAAGGGTCTCAACCACCCGCCTCTCCTCTCGCCCGGATAGATCCTGGTAAATCTCAGGCCACGCGCTTGCGCCAGTGTTTATAGGCGACGGGAATCATAGAGAGAAGAGCGAGCGCAGCAAGACCGGCAATGATTTCCGGGTTGAACACGCTGTCCAGCGAGAAGCTCTCACCACTTTCGAAAATGTTTCCAAGGCCAGCGCCGACGATTGAGAAGATTGCTGTGGCTGGAATTATTCCGAGCAATGTTCCCACCAGATAGACTCGCGGACTTACACCGAGGAACGCCGGCAGCAAATTCACCACGAAAAACGGGAAGATCGGCACCAGGCGCAAGAAAAGTAGGTAACTGAGAGCGTTTTCCTGAAACCCCGCTTCCATACGGCCGAATACACCAAACTTCACGCTCCGCCGCGCGCGCGCGCGCAAGGGGTCCCCGAGCGCAGTTTTGGCAATTATAAACAACAGAAAGCTGCCGGCCGTGGCGGCCACGACCGAAAGTACGGTTCCCAATACAGGGCCAAATAAAAAGCCCCCAACCAAGGTAAGTAGCGCGCCCCCAGGAAGCGAAAGCGTCGTCATGCCAGCATAGACGACGACATAAATCAGAGCCGCCAAAAACCAGGAACGGGCAACAAAATCTACAAGCTCGGCCCGATTCTGGCGCAGTGATTCGAAGCTGAAATGGTGATGCAGGCCGAAGGCAAAGAACAGGCCGATGGCGACTCCGAGAAGCAACAACGGCGCCAGCCTTCGTAACGAAAGACCAGCTCGCCTGTCACCGTTTTCCGGCACCAGGGGCGGCGGCACTGGATCCTTAGCTCCTGTCGAGTGCAGAGGCATGGTTGGGTTCACTATCACTTTCACTATCAATCGAACCGCTTACGGGAATATACTTAATTGAGCGGTTCACTGCCTAAACATATGCGGCTCGGGCCGTCATGCCAGGGGTTCTCACTCCAATACCAAAATGGCGGCGCGAATATGATGGCCGCACCTATTCATAGAGCCTGGACAAACCTGTGACAAAATTGGGATAAATTTGATGGTCAGAGCTGCCAGCATTGACTTTATCCTGCCATATTCGTATTAAGCTGGCTCTACTAGAGCATGGACACCCTTTCACACTGGGGCTTTGGCCCGGCGCTGGAAGATTGTCGGAGATAGGACATTGAAGCGAACCTTTCAGCCCAGCAATATAGTGCGCAAACGTCGACACGGGTTTCGCGCCCGTATGAAAACTGTCGGTGGCCGCCGCATACTTGCGCGGCGCCGCGCCAAAGGGCGCGAACGCCTCTCTGTGTAGGCCGATGGTTCCCGGGATCGTCCGCCTGACGCGGCGGTCCGAATTTCTCCATGCCGCGGCCGCAGGCCGCAAATCGGCCATGCCAGGACTGGTCCTCCAGGCCGTTTTCCCCGCCGACCAGCCCGTTCAGGGGGAGGGTTTGAGGGATCGAGATGCGCCCATCCGTGTCGGCTTTACAGCAAGCCGACGCGTCGGCGGCGCGGTTGCGCGAAACCGTGCCAAGCGCCGATTGCGCGCAGCAGTGGCTCGTGTTATGCCGGGACACGCTAGAGCTGGACAGGATTACGTGGTAATTGCGCGCGCCGCGACAGTACATCGCAGGTTCGAAGAATTGCTGCGAGATTTACAGGCCGCGTTAACGCAAGTCGATGAAAAACAGGCCAAAGTCGAGAGGCCAAATGCCGCGAAAACTGATAAATCCCAGGCTCGCGATACATAAAGACTGAAACATTTTTTAACATAACGAATTGATCATGAATCCTATCAGTTTCATATTTTGGCTGCTCATCCGGGGATATCAGTTAGTGGTTTCGCCGTGGTTGCCACCTTCCTGCCGCTTTGAACCGAGCTGTTCACACTATGCGCTTGAGGCGGTGAAGCAGCACGGACCGCTGTTTGGACCCGGCCTGGCCCTGTGGCGCATCATGCGCTGCAACCCGTTCGGTAGCCATGGCTATGACCCCGTGCCCGAAAACTTGTTTGCCCGCCGCGCAACGCGCTGCCGCAGCGCGCGGCACTAAACCAACAGCGCCAAGTTTTAAATCATGTTCGGCGAAAGCAAACTTAACCTCGTTCTCGTTGTCGGCGCTGTGTTAGTGATTCTTATCGGCTGGCAATTCCTGATGCCGGTATTCTTTCCGACGCCCGAGCGCCCGCCGCAACGCGACGTGGAGGTGACGGAGAGTACGGTAGGTCAGGAGAGCGGCGTCAAGCAATGGCCGTCCGATGACAAAAGCGCTGTAGAACCTATGTTAGACCGGCGCGCGGCGATTAGCGCCAGCGACCGCATCATGATCGATGGCGACAGGGTGCGGGGCTCGATTCTTCTTAAGGGTGCACGTTTCGATGATGTGGTGCTCAAGGATTATCGCGCACAAATGGAAGAGAACAGCCCGAATGTTTTCGTGTTCTCGCCACGCAACTCGGAACATCCCTATTTTGCCGAATTCGGCTGGACGCAGGATGGCGACGCCGATGTGACGCTCCCTAACTCTAATACCGTTTGGCAGGCGAACCGTAGCAATCTGAAAAGCGGCTCAAGCGTGACTCTCAGTTGGGACAATGGCGAGGGCCTGCTGTTCACACGAAAAATTTTTCTAGATGAAAATTTTCTCTTCACCACAGTGCAATCGGTGACGAACAGCAGCGAAGCCCCCGTCCGTCTTTATCCTTATGGCATTATTGAGCACTACGACACGCCGGCGTCCGGCCTGACAGGCATGTTCGCCGTTGATTCCGACGAATTTGTGCCCTGGGGCATGTTCGCCCATGGCGGCGTTGGCGTTCTCCAGGGCGTCAAGCAAGAATTTTCATACGAAGACATGCAGGATAGAGGAAAAACCGAAATCCAGAGCAATGATGGCTGGATCGGCATAACCGGAAAATATTGGCTAAGTGCTCTAATTCCGGACCCGAAGGAAAAGATTACTGCTGATTTTGTGCACTCTACACCCAATCAACGCGATCTCTATCAAGTCGATTACCGCTGGCAAAACCCAGTTGCGATCCAGCCCAAGGAGACCAAGGCAGTATCGAACCATCTCTTTGTCGGCGCCAAAGAATTCAACCTCCTCGACTCATATGAGGGATCGCTCGGCGTGCGCGACCTCGACAGCGCCGTTGATTTCGGCCTGGTGTGGTTTCTCGCCCGGCCGCTCTACTATCCGATCGATTTCTTTTACCGCAACGTGGGAAATTTTGGCGTTGCCATCCTGCTGCTGACCATCTGCACGCGCATTCTGCTCTATCCTCTGGCCAACAAGGCTTATGCATCAATGAGCAGGATGCGGAAATTGCAGCCCGATACGATCATGCTGCGCGAGCGCTATAGAGACGACAAAGCCAAGATGAATATGGAGATGATGGCGCTATATCGGCGCGAGAAGGCCAACCCGATGGCCGGCTGCTTGCCGATGCTAGTGCAGATTCCGGTATTCTTCGCTCTCTACAGCGTTCTCTTTGCCACCATCGAAATGCGCCACGCGCCGTTCTTTGGCTGGATTCAAGACCTCTCAGCGCCCGACCCGATGACCTTCATCACGGTGTTCGGATTGCTCGATTGGCCGGCACCAGAATTTCTCATGATCGGGATATGGCCGATCTTGTTCGCTGCCACGATGCTGTTGCAAATGAAGCTCAACCCACAGCCGGTCGAGCCCTTGCAGCAGAAGATCATGATGTTCCTACCACTCCTGTTCCTCTTTATGTTTGCCCGCTTCCCGGCTGGGCTAGTGCTCTATTGGACCTGGAATAATGTGCTCTCGATCGGCCAGCAATGGTTGATCATGCGGCGTATGGGCATCACCCGCGCCTCGCTCGCCGCCGATGCCGACCGCATCAAGAAGATCAAGGAGCAGGCCGCCGCGGGCACCCTGCCGATGCCGAGCCGCTCGCGCCCGTCAACCGGCCGCAAGAAGAAACGCCCCACTGGTGAGCGCAGCGAAAGAAGCAGCCGCAGCGGACGAAACGAACGGAACAGCACGGCGGCGCCACGAGCGCGTAGTGCCCAACCTACCAAGCGTAAGAAGAGCTACCGCGAGCAAGCGGAGGAACTGCGGCGCGAAAAAATTAGGCAAAGGAAACGCAAGGTCCAGGCCGCGGAGGCGAAAAAACGCGCGAAAAAACGCGGCGACACAGGTGCAAAAAGCACACCAGAAAGGGATAACTCGAAAGAAAAAGAAAACAAGTTGTCCCGCCGCCAGCGACGCGCCGCTAAAGCGGACAATCAAAACGGCAATGACAAAGCGACAAGCGGCAAGCGAAAAGCGAAAAGTGAAAGTGACATATGGCAAGAGGACAAGAAGCCTACCTCACGCCGGGTCAAGGGAAAGAAACCGGCGCCGCGTCGATAGAGGCAGGGCGAAAACTGTTTGCACAACAGTGCAACTTTGTTACCGGCGCCGTCGCGATGGCTGGATTGCCGGTCACGTCTCTGCCCGAGATTGCCTTCGCCGGCCGCTCCAATGTCGGCAAATCGAGCGTGATCAACGCGTTGACCGGTCAAACCGCGCTGGCACGAACATCCAACACGCCTGGTCGCACACAGCAGGTTAATTTTTTCGAATTGGGTCAACAGCTTATGCTCGTCGATTTACCTGGCTATGGCTATGCCAAAGCGCCCAAGGGCGTGGTCAAGGCTTGGACCGGTTTAGCTGAGCAATATCTCAAAGGGCGCCCAAGTTTACGCCGCGCCTGTCTGCTGATAGACGCGCGGCGCGGCTTCATGGCGAGCGATGAGGCAGTCATGCGGGCATTGGACGAAGCGGCGGTGTCGTTTCTGGTGGTCTTGACCAAATCTGATAAGCTGAGACCGGCGGCGCTGGAACGCCTGAAGAGCGAGTGCGAAACCGCCCTGAAGACCCATGTCGCCGCCTATCCCTTGGCTCTGCCGACGAGCGCACGCAACAGCGACGGTATCGCCGAATTGCGCGCCCATCTTGGCGCACTGGCGAGTCCAGCCGCCATTCATTAAGATTCAGCCCAAAGGTCCAACCCCATGACCATGAAAAATATCAGCGAGACCAAACAATGGCTGCGTGCGGCCAAGACTATTTCTGAGGCGCTACCCTATATGCGGCGCTTCTCGGGGCGTACGTTCGTGATCAAATATGGCGGTCATGCTATGGGGGACACATCGCTTGCTGAGAATTTCGCCAAGGATGTTGTGCTCCTCAAGCAGGTCGGTATCAACCCTGTGGTAGTTCATGGCGGCGGGCCGCAGATCGCCAAAATGCTGGAGCGCTTGAATATAGAGAGCCGCTTCGTCGATGGGCTGCGCGTGACCGACGCGGCTGCTATCGAGGTGGTCGAAATGGTGCTTTCAGGCACTATCAATAAGCAGATCGTGAGCACCATCAACGCGGCGGGTGGCACGGCGGTTGGGCTGAGCGGCAAAGACGGCAAATTACTCGAAGCCCGGCGCCTGGTGCTCTCCGACAGCGGCGTAGACGGCGCGGGTAAAAGCCCGACTGATCTCGGCTTTGTCGGCGAGCCGGCGCAGGTCAATATCGGTATACTGCAATCTTTTGAAAAATCGCACATCATCCCCGTCGTAGCGCCGATCGGCGTCGGCCCTGCGGGTGAGACCTATAATATCAATGCCGATACCGCTGCCGGAGCCATCGCATCGGCAATGTTGGCGGCCAAGTTGATCATGCTCACCGATGTCGCTGGCGTGCTCGACGAAACGGGCGAACTAATCAGCACACTCGACGTCGCTGAAACTGAAGCGCTCCTCAATGGTGACAGCATCAAAGGCGGGATGATCCCTAAGTTGAAAACCTGCCTGGTGGCGCTCAAGGATCACTGCGAAGCGGCACATATTCTCGATGGCCGGGTACCGCATTCACTGCTGCTAGAGATTTTTACCGCACACGGTACCGGCACCATGATTGTGCCCGGTGGCACTTGATTCTGCACTCAGACCCGTTGCTGTAGGCGTTCCAAAAACCGCTCCCGCGCTGGGGGTACGCTAGCGCCTGAGAAAACATGCGCGGTGAGAAACCAGCCGGTTAGATGGAGCGCCGCGCGCAAATCACTCGCCGTGGGCGGGGAGGCATTAGCGTGCCACAGAAACGCCGGTAAAGGTAACAGCTTTTTGCGCCAGCGTTGACCTGCTACCGCCGACACGGCGCGCCCCGAGCGGGGCGATACATATTGTAAATCCTTTGCTTCGCCGGTGACGGCGCAGGCAGACAGATCGAGCCCGAACCCAAGTTCGGCCAAAAGCGTCAGCTCGAAGCGAGCATAGGATGCGCCCCAGTCGGCGGCGTTTTCAATAGCTTCGCCAAGGCCAAAAAATTCGCTATAGAGTGCAGGGTAGGCTTGGCGCTCAGGCAACGCCGCCTCGCTCACAGCACAGGCGGAAGATAAGGCAGAGAGGCGCAACGCATCGTCAAGTAACCCAGCGACTCGGGCGCGCACAAGTTCACAACGAAAATTACCAAGATGCTCTTCAAGCCGAGCGCGCCAAACTGCGGTGACAACATTTCCAGCCTGATAGAGGCCACGCGCCCGCCTTCCCTGACCGCCGCGCACGAGACCCGCATAGCGGCCATGCGATTCGGTGAACAGGATCACCAATGACGATGTTTCGCCATGCCGCCGGGTCGATAACACAACACCTGAATCGCTCCACTCCATAGTGAGTATATAGCACGGGAGGCGCGTGCCCGCTCGCCGAGAAATGCTGCGGAGACAGAATCTTAAGCTGGAAGAAGTCTTGCAAAGGGTGATGGACTAGGACACCGTCAACGTCCACCCTGAAACAGATTTATTTGCGCTCCTGGACGTCCACAGCGACGCGCTGCTGTGCGGTAAAAAAGAAGTGGTGGATCTTTGGTGTGCCTACCGTGTTTATGGTCACCAGCATTCTAGAAACACGTAGAAAAATAACGAAGCACGGCTGCAAACATCTCCAAAGACAAGAGCTAGCTATCGAACTCGAGGCCCATATCGCGGTAGAGTTCCGGATCATCTGCCCAGCCTTCGCGGACCTTCACGAATAGAAATAAATGCACCCGGCGCGCCAACAGCTCTTCAAGCTCAGTACGCGAATCCTGACCAACTGCCTTAATGCGCTGCCCGCCTTTTCCCAATACCATGGCTTTGTGAATTGAGCGTGACACATAGACTATCTGTTCTATTCTGACTGAATGATCTTTTAACTCACGCCATGTCTCTGTCTCCACGGCGAGCGAGTATGGCAATTCCTGATACAGTTGCAGGAATAGCTTTTCACGAGTGATTTCCGCCGCCAACAGGCGCTCAGAGATATCGGTGAGCTGGTCTTCGGGATAGAGCCACGGCCCCTCTGGCAGCAAGCCGAGAAGATAGTTCAACAAATCTTCGACACCTTGACCGTCGAGCGCCGAAATCATGAAGATGCGCTCAACGGACGTGCCGTCGTCCAACGCGCCCGCAAGTGGCAACAGGTTCGTAGGCGCCACCTGGTCTATCTTGTTAATCGCAACCAGGGCCTTGCGTCCCGATTTGACCAGGGTTTTAAGAATTTTCTTGGTATTTTTATCGATGCCTCTCTGAGCATCGACAAGAACGAGAATGGCATCAGCATCTTGGGCACCGCTCCACGCTGCATGTACCATCGCGCGCTCGAGGCGGCGCTTGGCGTTCTCAAAAATTCCTGGCGTATCGACCAGGACAAGTTGCGCCACGCCTTCCATGCGAATGCCGCGCACGCGCGAACGGGTAGTCTGCACTTTTGGCGATACGATCGATACTTTGGAGCCGACCAAGCGATTGACGAGGGTGGATTTTCCCACATTGGGCGGCCCTAGAATGGCGACGAAACCCGCGCGGCGCGGTGCCTCGCCTTCAGCCATGACCCAACACCAGGCGGTGCATCAAGATTTGTGCGGCCGCCTGTTCGGCGGCCTGTTTGCTACCGCCTGAGGCCGTGGCACCAGGAAAGTCACCGACCTGCACTTCGATTTCGAAATGTGGTGCATGCGCCGGCCCTTGCCGTGCAATCAGACTATACACGGGTAAGATACCATGTTCGGCTTGCGCCCATTCCTGTAGGGCCGACTTCGCATCGCGCGGCGGACTTTTTTCGCCGGTCATCGACGCCGCCCAATAACGACGAATGAAGCACGCTGCCGCGCCATAGCCGCCGTCGATAAATATAGCCGCAATCACCGCCTCGCAGGCGTCAGCGAGATTGGTGGAATTTTCTCGCCCGCCGCTGTCTTCTTCGCCCTTGGCCAGGATCAGATAGTCGCCGAGGCAGAGATCCCGAGCGATACGTTCCAACGCTTCGCGCCGGACCAGCGCGCTAAAGCGCCGCGCAAGTTCACCTTCACTTTCGCCGGGATATTGTGTGTGCAGCATTTCGGCCACCACGAGGCCAAGCACGCGGTCACCGAGAAATTCAAGCCGTTGATTAGAATGGACATCACCCGAGACAGCACTCGGATGCATGAACGCCCGGGAGAGCAGCTGGCGATTCTTAAAGTGGTGGAAAAGTTTCGCCTCGAGTTTTTCAGCGTTCGCTTGAACCTGTTTCGCGTCAAGAGCAGCTTTGGCGTTGCGTTGGCCGGCCACTAGCGGACCGCAGTGAATAGGCGTTCAAAGCGGGTCGCCTTGCCCCACTTCCAAATTTCCCATATTTCAGCGCCGCCATTCGTCGAGTAAAAAATAAACTCCGCCCGGCCAACTAAATTCTCCGCTGGAATGAAGCCGACACCCGAATAGGCATTGTCGATGCGGCTATCGAGAGAATTATCGCGATTGTCGCCCATGGCAAAAAAATGTCCCTCAGGCACACTATAAACGTCGGTATTGTCGAGATTACCATTGAAGTTCGCGTCAAGGGTATAATGGACTGCGCCTTCGGGCAGTTTTTCCTCAAACTGGGTGATGGAGCGCGATCGGCCATAAACGTCGTCATAGGTAAAATTCTCAATCTGTTTACGCTCGATCGGGACGTCATTGACGTAGAGAAGCCCGTCTTTAACCTGGATGCGGTCGCCCGGCAGACCAACGATCCGTTTGATATAATCGGTCTCGTTGTCGCGCGGTAGCTTGAACACCGCAACATCACCACGTTCAGGCTGGGAACCGAACAATCTCCCTGAGAACAGGTCAATGTTCCACGGCAGCGAATATTTACTGTATCCATACGCATATTTGGAGACGAACAAATAGTCGCCAACCAGCAGCGTCGGGATCATCGAACCGGAGGGAATATTGAATGGCTCGAGCGCGACTGTGCGGACAACCATCGCGACAATCACCGCATAGGCGATAGTGCGGATGGTATCCCAAATCCCGCTTGATTTGCGCTTTCTAGGTCTGTCGCTGTTCTTCGTTCTTGCCATGGGGCTCGCAGAAAATGGTTATGGGTGGCAACGGAAATGCCATGCCCGCGTAAACTGCATTCGCGTCACTCTTGCGCGGCGGAGAGGGCGGTGATGATCACAATGGCCTGGGCAGTCGGCGGTTCGTCGGTTAGAGACACGTCGATCTGAGTGGTCATGCCTGAAGGTGTTAGGGATTGCAAGCGTTGAGCCGCACCACCGGAGAGCCGCATAGTCGGTTTTCCTGATGGCAGGTTAACGACTTCCATATCGCGCCAAAAAACTCCCTTGCGAAAGCCCGTCCCCAGCGCCTTGGAACATGCCTCTTTGGCAGCAAAACGCCGGGCGTAGCTTTCCACGCGCGCCGCGCGACGCTCAGATTTCACCCGTTCCCCCTCCGTAAATATGCGGTTGGTAAAGCGCTCCCCAAAACGCTCCAGGGTGCGTTCGATGCGCCGGATATCGATAAGATCGCTGCCCAGGCCAATGATCATGTGGGCGACAAAGCCGCACGAGCCACTGCAACGAATATGTGGCTCTGTCGCCGTTTGGTCGATATTGATACCCGGCCTGCGAGCCCGCTCATCCGCCCTTGCTTTCACCGGCGGCGCGGCCAATAACCGTGATTGTCGCCGAAGCCCGTGCTTCCTCGCGCTCGGAAGGCTCCGGAATGGTCAAATCATCGACTGATTGGCCAGTAGCGGCTGACAGTTCCTCGGTGTTGCTGTTTGCTACCCGGTTCTCCCGTTCGCGCCGTTCCTCGGCCAAGACTTGCTGGCGCTTAATGCGGCTGGAATGGCGGTGATGCTGGTAATTGGCGATCGCGCGGCGGATCGGAATGTAGAAAATTATCCATGTCAGGATGGAAGTCGGGATACCACCGACTATCATCGGCACGCCGATAGTCGAGAAATGATCGAAAATCATGGTGACGCTGAGATCAGAGAAACTCAGCTCCGGCACTTGTCGTCCGAGAATTTTACTGCCCAACCACAGGACACCGAACCAAATTCCCGGGAAGGTCCAAGGGTTGCCAACGGCAGTGCCGATCGCGGATGCAAGAAGGTTGGCACGCAACCCCCAGGCCAAGAAGCCGGCCAAGAGAAAATGAAATCCGATGAACGGCGTGAACGACACGGCCGCACCGAGGGCGAAACCGCAGGCAATCGAATAGGGCGTACCGGGAAGCCGCTTGATTCGGAACACATAATATTTTCCGGCGCGCCGCCACCCCATCCGCGGCCACAACAGTTCTAGCAGTCGGGCCAAGATCGAGCGTTTGCGTCGGCGGCGGAATACGCTCACCCCATCCCCCCACCTGACCAACGGCAGATAACCGGCGCAACATCAGAAGTCGCTCGAGGATGCATCGTTCTGTTCCTCATCTCTCTCCCCATCGGCGGTCCAATTTTAATTTTCTTGTGACCTTGTGTTCTATAAAATATCGCAATAACAGGGCGTTGCGCAAGTAATCCACCCCACTTCGCGGCTTGGCATCCGGGCGACATTCAATAATCTGTGCAGCTCTGGCGCTGCTTGCGAGCGCTCTATTCGAAGAAACTTGCGATGTCCTCTAATGCTCTGCGCGTGATATTCGGCACTTTGGCGTGCTTGGCTGGATAGCCAGCGACCACGATCATGACCGCCCGCTCATTCGCCGGGCGGCCAAGCAAGCTGCGTAGAAAACCCATGGGATTGGGCGTATGGGTGAGGGTGGCGAGACCAACATGATGAAGTGCTGTCAATAACAGGCCAACCGCGATACCGACGCTTTCGGTTGCGTAATATTGCTTGATTCGCTCGCCCGCCACATCGATATCATAATTGCGCTGAAAGACGACGATCAGATAGGGCGCAGTTTCGAGATAGGATTTATTGGCGTCGGTGCCAAGCGGTTCTAGGGCCTCTAGCCACGCCTGGGGTGCACGTCGGTGATAAAATTCGTACTCCTCTTTTTCCGCTGCGATGCGGATGCGGCGTTTAACATCGGGGGCGCTAACCACGGCAAAATGCCATGGCTGCAAATTGGCACCACTTGGCGCCGTGCCGGCGCTGAGAATGCATTTTTCGATCACCCCGCGCGATACGGCTCGGACCGAGAAGCTGCGCACCGTCCGACGCCGGCTTACTAAGCGGTAGAAACTGGCGGCCCGGCGCTGCATGACAGCACCGTCGCGTGCGACATATCCGGTGAGCGGCACGGGCCGATATTTTGCCACCTCCCCTCCGCCTAGCTCCGCGCCCGTTCAACGCTACTGACGCAGGGTATTGTGCGCAAAGCGGCAATGATATCGGTCAAATGGCGGGTGTCCTGCACCTCGACATCAACGAGAAAATCAAAAAATTCCGCCGAGCGGCTAGTGATTTTGAGATTGTTGATATTGCCGTTGTTCTTGGCGATCGACATGGATAATTCACCGAGCGAACCGGTCTCATTGGCCACCACAAGACTCAATCGGCCAACATGAACGTTATTTTCCGCTTCCTCCCGGTCCCAGGACAGATCCAACCATCTCTCTGGGGTATCACCGAAGCTGACCAGCGTATCACAATCTATGGTATGAACGGTGACACCGATTCCGGTGGTGATAATACCAACAATGCGATCTCCCGGCAGCGGGCTGCAACATTCCGCCAGATGCACCGCTACGCCGGGCACCAAACCGCGAATGGGAATCGCCGCGTCACCGGCCTTGGTCGATCCCGAGCGGCCACGCACCAAAGATAAGGCGCGAGATGCAACACCGGGGCGCCGGTGCGTCGGAAAGCACGCGTCACTAAATTCCTTTCCCGTCATCAGTCCTTGGCCGAGGGAAACGAATAGCTCCGTCTCGTTCTTCAGTTTGAGCCTGGGCAAGGCCTGATCGATTATCGCCTGGGCGTATGTTTCGCCGATTTCCCGAAAGGCCTTTTCTGCGATCGCGCGACCCAGCGATTCATACTCCTTGCGCTGCTTGGAACGGGTGAAGCGCCTGACGCTGGCCCGTGCCTTGCCCGTCACCAGAAATCCTTCCCAAGTCGGCGACGGTGCGGGTACCGTGGAGCGGACGATTTCAACCTGATCGCCGTTCGAGAGAGGCGTCCTGAGCGGCACCATGCGGCCATTTATCTTAGCGCCGACACAGGTATCGCCAACTTGGGAATGCACTGCGTAGGCAAAATCCACCGGCGTGGCACCCCGCGGCAAATTGATGAGATCACCATGCGGTGTGAAGCAAAATACCTGATCACGGAACATTTCCAATTTGGTATGTTCGAGGAATTCTTCTGGGCCGGATGCATTATCAAGAATATCTAACAACTCGCGTAGCCAGCGATATTGCTTGCCGTCGCTGCCAGCATCGGCCTGCTTGAAGGCCCAATGGGCGGCTACGCCGAGTTCCGCTTCCTCGTGCATCTCACGGGTTCGAATTTGTATTTCGATACGTTGGCGCTCCGGACCCATCACGCTGGTATGTAGCGAACGGTAACCGTTCGGCTTTGGCGTACTGATATAATCCTTGAATTTTCCAGGCACCATCTGATAGGCGCCATGAACGAAGCCAAGGGCGCGGTAACAATCAGCTTCACTGTCAACAATTATGCGGAATGCGACGATATCGGAGAGTTGCTCGAAGGCAATATTCTTGACTTCCATCTTGCGCCAGATCGAATAAAGGCGCTTTTCGCGCCCTTCCACGGTAGCGCGGAAGCGGTGCCCGGCCAACATCCCGCGCAAGGCGTCGAGAATGCGCGGCACGATATCGCCGGCTTCTTTACGCAGAAATTCGAGGCGCGCCTGTACCGAATTGCGGGCGTCCATGTTGATCTCGGCAAATGCCAGATCTTCCAGTTCTTCGGTGATAGTCTTCAAGCCTATACGCTCGGCGAGTGGTGCATAGATATCCATGGTTTCATTGGCGATACGCCGACGCTTGTCTTGGTTTTCGATAAAACTCAGCGTACGCATGTTGTGCAGGCGATCAGCGAGCTTCACCAGCAGCACGCGGATATCCTTAGACATGGCCAGAACGAATTTGCGGAAATTCTCCGCGTGCTTTGTTTGATCGGATTGCAGTTCCAATTGGCTGAGTTTAGTTACGCCATCAACGAGACGGGCGACGGGCGAGCCAAACTGACGCTCAATCTCGTCGAGCGACGCCAGCGTGTCCTCGACGGTATCGTGCAGGAGCGCTGTGACGATGGTATCGCAATCGAGCTTGAGCCCAGTTAGGATGCCCGCGACTTCGAGAGGGTGGGAAAAATAGGGATCGCCGCTAGCACGCGTTTGTGCGCCATGGGCTTTTAGGGAAAAAACATAGGCGCGGTTCAACGCGCCTTCATCCGCGGTCGGATCGTAAGCCTTAACGCGATCGACAAGTTCGTATTGACGGATCACTGCATGTCATACGCTCGGCCTGTCCAAGATATTTCCGAGCCGGGTTGGCGATCTACTTGGTGCCGCGCCCGCGGAACTAGATCGTGGACATTTCGCGCTCAGGCCTCCCCATCGGTACTGTCGGATTCAGGCGCACCAGAATCACCATCGAGGCTTGGCGCAAACACCGCATCGGCGCCAACAGCGGCGGCCACTTCTTCGTCGCTCTCTGGAACCTTCGAAGATGTGACACCGGCCCAGGCTTGCTCCGCCGATAATACCGCCAAATTTTCCTCTTCCGGCTCATCCAATTCCCGGTCGACATCGGCGCCATGCTCCATCTCGTATTGCAGCGCCTCGAGCTCAATGGTCTCGTCGGCGATCTCGCGCAATGCGACGACCGGATTCTTGTCGTTGTCGCGCTCAACCGTCAACGGCGCGCCGGAATGAATATTCCGTGCCCGCCGAGCAGCGAGCAAAACCAACTCAAATCTGTTTGGGATCTTATCAACACAATCTTCAACGGTTACACGCGCCATGCTGCGGGCACTCCATAATTTTCAAACAAATGCGGATCTAAGGGTGGCGAAACCTACCTGTTTGCCACCCCGCAAGCAAGTTAATTTGGGTGTTTTTGGCGGAAATCAAGGGTATCTCGGGATACTAAAAGATTGATTTTCTGACCCTCAGGTAAGGCAGTGATTAAATCATCAATATGCTGGCCGTCTTCGGGATGGCGCCAGCCGGGCGCAATTTCTAGAAGCGGCAGCAGGACAAAGGCGCGGCGGCTCAGCCGCGGGTGCGGCAACCGGAGCGCTGGACCGTTTTCATCTGCAGCCCGGTCGAGAATGCAGCCATCGAAATCGATCAGATCAAGGTCGATTACCCGCGCAGCGTTCAGTTTGCTGCGTCGGCGCCCAAAGTCAATTTCAATCCTGAGCAAAACGGCCATCAAAGCGGCGGGCGATAGCCCGCTCTCGACCTGAGCAACGCCGTTTACATACATCGGCTGATCGGACGGAGGATAGGGCGGGCTGAGATACCAGCTGGAGCGCTGTATTACGGCCACGCCGAACTCGTCCAGACGGCGCAACGCCGCTTCCAACCCAAACTGCGCCGGGCCGTATCGTTCGGTTGGGAGATTAGCCCCCAAAGCGATAACTATCATCGCATCCTCGCCGGTACGCCGGGGACTTGCCGCGGGTCGCAACACGACATAAGAAGTAGCTGTAGCGTAATTATTATTAACACCAAATTGATTTAACGTACCTCAATTAGCTCTGTTGTTCGGGAATTACTCCCAAAATGTGTCGCCATATTCAAAAAATGGAAATTTTTCATGGTCAATTTTTATTCTGACGAACGTATTGGATTATTCATAGACGGTTCAAACTTATACGCAGCCGCCCGATCGCTTGCTTTCGACATCGATTACAAACGCCTTCTAGACGTTTTCGCAGAGAAAGGGCGACTTATTCGCGCCTTTTACTACACGGCGCTGATTGAAGATCAGGAATATTCGCCGATTCGCCCACTCGTCGATTGGTTGGATTACAACGGCTACACCATGGTGACCAAACCAGCCAAGGAATTCACCGATTCGACCGGTCGGCGCAAGATTAAAGGCAATATGGATATTGAACTGGCCGTCGACATTATCGAAATGGCGCCGGTTCTGGATCATATCGTGCTGTTTTCCGGGGACGGAGATTTTCGCCGCCTGATCGAAGTGGTGCAGCATAAAGGCTTGCGCGTAACCGTCGTCAGTACGGTGCGCTCGCAGCCGCCGATGGTGGCCGATGAATTGCGCCGCCAAGCCGATTATTTTATTGAGCTGCAAGACCTTCAGTCAGAGATCGGCCGCGCGCCACAATGGCGCGAAGGCGACGAACGCGAAAGCCCAAATACCGCACACATTCATGAAAGCTTTGTCGATGACGAAAGAGTCGATGACTTTCCAGGCGGGCCGTTTGAAGAGGAAGAAGACGGCGACGGCCAAGCTGACGCGAGATAATATGGCGACGCCGCACACACCGGAACGAAACTGCCCAAAATGTCCACGCCTAGTCGCCTATCGCGAGGCCAGCCGCGCTGCCCATCCAGACTGGCATAACGCGCCGGTAGCAAGCGTCGGGACGCTCAACGCCCGACTATTGATTGCCGGATTGGCGCCCGGCATGAGAGGTGCCAACCGCACCGGACGGCCATTCACCGGAGATTTCGCTGGAGATCTTCTATATGCCACGCTTATCAAGTTCGGCTTTGCAAAGGGTGTTTACGGCCGCACGGCTGATGATGGCGTTAGCTTCGAAGATTGCCGCATTACCAATGCAGTACGCTGCGTACCGCCACAAAACAAACCGACCAGCGCCGAGATCGCCGCTTGCCGACCGTTTTTGGAAAGTGAGATTGGTGCGATGCCGAGCTTGAGAGTCATCCTTGCGCTTGGTTTGATCGCCCACCAAACGGTGCTGCGCAACCTCGGGCACAAGGTCAGCACCTTTAAGTTTGGCCATCGCGCATGCCATGCATTAACCGCCAACCTCACTATGATAGATAGCTATCACTGCTCACGCCTCAACACCAATACAGGACGTTTAACAGAGGCCATGTTTCACGACGTGTTCGACGATATTCGTGAGCTCGTGGACGAGCCGCAGGCCAGCACCCGAGCTTAATTATTGCTGCGCAGTAGGCGCTGCTTATCACGGTTCCAGTCGCGCTCTTTCTCTGACGCCCGTTTATCATGTTTACGTTTACCGCTCGCCATGGCGATTTCGACCTTGGCCCGTCCGCGCTCGTTGAAATAGAGACTAAGCGGCACCAACGTCAGGCCGCCGCCACGCCGCAGGCTACCGCTGAGCTTTTCAATTTCACGTTTTCTAAGTAGCAGCTTACGCGCGCGGGTGGGCTCATGGTTATAGCGTCCGCCGGCGGCATATTCGGGGATATGCGCATTGATTAGAAAAATCTCGCCGCCGCGTTCCATCGCGTAGGATTCGCCCATGCTGGCGCGACCTTGACGCAGGGATTTGACCTCGGTTCCAGTCAGCATAATTCCCGCCTCAAACTTCTCGGCTATATGATAATTATGCCGTGCTTTCCGGTTCTTAGCGACAAACTTGCGGCCATCGCTCTTCTGTACCGCCATCTTATACCAAGAAGCGGCGGCTTAGGCCGCTGAATCCTTCAACAGGCCAAGCACTCGCAAGGTCTCTTCGATCCGCTGTTTGCTGGCAGTTGCAGGTGCGCACATGGGCAGGCGCATTTCGCTGCGGCACTTACCGAGCAGATAAGCCGCATACTTGACCGGTATTGGGCTCGATTCGCAGAACAACACTTCGTGCAATGGCATCAGGCGGGTGTGCAGCTTGAGCGCCTTAGCTGTATCACCGGCTTTCCAGGCGGCGTAGAATTCGGCACAGTCGCGGGGCGCAACGTTGGCCGTGACGGAGATGCATCCGTGCCCGCCCTGGGCAAAGAAACCAATCGCCGTGCCGTCCTCGCCAGACATCTGGTTGAAATCTCCGGAAATCGCCAAACGCGTCAAAGTAGGGCGAGTGAGATCGGCGGTGGCATCCTTCACGCCAACAATATTTGGCAATTCCGCCAGGCGCGCCATGGTCTCGACGCTCATGTTCACGACGCTCCGCCCGGGTATATTGTAAATATATTGCGGAATCGCCACCGCATCCTGCACTGCTTTGAAATGCTGATACATACCCTCCTGAGTCGGCTTGTTGTAATAGGGCATGACCAGCAGCGCGGCGTCAGCGCCAACATGCTTGGCGTGACGCGTCAACTCGATGGCTTCGGCGGTGCTGTTGGAACCGGTACCGGCGAGCACCGGCACCCGCCCATTTGCTACGTCGATGCATATCTCGGTGATCCGCTTATGTTCGTCATGACTGAGGGTGGGCGATTCACCGGTCGTGCCGCATGGCAATAATCCAGTGACGCCCTCGGCAATTTGCCACTCGACAAAAGCGCGGAACGCCTCTTCATCGACCGCGCCGTCGCGCATCGGTGTAATTAGAGCTGTACAATAGCCTTCTAACATCGCGCTCTCCGCACTCGAATAATTGAGAATTTACCGAGCATAATTTGCCGTTGACCGGAGGACAAGGCCAGCACCAACCACCTTGCCGCGATAGAGACCCTCGGCCTAAGATCGCGGCCCATCGGCATGAGAAGGATATTCAGATTTGAAAGAGCGTTCGCGCGCATTTTTGCCGCCGCTAATTCTGGCAATCATAATTATTTGTGGTGCGCCGACTGCGCGCCACGTAGCAGCGGAGATGCTGCTGCCACCGCCGATTTCAGGAAAGGACGTACAATTATACACCACCGCCTTCAAGGAGGCCGCAAGTGGACGGTGGTCAGCCGCGCACCGCATCGCGGCACGCGCGCGCGATCCGCTCGGCGCCAAAGTACTGCGCTGGATGGACTATGCGCGGGCGCATAATTTTGCCTCGTTTGAGAAAATTTCGACTTTCATTGATAGCCACCCGGATTGGCCAAGCCAATCCAGCCTGGAAGCCAGTGCAGAAACCGCGATGCTGAGCGTCGACGACGACTCACGTGTGCGTGACTGGTTCCGCTGGCGCGACCCGGTAAGCCGGGATGGGCGCCTGCGCTTCGCCGATGTATTGATCAACGATAACGACATGGCGCGCGCGGCCAATCTCATCCGCCACGCTTGGGTAAAAGACAATTTCTCCGGCGCAGACCTCGAAATCATTTACCGCCGCTATAAGAATTTTTTACGCCAGGAAGATCATGACGCGCGCCTCGATCGACTGATTTGGAACAATCGCCCGCGCGATGCGCGGCGCATGTTCCGCTATGTCGACAAACGCCAGCAAGCAATGGCGGAGGCGCGGATGGCCCTGCATGTGTTCGCCGGTGGCGTCGATGGCACCATCGCCCGAGTGCCGAAGGATTTGCTCACGTCGGCAGGCCTGATGTATGAGCGCCTGCGGTGGCGCCGTCACAAGGGACGCAACGACGGCGCCCAGGAAATATTGTCCGCGGCGCCCGAAGAATTGGGCCGGCCGAAACTATGGTGGCGCGAACGCGCCATACTGGCGCGCCGAGCGCTCAACAGCGGCCGCATCGAAGATGCCTATCGTTTGGCCTCTGCGCACGGCCAAATCGAGACCTCCACGTTCGCCGAGGCGGAATGGCTGGCCGGCTGGCTCGCGCTGCGCTTCCTCGGTGACGATACTGCGGCGTCCAAACATTTTATTCGCCTTTATGACGCGGTGTTCATGCCGATCAGCCGTGCCCGAGCCGCCTATTGGGCGGGCCGCGCCGCCGCTGCTAGGAACGATTCAGACGGCGCAGCCCTTTGGTACGCCTTGGCGGCTCAATATCCCGGCACCTATTACGGCCAGCTCGCGGCGGCTCGCATCGGCAGCGCCAAGGCGCTGCTTTTTGTTAACGAACAGCACACCGGCGAGGAAATCACCAACGCAGTTATCGCTGGCCATGAGATGTTCGCCGTCATCCGCCTGCTGAACTTTATTGGCCAAGACCGTTTGGCCGGCATCTTTATGTCGCGCTTGGTGGAGATTTCGAAGGGCCCGGCCGACCATGCCCTGATCGCCCGCTTTGCGCATTCGCTCGGCCGCCATGACCTAGCCATCCGTGCGGCCAAACAGGCGACGCGCGACGGCTACGTCTCGAATGCGCGGATATTTCCACTGGTTGATTTACCCTTCGCTTATGCTAATGGGGAACTAGAGCATGCGTTGGTTCTAGCCCTGACACGCCAGGAAAGCCTGTTCTCTCGGACCGCCGCGAGCCCTGCCGGAGCACGCGGCCTGATGCAGTTGATGCCGGCAACAGCGAGTCTGGTATCGCGCCGCTTGCGCCTATCTTACGCGAAAAATAAACTCACCCAGGCCGCGTATAACGTTAATTTAGGCAGCACCTATTTGGCCGACATGATCCACAAACATGACGGCTCCTACATTCTGGCTCTGGCCGCCTATAACGCCGGCCCAACCAACGTGCGCCGCTGGCTGCAGGCCAATGGTGACCCTCGCCATGATTCCCAAGTAGATCTCGTCGACTGGATTGAAAAGATTCCGATACCCGAAACTAGAAACTACGTGCAGCGTGTGTTGGAAGGCGTTCAAGTCTATCGCTGGCAGTTGGGAGTCGATGTTAGCGCCACCAGCATCGAACATGATTTGGCACGCGGCATCTCGGCGCCGGTGCTGGCTAGCCGATGCAACGCCGGCGATGCCGGTGCCGCGATCGCGGTCGTGGATATAGCGGCGCATTGTTAAAGGCGCCGAGTTTGAGGGAGAAGCCCGGCTCTTGGCGCTCGCGCAACAGCGGTGTAGATTGACATCTAAAGGAAGTTGGAGGCGTTAACGGGCATAAGTTGAGGTATGATTGCCATGATTGCGAAGCAGGGATTGCCGCAATTCATCACCGCTGCCGGGCTGGCGGTGGCACTCAGTCTTACGCTCGCCACGCCAACGGCAGCGGCGGAAGACCCCCTTCAGGACGCCGTCGAGCTGCGCGTCTCGGATGTCAAATATGAGGAGGCCGGGCGCTACGGGCAGTTCACCTATACCCGCGAATTCCACGACCTTTCCGGGCGCGGCGCAAAGATACGCCATGGCAGGGTGTGCTACAGCAGCGGCGGCTGCATCTCGGCGCCACTTGAGTATATTGTCAAACCTGGAGGTGTTTTGGTGCAGGAGGGTCAGTTGCTGATGCCCATGTCGATCTCCCAGGCCTTCGATTTTACCTATATAGGCGAGGATGGCGAAGGCGACGACCTAACCGTCAGAGCGCGAATTTTAGTGGTGGGCGCCCAGCTGGAACTTCAGAAACTTGAATAATTCGGAGGCTGGCGTGACGCACCTCGAAACCGGTGATGGCAACAATGGCTGAATCCATGGACCGGGCTACCGACGGAGGCCGCCTGACGCTGCCCAACTATAGCGATGTGTGTGCCGCAGCCAAGCGCCTGGTAGGCCGCGCGGTGCGCACGCCGCTGCTGGAATCAGTCTCGCTGAACGAGCATATTGGCGGCCGCCTGCTGATCAAGGCCGAACCACTGCAATGCACTGGCTCGTTCAAATTTCGCGGCGCCTATAATTGCATCAGCCAACTCGCCCCAACTGACCGGGCACGGGGCGTGGTCGCCTATTCCTCCGGCAATCACGCGCAAGCGGTGGCGGCTGCAGCATATATGCTCGACGCGCCGGCAACCATTGTGATGCCGAACAACGCGCCGGCGGTGAAAGTTGCTGGCACAAGGCGCTACGGCGCCGAAATTATCAGCTATGACCGTGCGTCTGAAGACCGAGAAGCATTGGCGGAAGGCCTGGCGCGCGAAAAGGGCGCGACCCTGGTCCGGCCCTATGAAAATAATAATGTCATTGCCGGTCAGGGCACGGTGGGCCTTGAAATCGCCGCCGAGTGCCGGGTGCAGGAGTTTGCCCCAGATTTTGTCGTAGTACCGACCGGTGGCGGCGGCCTGATGGCCGGCTGCGCACTCGCGCTTAGCGCCGAATTGCCAGATACTGCGCTCTACACTGCTGAGCCCGCGGACTATGACGATCACGCTCGCTCATTTACAGCCGGCACCCGCCAGCAGGTGCACGAAATGAGCGTCGCTACCCTCTGTGATGCCTTGCTTGCGGAGGAACCAGGCGAACGCACTTTTGCTATCAATTCCAGCCGCGTCACCGGTGGTGTGACGGCAGATGACGCCTCGGTTCTCAGGGCCATGGCAGCGGCGTTTTACCATCTCAAGCTGGTGATCGAACCAGGCGGCGCGGCAGCGCTGGCGGCGGTGCTTAACGGCGCCCTGGAAACAGCGGGCAAGACCACCGTTGTTGTCGCCTCGGGTGGCAATGTCGATCCTGATGTTTTCCGGAGAGCGCTCGAGAACGGTACGGGAAATGTCTAGACTATTCGCCCTGCTGTTTGCGTTGACGGTGCTATGCCTAGTGCCGCTAATCTGCGCAGCGGCACAAGTGCTTCCGCCGGAGTTGGCCGCAAGCATTGGCGCTGCTGCCAAACAGGGCCGAAGCCACCAGGAATCGCTCAGCGACATCATTGATGAGCGCCGGAAAATTGCCAACCGACAGTTGGAAACGGTGGTTGTATCAGCGATTGTTGAACGCCCGGAGCTGTTTAAAGCTATCATGCGGGAAGCCTATCTTCAGGCGCCCGAATCACACGCTAATCTGAATCTCACCGTGACCGACATGTTTCCAGGCTTTGTGGGCGTGCTGCCGGATCTGTCCAGCACCCCGCCACGGCAGACCAAGCGGGAAACGCCGCAGGTGATCGCATCACATGATATATGGACGCCCGACAGCGAGCGCGTCGGAACTCCCGGCGACCGCCCGGCGAACTGGCCGATATTACCGAAGGAAGGTGGGATCGACCGCTATGCCGATAAAGACCCGCTCGAAGGCCTCAACCGGGTCTTTTTCTACGCCAACGGCGCCCTTGATTTTTTGATCTTCGAACCGCTTGCGCGCGGCTACAGGTTCATGACACCAGAACCGGCGCGGCACGCCCTCAGCCGTGCCTTCGACAATCTCGCGTCGCCGATTATTTTTGCCAACGATCTGCTGCAATTACGCTTTCACCACGCGGCGACGACATTGTCCCGTTTCGCCATCAACAGCACGGGCGGCGTGTTGGGATTGTTCGATGTGGCCGCAGAACTGGGGCTGCAGCCGCATGACGCCGACTTCGGGCAGACTCTCTATACCTATGGCGTCGGAGACGGCATCTATCTGGTTCTGCCGCTGTTCGGCCCGACGACAGCGCGCGATGCGGTCGGCCTCGGGGTCGACAGCCTGTTCGATCCACGTACCTGGTTGCTCGGATCAACCGAACGCTTAGCGCTATACACCGGGGAAGGCGTAGTGCGCCGTGAGGAATTAATCGATGCAGTCAATTATCTGATCGAGAATGCCGAGAGTAACTACAACGCGGTGCGGGCCTGGACGTTTCAGCAACGCAATGCCGAACTGCACCAGTAACGCCCTAGAGCGGCTCGACCCCTCCGGGGTAACAGAATGACGAGCTCGGCGAATAGAAGCCGAAAGTGATTTCCAGCGGATCAGCCGGTCGCAGCGCATAGCTCGAATGACCCGGTGCAAGAAACTCGAACGATAGCACCTCGAATGGCGCCACGATATCGCCAACATAGGCGTAACGCCCGGATTCCAAAATCCCGCCATTCTGGGTGATGTAGCGCAGATGGCCGCGAACTGATTCACCAATCGTATTGGACACCCGGGCCTTGGTGCGGAACAACAGTGTGCCGTCGCCAGCTTGGGTGGATGCGGTGAGTACATCGCCATCGATTACTAATTCAGTATTGCCGGCATCGGCGGGAATGCCACGATCGGCGGCGTAGGCGCGCATGCCGGGGTTGGAATTGAAATAGTGCGTCCAAAACCGACCAGGCGTGCCGTCATCGAGATCAAGCCCGTCGAGATCGAGGCCCATATAGGTGAGAGAATAAGCGCCGAAATGAGATGTCTGCGCATCGGTGTCGACGACGTATTGGTTGATATAGATGGCTTTATTAGTCGCAGGCATGAGGCCGATGGGCAGTAGTGCGGCACATGCTACCGGATCAGCCGGCACCCAGCAGAAATAGAGCATGCGCGCTTTAGTGATAAGTTGCGGCGGCAGCAGTTCCTGGGCCATGTTGTTTTCTCCCCGGGTTGGATTATGAAAAATTGTGGCTGGCGGCCATAATATGCTGCGTGGGGCGCCGATACCAAGGCACGATGGTTATAGGTGAAGGTTCAGGTAAAGAAATATGGCGCCAGACCGAGATGGTTCTCATCAACCACCAGACGCCTGTTGAGCGGCGGATAGGCGCGGCGGTTACATTCCAAACGGTCACACAGGCGGCAATTGACACCAATCTTGAGCGCTGAATCGGGTTCAGCCGGCAGTTTGCCGTCTGCATAAATCATTTGCCCAGCAAGGTTCGCCTCGCAGCCGATGGCAACGACGAATTGCTGCGCCGGAATCTGATAACCGCCGCCCGGATGCGACACCAGACGAGCAATAGTAAAATATGTCGCACCGTCCGGCATCTGCACGAACTCGGTGCGCGTTTCGCCCGGCGTGCGGAAAGCGCGGTGCACGCCCCAGCGCGGACACAGGCCGCCGAAGCGGGCGAAGTGGAAGCCGTTGGCGCTGAGTCGGCGCGACACGTTGCCGGCGCAATCCATACGCACCAAAAAAAGCGGTACGCCTTTGTCGCCGGGGCGCTGTAAATTGGTGAGTCGGTTGCAGACCTGCTCGAAGCTGGCGCCGAAGCGCCGCGCGAGGAGATCGATATCATAGCGCAGTGCCTTCACCCCCTCGTGGAAGCGGGCATAAGGCATCATCACCGCGCCCGCCATATAATTGGCCAAGCCAATGCGCAATAACCGTTGGGTCTCAGTGCCGTCAAGGCCGGCACTGTCGACAATCTCATCGAACAGATCGGAGCAGTCTAAAAGCGCGATCTGATAAGCGAGCTGATAGCAGCGGCTCTCAAGCGGCAGAATTTCCGACAGCATGACGCGCCGGCCGTGGCGGTCATACCGGCGCAGAGTATCTTCCATCACGTCGAACGGCAGGACGCGGACCTTGATGCCATGGGCGGCGAGAAGATAAGCGCGGAGAGATTCGTAAAGCGCGTCCTTATCAAGCTTGGCGTCGCTCCAAACTTGCTCAGCAGCATCTTCCATATCGGGAAAATAATTTCCCCTCGCCTGAAAGAAATCCTGAACTTCCTCGCCGGCCAGACGGAGCGCCGCCACACCACCAACCTTATCGGTATCGCTCAAACCTTCGGCCAGATTAAGAGCATTGTCGACCAATTCGCGGTAGCTGCGAAACAGCGCGAAGACGGCCTCACCACCGACCGGACTTGCGGCCGCCATATCCTGGATATCCTGGTTAGTGACGCCTGTTCTTGCGAAAAGCGGGTCACCGAACACTTCTTTCAGCTGCGCCGCCACACGCGCTTCGTCATCCACGGCAAAGCGTTGTAGGTCGATATCGTAGGTTTGCCCGAGTTTCAGCAGTAATTGCACGGTGACCGGGCGCTGATTGCGCTCGATCAGATTGAGGTAGCTGGCCGAAATACCCATTTGCTCGGCCATCTGAGTTTGCGTCAGGCCGCGCTCCATGCGCATCCGCCTGAGGCGTGGCCCGACCATGACTTTGCGTTCCGCCATGTGCGCTGTATCCTCACTCACCTGGTTGTTAGCGGCGCCCACCGGACGCTTTTGGAGATTATCCCGCAGCGCCAAGTATTTTACAAGATTTACAACATAACTTTTGATAATATACTTTTTGATACAAAAATACAACTTTGTTATCAATAGGTTATAGACAAATGTGTTGTGATGGCAGAATGTTTGCCATGTTGCAGCGCAATATAGGAAAGGACTCTAAAAGTGCCGCAGCGCGATGAAATGGGCAGGAACGAGATGGAACTTACAGCAGGCATTGAAACCACCGGCACGATGGCACCGAAATTCAGCGACATCCTCACGCCCGAGGCGCTGCATTTCGTTGCCGGACTGGAGCGCCGCTTTGGCGCCGAGCGAAAGCGCCTGATCGCGGCCCGCAGCGAATTTCAGCAGCGCCTCGATAGCGGCGAAAAACCGCGCTTCCTTGCCGAAACGGCAGATATTCGCGCCAGCGACTGGAAGATCGCTGCGGTGCCCAAGGATTTACAGAACCGGCGCGTCGAGATCACCGGCCCAGTAGAGCGCAAGATGGTCATCAACGCACTCAACTCGGGCGCCCGCATGTTCATGGCTGATTTTGAAGATTCCGCCGCCCCGACCTGGGACCTGATGATTAGCGGACAAATAAATCTGCGCGACGCGGTACGCCACGAGATCGCCTTCACCGACCCCCGTTCGGGTAAGGACTATGCGCTCAGCGATACCCCCGCCACCCTGATCGTACGCCCACGCGGCTGGCATCTGGAAGAAGCCCATATCACCGTCGACGGTGCTCCGGCTTCGGCTTCCCTGGTTGATTTCGGTCTGTTCTTCTTCCACAACGCCCAACAACAATTAGCGCGCGGCACCGGGCCATACTTTTATTTGCCGAAATTAGAGACCCATCTTGAGGCGCGCCTGTGGAACGAAGTATTTCTGCACGCCCAACAAGCGCTCGGCCTGCCGGCTGGCACTATCAAGGCGACAGTACTGATCGAAACCATCACCGCAGCCTTCGAAATGGATGAAATTCTCCATGAACTGCGCGAGCATATCGTTGGCCTCAATTGCGGCCGTTGGGACTATATTTTTAGCGTCATCAAGAAGTTCCGCAATCGGGCCGACATGGTGCTGCCGGATCGCGGTGATGTCGGCATGACCCAGCCGCTGATGCGCGCCTATAGCCGGCTCTTGATACAGACCTGCCACCGCCGCGGAGCCCACGCCATGGGCGGCATGGCAGCGCAAATCCCGATCAAGAGCGATACCGAAGCAAATGACGCGGCGACCGCCAAAGTGCGGAGCGACAAGGAGCGCGAAGCCAGTGACGGCCATGACGGCACCTGGGTTGCCCATCCCGGCCAAGTGCCGGTGGCGATGGAAGTCTTCGACCGACTGATGCCCGAGGCCAACCAAGTCGATCGCACACTCGACAATCTGGTGGTGACCGAAGGCGATTTACTGCAACTGCCGAACGGCAAAATCACTGAAGCAGGCCTGCGTAGCAATATCAGCGTCGGCATTCAATATATTGAATCCTGGCTACGCGGGCAGGGCTGCGTGCCGCTTTATAACCTCATGGAAGATGCAGCGACTGCCGAAATCAGCCGCGCACAAGTGTGGCAGTGGCTAAAGCACGGTGCTCAACTCGACGATGGCCGGGTGATCGACCGCGCCCTGTTTGACCAGTTCCTGGCCGACGAAACCAAAGGAATTGAGAAAGAGCTTGGCGATGGGCGTTTCACCGGCGGGCGATTTGACGACGCCATCCGACTTTTCGCTGATCTGTCAACAGCGGATGATTTCGAAGAATTCTTAACATTGCCAGCATACAGCCTACTGACCGATGACGTGGCCAGGTCTGGCTAAATCAAGGAGAATAAGAAAATGACCGCTCCCACATTTGAGACCTTGAATCCGAATGCGCCGTTGGCCCGCTTCGACGGCATCGAGCGCAGTTACAGTGCCAAAGACGTCGCTCGACTGCGGGGCTCGATCGAGATCAGGCACTCACTGGCTGAACACGCAGCCAATAGATTGTGGGAACTGGTCACGGGCGAAGACCATGTCGCAGCGCTCGGCGCCATGACTGGTGGCCAGGCGGTGCAGATGGTACGCGCCGGGCTGAAGGCGATCTACCTCTCGGGCTGGCAGGTCGCGGCGGACGCCAACGGCGCCGGTCAAACCTATCCCGACCAAAGCCTCTATCCAGCCGACAGCGGCCCGGCCCTGGCACGGCGCATCAACAAGGCGCTGCAACGCGCTGATCAGGTCCAGCACATGGAGCGTCTAGGAGGAGAAAGCGGCGATATCGATTGGTTCGCACCGATCGTCGCCGATGCGGAAGCCGGCTTTGGCGGCCCACTCAATGCCTTCGAAATAATGAAAAGCTATATCGAAGCTGGCGTCGGCGGGGTGCATTTCGAGGACCAACTCGCATCGGAGAAAAAATGCGGCCATATGGGTGGTAAAGTTTTAATTCCGACGGCTGCGCATATCCGCAATCTGAGCGCCGCGCGTCTCGCCGCTGATGTGAGCGGTGTGGCGACCCTGATCATGTGCCGCACCGATGCCGATAGCGCGCAATTGCTGACCAGTGATGTCGACGAACGCGATCGCCCGTTCATTTCCGGCGAACGCACGGCGGAGGGCTTTTACCGTCTACGCGAGGATGAGGGCATGGCGCGTTGCATCGCGCGCGGCATTGCTTATGCGCCGCACGCCGACCTGTTATGGATGGAAACATCTCGCCCCAACTTAGAACAGGCACGGGTTTTTGCCGAAGCTATCCACCGCGAATTTCCTGGCAAGCCGCTATCCTACAACTGCTCGCCCTCATTCAACTGGCGTGCCAATCTGGACGAAGCCGACATCGCCCGCTTCCAACTCGAACTGGGCGCAATGGGCTACAAGTTTCAATTCGTTACACTGGCCGGCTTCCACAGCCTCAATCACGGCATGTTCGAACTGGCGCGCAACTATGGCAAACGCGGAATGGCCGCCTATTCTGAACTACAGCAGGCGGAATTCGATTCAGAGAGCGCCGGTTATACAGCGACACGCCATCAACGCGAGGCAGGCACGAGTTATTTTGATGCCGTCAGCCTGGCAATCAGCGGTGGCAACTCCTCAACAACGGCGATGGCGGGATCGACGGAGACCGGCCAATTCAGCGTTGCCGAACGATCCTCGGAAGCTGCGTGAGAGAGCTCACGCAGCGCAGTTGAAGCTGGCGATAGCAGATCGCGCGATACGTCCCTCGTTAGGTATCAGAATAACGCTCCGAATAAAGCATTGCGCTTGAACGAAAGTGAACATGAAATGTTCTAACGTGAGGCAGCCCAGCCTTCGGCGTCGGCCAGATAAGCGCGCACTTCGGAGATAGCTGCTGCCGATGCAACGCCCTCTTCCAAAGCCATCTCTAGCAACGTCTCCATATCGCAGAGCACGCTGAGACTGAGACCCAATTGATCCAGCGCCGGTTGGGCGGCAGCAGTCATTCGCGCGAACACCACCGAAGCATGATCAACAGTAGCGCCGGCGGCGCGTAAGGCGTTGGTAAAAAGCACGATACTGGTCGCTGAGGTAATCAAATCCTCGACCAGCACGACTTTACCGTCAGCCACCTCTGCCCCTTCGATTTGTCCACCCGTACCGTGGCTTTTCGGCTGCGGGCGGATATAAGTTAATGGCAAGCCAAGACGGTCAGCCACCATCGTGGCGAACGGCACGCCGGCGGTGACCCCACCAGCGACAATTTCGCCGCCGCGTTTGGCGACATCGGCCGCCAAGGCGTCAGCGATATCTGCCCGCGCCCGCGCATGGCCCAAGATAAGCCGGCAATTGATATAGATCGGCGCCAGCAGCCCAGAGGTAAGACGGAAGGGTTCATTGGGGCGAATTAAAAATGCACCGGCATCGAGCAGCGCCCGGGCGGTAATATGAGAAGCATTGTCGCTCATGACATCACTGAATAATCTAGCCGCATGATCGAAGCAACGAACAATCGCACACGCATTTTTTGTGCCCTCGATAGTGGCGATATTGAAAACGTGCGCAGCCTAGCGCAAGCAATCACCGGCGCGGTGGATGGACTTAAACTCGGCCTAGAATTTTTTACCGCCCATGGGCCCGACGGCATCCGCGAGATCGCCAAACTAGGATTGCCAATATTTCTCGATGTGAAGCTGCATGACATCCCTAATACCGTTGCTGGCGCAATCCGCAGTCTAGCCCCTTTGGCTCCCTATTATTTGACCCTCCACGCTGGCGGCGGCGAGGCAATGCTGCGGGCCGCGCGCGCCACGGCGTATGAAGAAGCCGCGCGCCTCTCTCTGGCACCGCCCCGACTGCTGGCGGTAACCGTACTGACTAGCCTCGACGAAAACGATCTGGCGCAGCAAGGCATCACTGGAACTGCATGCGAACAGGTGGTACGCCTGGCCAAGTTGGCGCGGCGCGCCGAGATCGACGGCATTGTCTCCAGCCCGCGTGAAATCGAGGCGATTCGTGCCGCCTGCGGCGCGAGCTTTGATATTGTGGTGCCTGGCATCCGCCCAGAGGGCGGGGTGCAAGATCAAAAACGTGTCATGACACCAAGCGAGGCAGTACGCGCTGGCGCCAGCGCGTTGGTTATTGGCCGCCCGATCACCGGCGCAGCAGACCCCGCCCAAGCAGCCGCGAAAATTCGCACCGAAGTCGACACGACTTAGACCGAGATACCAAAGTCTCGGGACAAAATTTTCAGCGCCTCGTCGAAGCGTGAGGCAGGAACGAGCACATAGTCGGTCTCGAATGTCGAGAGCGCTAAAATAGGGATTTCCGCTGCACCAAGCGGGCCAGCAATAGCGGCAAGAATTCCAGTTTGCGTAAGGTCCAACGGTCCAGCCACTTTGAAAGCGCACAAATCCCGCTCAGCCGGTAGCGTCGCCGGCACGTCCTGTTCGGGGCTGAGCAACGACAATTCGTCCGACGTGCGGCAGGCAGCAGCCAGAGGTGCCGCGAGTGAAAACCATGCCGGCAACGCCGCCTCAGCATCGAGGCGAAGCATGCAATAGCGACCGGGCACCATCGTTAGACTAAGCGTCATGCTTCCGCACCCACAGCCTGCCCTATATGTTCAAATTTATCAGCCTGTAAACGCTGGGCGAGGCCCGTATGAATTTCCTCTATCAAACGCGGGCCACGATAGATGAAGCTGGTATAGACCTGTAGCAACGAGGCCCCAGCGCGAATGCGCGCATAGGCGTCCTCGGCCGAGGCAATGCCGCCGACGCCTATCAGCGGTATGCGGCCTTCGCTCAAGCCATATACCTCGCGCACCATGCGGATTGCTGGCGCGCATAGCGGCGCACCACTCAAACCGCCTTGCTCCTCCCGCGCCGGTGAACGTAATTCCGCTGGACGTAACAGGGTGGTGTTACAGAGGATCAATCCGGCGATGCCGAATTCCACGGCGGCGCGTACGCTTTCAGCGAGCGCCGCGCCTTTCAACTCAGGCGCGAGCTTGAGCAACAGACGTACCGGTGTCTTCATCATGGCCACAGCTTCGGTCACCCGCCCGAGCAGATTCCGTAATGCCTCGCCTTCCTGAAAACTTCGTAGGCCCGGCGTATTCGGCGAGGACAGATTAAGCACCAAATAATCCGACAGCGGCGCCAGCCGTTTCAGGCACTGGACGTAATCTTCGATGAAATCGACGCTGTTGCGGTTGGCGCCGATATTGATGCCGAGCGGCCCGATGGCGCCCTTATCTTGGGCTTGCGTAACATTGCCGGCGAAAACATCGAGCCCGCCACCGTTAAAACCCATGCGGTTGATCAGGGCGCCATCGGCAGTCAAGCGAAAGAGACGTGGGCGCAAATTGCCGGCTTGCGGCCTGGGTGTCACAGTGCCCGCCTCGACGAAGGCGAAGCCGAGGCGGTAAAGGCCGCATAAGGCGGCGGCATCCTTGTCGAAGCCGGCGGCAAGACCTAGCGGCGAGGCGAATTCAAGGCCCCAGAGCGTTACCTTCAGGGACGGCGCAGGAGCAGTGCGCGGCCCTTTGACCAAGCCGCGACGCAACAGGCCAAGCGCCACGCTATGCGCTGTTTCCGGCGGTAGGTAACGCAGTGCCCTCGCGCCAATATCAGAAATACTCGTCACTGTGATGCTTCCGGCTCGGCGTCACCTACATAGGCGCGGTTCCAGGTCGGGCTAAGGAGGATTTCGTTCACACAAACACTGGCAGGCATGCGAGCAACGAAGAGAATCGTTTCAGCCAGATTCTCTGTCTTTAGCATGCGTGCCTTGACAGCGTCGGGCACCGGCTCCGCGCGCTTGTCGATCAGCGGTGTCACCACTTCGGCCGGGCAAATAGCGCAGGCGCGGATACCGTTCCGCCCCTCCTCCATATTAATATTGGTGGTGAAGGCCATCATCGCGCGCTTGGACGCCGTATAAGCGACACCGCCGATGACCGAATCATAGCGCCCTGCCCAGGATGAGATATTGATGATCAGACCATCTTGCTGACGGCGCATCTGCGGTAGCACGGCAGCGATGCAGTGGAGCGCACCCTTGATATCCACATCTATGAGATGTTCCCAGCTAGCCGCTTCGTAGTCCACCCATGCACGGTTAGGGACATTAATAGCGGCACTGTTTAACATGATATCCAAGCGCCCGAACCGAGTGATGAGAGCTTCACCGAGCGCACGGACCGCCGCGCCGTCGGCGATATCGAGCGATTCCACATGCGCTTCACCGCCGGTCTCTCGAATGCGCACCGCCACATCGTCGAGCGGCTTGGACCTGCGGCCGGAGAGGACTACCCGCGCACCAGCGCCGGCCAATGCTTCTGCTCCGGCAGCGCCGATGCCCGTACCGGAGCCAATGGCCCAGACCACTTTGCTCTTTAGATCATCCACGCCATACCCACCTTTTCGTTTTGAATACCGAGAAATATAACCGCACAATCACTGGCGAACAGAGGATAGATTTTGGAACAATATTATTGCGCGTTGAGCCAGCTTACAGAATCTTACATATTGTAGCAGGACGTTGGTTTTTATCCGCTGGGGAGAATGGGCTGTGATTCGTGCCTGCGATGAAGCTGATTTTCAAGCGCTTCTAGCGCTCATCAACGCTGCTGCCGAAGCCTATCGCGACATCATCCCGCCCGATCGCTGGAAAGAGCCTTACATGCCAGCGCAAGAGTTAACCGATGAAATTTCTACCGAAATCCGGTTTCAGGGATTCGAAGAAGCCGGCACGCTTAAAGGTGTGATGGGGGTGCAGGATATGAAAGACGTGACCTTGATCCGCCATGCCTATGTCGATCCCACGGCCCAGCGCCAGGG
>CAYPSQ010000007.1:5747-9108 GCA_964413115.1 uncultured Rhizobiaceae bacterium | reverse complement strand
AAGACGTGACCTTGATCCGCCATGCCTATGTCGATCCCACGGCCCAGCGCCAGGGTATCGGCACTGCCTTGCTGACGCGGTGCTGCAAATTGGCTGAACGGCCGCTCCTAATTGGCACTTGGGCCGCAGCCGATTGGGCCATCAAATTTTACGAAAAGCATGGCTTCCAAAGGGCTAGTCCCGCGGACAAAGATCGCCTGCTTCGCACCTATTGGACGATCCCGCAGCGCCAGATCGAAACTTCGGTGGTGCTCGCCGATGCCCGCTGGTTCGAGGAAAACACTGCATGAGAGAACCTTTACAACAGGTACATGGGATCCGCGTCGAGGTTGGCGAGCAGGTTATCGGCTGCGGTTGTGTGCCGCCAGAGCGAGGCCCACATCCAGCAGGCGATCAGCCATAGGTACGCCCATTTTTACTACTAGACCCAGCCGGCCCTTGGCCTATCGATCATGATGACGCATCCTTATTCCGGGCAACGGGTCAACAGGCGGCCCGAATCATCGAATTCAAGCTGCTGTGGCGAGTCCAGAATTTCGCCCTTATCGCCCAACTCTTCAGCCAGCACTGGAGATACGAGTATCTGGTCAAGATGCAACGTAGATCGGATGATACACAGTCGTGCATCGCCGCCATTAAGGCGCCAACAGGTCGCAGCAGCCGCCTGAAGCACTTCCTTTTCGTCGGCAAGGACGATCGGAAGGCGAACTCGCTCGGTAAAGGTCGAAGTACAAGAATTCATATACATGGCATAGAGATCAAGCGAATTGGCAGCCTCAGCGGTCATGAAATCTGCTAAGCCGAGGCCGAGTCCGTTGCCATGCGCCTCGGGTGTGAGGTTGAGTACGGCCAATTTATGGATCAGCGGATTGTCCTGGCTCGGTCGGCCGCGGATGTCGCTTCGCCCGATCACGCCGGTGTCCATACCAGTACCGGAGATATTCTTGCCGATGCGCTCCACGACGAGCACGTCGATCTGTGCGAAGGGCAATTTCGGCGTGTTCGCCTTGGCAACCGGCAAGAGACGAGCGTCGGTGGTGGCGATATCCTCAGGCTCAGCACCTTCGATGATGGCAGCGTGTTTTTCCGCGTTTTCAACGATGCCGATGGCGTAGGCGATGGGCGCTGCGGCAATGGCGATTCCAGCCCATTCCGGTAGTACCTCGAGATAGCCGATTGCGCCCAATCGATGAATCAAACGCGCGCCTTCCGCCTTGCCGAGACCGATAGCGACCATCTTGCTGAGACCGCTCTCGACCTCGCGATCGAAGGAGGTATGCGCCTTGATGCGATTCACGATCAAGATGGCGTCTGCCTCGGATGCTTTCTTATCAATCCACACCGGAATGCCGTGCGAAGTGGTGCCTATTTGCACTACTTCCATAGAGGATTCGATTTTGCACCCCATGCTTTGCGGCGTATAGCCGAGTTCCGCCAGGAGCGCAGTTTGGCTCTCCGCCCGGGCGCCACCATGACTACCCATCGCCGGCACGATGAAGGGGCGCAAGCTCCGCTCTTTAAGCCAGTTAACGGCGGTCGCGACCACCAGGGGCATACTCCGAATGCCGCGGCTGCCGCAGGTAATGGCGACGCGGCTGCCCGCCGGCAACTCTTTGAAGCGGTGCGAACGCTCGAGCACGGCGCGGGTGGTAGATGCGACATCGTCGAGCGCTGGCGTGACGGGGTGATGCAGTTTCGCCGTCACCACCTCGGGCAGCGGTTCATCGGCGAACTGCGGCAGGTGAATAGCTGGGAAAATCGGCCGGTTGGTTTTGCTCATATCAATCTCGGCCCTGACGCGCCGCAACCGCTTCGGCGAGCGGGCACAGAATCTCGAACATCATGGTCGCGCCAACGAGCGCGGTGTTACCGCTCTGGTCGAACGGCGGCGCGACCTCGACGACATCGCCGCCGACTAGATTGAGGCCGCGTGTGGTGCGCAGCATCTGTTGCGCCTCATGAGTGGAATAGCCACCTATCTCGGGCGTGCCTGTGCCCGGCGCATAGACCGGATCTAGGCCATCTACATCGAAACTGATATAGGTCGGCCCATCGCCAACGATCTCGCGCGCTTCGCGCATTACGCGCTCCCACCCCATTTCGAAATATTCCTCAATAGTGACCACCCGCATGCCAGACTCATGAGCGAAATCCATATCGTTGAGGTCATAGACGGAGCCGCGGATGCCAATCTGAATTACTCGCTTGGGGTCTAGAAGCCCCTCCTCCACGGCACGGCGGAAAGGCGTGCCGTGGGTCAGTTTGGAGCCACCAAAATAGCTGTCCCAGGTGTCGGAATGGGCATCAAAATGGATCATCCCGACCGGGCCTTGCCGAGCAATGGCCCGCATAATCGGCAGGGTGATTAGATGATCACCGCCGGCCGAGAGCGGCACCGCGCCAGCCTCATGTATCTCGCTGAAAAAATCTTCCACCCGGACGATGGTATCGTTAACGTCGATCGGATTGATGCTTACATCGCCTACATCAGCGATGCGGCATAGCTCATAGGGGCAAATACCAAGCGCATGGTGGGTGCGCCGCATGAAACTTGACATGTTGCGGATTTCACGGGGGCCGTGACGCGCGCCGGCGCGGTTGGTGGTCCCGCCGTCCCACGGCACGCCAGTGAGCGCGATATCGACTGAATTAAAATCAGCAATGTGCGGTAAACGCATGAAGGTTGGCATAGCGCCAAAGCGCGGCATCTTCATGCCGTCTACCGGCTCGTATAATTTTCTTTCCTCGGCCATGACGCCCCCTTTAACAGTCTTTCACTCTCGCCCTTCACATGATCAGACTCACGCACACGCGGGCAAGCAGAATATTCAGCCCTCTACTTTCAAAATCAAGATTGCTGCGCCGTCCATGCCGGCATCTATACCAATAGCTGCGTCGAGGAGACAATCCGCGCCGGGGGAGATCTCGATTTCCGATGTCTGATGGCCGAAGACGCCTGTGCCGCCATGTCACAGAGAGACCAGGCCAGCGCCGTCGAATATCTCGACGGCAATTTTTGCCATGTCAAATCGTCGGAAGAGATACTAGGCATGTTACGTAAGGAGAATGAAGCGGCTTAAACAGCCCCCCCCAGCGGGGAGGAAGGGTTTGGGTTGGAGGAAAAAGGCTTACAACGTGGATGCCTAACCGCCGGCTTTCACGTATATCCCGCCGTCTTCAATCACCACTGGATAGCTCTTAATGGCCACCGTGCAGGGTGCACCGGCAGGTTCTCCGGTGGCTATTTCGAAGCAGCCGGCATGGAACGGGCATTCGATCAAGTCGCCATCAATTTCACCTTCCGACAAGGACGCCTCGCCGTGGGTGCAGGTGTCATCGGTGACGTAAAAATTTCCATCGA
>CAYPSQ010000007.1:0-5647 GCA_964413115.1 uncultured Rhizobiaceae bacterium | reverse complement strand
AAGGACGCCTCGCCGTGGGTGCAGGTGTCATCGGTGACGTAAAAATTTCCATCGAGATTATAGACCGCGAGCGGTACATGGTCTGGTGGGTCAACGCGACGTATGTCCCCCGGCGCTATTTCCTCGGTACGGCACAAATAAATCATATGTGCTATCCCGTCTGCTCGCCATGTGCGGCGATGAAGCGCTCTTCATCAAAGCTGTGCGGCACATTTGGGTCGCCGCGGTAAAGTTCGATATGCGGCGCCACTTCGGCGAGGGCGAGGGCAAGATAGAGCAGGCGCTGGGAATCGGGCGGCAGTTCGCCCATGGGAAATTCGTCTACATGTGCCAAAATCTGGGGCAACAGCGGTACCACCGCATCGTAGAATACTTGCAAGGTTTCGGTGCTTGAACTGCGGCGCTTGGCCTGGCGTGCGTTCTGGGTGGGCAGGCCCCAATCTTCAACTAGTGGCGCCAGCGCCTAGAAGCCATTTGGCAAGAATGTACTCATGTTTAACCTACTCTCTTATTCTGCGGCGGTCATGTACTGCGCCATCACATGGTGAGCGTGGCGGATGAGGATTTCCTCGTCCTGTAAATTAATCAATCGTTTGGCGCCTGAGGCGATAGCGCGGTGGGTATTTTCCATGGTCTGCGTGTCTTCGAGCCAGGCGTTGCGCTGCAAAAGCTGGGCATGTTCGAGTGCCCAGCGCTCGCTGTTGGTCTGCGGCGCGCGGACATAATATTTACCCTCCCACAGCGTCTTATCATGGGCGAGCGGCCAGAACTGATGAGTGAACCATATGCCCTCAGAGATATGCAGAAAAAGATTGGGAAAGGCAACAGAGAGCTCGAAGGCGAAATCCTTACGGCCCGACGGGTTGATGCTGGGTGGTAACATCGTCCTCTCGGCCTGGGCGACCAACGAGCCGCGCGCATGTTGCTGAGCGATTGCCGCCACCGGTTCGGGCGTGGTGCTCATATTCAAACAGACGCCGCAAGTACGGTGCGGGCCGAACAGTTGCACATCCGACAGGCCTGTCGAAAAGACGTCGGGGAAAGATCCGGCATGGATCGTGTTCACGTGATAGGCCTCGGCAAATGCATCGTGGGCGATCTTCCAATTGCAGTCGAGATAAGTGTGATATCTGTAGCTATAGTCCATTTCGGCATAGGGATAGCCGCTCATATGGGTGCCGTAGTCGCCGAGAAAATCATGCAGCAATTGCGCCGGCTTAGGCGACAGGTTGATAAAGATGAAACCCTGCCACACATCTACATGGACCGTCGCGAGGCCGTTATCCTCGCGGTCGAAGCAGGCGTAAAATCGCTCCTCCTCCGGCACGTTCACCAGCGCCCCGTCAGCGCTATAAACCCAACCGTGGAAGCGGCAGGAGAGCACCGCAGCCTTGCTATGGCCGAAGGTTTCCTCACCAGCCTCAGTCACTACCTTGTTGCCGCGGTGCGAGCACACATTATGGAAGCCGCATATCGTACCGTCCTTGCCACGCATGACGATCACCGAGCTATCTGCAAAGGCCAGGCGCTTGACCTTGTAGCTGCCGGGCTCGGCAATTTCTTCTTGGCGCGCAACATAGAGCCACGACGTATTGAATATACTCACGATTTCGCGCCGGTAATGGTCCTCCGACACGCAGGGCTCGGCCGCAATCGGACCTTGCCCAAGGTGCGGATATTTTTCTGACCAGCGATGGTTTGAAGCGCTGTTCATAAATAGTGTTCCTGACGGCCTTTGTTTTTCATTGCGGGCGCGCAGTCTAGAGTAAAACCGAATGGGGAGAAAGCCATGCGACTTGAAACAATCTTCACAGATTCAACACCGCGCATCGCCGCCGATTGCCTCGGCGCCGGCCCGTTGGTGCTGTTCCTACACGGCATCGGCGGCAACCGCAGTAATTGGCGCGATCAACTGCCAGCATTTGCCGAACGCTATTTCGCCGTGGCTTGGGATGCGCGAGGCTATGGCCTCAGCGGCGGCTATGACGGCGCTCTCGATTTCGCTGATTTTAGCGTCGATCTGGAGCGCTTGTTGGACCAACTGAAGGTGGAAAAGGCGCATTTGGTGGGCCTTTCCATGGGTGGACGCATCGCGGCGGACTTTTATTTCCGTTCACCTAACCGTGTGGCGAGCCTCACTCTAGTCGATACCCATAGCGGATTCGCCGCGCTTTCACCGGCGCAGCGCAAGGAATATGTCAATTCACGTCTGGCACCGCTGAAGGCCGGCAAGACGGTCGCCGATATAGCGCCGGTAGTGGCCGATAAATTGCTCGGTCCAAATGCTTCGGCCGACATGCGGGCCCGCCTGGAAGCGAGCATCTCGAGCCTCCGTCAGGACTGTTACATGAAATCCGTTGCAGCCACCGTCGAGCAGGACAGTGTCGGCGATTACAGAGAAATTCGAGTGCCGACCCACGTGATGGTCGGCGAGCATGACTCGCTGACCACACCCGCCATGTGCCGGCAGCTCGCGAACCAAATAAAAGGCGCTGCTTACAGCATTATTTCCAGCGCCGGCCATTTAAGCAACATCGAAAACCCGACGGCGTTCAACGCGAGTGCTTTGGGGTTTATCGATTCAATATCGGACTAGAAAAACAAACCGGCCGGCGCAAAGCACCGACCGGCGAGAGTTTCTCTTATGCCTTACGCCGTTCTATTTACGGCCCATGAAGAAAGGCATGACCCACCCTTGTGGGATCGGCTCGAACATCACGTCGTCCTTATGCACGACGGTGGTGACGGCCTGCAGGATCGGAATCGCCTTTGATTCCGACGCCACTTTGACGTTGAGATCCTTATAGCCCTGGATACGCTTGGCATAATCAGTCTCGACAAAGAGACCGCGCACGATTTCACCAATATCTTCGGTGCTCCAGGAGCCATACGGCAGGGCCGGATGCATCATGTAACCGGTGAAAATTTCAGGATCGCCGGTCGAATTGTCCCAATTATACATGAACACTTCCGGCTGATTCTCAGTGTTGTTGAGCTCGTAATATTTGCTCAACTCGATCACTTCCGGCGTTACGTCAATACCCACTTTCTTCCACATGCCCGAAATGGCCCGCGCCATATCGAAGTCATTGGTGAAAGACCCGCTGGTTGTATTGAAGGTAAAGGTCACTGGGTTGTCCGGCCCATAGCCCGATTTAGCCAGCATTTCGATGGCCTTCGCCGGATCATACGGATATGCGTAATCATCGACTGAGCCGGAACTCCATTTCGGCACCGTCAAGGATAGCGGCGGCGCTTTGCCGTCGAATAAACGCTCTGAAATGGCATCTTTATCGATCGCAAGATGCATGGCTGCGCGGACATTATCGTCCAGCATGACGCCCTTACTAGCAACCTGGAGATAATAAACATGGGTGTAGGGTGTGATGTGACCGGTTAAGCCTTCTACGCCGTCGAGCCGTATGGCTTCGCGGATCGGCACGTTGACCGCAACATCGGCATTACCGGACTGCACCGCAGCCACACGTGCCGGCGCGTCGGTGATGATCTCAAAGGTGACGTTTTTGATCTTCGGCGCGCCACCCCAATAATTATCGTACGCCGTCAGCACGATGCGCGAGCCGCGCTGATAGTCGACCAGCTTGTAGGGGCCAGAGCCAACCGGGTTCTTAACGAACTCGTCATGGCCAACTTCCATGTAATATTTTTTGGGCACGATATAGCTTCCAAGGAAGTTCCACCATTCCTGCACGGTAGCCATCGGATAGTTGAAACGGATCGTCGCGGATGTCGGCGAAGTAATTTCAAATTCCTTGAAGGCACCCCACACGCCGGCGAAATCGATCGGGTGAGCCTCGTCCGACAAGCGGTCAAAGAAGCTGAACTTGATGTCTTCCATGGTCATCTTGTCGCCATTATGGAAAATAACATCATCGCGCATCTCGATATGCATGGTGAGGGGATCGCCTTCGGCATAGGCCCATTTGGTCACGACATGGGGGATATATCCGAGCTTGTTGTCCTGGGCGAGCGGCGCATCAAAGACTGATTTGAAAATGCCTTGGCCGGTCGGAAAATTGACGCTCGGATCCCAACTCGTCACATCAGCCTGAAAAGCGATGACCAAATTGTCACCCGCCGCTTTAGCCGGCGCAGACATGCCGGCGTTAACCGCCGCGCCGATCACGGCGGCTGCTGCAACCCCGACCCCAAGGCGCGATAGCCTTTTGAATCCCGGTATTTTTATCATTTTATTGTTCTCCCTTATTGATTGCTGAATCTCTATTTACCCTCTTGGCAGCGATGTTCCCGCCCCTTGCCCCTCGGGTCAAGGTTGATCCAGGCATAACCAGGAAAAGTTTGCCATCAGTCGCCTTGCTTGGCCGCGTTTCTTGTTCTTAACTCTCGGCATCATTAATCGCCGTGCGGCCGCCGTAACGGCGCTACCGGCACAGAAAATGCACAATTTGGTTCGTACCCTGATAATACGCCCGGCCCGACCATGCTGCGCCTGATCCTCGCAATATTGTTGCGTCGTCTGCTCGTCGTCATTCCGATGCTACTGGTCGTATCGGTGATCATATTCGTGATTCTGCGGCTACTGCCGGTTGATCCTATCGCCATGATCATTTCGCCGACGGCGATGCCCGATGAAGTGGAAGCAATGCGGGCCTTTCATGGCCTCGATAAGTCGATTCCGATGCAATATCTGATCTGGATCGGCAATGTCTTCACCGGCGATTTCGGCAATGCCATCAGTTTCCGAGACAGCGTGATGAATTTGCTTGGCGATACCCTGCCGGCGACCATCGATCTGGCTCTGTTTGCGCTGTTTTTCGCCTTCATCATCGGCTTTGGCGCCGGCCTTTATATGTTCCATGTGCGCGGCACAGTGCGAGAAAGTATGACCGATGTGACCAGCATCGCGATGCTGTCGTTTCCAGATTTCCTGTGGGCAATAATTCTTATGCTGCTTGTCGGCGTGCAATGGACACTGCTGCCAATTTCTGGACGCTACGGTCCGGAATTCATCGCTCCCGACATCACAGGCTTTATCTTTCTCGACGCCATCGTCACAGCAGACGGCCCGCTACTTTTGAGCGCGCTCAAGCATATTTTGCTTCCGGCTCTCGCTTTGGCGCTCGCATTTTCACCGCTCATCATGCGGGTGCTGAAATCCAGCCTGACGGAAGTGATGGTCGAGGATTACATCACTTTGGCGCGTCTCCGCGGTATAGGCGAACGGCGCATTTTATTGCACCATGCACTCAAAAACGGGGTGCTGCCGACGCTGACACTCGTCGGTGTGCAGTTCGGCTTCCTATTCGGCGGCACGCTACTGGTCGAGATTATCTTCGCCTATCCCGGCCTCGGCAATTTGATGGTGCGCGCCATCCGAAACACCGATTTGCCGGTCATTCAGATGGCGGCGCTCACTTATTGCGTCGTCGTACTCGCCTCAAACACTGTGGTCGACGTGCTCTATGTCGTGCTCAATCCGAAACTGAGGAAAGAATGAGCGCACTGGCCTGGAGAATCCGAGACCTGCCCGTGCCCTTACGCTCGGGCCGCGTGCTGATCGGCGGCGGCAGCGTGCTAGCCGTCACGGTGATAGCCATCTTTGCACCGTGGTTGGCGCCCAACGGCCCGCAAGAACAGGATTTGTTCGGCAATCTGCTGCCTCCGG
>CAYPSQ010000006.1:28505-68225 GCA_964413115.1 uncultured Rhizobiaceae bacterium | reverse complement strand
AGCAGCTAAGTCATTGAAATAATTGGTCGGAGTGAGAGGATTTGAACCTCCGGCCCCTGCCTCCCGAAGACAGTGCTCTACCAGGCTGAGCTACACTCCGATACCGGGATTATTGTTGTACTTGCGTTTTCGCTGCAGGCGGCGGCTTTATAGCGCTATCGGTAGCGCGCGGCAAGCAGGCGGCGCGCGTGCCTGACGTTAGAATTCGTGGTCGTGGAGCCATTCGCCGTAGGCCTGCACGCCTTCGTCAAGCGGCCAGCTGGGGCGCCAGCCGATAATCGCCGCTGCCGCCGAGAGATCCATCGGCGCATGATGCATGTCAGCGCCGGTGTTGCCTTCGTTGACGATCTTCGCTGCCGGTACTGCAGCACGCACGGCGGCGGAAATATCCTCAAAGCCGGCGCGCGTACCTCCGGTGATATTGAAAGCGCGTCCACCGAGTTCAGCGCTGTCATAAGACGCGATGCAGGCATCGACAACGTCCTCGATATAGACATATTGGCGCGTGAAGCCTGGGCCAAAATCATGCTGGCTAGTGCGGCCATCGAGGGCATCACGCAGTAGTTCACGGATCAGACAATCTGTACGACGGCGTGGGCCATAGACCCAGGAAAAGCGCAGCGCCACAGCATCCAAGCCATGCTGCGCGGCGTAGGCGCGGGCAAGAATATCACCGCCGGCCTTGGTCGCACCATACACATCAACAGCGTTCAGCGGTATCGCCTCGGTGCAGACCTTAAGGTCTTGAGGATGCTCACCATAAGCCGAGGTTGAAGAGCAATAAACCACGCGGCGCAAAGATCGCTGAAGAGCTGCCTCGAACACATTAGCGCTGCCCATTAAATTGGATTCGACTATGGCGCGCGGATTGTCGGTCAGCAGCATCGGTCCAGAGACGGCGCCGCAATGGATGATGCCCGCCGCACCCCGGTCGATCGCTTCATAGAGCTTATGGACATCAGCCAAATCGGCGGCGATGAAGGGAAACTCAAAGTCCTCCATCGGTGCGATACGGTCCATGCCAATCACCGCCCGACCGTCGGCGTGGAGACGCGCCGCTAGTGTGAAACCAATCAACCCGGCTGCGCCGGTGACTACTATTGCATCGTTCGCCATCGCCATTCCCCGCCTAATACGACCGTCGGATACAGAAATCGATGACCGCGAGCAAGCCCATTTTTTCCGCGCAATCCGGAAAAATTGCGAGCGAATCGCGTGCTACGTCGCCATAGTGGCGAGCTCGCTCGAAGGTGTCTCGGATCGCGCCGTGACTCTCCATCAATATCACGGCGTGCTCAAGATCATCGTCGGTCTGCTCGCCATCTTCCATGGTGCGGCGCCAGAACTGGCGCTCCTCCTCACCGCCACGGCGGAACGACAGCACCACAGGAAGGGTGATCTTGCCTTCTCGGAAATCGTCGCCGATAGTTTTGCCGAGGGTTGTTTCACGCGCCGCATAATCGAGGGCGTCATCAACGAGTTGATAGGCGATGCCGAGATTAAGGCCGTAATTTTTCAGCCCCTCTTCCTCACTTGCCGGTCGCTCGGCAACGATGCCGCCCAATTGGCAGGCGGCAGCAAAGAGCGTCGCGGTCTTAGCGGTAATCACTTCGAGATAGGCAGCTTCGCTGGTTTCGGTATCGTTCGAGGTAAGGAGCTGCATTACTTCGCCCTCAGCTAGGACGGCCGAGGTATTTGCTAAAATAGCTAAAACTTTGAGTGAGCCATCTGCAACCGATAATTGAAATGCGCGGGAGAATAGAAAGTCGCCAACCAAGACGCTCGGCTTGTTGCCCCAGACCGCATTTGCGGTTGCCGCGCCACGCCGGAGATCGCTCTCATCGACGACATCGTCATGCAACAGGGTCGCGGTATGTATAAACTCAATACAGGCCGCCAAACTGACATGGCGGGTGCCCGAATAGCCACACATCCGCGCCACAGCCAAGGTTAGAATCGGACGCAAGCGCTTGCCACCCGAGGCGATGATATGGCCGGCTAGCGTCGGGATAAGCGCCACATTGCTCTGCATATGTTCGAGGATGACACGATTTACCTGGCGCAGATCCTCCGCCACGAGAGCCTGCAAGCGATCCAGCGTCGCATCTTCTCCCTGCGTCGCCGGCGCCTCTTTATCGAATTGAATGATCTTTCCCAAGGTTCCCTCTTTTTGATTGCGCCAGCCTGCCAACATAGACCGCGTCTTGACGCGAGGTGTGCAAACGGCAAGCATGTTTGCGCCCTTGCCGAAGCACCACATTAACACTGCCTGGGCGTGGCATTGCACCCATTTTCTGGTCCCCGCGCCGGTATTGTTCTCGGGTGCAGCGAAGATATTGGAAGAGTGGCGGATATTCGATGTTAGAACTGTTAAGATTGAACGACCCGGTTAAATTGTCTTTTTTGGAGGCCCTCTTGCGTGATGGCGGCATCGAATGCTTTGTTCTGGACCAGCATATGAGCGTCTTAGAGGGAAGTGCCTCAGCCATTCCGCGCCGTTTGATGGTGCTTGACGAAGATGCCGAGAGCGCTCGCCACATCCTGCACGAAGCCGGAGAACTCGATGGCGCAGCCTGAGGCAATCACCCGCGACACGCTATTGGGCGGCCAGGTGACGCTGCGCCAACACGCCGCCGGATACCGCGTAGCGATGGACCCGGTGCTGCTATCCGCGAGCGTCCCGGCAGCGGCCGGCGAAGCGGTGCTCGATGTCGGCGCCGGCGGTGGTGCGGCGATGCTATGCCTCGCCTGGCGCGTGTCGGGCATCAAGATTTTTGGCGTCGAGGTACAAAGCGACCTTGTTCATCTGGCAGCTGAAAATATTGCCGATAATGGCCTTGCCGAGCGCCTCGAGGTGATGATCGGCGATTTGCAGCGCTCGCCGCCCCGCTTGGTGCCGCGCAGTTTCGATCATGTGATGGCAAATCCACCCTATTTTGAGGCGGGGCGGGTGCGCGCATCGGGCAAGGATGAGAAAGCCACCGCTAATATCGAAGGCACCGGCGGGCTCGGCGCCTGGGTGGAATACTGCCTGAGCATGGTGCGTCCCGGCGGCTCCATCACCATGACCCACCGCACCGATCGCTTGGCCGAGTTACTGGCCCTGCTCGGTGACAGGACCGGCGATCTAGTGATCTTTCCGCTGTGGCCACACGATCCATTTGCCACGGAGGATGGCAGAGACAGCACCACACGGGACCCAAAGGACCCGGCAAACAACGCCACAGATAGCACTGGCACTGAGCCACCGGTAGTGGCCAAACGGGTGATCGTTCAGGGTACCGCCGGCGCTAAAGGGCCGCTTCGGCTTTCCTCCGGGCTGATCCTGCACAAAGCGAACGGCAACCACACCAAGGCTGCAAATTCGGTTTTGCGCCATGGCAAAGCGCTTATGCTATAGAGGGTGTGATATGTCCTCCCGCCTAATCGCTCGCCTCACCTTCCGCCGCCCGCCACCGGTGGTGGCCGTAATTCGCCTAACCGGCGTGATCGGTCAGGGCGGGTTTCTGCGAGGCGGCCTTAATCTGGAATCCCTGGCGCCTTCCCTGGAGCGCGCATTTCGCCTGCCGGGCCTTGAAGCGATCGCACTCAGCATTAATTCGCCAGGCGGCTCGCCAGTGCAATCAGCGCTAATCCAGCGCCGCATCCGCGACCTGGCGATAGAGCGCGAAGTGCCGGTGATGGCATTTGTCGAGGACGTCGCGGCGTCGGGTGGGTATTGGTTGGCCTGCGCGGCGGATGAGATTTTCATTAATGACAATTCGATTCTTGGCAGTATCGGCGTGATTTCCGCAGGTTTTGGCTTCACTGATGCGCTAGAGAAGCTCGGCATCGAGCGCCGCCTGCATACCATGGGCGACAAGAAATCCTTGCTCGATCCGTTCAAGCCAGAGCGTCCAGAGGATGTCGCCCGGCTGGTGAACGTGCAGCACCAAATTCATAAAAATTTTAAAGACCTAGTCAGGAGCCGGCGCGGCCAGCGCCTCAGCCTAGACGAGGAGGAATTGTTCAGTGGCGATTTCTGGCTGGGAGCGCGCGCCGTAGAGATAGGGCTGGCCGATGGCATCGGCGATATCCGCGGTGTGTTGCGCGAACGCTACGGCAAAAAGGTCCGTATCCGCACTGTCAGCCGCCGCCCAAGCTGGCTGCGCCGCCGATTCGGCTTTAGCGCCACCGGTGGAATAAGCGCGACTTTACTGCCAAACGATGGCGACGGCCTGGTCGATAATATCTTGGCGTCGATTGAAGCTCGCGCCTGGTGGAGCCGCTTCGGGCTATAAAATGGTTAGGCCGGAGCCTTATGATTAATTTTTTGTACTAACGGCCGTGTAACATCCTCTCTCGACACTGGTTGCTTAAATCCGAGGACCTCTCCTAAGGCTTGTCCACATTGGCAATTTAGTTCTAGTTCGATATGTCTGCTTCCCGCTCGAAAATAGTCGTTGACCAAGCGTAGTCAGAGCTTCTCTTCATAGTCGAGACTATTGAAGAACTCGATTGAGTTAGGAAAGCTACTCTGATTCTCTAAATCTGGCATTCGGTGCAGGGCTGTTACCTAGCATGAGCGGCGTATTTGCCGAATTTTTGAAGATAAAACATTGCGAGTGGCGCCATTAGCCAGGGACAAAAGTACGGTAATGGCGCGCAATTTTAAGGGTTCCGCGCTGCTGGATGGCTTGCGTGGCCGATTGCCCACCGATATTGCCGCCATGGTTGATACCCAAGAGCGCATCGCCGCGCGAGCAGGGTGCGCAGGCGGCCGACACCCTGGTTATTCTGTGCTCGCCAGAGTTCTAATAACTCCCGCTAGGTCTAGCCTAGCTCCGCTTTGCAAAATATTCCGCTATCACCCGCTGCGGCTCGCCGCTGTCATACGCCTCCCGTTGCGATCGCGTCGCAGCCTCGAATACGGCGTCGAATGCGGTTTGACCATCATCGCGAAAACGCTGCTTAGTGAGGCGCATCGCAGTGGGTGGTTTCTGCGCCAATTGATTCGCGACCTCGATGGCTTTGCCGCGGACTTCATCGGGATCGACCAAATAATTGAACAGGCCGAGGCGAAAGCACTCGTCGCCATCCATCAGGCGTCCGCTCAGGGTAAGCTCGACTGTACGAGCATGGCCGAGGAGGGGCGCCATTATGTGCGCCCCCAGAATGCTGGCCAATCCGACATTAATTTCCGGCTGACCCATTTGAGCGCCGCTATGGCCAACGCGTAAATCGGCCAGCAGCGCAAGTTGAAACCCAGCTCCGACGGCAACGCCATTAACCCCCGCGACGCAGGGCTTATCGAGCCAGCGCACTGCTTCGTAGAGCCGCTTCAGGCGCACCAACCAATCGGCGCAGGAATCCGCATCAAGTTGGCGGACAACATCCAAATCCATGCCGGCGCAAAATGCGCGGTCGCCTGATCCGCTCAAGACCACGGCGCAACAATCTTTATCCTGGTTGAGCAGGCGCAGTGCTTCCGCTGCTTCGTCGATCAATGCATAATTCAATGCATTGCGGACATCGGGTCTATCCAACTGAACGAGAGCGATCGTACCAAAGCGTTCGATTTCCAGATTAACGGACATGTTCAACCCATAAATTATTATAATCTCTGGACCGGATTATGACCGGACGTATGGCTAGGTACCAACGGATAACCCTCCAACAAACTCAAATAGGAAATGAACCTCACCCTATAAACTTTTAATTCGACTCCCGGAAAATCGAAAGCAACGTTAACTCGATGATATTCATCGTTACGATATCCATTTCTTATTATAGCTGCGCCACGACCAGCACCCGCTAGCACCCCTTGCCCTTGCCTTTCACACGTAGCTAATCAATGCCGTCCCTGAGAACTGCCTGGAAAATTCACACATCGCCCGAGTAGCAGATGAAATCAAAATCTTGGCGAAAGAGGACAGCGCCCGTCGCCACATCCGGCAACAAGTGGCCAAAGGATTTCTTACGTTTTTTACAGGCATCACCAACTTTCTTCACAGCAGCCAACCGACCACTGTTTTGTGAATGTCAACAAACACTGGTTTTTTCGGAATTTCAGCGAGGACGTAATGAAGGGTGGCGTTGGTACGCACGGAATCACCTCTTTCCATGGTGGAGCTCGGAACATACCTTGGGCAGGGTGTTTTACATCAAATAGGGCGGAAAACATGGCAAGACTTTCTGGCAAAACAGCGGCGATTACTGGCGGCGCGGGTGGTATCGGCGCAGCCATTGCACGTCGCTTCGCGGCAGAGGACGCCACATTGGCGTTGCTCGATCTCAATGGCGATGGTGCAGCCCAAACCGCTGCAGCCCTGAATGGTCTGAGCTCGGGCCATTATGGCGCAGCAATCGATGTTGGCGACGAAACCTCGGTTGAAAACGCCTTTGCTGCTACCGCCGAAGCGGTCGGGAAGATCGATATTTTGATTAATGCAGCTGCCATAGCCGGCGCCTCGCCAGTGGAGGAAATGGCCGTAGCCGACTGGGATCAAATGCTGCGCATCAATCTGCGCGGCACATTTCTTTGCTGCCGCGCGGTGATGCCCGCGATGCGCCGGCGCAATTGGGGCCGTATTGTAAATTTTGCGTCGGAGGTCGCGCATCGCGGCAATCCCGGCCTCAGCCATTACGCCGCTTCCAAGGCGGCGGTCATCGCATTCAGCAAATGCCTTGCGCTGGAAGCCATCGATGGCGGCATTTGCGTCAACACGCTTTCGCCGGGTCCGACTGATACTTCCATGCTGGCTGGTATCGAGCCAGAGGTGATCGACAAACTGGTCAATGACCTTATGCCCATAGGGCGCCTTGGCAAGACCGAAGAAATCGCCGCAGCGGCGCTTTTCCTCGCTTCAGACGATGCTGCTTTTTGTGTCGGCACCACTCTCAATGTCAATGGTGGCACCTATTTGAACTGATTTTCATGGAAATAAGTCTTAATTGCCGAGATGACGATCCGGGCTACAGCAGCGTACTTGTCCAGCAGTGCTGGGCCGCGCCAGCGGTGCGGCCTGCCCGGTTGAATTTACCGTGAGCTCGCTCTTTTCACACTTTCCACTTGGCCCATCGAGCGGGCTGACAAGCTGTATTGCGCAGTGAATCCAGGGGTTCCGCGCTAATTTTATTCATATCGATGATGTGGAGATTGACGATCGCCCGAGGGGGCCAGCCAGATTATAGTGCGCGCAACTTGGGTTATTTCACTAGGCACTTGCGGTCGTATTTCGCGGTGCACGGAATGTATTTCTGTCTCCGGACAGGCGGGAAAAGCGGTGCCGATCTGACCCCCGCTGGCTCCAATCTCGAAAGCTGCTGCAATGCCACATGGACTGGCAACACCGCGGGCGGCTATCACCAGAAAACTTGATGCGTAGACATCTTACAGCACCAACGCCAAGGTACCGACAGTGCTGGAGTCGACGTCACCCAGAAATGTGCCCTGGTGTCCGCTGGCGTTAAAAGCTTGCGCGATGACGGCTTCAGCGCCGCGATCCTGTGATTACCTCGTCAGCTGACCCCGGAGTCACCGCGCCCTCCATCGGCGCCTGAATAATCGGATGCCAGATGCCGAGGCGATCTGTGAAGTCGTTTCTGGGACGGCTGGCCATCACTTACCTTTTCACCGCCAGGTTATTTCTGCAGCGCCGCGAGTGCTTCGTCCATGGTCATCACATCGCCGAATTGCTGGATCATGGTTTCTAATGTTGAGCGGTGCTCTTCATCCGAAAGCGCGGCACAGCAGTCAGACAGCATCACAGTTTTAAAATCGAGCATCATGGCGTCGCGCGCCGTTGATTCGCAGCACACATTGGTCTTAGTGCCAGCGATTAGCAGCGTGTCAATTCCCTGGCCAAGCAACAGACTCTCGAGCGACGACGACCCCGCAATAAGTGCACTATAGCGGTTTTTGAAAATCTGAGCGTCCTCGGACGCAACATCGAGCTCAGGCCAGATTTTTTGTCCCTCTGCACCGGGCGCCAGTCCGTCGACGGTCTTCTGCCTTACCTCCGCGGTGACAAAATGATCGAAAAAACCCGGCCAATCGCTTTTACCTTCGGAGCTGCTGTTAGCGTGTGTTACCCAAATCACGGGCACGCTGATTTCCCGCAAACGCGCGGTCAAGCGATTAATGTTGGCAACGATCTCGCGGCCCTTCGGCACCTCGACGGGTGCACCGGGATAGAGAAACGTATTCTGCATGTCGATGACGACAAGCGCGGTTTTTGTCGGAGTCAATTTCTCGAACAGATGCACCCGCCCGCGCCGTGCCATGACGCGCGCGATAATTTCTGGGCGTATTTTGATAGCATGCATGACCGCGCCTAGATATGCACGACGTCGTTGAGAAATGGGTCTCCCGCCAGCGCTGTTTCGCTATCTAAAAGTACCGCGCAACCGGGGCAGTAAAAGCGCCGCAGCAGCACATTGGTCGCGTTCGTATAGGGCTCGCCGCCGGCGCCTTTCAAAGTGGTTTCACTGAAACTCGCCGCTTCTTTCCAGGGTTTGCCGGATGGACCGAACGCATGCCCGCATGCCATGCAGGCAATCTCGGCATTTGCGTTTACTACCAGAGAAGCGGAAATGCGGGTGCTCATTCCGCTGCCTCCTGGCTCAGGCGGTCGACGCGAATGGCGTCACGCGCCGCGGCGCTCGCGACGGCGTCCACGCCGCCTTCGGCGTTGAGCACGACTCCGTAAACATCGCGGCCCACACCTTCGCTTACATTACCTTCACGTACATCACGGGCGATCTTTTCCGGCTCGCGCATCAACGGATCACCATATCCGCCACCGCCATCAGATCTAACATAAAGCACATCCTGACCCATCAGCGGGAATACGCCCCAAGAGATCGATTCCTGCTCACCCTCCATTTGTTCCGGTGACATAGCAAATGGATTGACGTTCTTGCCCGCTTCAGCTGCCTCATTGGCGTGCACCCATCGGAAGTTGCACGGCGCGCCGGGAAATCCACCGCCCAAGCCATCGCTCATGGAAAATTTAGTGCCCTTACCCGAGACCACGTAATTGATGCCACCATCGGGAGAATCATGCTGTTGGATAGCATATTCGAGAGCCGTTCCACCGCGGTACTTTCCAGGGCCGCCAGAATCACTGGTAGCACGGCGGAACAAGTAGCGCACAGGGAAATGGCTTTCGGTGGTTTCCACATTCGCCATGCGGCCGATCGGGTTGGGTATTTCCCCGCCGACATCGACGCCGTCGGCAAAGCTGCGCCCGCCACCGGCGCCGCCAAAGGTCTCGGTCATGATGCCGATAGCTTCCTGGCCTTTTTGATTCTGCCCAAACATGAAAATTGCGAAATGGCTGCCATGCCACACGGCTGTAGCTTCTTTGGCATATTTCTCGCTAGCCGACAGCATTTTAGAAATGCAGACGCAGGCGGCATTATTGACAGACTGGATAGCGCCAACGGTGGCGAGCGAGATCGGCGCCGGGCGGGTGCAATTCACAATCGTACCCTCCGGCGCGATCATCGAAATTGGCCGCAATACGCCATCATTCCACGTGATATCGTAACAGAGTAATGGAAAGAGTGGTGCGAAGAAGCCGCCCCAAGCGGCCCAGTATGCGCAGTTGATTCCATATTTCGATTGCGGACTCGAGCCGGTGAAATCAAAAGTGAGCGTATCACCCTTCTTGGTCATAGCGAGCAGTACACGGTAGGTCTCTTCCTCGATATCAAAATATTGACGCGATTCCCACCGCCCATCGGGCAATTCGCGCAAGCGGTCGCGGAAGTTCTGCTCCGACTGGTCAACTAGCATTTGGCATGCCTGATCAACACGCGTGGGGTCATATTTTTTGACCAACGCTACCATTCGCTCACGCGCCACATTATTGGCGGCGATCATCGACGAGAGGTCTAGTGCCACCATCTCGGGCGCCCGCACCATGTTCAGGAGCGTATCCATGATGTCGGTATTCATCTCGCCGCGGTCGACTAGCTTGAGGCCAGGAGAAGAAAAGCCCTCGGTAAAGATATCACGTGAATCCGGACTGAAACCACCCGGTACCATGGCGCCGATATCGTAAACATGGACGAAGCAGGCGCTCCACGCCACCAGCTCACCCTCGTAGTGGATGGGCGATACGAGATAAACGTCGGAGGTATGCAGCGCCGCCGTATAGGGGCAATTGGTGAGAAAAACATCGCCTGCGTTAATACGCCCCTCGAAGCGCCGGATGATCGCCTTGCAGGCTTCTGCAGCGCTGGTCAGATGATGTAGGAAACCGACACCACCCATCAACAGAGAACCATCGGCACGATAGAGCGACACCATGAGATCGTGGCCCTCATTGGTGATGGCGCTGCCCGAGACATGCTTGAGGGTTATCACTGCCTCGTCAATGACGCGGTAAAGCCGGTGGCGAATGATCGAAAATGTGATCGGGTCCATGGCGTACCTCAGGTGAAATGAATGACCATGTTGCGGTATTCATCAAGATTACCAGTCTGTTTGTCTTGCAGAACAATGGTGGTGATCGGCGTGTGAATGACTGCCGGTCCGATAATTTCACTGCCTGGAGTTAGCAACTCGAAATCATAAATATCGGACTCGACTAACGCGCCCACGGCATCGACGAAGACCGGCCGACGTCCGATTTTGGCAGCACTCGCGTCTTTGCCACCCAGCGCCATTTTCTCGATTTCCGGGCGCTTCATCTGACCCCTTGCGGTTAGTCGGAACATGGTCATTTCCATACCTGCAGCGCGGTAGGCCGAGCCTTTGCCAAACTTGCGTTCGTAGAGCGCCTCGAAATCATCGACCAGAGCGGCCAAGCCTGCTTCGTCCAAAGGCGTTTTGCCACGCACCGGGGTCGTCACCTCATGCACTTGTCGGCCATAACGCAGATCGATCGACCATTCAAAAGCAGTACCGGATTCGGCGAAGCCCTCCTTGGCGAGTTGCGCCTGTGCTTGGGCAATCATTGGCTCATAGATGGCATTGAGTTCTTTGGCCGGGCTCGGCACCGGCAATGTTTTGGTCACGCTGTATTCATGCACGATATCCGCAGAAACTAGACCAAATGCGCAATTTACCGATGCGGTGTAGGGAATGACGATGCGTTTGACGTTCAATTCTGCGCCGAAAATACTACAAACGATCGGGCAGCTTCCACCAAAAGCGTGAAGCACGAAATCGCGCGGATCAAGGCCGCGCTCAACAGTGATTTCATGAATAAGGTCAGAGATTTGTGCTGCGGCAATACGGAATATGCCAATCGCAGCTTCCTCTACCCCGAGACCGAGTGGATCGGCAATCTTCTCCTTGAAGATCGTGCGTGTGCGCTCCAGGTCGAGGGTTATCGCGCCGCCGAGAAAATTCTCCGGATCCATATAACCAACCAGGATCATGACGTCGGTCAGTGTCGGCTCTTCGCCACCCTGGCCGTAGCAGATTGGTCCCGGCCGGGCGCCCGCGCTGCGCGGGCCGACGCTAGGCACGTTGGTGCGCGGATCAAGCGACACGATGCTACCGCCTCCGGCGCCGATGGAAACTACTTCGATTTTCGGCGCGACATAGTGAAAACGGTCGACCATCGGCTCGCGTGCGTAATCAAACTCGCCGCCCTGAATAACGCCCACCTTAAATGTGGTCCCACCCATATCTGCAGCGATAACATCATCGTCGCCCATCATTTGGCCAAGATAGCGGCTGCCGATAACACCCGCGGCCGGGCCACATTCAATCATGCCGACAGCCCGCCCTGCGGCCTCCTTGGCCGGCAACAGTCCACCGTAGCCCTGCATTACTAGAAGTGGCCCGTCATAGCCCTCATTGGTGAGCAGTTCCTGCAGGTTGTTGAGATAAAGAGACGCGATGTTGCCGGCGTAGGCGTTAATTACGGTGGTCGAAGTTCGCTCATATTCTCCCGGCACTGGTGCAATGTCACTCGATAGCGACACATAGATGGAAGGTGCCAAACGCTGAATCACGTCGCGCACGGCATGCTCATGCTTGGCGTTATAAAAAGACCAGAGAAAGCAGACGGCGAGCGCTTCGACGCCCTTCTCCTCAACTAGATAGCGCACCGCTTTTTCGGTGGCGTCCACATCAAGGTCGCGTAGCACCGCGCCCTTGTAATCGACGCGCTCTGGCAGGCCGCAAATACGATCGTCCGGTACCAGCGGTTCGGCCCGCTCAGTCGCCACCGGATGCTTGATGCCATCCTCGCTGAGCCCGCCCCAGCGGCCATAAGCGCCGCGCGTGATCAGGAGCGTATCCTCAAATCCCTCAGTGGTCAGAAGGCCGGTTAGCGCGCCGTCACGGGTGAGCAAAGTGTTGTCGACGACGGTCGACCCATGCACAAAGAGCGACGTGGCAGCGAACAGTTCAGCGAAAGAAAGGCCCATGGTATCGCCTGCGGAGCGAATAGAATTCATCACCCCCTCAGCGAAGTTAGGCGGCGTTGAGAGCGCTTTGCCGAGATAAAGCGGCTCGCCCGGCGCAAAGACAATGGTATCGGTGCAGGTGCCGCCAACATCGGTGGCGACGACATAGTTTTTGCTTTTTGATTTTCCCATAATGCGCTTGGTCTCGGTCGAATTCCGCAGACGTTATAATGGCGTGCCGGACGCAACGGAACAATTACTCCTGAGGAGGTATTTTACGTCCTTTTCCCGCCGACAGCAGGATTAGATGCGAACTTTGACTTGGAAGTCGATGCGCGTTCGGCGAACGAGGTCGAACGCATATTCGAAGCGGTGACACACAACTTTGATCGTTGCGAAGTGGAAGCCCTGGCGCCACTGGGTTATCTTCCCGCCAATATCTAACTAGGAGCAATTTATGTCCAGCCAATCGAACTCCGTCGGAACTATCCAGAATATTTGGCGCTACGCCGTGAAGTCGATGGGCGGCGAAGAATTGAATGAAGCGCTCGTCACCGATGGCGGGCTACTGGGCGACCGCGGCTATGCCGTGATCGACCAGGAAAACGGCAAGGTCGGCAGCGCCAAAATGCCAAAAAAATGGGGCAACCTGCTGACCCTTAACTCTGCCTATAGCGCGCCGCCCAGGGCCGGTGCGCCGTTGCCACCGGTGCAAATCAACTGGCCAGGCGGGGACAGCGTGTTCAGCGATATGGGCGATGCCGATGCCAGCCTGTCCGAGACTGTGGGGCGGCCGGTCAAGCTGACGACGGTGCGCCCCGAGACCGTCAGCCTCGAGCGCATGGACCCGCTGGAAGCCGAGGAAACCATTCTCGATATTGGCGAGATCATGATGGAAGGCCGCTTCTCGGATTATGCCGCAATTCACATGCTGACCACTTCTACTCTCGCCCACCTATCTGAACTCAGCCCTGGCATTACCTTCGATGCCAAGCGCTTCCGCCCCAACCTAATTATCGAGACGGCGGACGATCATAACGGCTTTGTTGAAAATGACTGGGTCGGGCGTACTATCGCCATCGGCAAAGACGTGCGTCTCCGCATCACTGACCCAACGCCAAGATGCCTGATCCCGACTCAGGCCCAGCATGGCGGCATCGAAAAAGACATGAATGTCCTTCCAGCAATCGTCAAACACAACCGTCTGCCGGTGCCGGTCCTCGACAATGAAGTACTACCTTGCGTCGGTGTCTACGGTTTCGTCATCCAGGGCGGCGATTTGCGCCAAGGAGATAGCGTCCAGGTTGAATGAAGTCGCAGCCCGATTAACCCAACAACTGCTTGAGCGTTTTATAAAGCGCGGCTTTAGTTTCGAAGCCAATGCCCGGGGCATCTGGAAGCGCCACATATCCATCTTCGATGGGGGTGTCGTCGGCAAAGCCGCCAAAGGGTTGGAAGACGCCGGGGTAAGATTCACAGCCGCCCAATTTGAGCGCTCCGGTTAGTGCCAAAGCAAGAAGGTTGCCGCCATGTGGGATGAAGCGGCGCGGCGACCAACCTTGCTCCTCTATCATCTCAACGATGGCGGTGGTCTCTAGGACGCCGTAGGCCAGGGCTGGATCAAATTGTAAATAGTCAGTGCCGCGGCGCAGGCCGCCATGGCGGATGAGGTTGATGGCGTCTTGCACGGAAAGTAAATTTTCGCCGGTGGCGACAGCGTGCGGATAGCACCGAACAATTTCAGCGTTAAGTGCATAATCGAGAGGATCGCAGGGTTCTTCGAACCAGCGGAGGGAATAAGGCGCTATTACCGCGCTATATTGGAGCGCGGTCTCAATGTCAAAGCGGCCATTCGCGTCTACCGCCAAGCGCCCACCATCGCCGTCCAACAGTTCCAGCACAGATTCGATGCGCCTGATGTCGTCGTCGATGGATGCACCACCAACTTTGATCTTCACCCAGCTATAGCCTGCGTCCAAATAACCGCGCACCTCTTCCAACAGGCCAGAGATGCCCTGTTCATCATCGTAATAGCCGCCTGCAGCATAGACGAACGCCCGACTTTCGGCTGCATCGCCGCCGAGCATTCGCCAAAGTGGAAGGTCGGCGATCTTGGCGGCGGCGTCCCAGAGAGCAATCTCGACCGCAGCCACGGCAACGGCGCGCTCGCCATGACCACCGGGCTTTTCGTTTTTCATCATGGCGGCACGGAGGGCGGCAGGGTCAAGATTATCGCCGGTTAGGTTCTGCTGCTGCTTTGGTGTCAACTCCAGAATTCGTGGCGCCAGACGGGTACGGATGATTTCGCCTTGCGCATAACGGCCGTTCGAATTGAAGCCGTAGCCGATGATCGGGTTGCCGTTGCGCTTTACATCGGTAATAACGGCCACAGCACTCACCGTCATTTTGCTGAAATCGATGACGGCATTGCGCATGGCGGCGCCCATGGGTGCTGCTTTCTCGCGAATTTCGACGATGCGCATGCCGGTGGCCTACACCGCTTCTATGCTGTCTTCGCTGCACAGCGCATTGATGGAGCGCTTGCGGGCCTGCGCCTCTTCCACCGAGATGAGTTCGAACTCATAATGATCGTTGGGACGCGACTGGCCGAGCTTCCCGAACGCAGCGGAAGGCACCGTGAACGGGTTGATAAAACCACCTAGTGTCAAGGTATCCTGCAACAGAATGATCGGCGTCTGGCCGCAGAGATTGATCGCGCCGATGGGATAGCCGTGATCAATTGTGTTGGACGGGTCGGAGCCGTTCTCGGGCGCCTTGTTTGTAGCCTTATCGGCAAACGTCCATTCAGGGCCATCAAGGCGGAAGCCGACGCGGTTGCTTTTCGGTGAGAGCTTCCAATCGCTCGTCAGGAAGCGTCTCTGCCCGGCAACATCGATCCAGTCATCATTGGGTCCAGCGCAAACTTCAATTTGCCAACGTTGGTTCGCGGATATTGCCGGACGGCAAGCCTCTTTAACTCTTCTTTCTGGCACGCCTTCCCCAGGTCCAATGGGAATCTCGCTGCCTATTTTTAGTGGTGCACCATTCAAGCCACCGCAATTGCCGAGTACAAAAGTTGCACGCGAGCCGAGAAACGGCGGCGTATCGATCCCGCCAGCAATCGCGATATAGGAGCGTGCACCATTTATCGCGGATCCCAATCCAAGCACTTGCCCGGCAGCAACGGTGAAGCTTTGCCAAAGTGGCACTGGCACACCATCGAGTTTGGCAGCCATGTCGGCGCCGCAAATAGCGATCACGGTAGCTGCCTTAAACTTTAGAGCTGGGCCGATGAACTGGCATTCGAGCGCCGCTGCTCCGGGCGGATTGCCGACCAGGACGTTGGCGAGGCGGAAGGACCAATGATCGATCGGCCCGGACGGCGGAAAACCCATGCCGAAGGCGCCCTTTCGGCCGGGATAATCCTGCACACAGGTTTCGAGTCCAGCTTTTAATACCTCTATCATAGGCGCGGCGCCTTCACCCCAGTACGCCGATAACAATGATCCGGGAAGGCAGAGAAATCTTGCCGTGAAACTTCGTGCTGTGCGTCAGGCTGACGCTTCCGCAAACTGGCTCGATATTGAGCACGTTTAGCTGGTATCCCTTGTTTTGAAGATATCTCACCATGCCTTTACCCATATCGCCAAGACCGATAAATTGAATGCGTTCGGTTATGATTGTTGCTTCTCTAGCTAAAATTTCCCGGCGGCGTCGAGCGACCCTACCCACTTCTTGTAGGCGCCGACCGAGAAGCGCTGATAGGCAGTGATGTTGAACTCGTAACTGCCATCCGCCACGCGCTCCTCAATATATTCGAACTCTTCTGCCCCGATGCAGACGAATTTTACCCGGTCGGCGGCGTCGAGTAGCACGACGCGGTCCTTAAAAATCGGGTGACGCTGTCGCGGATCCCAGAGCGGTACCGGCGTGCGACCAATCAGATTATAGCCACCCGGCCCAGGCGTGGTGTAGATCGAAGTCGAGAGCCCACCAACACCGATCGCGCCCAGCGTTGTCCAGGTACGCGGCGGATTATATTTGGGTGAAGTGATAGCGCATCTCGGATCAAGCGCGCGCAACAAAGGCAAACCCGGCGTCGAGCATACCGCGACCACCCAATGTTCAGTGCCAGAATGAACACGCGCCAATTGCTTGGCGTCTTCGAGGCCGTTCACGCGGGCGACGAAGTCTGGGTCATATTCGCGCGGCGATATCTTCTTGCTGTAGTCAGACACGCAATCCCGTGTCCAGGGATCGAGATACATCACCGGTAGATAGGCTAGACGACTCTCAAGCTCGAGTTCCTCGATCGAACCCAAATCGTCTATCAGACGTACCAGTTCCGTTTTCAAATCGACGTAGGATATTTCGTCGGATTCATATTCAACGACGAGGGAATTGTAAGACGGGTTGATGTCAATGACGCCCCGTGTTTGATCTTGCTTGAGCGCAGCGGTGAGGCCGAGGGCGAGAAAATTGAGATCGATGCTGCCATCGTCGCCAAACTGCACCATGATAAACTGATCGCCCCCCAGTAGAAACTTGACCTCGTCAAATCTCATGCGATGCTCCCCTCGGTACAGAGCGCATCAATGGTCCGGCGCAGCTCTTGCGCTTCCTCCACTGAAATTCGGTTAAATCGGTAAATATCGTTGGGTTTGGACTGGGCCAACTTCCAAAATGCTGCCGAAGGGACAGTGAACGGATTGATAAAGCCCCCGGCGCTCGGTGCATCATTAACCAGGATAATCGGCGTCTGGCCGCAAAGATTGACCGAGCCCACCGGATAGCCGTGATCTAGAATGTTCGATGGGTGCTCGCCATGTTCAGATCCCTTGGTGCTAGCCTTTTCAGCGAACAGCCAATCTGGCCCTTCCAAGCGATAGCCGGTACGATTGCTGCGCGCCTGTAGCTTCCACTCGCTGGCCAGGAACCGTTCAATCCCCTCTGCGCTAATCCAATCGTCATTAGGCCCCTGCACAACCTCAATCTGCCACTCTTTACCGTCGGCGATCATTGGGCGGCAAGCCTCTTTGACACGCCGTCCGGAAACGCCCTCACCACCATTTGCATGCAGAATTTGACCATCCTTCAGGGCATGACCGTCGGCGCCGCCAATACCGGCCATATGAAACGTGGCGCGCGCACCCAGCACCGGCGGAACATTTATGCCACCCGAAATTGCGAGATAGGAACGCGCCCCTTTGCTCGCAAAACCACAGGCTAATTTCTGGCCAGCAGACACAGTCAGGCTTTCCCACATGGGAATGGCGGCACCGTCGAGCGTCGCGTTCATTTCGGCACCGCAAAGAGCAATTACACAATCGTCGCTAAAAACCAGTGTCGGGCCCATGAACTGGCATTCCAATCCGGCGGCGGCGGTTCCATTGCCGACCAGTATATTAGCGAGGCGAAATGACCACATATCGAACGGGCCCGAAGGCGGAAACCCTTGCTCCCAAAATCCGTATCGACCGGGGAAATCCTGCACGGATGTTTCTAGACCAGCCTTCTCCACTGCGATGGTGATAGCCATGGTTAAAACCGCTCTGTCATATCGAGTGTTTCTAACCAATGATGATATTCGCGGATGGAGAACTTGGCGTAGTGCGCGACGTTGTGGACATAACTGCCTTCTTCGACCCGGCTCTCGACATAATCGTATTCCGCGCGCTCTATGGGCAAGAAGCGCACTCGGTCGCCCGGGCGCAGGAGTGCCAAATTGTCCTTAAACGCAGGCAGGCGCTGGGCGATATCACAAACAGGAGCCGGTGTGTGACCAATGACCTGATACCCTCCCGGCGTGTTAGCGGGATATACACATGTCACTGAACCGCCATAGCCGATCGTGCCCTTGGGCGTCCAGGTGCGCGGCGGATTATATTTTGGTGCGGTCATGCGGCAGCGCGGGTCAAGCGCAATTAGCGATGCCAAGCCGGGGTAAAAGCCGAGCGCCGACACCCAATATTCGGTGCCGGAATGGATGCGGATAAGCTGGGCATAACCGTCAAGATCGTTGAGCCGAACCATGAGGTCCGGATCATATTCCTTGTCTCCGATCTTGGCGCAGTAATCCTCCCAGCAGGCACGCGTGATATGGTCACAATAAAGCACCGGTATGTAATAGATCGGACTCAACAACTCTATATCTTCCAGCGACCCCATAGCGTGATAATGCGATAGAATTTCACGTTTCAAATCGCTGAACGAGATCCTATCCGGGTCGTAGCTGAGAACGATGGAGGCCATGTTTGGTAGCAACTCAATCAGCCCGGATATCTCCGCTTCCCGTACCTTCGCCGAGAGCGAGTGCACGAGAAAGTTAAGGTCGAAATTGAGCTCGTCTCCCAGCTCCATTTCGATATACCGGTCTCCACCAGGTAAAAATTTAGGCTCGTCGTAAATCACGCTATGGTCTCTCCTCGCACTGGCCGAGGGGCGGTTATTCTCCGCGCTACAGACACGCTCGGCGATCTGGTATACCTTGTAACCTGTGATGTGATCTCACGCTAGATGGCATTAATAATTCCGTGCGTCCGAGCACGCCGGAGATGATAAATTAGTGGAGATGTAGACGTGCCGAAACTTGCGCCACTCAAGACAAACACCCCTTGGTTTCGCGTTGAAAGCACCGACGCCGACTGGAAAAACGAAGATCCGGTTATTTTAGCACAGCTGCTGGAGCAGCTTCTTCTGGTGCGGAAATTCGAAGAACGCATCCTGAGTTTATTCAAAGCAGGCTGCGTGCATGGTCCGGCCCATGCCAGCATCGGGCAGGAGGGCGGAGCTATCGCCGCGATGTCGGTACTTGGCGCCGGCGACAAGATAAACGGGACTCACCGTGCCCATCATCAATTTCTATCGCGCTTTCTCTATCATGAAATGCCAACCGACTATGATCCCCGCGGTACGGATTTACCCGATGCAATGCAAGACGCGGTGTATCGCTCAATGGCGGAAATAATGGGTCTCACGCCTGGCTATTGCGGCGGTCGCGGCGGTTCGATGCACATGCGCCGCGACGAAGCCGGCGTTCTCGGCACCAACGCCATCGTCGGCGGCAACCCGCCGCAAGCGACAGGATATGCACTAGCTGATAAAATTCTGGGCACCGGAAATATCACTGTCACCTTCTTCGGCGACGGCGCGATGCAGAACGGTGCCGCCTACGAGTCATTGAACATGGCGGCGCTCTACGATCTGCCGATGGTATTTATCGTTGAGAACAACCTCTATGGCGTCTCTACCCATGTACGGGATGCCACACGCGAGACACGCCTATCAGCGCGCGGCCAGGGCCTTGCTGTACCGTCGCTTGAAGTCGACGGTATGGATGTCATGGCGATGCGCAAGGCAATGGAATGGGCGCTCAAACAAATTCGCGAAGACAAGGGCCCGGTACTGATCGAATCGCAAACCTACCGCTTTTTCCATCAGCATGGGCCGATGCGCGGTAGCGCCTTCGGCTACCGCGAAAAGAAGGAAGAAGAATCCTGGAGGGCGCGCGATCCGTACAAGGTCCTGCCGGAGAAATTGCTGACACTCGGAGTGATCAACAAGAAAGAATTGCAGCATCTCAATCACAAAACTGACAACAGCGTCGCGTCGGCGGCGGCGGCCCTAACCGAAAATGACCCTGGTTCCAATCAGTTGCGCATCGTCCCTTCACTTTGGCCCGATCCGGGCACGGTCGAAAGCGGAATCCGCGGCGACCTCAGCGAACTAGACGGGCAACGTATGATGGAAGTCGAGGATATCGACCCAGCACAATCCAAAGAAATGAAGTTCATCGAAGCCATGGCCGCCGCTCAGCTTCATGCGATGGAACGCGACGATCGGGTAATCGTGTTGGGCGAAGATGTGCACCGTTTGAATGGCGGCACCGTAGGCGCGACCAAAGGCATCGCTGAAAAATTCCCCGACCGACTGATCGCCACGCCAATCGCCGAAAATGGCTTTACGGGAATGGGGCTCGGCGCCGCAATAAACGGCCTGCGCCCGATTATCGAAATTATGTATGCCGATTTCTGCCTTGTCGCAGCCGATCAATTATTTAACCAGATCGCCAAGGTCCGGCATATGTTCGGAGGTGATTCGCCGGTCCCGCTGATCGTACGTATACGCGCCGCCGGTGGGCATGGCTATGGCTCGCAACATTCCATGGACCCTAGCGGATTGTTCGCCTTGTGGCCGGGCTGGCGAGTCATTTGCCCGACCACGCCATTTGATTATATCGGCCTGTTCAATTCGGCGGTGATTTGCGACGATCCGGTGGTGATCATTGAGAGCCAAACTCTTTATCAGGCGGTGGGTCTGGTTCCAGTCGATGATCTCGATTATTGCATCCCGTTCGGCAAAGCGCGGATCGTCCGACCGGGAACGGCATGCACGATAATTGCTTGCGGCAATATGGTGCCATTATGCCTCGAGGCAGTGGAGAAAAGCGGCGTCGATGCCGAAGTGATTGATCCGCGCACGTTGGACTCGGTCAGCATGGATTGGCAAACCATCGGTGCCAGCGTGCAGCGCACTAACCGCCTGCTGGTGGCGGAACAAACGGCGCGCGGCCCCTCGCTCGGTGCTCGGATCGTGCAGGAAGGCCAGGAGCGCCTGTTCGATTGGCTCGACCACCAGATCCTCCGTGTCAGTGGCACCCAGTCCGCGCCGGTGGTCTCCAAAATATTAGAGCAGGCAGCACTGGCCGATGTCGATGATGTTGTAGCCGGAATCCATGCGTTAATGGGTGACGGTGCTCGCGAAGCGGCAGAATAGAACGGAATGGCGCTTGCTCCCTCAGCACTCGGACTATCAGACGCAAATCTTAATAGCTCCGATGACTTACTCCTGCATGAACATGTCTATCAGAAAATTTTCCGCAATCTGATCGTCGACCAATTTCAGCCGAGCGAGGCGGTGACGCTTCGCGGGCTCGCCCGCTAATTGGAGACCAGCGCCATGCCTGTGCGCGAAGCACTCAGATATCTTGTTGCCGAGCGCGCTCTTGATCTAGGACCCAATCGCACAGCGCGAGTGCCAATCGTCGCCAGTGCAAAATATGCCGAGGTTTGCGAGGTTCGGATTGCTCTGGAGGGACTGGCCGCAGAGAAGGCGGCGCGACTAATTCCCGATAGCGAGGTCGACCGCATAGGCGGCCTCTGTGCCGAAGCATCCGCTGCTGCGGAGCACCACGATGCGCCGACCTATTTCGCCAAAAATCAATAAATGCATTTTTCCTCTGATCGCACCGCGAGTTTACCGCTCCTACTGAATATGTTTGAGGGTATTTGGCTGCACATCGGACCAACGCTTAATTATTTGTTTGACGACATTCGCTTCGCGGAGCGGGCAGCTACCACCAACATGCTGATCGTCGATGCACTGTGCTCGCGCAAAGGCAGCCCCGCGCGGGAAGCCGTGGTGCATAATATTTCCCATGCCATGGTGTGGTTGGTGCAGCATCTGCCGCAAAGCGACCCAGTAGCGAGCTTGGGACAGGCGGCAAGGTGAGCAAAATAGCAAATTCAGCGCAGCAGCACCCGTCACTCGCCGGCAAACGCGCTTTGGTAACCGGCGCGGCGCGCGGTATCGGCGCCTGCACCGCGGAGGCGTTGGTGTGCGAAGGCGCCAGCGTCGCAATACATGCACGCCGACGAGAGCAACTCGACGCGATTTCAGAAAGGCTGCGGAAACTTGACGGGAATGCCCTTTGCGTAACCGGCGAGCTTACCGATGGAGCTTCCATTGCAAGGTTTTGCGCCGAAGCGATCGAAGGGTTGGGCGGTATCGACATCGTCATCAACAATGCGGGTATCGCGGCGCATGGTCCAGTTGTCGACCTGGAAGAAGAAGAGTGGGACCAAGTGATGGACATCAATTTAAAGGCTCCCTTCCTCGTCACCCAGCACACCTTGCCTACTATGATCGCCCAGGGCACAGGCGGCGCATATGTGTTCAACGCCTCAAGTGCGGCGCGCATGGCGCAAGCAGAGCGCTCTATCTACAACGCCACTAAGGCCGGATTGGTCGGCTTTACGCGCTGTCTCGCCGAGGAAGTCGGCCCTCATGGCATTACTGCAAATGCGGTTTGCGCCGGCTGGATTGCCACTGAAATGGCGGTGGAATTGCACGAACAGATGGCAAAAGAAAAGGGCGTACCCTTCGAACAGATTTATGATGAAGGCATGCGGGTCAACGCGATGCGAGCCATTATACCGCCCGAGGATGTCGCCAAAATGATGGTTTTCCTCGCCGGTCCTGGCGCGCGCCACGTCACCGCTCAATCCATTTACGTCTGTGCTGGGCGCAGTATCGTTTAGGAGATATGAAGGAAGCCAAGTTCATCGACGCGGAGATGCTGGCGGGGGTGGACAATAATATTGGCGGATGGTTCTTCGATGACCATCGGGCCATCGGCTTCGAAATCAGCGGGCAACAAGTCGCGTTCAAAAATACGCGCTTCATGGCGGCCGTCTTCGCCGAAATGTACAGAGCGCGTCCCCTTCGCCGCGGCCGCCTCAGATCGGCCCGCGCAATTCAGCGGCTTCACCGTTGGGCGCGGCACGCGTGCCGTTGCAGTCAGGCGAAAATTGACGAACTCGACCGGCGTGTCATCGAGCTTAAACGTATAGGCTCGCTCATGGGCGATATGGAAATCTTGCAGGATGGCTTCGACGCTTAGGTTGTCCAACTGGGCGGCAACCGTAACCCAATGTTCCTGGCCAAAATACCGTAAATCGATGCCGAACTCAAAAACTAGTTTTGCCTCCTCCGCGCCATCCTGGTCGCGGAAATACTTCTCAGCCCCCATAACGAGACCAGCAAATATATTGTTCAGTTCCTCTGTTGTCATGTTATCCGCGCGGCCGAGCGCGGTCTGTACGAAATCACGCCGCGGCTCCGTCGCAAGCATGCCCCAGGCCGAGAAATAACCGGGATAGAGCGGAATGATGATCTCGCGTACGCCAAGCTCACGGCCGAGCGTTGCCGCGTGCATGGCGCCGCCGCCGCCGCCAACAATAAGTACGAAATCGCGCGGATCGTGGCCGCGCTGAATGGAGACCAACTTGAGCGCATTGATGGCATCAGCATCGGCCAGGCGCAAAACCGCCACCGCCGCCTCTTCAACGCTGATTTTCAGGCCATCGGCAATTTTTTGCATGGCACGCTCGGCGGCGGCAATATCGAGGGTAATGCGCCCGCCCGCGAAATAGCCGGGATTAAGCACGCCGGTGAGAAGTTTAGCATCCGTGACTGTGGGCTCGCTGCCACCCAGACCGTAGGCAGCCGGCCCCGGGTCGGAACCAGCGCTTACCGGCCCAACCTTGAGCGCACCGACCCTATCAAACCAGGCAATGGAGCCACCACCCATGCCGATCTCGACGATATCGACGACCGGCACCTTGACCGGGTAACCTGGATTGATGCGCGTCCATTCCAGTTTGTAATCGGTGGTTACCTTCACTTGCGCGCCTTCGATTACCGAGCATTTTGCCGTAGTGCCACCGATATCGAGATAAATTACGTCTTCTTCGCCACACAGCTTGCCGACTAACGCGGCAGCGTTAACACCGGCGGACGGGCCGGATTCCACCAAGGTAATGGGGTGCGCCTTAGCCCAAGAAAAGCTGGTCGAGCCACCATTCGACTGCATTGCTGCAAACGGACAGTCCAGCCCCTGTCCGCGCAGGCTACCTTCCAGGCTATCAAAATAACGCTGCACGATGGGCTGTACATAGGCGTTCAGCACGGCGGTGTTAGCGCGCTCATATTCGCGCCATTCACGTGTTATTTCGTGGCTTGCGGTGATCGCTACGCCAGGCAGTTTGTCGCGCAAATAGGTGGCGCAGGTCGCCTCATGTTCGGGTGCGGCATAGCTGTGTAGAAATTGTATAGCAACCGCCTCAACACCCTCCGCCTGACAGCGCCTGACCACAGCATCAAGATCGGTAAGCTGTAACGGCTCTAATTCGTGCCCTTTCGCATCGATGCGCTCGCGCACTTCAAAGCGCAGACGCCGCGGCACAAAAGCTGTCGGTTTCTCAAAACTCAAATTATAAAGATCGGGACGGTTGCCGCGCGCGATCTCGAGTACGTCGCGAAATCCAGCTGTCGTAACCAACGCCGTTTTAGCACCTTTGCGTTCCGTGATAGCATTGATGACGGTAGTGCCACCATGCACGAAGAAGTCAACAGTGTTTGGATCTATCTGTGCCAGGCGAATTGTATCCTCAACACCCTTGGTCAGATTCTTGGGCGTGGTGAGAGACTTCTCTACTTTGAGAGCGCCGGTCTCATCATCGAAATAGACTAGGTCGGTGAATGTGCCACCGATATCACTTGCCAGACGCCCCATAGCCCTATACCCGAGCCGCGCGTAGAATTTCAGTTGCCGTATCGTCGACCCCGCCTTCCGGCGTCAGCACCACCCCATATTGGTCACGCGCAATTGCGGGGGTGATGTAATCGTTTAGCACGTCATCAAGAACCTCTTGCGGTGGGCGAGCGAAAGCATCGCCGTACCCGCCGCCACCGCCAGTGACGACCCGCACGCGATCGCCAGGCTGCAAGCCGTGATAGGGAATACGCGCTACGCGCCGTATCTCCTTGGTGCTTTTGATTTCCATGAAATTGCAACTTCCTTTGGCGCCGCCCTTCAAGCCCCACGGCGGCTCAACAGAGCGACCGAAACTGGCATAGGTAAAGGCATCGTCAGCGAGAATATCAAATTCTCGTACCGCGCCGAAGCCACCACGGTAGCGCCCTTCGCCCACACCCTCATCGGTGTTGAGAGCGTATTGATGGACAAGAAGCGGGAACTTAGCTTCAAATAGTTCGACCGAATAATTATAAGTATCGCCATCTGTTGTGGCGATCAGGGCCGCAGTACCGTCACGAGTAGAGGTAGCACCCCAGCCGCCCACCGCTGGCTCAATATGAACGAATATTTCTCCGCTTTCGGGATCCTTGCCGCAAATATAGGCACCGCAGAGCGACATATAGCTACCGGCACTGAAGCGGTCAGGTGCAATTTCAGCCAAAGCCTTCCACACCAGATCCGACGCGTGGGCGGATCCTTCGTAATACCAGCCCGTCGGAGCCGGTTTGTTTGCCGTAAAGACGGTGCCGTCGGGGCAAATTATTTTGACTGGACGGAACCAACCTTCATTGGACGCTCCTTGCGGATCGACAAGCGATTTAAAGACGGTCTTTACCGCCGAATGCAAGGCGCCATACGCGCAGTTGATAGGACCAGGTCGCTGCGCACTAGTGCCAGTAAAATCGAACGTCATGCGCTCGCCGTCTATCCGCACTTCAACGCAGACAGGGATTTGTTCATCGCTAATGCCGTCGCCGTCAATTATATCCGTCGCGCGGTAACTGCCGTCTGGCAAGGCGGCCACAGCCTCTCGGCTGAGCTGTTCGCTGGTTTTCAATATGTAGTTAAAAGTGGCATTCGTGATCCCGGAGCCGTATTTATTATCAATCTCGCAGAATCGCACCTCTGCAATGCGTACCGCCGCTAGTTCGGCATTTAGATCGCCAAGACACATCGTTGGCAGGCGCACATTTTCGCGGATCAGGTCGACGACATCGGGTAGTAACTTGTCATCGCGGCAGACGCGTATTCCTGGGAAGCGGATGCCTTCCTGATAGATCTCGGTGGCATTTGGCGCGATGCTACCGGCGACCGAGCCACCGACCTCACTCCAATGCGCTACCGCTATAGCAAAGGCCCGCAATGTGCCGCCATCGAACAGCGGGCGAATAAGCGCCACATCGCAGGTATGGGTACCACCCTCGAACGGATCGTTCGTCATATAGACGTCGCCTGGGCGGATATCATCGCCGAATTTTTTTTGAATAGCCTGAAGCTGAAACGAAAACGTGCCGGTAAATAGCGTGATGCCGTTGGTCTGGACGATCAATTGGGCCTTGGTGTCGAGGATTCCGCAGGCAAAATCGAGCACCTCGTAAATCACCGGGCTCATTGAGGTGCGGGCAATGACAATGCCCATCTCGTCGACCGCTGCCAGCAATTTGCCGCGCACGATCTCAAGCGTCACCGGATCGACATCTGTCACCACCACTGCATCCGCCATTGTATCCACCTCTACTATATTGCGGCGGATTGTTGCCCCCGCCCGGGTAAAGTCAACTCTCCAAGTGCACCTGTGGCCTGCCTCGCCGCGCTGGTGTAGATTACCTGCCACCAAGACAAAATATTGGAGATCCCTGCATGGCCAAGATCGTAAAAATTACGGCAAGCGCCCACTCGCGTCCGTTTACTGACAATATTGTGCGCATGGGCCTCGGGCGAAACGTTAAGCGGGATTTCGTATTCGTCAAAATTACCGCAGATGATGGCACGGTTGGTTACGGCGAAGCGCATCATGGGCAAAACCTGACGGCCATGGCGGAAATTATCCAAAACGGTGTGGGCTCTCTGATCATCGGTGCAGATCCGTTTGACAGCGAAGGAATATGGGAACGCATCAAGCGCCAACAAATTCAAACCCACGGACTCGGCGCCGGCAGCGTGATCGCTCTGGCAGGCATTGACCTTGCGCTATGGGACCTCAAGGGCAAGCTCCTCAACCAACCAGTCTATCGCCTCCTCGGTGGGGCTTCAAAGAAAATCCGTGCCTATGTCGGTGGGCTGACCCTTGGCTTCCAACCGCTCGACACGCTGGAAAAAGAAGTCGCCGGATTTCTCGACCAAGGCTATTGCGCGATAAAGATGCGGGTCGGCGATACGCCCAAGAAAGACGCCGAGCGAGTTGGCCATATCCGAAAAGTCTTTGGCAACGATATCGATATCGCTGTCGACGCAGCAACGCGCTACACCGTTCTCGACCTGCCTGACGTGATCGAATATTGCGAGACCAATCGCGTCTTTTGGCTCGAAGAGCCATTTGCGCCTGACAATATCCCAGCCTATCAAGAGCTCTCAAGGCGCACCAGCATCCCCATTGCGGCCGGGGAGAACCACTATACCCGTCAGGCCTTCCGTGACCTGTTCGAAGCCCGTGCAATCACCATCTGCCAAGCTGATTGTACCAAGGCGGGGGGCATCACGGAGGTCAAGAAAATAGCTGACATGGCCGCCGCCTGGCATTATCTCGCGGCACCGCACACAAGCCACAGCATGATCGGCGCAGCCGCCAATGTACATCTTCTATGCGCCATCCAAAACGGCATCATATTCGAAGCCGATGTAGCGCCGATCAACCCGTTTCGCACCGATTTGGCGCGCAATCCGCTTGAAGTGTTGGACGGCTATATTATGCCCAACGACGCTCCCGGCTTCGGCCTCGACATCGATGAAAGCATACTCGAAAAATATCCGGCACTGCCCGGGCCCTGCTACATACCCGGCTAGTAGATAGAAGGAGTACTTCCGATGAAACTCGGTATGTTCATGCACCCGATTCAGGATTTTAAGCGCGGCTATCACACGCTCCTTCTGGAGGATATGGAAATTATCAAATATGCTGACGAGTTAGGCTTCGACGAAGTCTGGCTAGGCGAGCATTTTGCCCTACCCTCCGAACCCATCCAATCGCCGCTGATGCTCTACGCCGCGCTCATTCCACAAACCAAGAACATTACCTTCGGCGCCGGCGTCCTGTGTCTGCCCTATCAGCATCCGGCCATCATCGCCGGACAGGCGGCGCAGTTCGACCATATGTCGGAAGGACGCTTTTATATGGGAATCGGACCGGGTGCGACACCGCCTGATTTTGAGATGTTTAAGATCGGTGATCTCGACCGCATGGCCATGCTGGAAGAATCAATCGACATGATTCACGGCATTTGGGCAAGTGATCCACCCTACGAGTTTCACGGTGAATTCTGGGATTTCGAAATCAAAGACAACATCCTTCCAGAACTCGGCGTCGGCGCCATGGGCAAGCCCTTTCAAACGCCGCATCCGCCGGTGATGCTGCCGGCAATGAGCCGGGGTTCGGGCAGCATTCGCCTCGCCGCACGGCGTGACTGGATGTCGATTTCGGCCAACTTCGTACCTGAAGATGTATTGAAAGAGCATTGGAATCACTATGCAGACGAGCGCCAACAAAATGGTCTCCCCGTAACCGGAGAAAAATGGCGCGCTGGACGCACCTTACTGGTATGCGATACCGACGAAGAGGCGCAGGCCTATCTAAAAAGTCCGGATTGCGCCCTACGTTGGTATTTCAAATATATCATTGGCATCACCCGCTTCGGCGGCTTCGTGCATATGCTAAAATCCGACCCTAATATGTCGGACGATGACGTAACGATAGATTACTGCATCGACACCATCGTCACCGCCGGCAGCCCCAAAACGGTGGCTGATAAGCTGGTGGAATTTCGCGAGAACACCGGTCCGTTTGAGACCCTAATCATTTCGCACCATGATTGGGTGCACAAAAAGTTATGGCGCCGCCACATGGAATTAATGGCCAAAGAAGTAATGCCGCGCTTCCGTGACGCCATCGGCTGGGACAAAGAGGCGGCGGAATAGGAACCAACACGTTGAAAATAAAATCGGTCATCGCGACGTGGATTCACGTCCCGATCCCCGAGGCCGAGCAACACACCAGTGATTTTGGAGCCGTCGCTGCATTCGATACTACCTTGGTGCGGATCGAAACCGAATCTGGGCTTGTGGGCTACGGTGAAGGCCGCGCCTCAGTCTTCAGCACCGGCAATAACGCGCCGTTGGTCTCGCTTATTAATGACGATCTCGGGCCTGCGCTGGTCGGCGAGAATGCCAGCGACCCAGCGCGCCTTTGGGAGCAGATGTATAACGGCACGCGGGCGCATTTCGCGCTGTCTCGAGCTCGTCCCTTCCCGGCTCTCGGGCGGCGCGGTCTAACTATCGCCGCCATCAGCGCCATCGATATGGCGCTGTGGGATATTCTCGGACGCTCGCTGGATGTGCCGGTGTGGCAATTGCTCGGCGGCCTAACCCACGCCAAATTGCCGGCCTATGCCTCGGGCGGTTGGGCGCCGGCGGAAAAAATAGGTGAACAACTACAAAGCTATATCGATCGCGGTGGCTTCAAAGCGGTGAAAATGCGCGTCGGCACCGGCGACGGCGAAGTGGTAGATTCGGTACGCCGCGTCCACGCCGCACGCGACTATCTCGGGCCTGATATCGACATCATGGTGGACGCGCACGGCACCTATTCGGTCCCCGAAGCCAAGCGGTTCGCCCGCGAAGTTGCCGATTGCCGCCTCGCTTGGTTCGAGGAACCGATTAACGCCGACAACAAGCGCGGCTGCGCCGAAGTGCGCGCAACAACCGATATTCCGATCTCGGCCGGTGAAAGCGAATTCACCCGCTTCGCCTTCCGCGACCTCGCATTGCTGAATGCCGTCGATATTTTCCAGCCTGACCCAGCGATCTGCGGTGGCATCACCGAATGCATGCGCATCGCCGCGCTGGCAGACGCACACCAGATTCGCCTAGCGCCGCATCTCTGGGGCGGGCCGCTGCATTTTGCGGCCGGGCTACAAATCTGTGCGGTTTCACCGGCGGCCACCGTCATAGAGTATTCGCTTGGCGCTAACCCACTGCTGCACAATATGGCTCAAGAGAATTTCACGGTTGAGAATGGCGAGATGGCTATACCTAATCGGCCTGGGCTAGGAATTACGATTGATCACGGGTTTGTTGATAGATACGCGCGGGGGTGAGGAGAAAAATTGCTTAGCGCGCGTTGCGCGCTTGGTTTGCTATATCAACCCAAACCTTTGCCTTTTATCTAACGAGGAACAACTTATGACACCTTGTCAATTGGTTAGACGCCCGACCTACCGACGCTTGAAGCTCCGCAGACATAAAGCGTTTGGCCGTTGATGAAGCCAGAACCTTCGGCGAGGAAAAATGCGGCTGCTTGGGCGATATCTTCAGGGGTGCCGATGCGCCCTGCGGGTATGGCGGCCAGCGAGGCAATAGTGCGTGGGTCATCGGCCGGATTGGCTATTTCGTAAAGCTCGGTGGCAATCGGGCCGGGGCAGATGCAATTGACTGTAATGCCATCTGCCGCCAATTCAAGCGACCACGTGCGCGTGAGGCCAATAAGGGCCGCCTTGCTGGCGGAATAATTTGTTCTGAGGGCCTTACCGAGGGCCGCACGGCTGGCGATGTTGACGATGCGGCCTATCTTGCGTTTGCGCATCGCCGGCGCTACCGCCTGGGTGCATTGGATGGCGCAGCGCACGTTGAGCGCCATCAAGGCGTCGAAATCTTCCAGTGATGTGTTTTCAAGCAGCGCCGGCATCACCACGCCAACGTTATTGATAAGGCGGCTGATCGGCCCCAACCCCAACGCCCAATCCAGCGCAGCCGCCGTCGCATCGAGGTCCGAAAGCTCGACGGAGCGAAATTCACCGAGGCTGGAATCTTCCGGCGCCACCCGATCGAAAATGATGGGGGTCGCGCCGTCCTGTATTAAGCGGCGGCAAATCGCTAGACCGATGCCTTGCGACCCACCGGTGACAATGGCGTAATCGGCCATATGTAGCCGACGCGCCTTTGCCGCCCTGCCCCTCGTTACTCCGCTGCCTGCTTGCTGCCGATAGCCGAATTGACCGCCGGCATGACCTCTTCGGCAAGTAGTTTCATTGAACGCTTCATGGCATCAGCGTCGGTCCAATCCTGCGCCGTCTGAACCAAAGTGCCGAAATCGCCGATCTCATCGCGGAAGGCGAGGATTTTCTCAGCCACCGTACTTGGGCTGCCATAAATAGTGTAGTTGTCGCGCAAATCTTCATGAGTGAGAGCATCTCCATCGTCGCCTTTGTTGATCACAAAAGCACCTTTCATCTTCGCACGCTCGAAAATAGTGTGGAGATATTTGAAATACCAATCGCAGCTACCGTTGGCCTCTTTGACGAATGCTTCCGCCTCGGCATCGGTTTCACCGACGTGGATGTTGCGCGCCACACGCCAAATTCCAGGATCCACCGTTTGGCCGTTTTTCTCACGTTCCTCGGCATAGACCTGCCAGTGCGATTTCACCGACCAATTGCCTATAAAATTAGCCGAAAGCGGGATAAAGTCCTGCTGGGCAGCGTAGCGAATAGAGCTTGAGAACGGGCTCATCGCCGAAATCCCTATCGGTGGATAAGGTTTCTGGTACGGCTTTAACATATGACCCAGGCCGATATCGTCATGCACCCAATCTTGAATTTTGATGTGCCAATGTTTGCCCTTAATATCCCAGGGCGGTTCGCCAGACCAAATCTGGTGGATTATATCGATAGATTCGGCCATCATCTCGTTGCGCTCAGCATCCATGGTGTCGAACAATTCGAAGTCCGGCGGCAGGCCACCCGGCCCGACACCCATGATAAAGCGGCCCTTGGAGAGATGATCGAACATTGCAGCCTGTCCGGCGACCAGGCCAGGATGATATTGCGGCAGACAAATCACGCCAGTGCAGAGCTTGATGTTGGTTGTTTCGGTAATTAAGCTCGCCAAGAACATCATTGGCGACGTGATCTGCTCTGGCCCAGAAGCGTAATGTTCGCCGATCCACGCTTCGGAGTAGCCCAGTTTATCGGCCAGAATGATCGCTTCCCGATCTTCCATCAGCCCGGTGTGATAATCCTTCTCACGCGCGTGAATTGGCATCATGAATAAAGCATGCTTCATTTACCTGTGCTCCCATATTTGCGAGTTTGCGCAATCTTATAGCGAATAATTCGGTGATGCACCAATCTCTCGCCACCAGCCCGCCAGCTACCGTTAAACCCTAATCTTTTGAGCTATTTGCTGGCGGCACAGGTCACGCAAACCGCCGCCATTGGATCGAGCGCCAGGCGTTTGGCAGCGATCTTCTCGCCGCAGGCCAGGCAATAGCCATATTCGTCATGCTCGACGCGCTTGAGCGCGGCGTCGATACGGACCACCTCATTGTCGCGCCGCCGGGCGGTTTCCTGCGCCATAGCTTGTCCCTGCAACGCATCCATGCGGGACAACCTGCCTACCCGGGTCTGATCTAACTCGACAGGTTTTTGCGCGCTTTCGGCATCCTCTGTAAGTTCAACGAGAGCCTGTCGGCGCGCTACCAAATCTGCTTTGACCTTTTTGATATCCATCGCCACCGCCGAGCTTCGGACGCATAATGCTGTCCCGGGCCAGATTTCATCTATTGCGTACCCTTATATTCCGATTAGATTGGTCTAAAGCTGGCAACGCAACAGATTCCGACTAGGAACAAGTGGCGCGGCAGGGGAAAATCGCGGCATGGATCATGGACTTGGGGGGAAACGTGCGCTGGTGACGGGCGCAGGAAGCGGCATCGGGCTCGCCATCGCCGAAGCTCTGGCGGGTGCAGGCGCGTCGGTAGCATTGCACGGCCGCGATTTGGAGCGCACGGCTCAGGTCCGGCGCACCATCGAAGCGGCGAACGGCCACGCTATTTCCGTCGCCGCAGACTTACTCAATCCGGCCGAGATCAAGGCCATGTGCGCGGATACACTGGCGCGCCTCGGCGGTATCGATATCATTGTCAACAATGCCGGATGGGCAGATTCCGCATCGGTCTACGCAATGGACGAGCAGATGTGGGACCGCATCATGGATACTAACGTCAAAGCTCCCTATCTAGTTTCTCGCTATCTTCTGCCGGCCATGCTGGATGCGGGCACCGGCGGATGCATCCTCTTTAACGCCTCAACCAGCGGTAAATCGGCAGACGCTGAATGGACCGCTTATAACGCTTCCAAACACGCCGTGCTGCAATTTATGAAATGTCTAGCGATGGAGGTCGGCGAACAGGATATACGCGTCAACGCGATTTGCCCGGGCTGGGCGGAATCGAAAATGGCGAGCGCCGCGATACGCAAGACCGCCGATAAAAAAGGTGAAGACTTCGATACCGCTTACAAACGCACGATGTGCGGCAACATGCTCGGCGCTTTGATTAGCCCTGAAAGCCTCGCCGATATGGCTGTCTATCTAGCCGGTCGGCATGGGCGCTATATCACTGGACAAGCGATTAATGTGTGCGGAGGCGTGAATTATTACTGAAATTGCCGATATATCTGCCGATGATCTCTCCGCCTATGTCACGCTCCTGCACAAAGCGTGCGACGCTTCGGGTGAAGTCATCAAGCGTTATTTTCGCAGTCCCGTAGATGTGGTTGACAAGGCCGATAAGCGGCCCGGGGTCTATTCACCAGTCACTAAAGCGGACCGAGGAGCCGAGCAAGTCATCCGCGCCCTGATTAACGAGACGTTTCCCAAACATGGCATCAAAGGCGAAGAGTTTGGTGACGAAATGCTTGATGCAGAATATGTCTGGGTGCTTGATCCAATCGACGGCACCAAAGCCTTTATCACCGGGTTTACCACATGGGGCACATTGATCGCGCTTTTGAAGGATGGAGACCCCATCCTCGGCGCTATGAACCAACCCTTTGTCGGCGAACGCTTTGTTGGCGTTGCCGGCCAAACCACCCTGAATGGCCAACAACTGCGCACCCGCGCCTGCCCAAGGCTTGAACAGGCGAGATTAGGCATCACTGAATTGGATATGATGCACACAGACGCCCAGCGTGGCGCTTTTGAATCGATCGCATCACGGGTCGAATATCTACGCCTGGGCGGTGATTGCTATAACTACGCCCTGTTGGCGGCGGGACATATCGATCTGGTTATCGAGGGCGACTTAATGCCGTGGGATATTCAGGCGATGATACCCATTGTCGAGGGTGCCGGCGGGATCATCAGCCATTGGGACGGGGCCCGGATACATGGTGGCGGCTGGGTTGTCGCGGCCGGCGATGCAGCTCTGCATGCCCAGGCGGTTGCACATTTGAAACACGCGGCACCCGCCTGAGGCGACACGGAGAGCGTAGGGGAGGGGCTATGCTAAACGTAACGGGAATAACAATCGGCACCTTTACCGAGCACTTTTAGGAAGCTTACAGAGCCAATCTCTCCACCCCAATCTTCGCGGCCAAGCACAACCAGCTTTTACTTGGCTCCTAACGCGGCGAATTAACCCTTCTCGGCCAACATGCCGCCATCGATCGCCATGATGTGGCCGGTGACGAAGCTGGCCTGTTCTGAAAGCAGCCATACCACGGCATTAGCGACTTCCTCAGGTCGGCCGATCCGGCGCATGGGTACCCGTCCCGACGCTTTTGAAGGATCGTTGTTCCAGCCGCGCAGCAGTAGAGGTGTGAGGATCGGCCCCGGCGCCACAGCATTGATGCGGATACCCTGTGCAGCCACTTCAAGTGCCGCCGATTTTGTCATACCGGAAACCGCATGTTTAGCGGTGATATAGGGCGACCATTCCGGATAGCCGGCCAAACCCCACATCGAACTCATATTGACGATCGCGCCGCCGCCGTCGGCGAGCATGGCGGGGATCTCAGCCTGCATAGCCAGATATACGCCGTTGATCATAATATCAAAAACACGCTGCACCCGCGCCATGTCTTGAGCAGGCAACGACGCTTGATCGCCCTCAACGCCGGCATTGTTGAAAGCGGCATTGAGGCCCCCAAAGGCGCTCAATGCGCGCGCCGACATGGCATCTACGTCCGCCGTATCGGATACATCTGCACGCTGGAACTCGGCCACGCCGCCTGCCTCGCGCACTTGGCGCACCGTCGCCGCACCACCTTCTTCATCAACATCGGCGACGAGAACCTTGGCGCCGGCCGCAGCCATGGCCAGCACCGTCGCCCGCCCGATACCGGACGCCCCACCCGTTACCAGTCCCACACGATCCTTCAACATTATATTTTGGCACCTCTCAAACTTAGATGATGAATAGATTAGCTCGCCGCCACCACCAAAGCTTTAAAATTTTTGGTATAGGCGATGCTCGTTAAATGAACGATTGCTGGTCGCCCAACAGCGTCTGGATCAATTCGGTCATGCATAGCGCGCGGAATCAATGGGTACTGCGCTTCTGAATTGATGACGTTAAGGAGCGAGCAGATATTTTCATCGCCACCGATCCCTACAATGGAAGCACCAAGGATTTACTCGCCATCGACATCGATTAATATCTTTATGAACCCTAGGGTCTCGCTGGTTCCTTTGTGCGGCCAGCGGGTGAAATCATCATGTCACCAATGAACGCCTTGCGGCAGAATTCCGAACCTAATTTTTGTTCATCAATCCGACCCAGGGGCGGATTGATGAACAGCCAGTAAGTCGTGATACGGCCTGAGACCCGTCTTGAATCATTATCAAACACGTTGGCGGTGAGAATTTCATAATTGTTTCAGGAGGTATGGTGGAACGCAGTCAAAAAACCCTTTAAAGCTTAGTTGGAATTATCTCGATTTTCATGTTCTACGATTGTGGGAATAGCTTTAAAGATTGGGGGTGGTCCGCGCGGTCGGACTTGAACCGACATCTCCTTACGGAGGACAGATTTTCATACCAAGCTACGACTTTCGCCGCCACTCCTTGCAGAGCTTTGTGGTCTGGACTTTCCCTTCACCATAGCCAGAATTTGACCGTAGGTGCGCACCGTCAAGTCTCTACACGTTCCTACCAGAACTTATTAGTAGGCTTCGCTCGCGATTGCCATCAGCCAAAACTGTTAAGGTTTCCGCGAATTTGATGCGTTCTACTCCCATCGTTTCCGATAGGGCACTCAAGCAACTAATTTGAACCAAGTCTGTTGTGTATACCATTCCACCACGCGCGGACAGACCCAATCAGGTCAACCATTATATCGCTTATCACACTTTGAAAAGAGAGAAGCAACCAAATGTTCAAAAGAATGAGGAAAATTATTATATAAATATAAAATAAATAATTATTTTGAAAAATGGGTTATAAATTTTACTTATAGAGAATATTTATTAATTAATAATATTATATGTCCGTTAATTATATTACTTATTTTAATATAATAATTATAAATATTTAGTATTTTGGTATTTAAACCACCCTATATTATTTATATTTAAGTTTTTACTATTCAGAAATCTATACATGATAGCGGTATGACGGAAATTTGGTACACTTGGTTCTCTACCTTGCTTATCTTCATAGAACATCGCCACCTTAAGTAAAAAACGTAATGTTATGCGCAGCGCTTGTGAAAATACGGGACTGTCAGACTCTAAAAGATGCCATGATTTGCATTATGTTGAAGGCTATCTCCTTAAGCCCGTCGGCACGATGGCATCATTGTGATCTGGCACGGTCCTATGTTTCTACTTACTGTCAGTCTGACAAATTCATCTACCGCCTCTACGCCTTTATGACGCATAGACATGCATTCACCTTGTCGTGCACTAAACTGACGCAAAATATCATGAATTTGTTTAGACATTCACGTCTCTGATGAACCCTGACATTCGGAATCTCTCGTATCCGCCTCCGACTAATCTCTTGTCGTTCAAATCTAGGCCTCAGGCCTTGGCCAACTTCCATCGGAAACAGCGGCCTCGTCTTCCGGCGAGCCACCGAGGTTCTTGAGGATGGACTTTAATTCTTCCACAGCCGAGTCCAACGCTACCTGGTCAACACCGCGCAGCACGAGGGTGGTGCCGAACTTGCCTTTGCGAACAAACGGATAGCTGCCTATTTCCAACCCCTCATTGCGCGCTTGTAGTTCGCCCAACGAGCGGGCGATATCGCCCTCTCCCATGAGCACCGCGACAGCGCGTGCGCTCACTTTGGCGCCACCTTCGAGTTTGGGGGCGATCGCTTCGAACATGGCGCGCATGACTGCGGGAATACCGGCCATGACGATCACATTTTCAACTCTAAATCCCGGCGCCCGGCTGATCGGGTTTTCTACTAGCTCGGCCCCTTCTGGCGTGTATGCCATCCTGAGTCGGGCTTCGTTCAATTCACGCCCTGAGCCATCATAATAATCCTCTAGGATTTTCTGCGCCTCAGGGTTCAGAACATAGCGCCGTCCAAATGCCTTAGCTACGCATTCACAGGTGATATCGTCATGCGTTGGGCCGATGCCACCGGTGGTGAAAACATAGCTATACCGAGCGCGCAACTCATTGATCGCCTGCACGATTTCCGCCTCTCCGTCCGCCACTACGCGCGCTTCCGCAAGGCGGATACCCATAGCCGTCAATTGGCGCGCAAGGTAGTTGAGATTTGCGTCCTGCGTGCGGCCTGACAGGAGTTCATTGCCGATCAACAGAAGGGCTGCAGTAACGATTTTAGTCGAATCGGCCATGGTAGATACTCCGGGATAAAATAAGAGCACGGATCATAGCCCATCGCTTGCTGACCGCCCAGCAACGGCTTGCCTTGCCTGAATTCAACCCATTGCATAGTTTCAGGTCCATGCAGTTTTCCGAGCCGCTGATACGCGGCACTCTGATCAAACGATACAAGCGCTTTCTCTCCGATCACCGCCTCGAGGATGGCAGCACCGTGACCGCCCATTGTGCGAACCCGGGCGCCATGCTGGGCCTAACCGATCCCGGTGCCGAGACTTGGCTTTCGCCAGCGCGCAACCCTAAACGAAAACTTGGCTATACTTGGGAGTTGATACGCGTGGCAGCGAGTCAAAACGGCCTGGTCGGTATCAATACGCTGCTGCCAAACAGCATCGTCGCAGAAGCCATCGCGGCAGGACGGGTATCCGAGCTCGGTGGTTACGCCAGTATCCGCCGCGAAGTAAAATATGGCAAAAATTCACGCATTGATTTTCTGCTGGAGCAGGACGGTGCGCCTCCCTGCTATGTCGAGGTCAAAAACGTTCATCTCCGGCGCCAAGCAAAATTGGCCGAATTTCCGGATTCCAAAACAGCCCGCGGAACTAAACATTTGCGCGAACTTGCCGCCGTCGCCGAGGCCGGCGGGCGGGCCGTAATGTTTTATCTTGCGCAGCGCGCTGATTGTGAATCCTTTGCTCTTGCCAGCGACATCGACCCTGACTATGCAGCGGCCTTCAAGGCAGCCAGCAAAAGCGGCGTGGAAGCGGTGTGTTACGATTGTCACCTCGACAAGCGAGAAATCCGGGCTGCACGTCGCTTGCCCATTCTAATGCCTGACTGAATCACCGGCGAGACCAGCCAGAGTAAGCTAATTAATTTGTTTCAGGGTTTGCGACAGATGACATTTCCCATCAGCGCCCCCATATGTTGACAACCATAAATTTGTCGTTGGGCGGCATGCGCGATTGGGATTAGGATATAAGTCCGTCGAATAACTCAACTTTCAGCAAAGCTGCTATATTATTCAGTGGTCAGACAAAATTCAGATTACAACGGCGCCGGCGACGGCGTGCATTATCGGAAAGAATAGAAATTGTGCGAACCCAACCAGCGCTAGCGATCTCTAAATTAGGCGGACGCTTCCTTGAATAGCGGAGAAATCGTCGAACGCGGCATTAAGATTCACGGCGAGGCCGAATTCGAAGCGATGCGAAAAGCCGGGCGATTGGCCGCCGAAGTTCTCGATTATGTTACGCCTTATGTCGTTCCAGGCGTCAGCACGAACGAGCTTGATCGCCTCTGCGACGACATGACTTTGGCTGCCGGTGCAATATCGGCGCCCCTCGGCTACCGGGGCTATCCCAAATCCATCTGCACATCAATAAATCATGTCGTCTGCCACGGCATTCCAAGCGAGAAGCGCCTACAAAATGGCGACATTATCAATGTTGATGTGACCGTGATCGTGAACGGTTGGCATGGTGATTCAAGCCGCATGTTCTATGTCGGCAAGTCGACTGCTAAAGCCCGCCGTCTAATAGATATCACTTATGAAGCCATGATGCTGGGAATCGCCGCCGCCGGACCGAATTCCACTCTCGGCGATATCGGGCACGCCATCCAAAGCTACGCGGAATCCCATCGCTGCAGTGTGGTACGTGACTTTTGCGGCCATGGCATTGGCCGCATTTTCCACGACTCTCCTAATGTAGTGCATTACGGCGAGGCGGGTGCGGGCCTGAAACTCGAGCAAGGCATGATATTCACCATCGAGCCAATGATAAACCTGGGAACATGGCAGGTAAAATTGCTGAAGGACGGCTGGACTGCAGTGACCAAAGACCGTTCTCTGTCGGCTCAATTCGAACATTCCATTGGGATCACTGCCGATGGCGTCGAGATTTTTACTTTGTCGCCGGCAGGACATACCAAGCCACCCTACGACTGAAACCTGTGAGGCCCTGTCTAGATTCGCCGGTGCAGTAAGCTAATCATATCTTGTCACAAACAGCACATTATATCGGCCACCGACAAAGCCAGAGGGAGCGCTTCTCAAAAGCCAGTAGGATGTCTCACTAATCTGATTGCTGCTATATAGCCCCCTGCCGCTTGGCTAAGTTAAGCCTTTGGCCAGGAGCCTAATCAAGTACTCCGGCAGCGTAGCCATAATTCTCGCCGGCGAACACAGGGTCCTGACCAAAA